>CAZUDO010000082.1:0-3292 GCA_964618895.1 uncultured Binatia bacterium (SeqCode)
ATGCACTGACGGTGGGCGCGTCGGGAGCGATCTGGGGAATCATCGGCGCGGCTCTCGTCCTCGAGGCGCGCAAGACCTACGTCTTCGGCGGGCAGGCGAGGGGCTCGTCGTGTTCAACCTTGCGATCACGTTCCTCATCCCCGGAATCTCGATCGGCGGGCACATCGGAGGACTCATCGGAGGACTCATCGGAGGCGGGCTCTGCGCCCTCGCGTTCTCGAGCTTCAGGCGCTCACCCGCGCTCGCGACGCTCTCGATGGCTGCGGTTGGCTTCGTGAGCGTCGGCCTCGCCGTCGTCTAGGTCACCTACTACTAGTGGCCCTTGTGTCTGTGTTTCTTGGTTAGAGGGAGGACCTGACTACCTATTTTGGGCGGCACCTCAGTGCCTCGCCGTCGCGCAGGTCACCTCCTAGGGGTAGACCGGCTTCGCAATCCCGGCCGCGCCTGCGCCTCCGGCGCCGCCCCGCCCGCTGCCGCCGCCGGCACCGCCGGCACCCGCGGTCCCGAACGAGACCTTGTTGGAGTCGCCCTTGACGGTCGCGGTCGACGTCCCGGCCTTGAAGATCCCGATGCTCGGTCCGCCGGCACCGCCGCCGGCGCCCCCGCCCCGACCGCCGGCACCGCCGAAGCCGCCGTCACCGCCGGCGCCGATCTCGGACGTGCATACCTTGCCGCCCTTCCCTCCCGCGCCGCCGCCTCCACCGAGACCGCCGTCTCCGCCGCCGCCGCCGCCGCCGCCGTTGCCCGCCGCGATCGAGCTGTCCTCGACGAGGATCCTCGAGTTGACGAGATAGACGCCGAAGGAGCCGCCGCCCGCTCCGCCTCCACGGCCGCCAGTACCGCCGCTTGCGCCGCCGCCTCCGCCGCCGCCGCCGTTCCCATCTCCGTCCTTCGCGAAGAGTGAAACCTGGGGACCACCGCCACCTCCTCCGCCGCCGCCATTGCCGGGCTCACCGACGCCACCGTCGCCGCCCGGCCGGCCGACCCAGACCTCTCCGCCGGCTGCGGAACTGGTTCCTCCCGTTCCCGCCGACCCCGGCGCGCCGTTCTCCCCGCTCGCGCCCTTTGCGCCCGGCTTGCCGGGATTCCCTCCCTTGCCGCCGGCGCCGCCCGGAGTGCCGATCTGCCCTTCCTGCCCCGGCTTCCCGTCGTCTCTTAGTTTATCCCGACCACGACCGCCGCGACCTCCGCTGCCGCCCGCCCTGCCGGCGGGGCTCGACCCACCCCTCCCCCCTCCGGGACTCGCCGAGCTGGTGGCATCACAGGCTCCGCCTTCCCCTGGTCGACCGGCGCCCCCACGCTCGCCCGCCCGTCCGCTGACGCCAGCGGCACCGACCGCCCCGTCGCCAGCGCTCACGGCGACCCGCTGCAGGGTCAGGCTCGAGCGGATCGCGCGGATGCCGTAGGTGCTTCGGTCGTCCGGCACCGCGTTCTCAGCCCGGATCCTCAGGTGCTGGAGGACGACCTCCTTCGCACCGTCGGCGAGCACGCCAACCGTGGAGTCGACGATCAGCGGGAGCCCGTCCGGGAAGCGGTCGCGGCGTCTCCAGCTCGGGGGGTCGTAGCCGCCGTAGATGCCGATGAACGAGGCGACCTTGACTCCGGCATACGTGCCGAAGGCGACGAGCACGTAGCGGCCGCTGCCGCCGAGGATCGTCGCGATCGCAGCCTGGAGCTCGCGCTTCGGCTTCGCCTTCGTGCCGGGATTCGCGTCGCTCCCGTCCGGCGAGACGAAGATCGCGTCTCGCTCGGTGCCGTCGATCCCGTCGCAGTTGGAGTCGACGAAACCGAGGTCTGGGATGTCGGCCGCCTTCGGATGGATGGCGGCATCGCGCGGCGCGCAGTCGTCCGCATCCGGAGTGCCGTCGCCGTCGGCGTCGGCGGGAGTCGGCGTGCGTCCGTGCGCCTTCGTCTTCGCGAACAGCTGCCCTTGCGCCTGGTTTCCGGCCTGGTCTCTGACCGGCTGCGCGCTCGTGCGCCGGTAACGAACGGTGGGCGCCGCCGACGGGTCGGGCAGCGCCCGTTCGACCAGGCGGACGAGAAGCGTTTTCCCTGCCGCCTTCCCCACCGAGCGGATCCGGTAGCCCGAGACGGTGAACGGGTAGCGTCCGTCCCCGTCGACCTGGTGGCGAACGCGCTCGGAGTACGTGAGCCGCACTCGGTCGGCCCGCGAGTCGCCGTCAGCGTCCAGCATCGCCGCCGCCACGATCCGCGGCGGCTTCCGATCCGGCGAAGCCGCCGCCGCGACAACCACAGCCGCGGCCACCAGCACCGACAGCATCAGCGACCAAAACCCGGTCACCGCCATGCGACGACGACGTTCTCGGTCCGGCATCAATCTCTCCCTACCTCGCCTCATTGGATCGGCTTCGCGATTCCGGCTTCGCCGGCTCTTCCGGTGCCGCCGGGGCCGCTGCGGCCGCCGGCGCCGCCCGCGCCCGGCGTGCCGGGCTTCACCGTGGAGCCGTCTTCGACGGTCGCGGTCGAGGTCCCGGCCTTGAGGATTCCGATGCTCGGTCCGCCTGCTCCGCCACCGCCGCCTCCGCCGCGGCCGCCTGCGCCGCCGAAGCCGCCGTCCCCACCGGCGCCGATCTGGAAGGTGCAGACCGTGGCGCCCTTGCCGCCGGCGCCGCCGGCGCCGCCGAAGCCGCCGTCCCCACCGCCGCCGCCGGCGCCGCCCGTGCCGGACGCGATCGAGCTGCCCTCGACGACGACCTTCGAGTTGAGGAGGTAGAGACTGAAGGAGCCGCCGCCCGCTCCGCCTCCACGGGCGCCAGTACCGCCGCTTGCGCCGCCGCCTCCGCCGCCGCCGCCGTTTCCGAGGCCGTTATCCACGAAGAGTCCCACCTGGGAACCGCCGCCACCGCCTCCGCCTCCGCCGTTGCCGGGCTCGCCGACGCCACCGTCGCCGCCCGGCCGGCCGACCCAGATCTCTCCGGCGCCCGCTGCAGAACTGGTTCCTCCGGCTCCTGGCCGCCCGGGTGAGCCGTTCTCGCCGCTCTCACCCTTTCCGCCCGGCTTGCCAGGATTGCCTCTCTTGCCGCCCGCGCCGCCAGGGGTGCCGATCTGCCCTGGGAACCCCGGATCCCCGTCTGCGAAGAAACTCCGGCCGCCGTTGCCTCCAAAGCCGCCCGTCCTTCCAGGGGAGCTGGATCCGCCGCTTCCTCCGCGGCCTTTCGTGCCGTCGTCATCACAAGCTGTGCCCTTCCCCGATCGACCGGCGCCTCCACGCTCGCCCGCCCGTCCGCTAACCCCCGCGCGACGGCCAGCAACGTCACCCGCGCTCACGGCG
>CAZUDO010000083.1:0-27724 GCA_964618895.1 uncultured Binatia bacterium (SeqCode)
GGTTTCCCGCTTGTGCACGTCCATGCCAATGTAGTCCACGGCTGGCCTCCTCTTCGCTTGCGGCGTTGACCGCGTTGGGATTGTGGGGGCTCTGCCTACCACGTGCGGGTGGAGGCCAGCCGCTTCACCCCATCTACCGACCACGGCCGGCGGTTGATTTCTTCCCCACGCCGCGGGATGCACCGTGCGCTCCATGCCGCCCCGGCGCCCCCTCATTCCGCGGGAACTCACCACCGCCGTCGTCCGCCTCGGCGCGCGCGAGGTGCGGCTTACGAACCTCCAGAAACTCTTCTGGCCCGCTCTCGGCATCACCAAAGGCGCTCTCCT
Organism: uncultured Binatia bacterium (SeqCode); assembly: GCA_964618895.1. Lineage (GTDB taxonomy): Bacteria > Desulfobacterota > Binatia > DP-6 > DP-6 > CAZUDO01. Next base: position 328 of record CAZUDO010000083.1, read on the forward strand.
CCAATACTACGTCGACATCGCTCCCACCCTGCTCCCGCACCTGCGCGATCGTCCCATGGTCATGCGTCGTTACCCCGACGGCGCCGGCCAGCCGTTCTTCTTCATGAAGCAGGTCCCCCACCCGCACCCGTCCTGGCTCGAAACCTGCGCCATCCCGCATCGCGACGGCAACGTCGTCGCGTTCCCGCTCATCCAGGACCTGCCCGCCCTGCTCTGGGTGGTGAACCTCGGCTGCATCGATCTCAATCCGTGGTACTCCCGCTGCGACGCCCCGGATCAGCCCGATGTGCTGCACTTCGACCTGGACCCGGTCGCCGGCACCGCATTCGACCGCGTGCGGGACGCGGCGCTGGTCGTGCACGATGCCCTCACGACGCTCCGACTCCCGAGCTACGCCAAGACGACCGGCTCGCGCGGCATCCACGTGTACGTGCCGATTCGGCGGGGACCGACGCAGCACCAGGTGTGGCAGTTCGCCAAGGCGCTGGCCGTCGAGCTCGCCGCGCGCCACCGCGAACTTCTGACCACCGAGTACAGCGTCGCCCGCCGCGCCAGCCGGGGGTGGGGGGAGCAGGGAGCCGGGACGTCCGATAAAAGAATGCTCGGTAAACTTGGCCGCTTATCCTACCTACGGACTCAGGGCGAGGGGGATCAGATCGCCAGAGGAACACCGTTGTCGAGCGGAAGCAGGACAGCGTCGTTCTGGTAGAAGCGGTGAGAGTTGACGTACAGCGTGGCGAGCAACGTGTCGTCTCCAGGCAGGCGAACGGGCTTCAGCGTCGTTCGCGAGAGGAAGTACAGCTTCCACCGAGACGCGATGCGAGCGATCTCCTCCGGAGTCATGTGCAGAATCTCGATCTGTATCGCACAGTCATCGAGCCCGGCGAGGAACTCCGCCCCTCCAGCCAGCACATCGCGCTCCGCGCCCTCCACGTCGATCTTGACCAAGGCTGTCCCAGTCTCCCCACGGAGCAGCGAGTCGAGAGTGAGGACCTCGACGTCGATCACGTCAGTCGAGCTCGCCGTGTTCGCCCCGACGAGGGACGAGCATCCTGTCCATTGAGAGTCGATGACAAACCGGGCGTGGCTGTCCGCCCTGCCGATGGCTTGGGGCCGGATCTCGATGTCGACATCGTTGATGTCCGCGGTTCGCTGGAGGAACGGGCGCAGACGTGGATCGGGTTCGAAGGCGAGCACGCGTCCTGCGAAGTCCTTCGGGATGGCTGCGATCATCTCGCCGTAGTTCGACCCGATGTCGAGGATGAGTTCCCAGCGGCGACGCTTGAGCAGCGACTGGAAGATGCGCACGGATGTGGCGTTGAACTCACCTTGCGACGCGATGAGCGCCTGAGCCCGGCCGTCTGACGGGTCGACGACATATCGGAGGCCATCACGAGTGACTACCTCTTCCATCGTTGGCGACGATCCCTCGTGTTCTGCGTCCTCGATCACGAGTCGACCTTTCGTCTACGCAGCATCGTCGACACCGCGCGGAGGGGGCGAGTCACCCTCCATGACCGAGAACCAAGGAGCGCTTCACGCTGGGCCACCAGATCAGCAGTGGCCGAGGAGAGCGCGTGTACCTGCTGCCGCAAGGCCTCGATCTCGAGCTGTGACTCTGCCGCTTCCGCCGCGCGTGCGTCCTGCAAGGCCTGCAACGCTGAGCGGACCTCGGCGATCTCTCGTTCGAGGACCTGACGCCCGTTCTCCGCCTGGTCGAGCTCATGGGCGAGACCGACGGCGGACTCCTGAAGCGTCTGGGCGAGCACCGCGGACGCCTCGGATCGGCGTTCCAGCTCTCTCAGGGTGACGGCAGGGGGCAAGAACGCAGCAACAGCAGCGCGGCGGGTCTCGTCGGATGTTCGTCGGCCAGCCTCCTCGAAGGTGCGCCACCTGTGCTGACCCGACTGGAACGCATCGATCGGCTGCGTCTCCACCGCGATCCCGGCCCTGCGCATGACGAGGTTGACAGAGAGCTGGTCGCGACGTGAGTAGCGGAGCACGTGGTCGTGCCACATGTGCATCGCGTTCGTGACCTCAGCCGTCGCGCGTCGGGCGATAACGCCAGTCCAGAACGGCTTCTCCTGGAGCGCCTCAGGGGCATGGAGCAGGTAGTGCAACAGCTGTTCCTGGACCCGCGCTGGATCGTCGAACCCACCGTCGATCACTGCGACGAACTCGTCCAGGACGTTCGCACGGTAGCTGTGCCACGGCATGGACAGGTCAGCGTTCCTGAGCCAACGCTCCAGCATGTCCTCTGGGTCGCCGAGAAGCTCGATCCGGTTGTCGACCCACAGAGTCTCGGCGTAGTCGTCGAGGACCGGGTGTCCGAGGATCTTCAGATGCCTGGCAGATCGAACCGGATCTGCGTCGAATGCCGGCTCCACGACTTCGACACGCCATCGGTCGGAGGTGAATTCCGGGTTGTCCGTGAAGCAGATGTAGTCGACCGCGCTCGGAGGCGGGACGGGGAGGTTGCTTTCGTAGCTTCCGAAGACTGCTGTGTACACCGCACGTCGAGAAGCGTTCATCGGCGTCTCTCCTCCGTCCCACGAACGAGGGAACCTCTTGCGCGGTGGCACTTCGGGTAAAGTCTGGCTCGCCAAGAACTCACGCCAGGAGAATGCAAGCGGCTGATGGTCGGCGGCGCGTCCCACCAGACGAAAGCCGGGACGCAATCTCCGTGCGACGCCGGCATCAGGACGGCGCAGGTCGGGACATCGGACCGCCCTCGCGCGGTGGAGTCAATGCCCCCGGAAGCTCTCTACGACAGTCCTCGCTACGAATGGCCGGGCTGGTACCAGAGTCCTCTTGGGATCGCAAATCCGCACGCGTCCTCGAGCCCGTCAGAAGATCTCTCGGCTGAGCTCCGAGACGTCGCAACCGTGCCTACACCAGGATCGCTTCGCCGCTTTTCACCACGTGCAGGTGCTCCGAGAGCCGGGCCGGCGGCTCCTTCACGCCCACCGCTTTCATGACGACCGAGAGGTAGTCTGCGGTGACCCCGTCAACCGCCTTTCTCGAAGCGCGCTTGCGCCGGCTCGAGCTGGCTTGGGAGCGGCGTCGCTACTACACGAAGGTCACTCCCAGACGAAGCCCGGAGCCCGATCTCCGTGCGGTACCGGCATCAGGAGGGCACAGGTGGGACGCCGGACCACCTTCATGCGGTGACGTCAAGCTCCGGGTTCGAAGGTCCCGCGGCTGCTCTCCAACTCGGTGGACACCCAAACCGGCCAATGAGCGACACCTGAAAACCGGCCAATAGGATTACGGCTCAGACGTTGAGCGGGCGGCGGGATTCGGAGCCCGTCGCGAGGTTGTCGGACGCGAATGTGGCGGGGATTTCCGGGCCGCCGTACGTGCACGTCTCGCCGTTGAGGCAGTCCGCAGGTGCGTCGCAGGATCGAGTCGTCGTGACCAAGCATCTTCCCGCACAGGCGGAGCGGCCGACGCAGTCCGCGCTCACGCCGCACGCAGCGCTCGTGTCGTCTTGACAGAATCCGGTCCGATAGGTCCGACATGCTGGCATGAGCTGGCCGCAATCGGCCGTCACCCGCTTCTCGTAAGCGGTCATCGCTCGCGACATGCACTTGAAGGTGTCCACATCGTACGCATTGCCGCGCGAGCCGGGGGTAGGGGGCAAGGGGTCAAGCGGGGTCGGTGGTAGGGGTCGCGAAAGGGCCGACGACGTCTGAGAAGGGGGTGTTCGGTAAACTTCCCAGATTATCCCGACTACGGACCCCCCATCTTGCGGATCACCTCCTACGGGCTCCTCGTCGACGAGGTCGCGATGTGATGGCGCCTATGCCCGGCCACGCTTCCCCGCTGCGGCGACCAGCGCCGCGTCGAGGCTGAGGAGCGGCAACCGCAGTCGGATGGTCAGGTGCAGATAGGCCGCATCGTAGACGGTGAGCCCGGAGGCTAAGGCCGCCGTCCACGCGTCCTTCCAGGTGACGGTTTCTACTACCAGCGGCCACGAGTCGATGCTGGCCAAGAGCGCTATCGCCTGCACCTCGTCGATCTCGCGCCGACGGACCTTGGTGCGGCCGATGTTCGCTACCTCGAGGTGGAAGAGCTGCGGGACCACGGCTCGAGTGGCGCGAAACAGCCGGGGTGCAACCCGGAGCGCGTCCGGCTCGCGGAACAGGATCGCCGCAGCGGCCGAGGCGTCAACGACGACGCTGCCCGTGGTCACGATCGCGGTCTTCCCGCAGGATCCGAGCCGACGTAGAGGGCGTGCGCACGCCGAGCGCCCGCGCCCGCCGGAAGCTGCGCGCGAAAGGGTTGCGGGCCGCGTTCCCGGCAAGCTCGTCGGTCCGCGCCACGGCGAGAATGTCGAGCAGCTCGGTGTTCAGACTCCTGGCATGCGCTGCGGCCCGGACCCGCAGCCAGTCGAGCGTCGCGTCGTCGACGTTGCGAAGGGTTAGGACCGCCATGGATCACCGCTAGCACTGACATGACTGCAACGCAACCATAGATGTGACAGCACGGCGCATGGCTCCAGCTGCCGCGGGGAACAGGATCGCAACGATCTCCTCCTCCGGGAATCGGCACTTCCGCCGTTTGAACGCCCGCGCGAGCCGGGGGTGGGGGGCAGGAGTCCAACGCGGAAGGCCGGCACGGCTGCGACGCGCGCCCGTGGGCGGCGACGGTGGCCAACGCCGGAGAGGTGCAGTCCGGAACGTCCATGCGAGACTCGAACACCGCGGGGCGCTTGCCGGATGACAGAAAACCCCCATTGCTACGTACAGTTTCAAGCCGCCCCGCCACCAGCCCGCCCGCGGTTTGCGTTATCGTTCCTCTTGGGGAGCCATCCCGCCGCGCTTCAAACGCGGCGACCAGGTGATGAACAGGAGCTCCGATCGCGGTGACGTGGTCGGGGCGTCGCCTTTCTCGCGTGGTGGCGCGGAGGTGCGCGACGTGCCCGATCGCGCGATCTCTGCGGCGCACAGCGGAGAGTGGTCGCTCGCCCGGGCACGTGCCCGATCGGTCTCTCCGGGGCGCGATCGAGAGGAGAGTAAGGAGAGAGAGGTCGGGGGCCGTCTAACTCATTTTCGACAGTTGACCTAACATACCTCTGCGCTTTCACGGGGTTAGCGGGCGCACGGCGGCCGTTGGCACTACACGAGAGGCGCCTCGGTTGGCGCTGGTGGCGGTGCGGGCCCGAGCGCGGCGACGGCCCAGCGGCGCGCTCGCCTCGGCCGCGACCCGCAGGAGGCCCGTGTCAACCCGGAGGAACGCGACGAGGCTCTCGAGCGAGGCGCTGAGGTGCGCCAGGCCAGCAGGAACGGGCGGCTCGATCACCTCGTCCTCGAGATCGCCGCACTGCGCGCTGAGGAGCCAGCCCACGTACTCCCCGGACGTCCGTGGAACTGACGCCTCGACCGGGAGAGGGAGGTGATACGAATCCCCGGCTCAGCGCCGCGCGACGCCAGCTCGGCATGCAGTGCCGCAAGTCGGGTTCGCGTATCAGCCTGTTCGCGATCCAGGCGCGCGAGCAGCGCGTGGTCCTTGGAGATGGCTTCGAGGAGCGCCTCGCGGCTCGCAGTATTCCGCGGTCGCTGCTGCCCTTCGCTATGTGCCTGCTCGGTCTCGTCCTTCATCGGGCTTTCGGACGGTTCCGCCGGCCATGTGTTTCGAGCTGCCGTCGCGTCTTCTCGGTGTCACTCCGAAACAGAGTGCCCCGAGGACGCCCCCGACAACAAGTGCGACCGCGTTCGGCAGCGATGGACGGCGCCCCGGGGAACGTGCACGGAACGGGCGCGCTTGCCGCTGCCACCGGGAACGACGGCGTCAGGCCAGGAGCTGGACGACCCAGATCGCGTAGATGACGACCTGCGCGCCGAAGAACCCGAAACGCACGAATACCGCCGGCACGCTGGTCGAGGCGAGGTGGGTCAGCGACTGACCCAGCCGGGCATACAACACCGACATCGCCAGCGGATCGGTGACCTGGAGTTTCCCCGCCAGCGATGCCGCGAGCGCGAGCGTCGCGAACAGCGGCAGGGTCTCGAAGCAGTTGTCGCGTGCCCGGTTCAGCCGGCGGCCGAAGGCCGACACGTCCGACCCGTCGCTCGCGAAGGTGTTCGCCGCCTTGCCCGTGCTCATCACGAGCACGGTGCGATAGACGCCGAGCGCGAACGTCAGGAGCACGTACCAGGCGGCGAACCCCACGAGCGCGGTTGCGGTTGGTCCCATGGGGTGGTCGCATACGCCGAGATGGCGCCCCGGTGCAACGTCCCGCCCCTAGGTTGTCCTTGAGTTCCTCACCATGCATCGTGAAAAACGCACGTGTGTCTCACGGCGTATCGTGATAAACGAGCATCATGAAACGCTACCTCGAGTCTCAGCTCGAGGCCGATCTTCGCGAGAAGATGGTCTTCCTCGGGGGCCCGCGTCAGGTCGGGAAGACCACGCTCGCGCGCGAGGTTCTTCCGGCGGCCGAGGGCTACCTCAACTGGGACATCCCGGCCCATCGCGAGCGCATCCTGCGTCGAACGCTGCCCGACACCGACGCATGGGTGTTCGACGAGCTGCACAAGTACCGGAGGTGGCGGAACTTCCTGAAGGGCGTGTACGACGAGTTCCACAAGAAGCGCCGGATCCTGGTCACCGGAAGCGCGCGACTCGACCTGTATCGCTTTGGCGGGGACTCTCTGCAGGGGCGGTATCACTACCTCCGGCTGCACCCTCTGTCGGCGGCCGAGGTGGGAGCACAGTCACAAGCAGATGTGGAGGGGCTCTTGCAGCTGGGAGGATTCCCTGAGCCCTTCCTCCGGGGTTCGGTCGCCCGCGCCCGCCGCTGGTCTGCCGAATATCGCAGCCGGCTCATTCGAGAGGAGGTGACGTCGCTCGAGTCGGTCCGCGACCTCGGAGCGCTCGAGCGCCTGATGCTGGCGCTCCCCGAGCGCGTGGGGAGTCCTCTTTCACGCAACGCGCTGCGCGAGGATCTCGAGTTGAACCACCAGACGGTCACGCGCTGGCTCGACATCTTCGAGCGCCTGTACGCGATCTTCCGGCTGCCTCCGTTCGGAGCCCCGCGCTTGCGCGCGGTGAAGCAGGAGCAGAAGCACTACCACTACGACTGGAGCGTCGTGCCTGACGAGGGGCCGCGCTTCGAGAACATGCTGGCCTCGCACCTGCTCAAATGGATCCACTTCCAGTTCGACAGCGAGGGGCGGGAACTCGAGCTGCGCTATTTCCGGGACGTCGACGGCCGCGAAGTGGATTTCGTCGTCGCCGAGCGCCGGAAGCCCATCCTGATGGTGGAGGCAACGCTGGCCGCTGGACCCCTGTCGCCATCCGTCCGATACCTCAAGCAGCGGTTTCCGGGGTGCGACGCCTTTCAGGTACACCTGAGAGGGCGAGACGAGAGTGTGACGGCCGAAGGCATCCATCTCTGGACGGCGGTTCGGTTCCTGCAAACGCTGGTGTGAATCCGTCACACGTCGCCGAGCCGCTTCATCAGCCGGTAGAGCGTCGTCCGGTCGACCCCGAGCGCGCGGGCCGCCTCCGCCCGCTGGCCGCCGGCCGCCTCCAGGGCGCCCCGGATGCGGGCGGCCGCGGCGCGGTCGAGACATTCCTGCAGCGTCCCGTCGCCGGCGCCGGGCACCGCCGTCGCCCCCGTCTCCAGGAGCAGGTCCTCCGGCGTGATGCGCTCGCCCCGGGCCAGCACCACGGCGCGCTCGATGGCGTTCTCGAGCTCACGCACGTTCCCCGGCCAGGCATGGGCCACGAGCGCCTGCTCAGCGTCCGCACCCAGCCCCAGGCTCCGTCCGGCCTCGGCCCCGTGCCGGGCGAGGAAGTGGCGCGCCAGCGGCAGCACGTCCTCGCGCCGCTCGCGCAGCGGGGCCAGCTGGATCGGGATCACGTTCAGGCGAAAGAACAGGTCTTCGCGGAAGCGGCCGGCGGCGATCTCCTCGCGGAGCGGGCGGTTGGTCGCGGCCAGGACCCGCACGTCGACGGGGCGCGCCTCGGTGCCGCCCACACGCAACACCTCGCCCTCCTGCAGCACGCGCAGGAGCTTCGCCTGGAAGTCGAGGTTCACGTCGCCGATCTCGTCCAGGAAGAGCGTGCCGCCGGCGGCGCGCTCGAAGCAGCCGGCGCGCGTGCTGGCGGCGCCTGTGAAAGCGCCCTTCTCGTGGCCGAAGAGCTCGCTCTCGAGCACGCCCTCGGCGAATGCCTTGCAGTTGACGGCGACGAACGGCTGGCCGACGCGCTCGCTCCAGTAGTGGAGGAGACGCGCGACCAGCTCCTTGCCGGTGCCGCTCTCGCCCTGGACCAGGACCGTGGCCCGGCTGGGCGCCACCCGGCGGACGAGGTCGAGCAGCGCCTGGCTGCGCGGGCTCTCGGCGATCACCGTCGACGGGGCGTAGCGCCCGCCCACTTCCTGGCGGAGGTAGCGGTTCTCGCGTTCGAGGCGGGTCCGCTCCAGGGCGCGTGCGACGGCCGCCCGCAGCTCGTCGTTGTCGAACGGCTTGGTCACGTAGTCGAACGCGCCCGCCCGCATAGCGGCCACCGCGGCGGGCACGTCGCCGTAGGCGGTGAGCAGGATCACCGGCAGGTCGGCCTGCCGGGCATGCAGCTCGCGCAGCAGCTCCAGGCCGTCCATGCCGGGCATCTTCCAGTCGGTCACCACCACGTCGGCACCGCCGGCCTCGAGGGCGGCGAGGGCTTCCGCGCCGCTGGCGCACGTCACACACCCGTGCCCCGCGCGGCCGATGGCATCGGCGACCACCGCGGCCATGCGCGGCTCGTCGTCCACGATGAGGACGCGCGACTTCATGCCGCTGCCGCGAGCGGGAGCCGCACGGTGAAGCACGCGCCGCCCTCCGGACGGCTGCCGGCGACGATCTGCCCGCCGTGCGCCTCCACGATCTGACGCGCGATGGCCAGTCCCAGACCGGTGCCCCGGGTGCGCGTGGTGAAGAACGGCTCGAACACCCGCTCGCGCAGCTCCGGCGGCACGCCGGGGCCGGAATCGGCCACCGACAGCTCGATGGCATCGTCCGTGGCCCGGGCCTCGAGGGCCACGGCCCCGCCCGGGGGGACCGCCTCCGCGGCGTTGGCGAGCAGGTCGAGCAGCACCTGGCAGAGCAGGTCGGAGTCGGCGCGCAGCGCCGGCAGGTACGCCGGCTCGCGCCGGTCGACGTGCAGCTGCTTCGCCTCCAGCTCGTTCCGGACCAGCAGCAACGCGCGGTCGAAGAGGTCGGCGATCCGCACCTCGCGCGGCTCGATCCGCGGCGGGCGCGCGAAGGCGAGGAGCGAGTTGATGACCGCACCCAGCCGGTCGATCTCGGCGGTGATGAACGCGCACGCCCGTCCGGTGTCTCCGCCCGTCGTCGTCTCGCCCAGTCCCTGGGCGGCCGAGCGGATCACGGCCAGCGGGTTCCGCACCTCGTGCGCGATGGCTGCCGCCAGTTGTCCGAGCGCGGCCAGCTTCTCGCTCTGCGCCAGCCGGGCGCGGGTGCTGGCGATCTCGTCACTGTGCCGGCGGATGGTGGCGGCGGCCTGGCGCTCGCGGCGCCGTCCCTCCACCGCCAGGCCGACCAGGAAGCCGAGGAGGGCGAACGACGAGGCGAAGAAGGCCGCTACCAGCACGCTCACGTCACGGCCGTTCATCTGGAAGCTGGTGCCGAGCCAGGCCAGGGTCGCGGTGTCGATCAGGCCGAGGGCGACGCCTGCCGCGGCGCCCCACCAGCGCAACCCCGTCGCGTTGTCGTTCGTCGTCACCATGCCGATGGCTGGTCGCAAGTTCCGGGCCAGATTCTTTCGCATACGACGGGCGGATGGCAATGCGGAGGGCGTGGCGCCGGCGCTACACGCGTGGCCGGGCCGCCACACGTCATTCGCCCGTTCCACGGAGTTCCCGCGCCCCGCCGGCTGGCACGATCCGTGAAACGTCCGCACGGTGAAAGGAGGCTCTCATGAACTGGAAACAGATCGGACTCACTCTGGTGCTGGCCGACTTCGCGGCCCTGAACGCCTACGTGGTCTACCAGTACGGCTACGTCGGATTCTGGGAGTTGGTGCTGGCCAACGCGGCCACCACCGCCGCCGTGGTCGACCTCGTGATCGCCCTCGGCCTGGTCAGCGTCTGGATGTGGCAGGACGCGCGCGACCGGGGCTGGTCGGTGCTGCCGTACCTCGTCCTGACGGCGTTCTTCGGCAGCGTCGGCCCGCTCGTGTACCTGATCCGGCGCGAGGCCAGTGAGCGCGTCGGGCACCTGCCCGCCGTCGGCGTGGCGCGCTGAGTGACCGGGGAGCGGGTCGCCGTCAGTCCGCGTCGGCGGCCCGCTCCCCCCGGGCCTCCGCGGTGCCCCAGCGGCGGCAGCCGGGACAGAGCGCTTCCCACGCTGCCCCCGCCCGCCCGCACGCGGTGCAACGGAACGGGGCCACGACACCGAGATCGTCGCCCAGGGCGCGCGCGAAGGTGTCGGCCGCCTGGGTGTGATTTCCCTGTCGCCGGTGCAGCTCGCCCCACAGCATGTGTACGAGGGGATGGCCCGCGGCGGGCGCGGGCACGGTGGCGAGCACCTCGCCCGCGGCGTCGAGCGCGCCCTGACCGATGAGCTGGCGCGCGAGCACGAGGGGGATGGCGGGGGCATCGGGGTGGCGGCGCTGGAGGCGGCGCAGGATGCGGGTCGTGCGCTCGGGCTTGTGGTCGTCGGCGTTGAGATGGGCCAGGCGCTCGAGCAGAACGACGGCGGGCTGGTGCCGGGCGCCGCGTTCCCACGCCCGTCGCGCTGCGAAGCGACGGCCGGCCGCCGCGAGCTTGTCGCCCCCGCTCACCCAGGCGGGGACGAAGCCGGGGGCCTCGCGGGCGAGCGCGAGCAACCGGCGGGCGGCCCGGCGCGGATCGTCGTCGGCGAGCGCCACCTGATAGCGCAGGCCGCGGAGCAGGCCTTCCTCCTGGGCGAGCGTGGTGGCGTCGCGCAGGCCGAGCAGGATCTCCCCCTGCAGCCCCAGCGCCTCCGACCAGCGCCCGGCGGCGGCATGCACGTCACGCAGGCGCCGCACGAGGCGCGGGCTGCCGGGGAGGGCCTGCCGGGCGCGGGCGAGCGCGTCGGCGGCGGCGTGCAGATCGCCCTGGCGTTCCGCCGTCTCGGCGAGGAGGTCGAGCAGCCGGGCGTCGGTGCCGAGCCGGCCGAGCGCGTCGTCGAGCAGGGTCCTGGCCGCCGCGAGATCGTTCTCCTGCAGATATGTTTCCGCCAGGAGGGCGACACGCCCGGCGTCGGCTGGCGTCCCCTTCTCGCTGCGGAGCAGCTCGGCGCGCGCCTGCGCGTAGTCGCCGGCCCACACCAGCTCGCGGGCGCGTGCCGTGCTGGCGCCTTGCCGCGTCGCGCGCTGTGCGTGGCGCCGGGCACGCCAGCGGCGCCAGCCGAGTGCGCCGGCGCGGAGGCCCACCACCAGGCCGATGAGGCCCGCGCCCATGGCGAACGCCGACAGAAGCGCGGTGCCGAGGGGCAGGCGCATCTGGCGCCCGGGAGCCAGGTGTACGAGGACGGGGTCCGGGTGCAGGAAGAAGAGGCCCCCGCCCGCGATCACAACCGCGAGCACGAGCACTCCGACCAGCCAGCGCATCACCTCTCACCCCACCGCCCGGCGCCGCGCCGGTTCAGTGACCTTCGGTGCCGGTCTTCTGGTTGCGCGCCAGGCTCTGAAAGGGTTCGGGCAGCTCGGCGCGCGGGACGCGTGCCCACAGCCGTTCCAGGTCGTAGAACTCGCGCACGGGGACGTAGAAGACGTGCACCACGACATCGGCGTAGTCGAGCAGCGCCCACTGCGCGCGCGGCAGCCCTTCGACCGAGATCGGGCGCACGCCCTGGCTGGCCAGGTGGCGCTGCACGCCGTCGGCGATCGCCTCCACCTGGGTGTCGGAGCGGCCGCTGCAGATGATGAAGTAGTCGGCCACCGAGGACAGCGAGCCCAGCTCGAGAACGACCAGGTCGTACGCCTTGTGATCGAGGGCTGCACGTACACACTCGAGCGCCCGTTCCCAGCCGGGGAGCCGTGTCAACGCGCGCCGTCCCCCTGGCGATAGAGCCCGTGCTGCGCGATGTAGGCTTCGACGGCAGACGGCACGAGGAAGCGGATCGAGCCGCCGGCGGCGAGCCGGGCACGAATCGTCGCGGCCGAGATGTCGAGGGCGGTGATGCGCTGGAGCGTCAGCACATGCCCCGACCGGTGGCGGAACGATTCACTCGGCGGATCGTAACAAAAGGCCTCCCGAGCCGCAACGGGAATCTCGGCCTCGGTGAGGCGATCCGTCGCCGGCGGGCGGGTGACGACCACCACATCGCAGAGCGCAAAGATGGCGGCCGGTTCACGCCAGGTATGGAAGTCGCGAAACGCGTCGCGTCCGAGGATGAAGACGAGCCGGGTGCTCGCGCCGATCTCGGCGCGCACGGCGCGCACGGTGTCGATCGAGTACGACGCCCCCTCCCGGGCGAGCTCGATGCCCGAGGCGCGAAGGCCCGGCACGCCGGCGACGGCGCAGTCGACCATGCGCAGGCGATGGGTCGCGCTCACCAGCGCCGCCGCCTCCTTGTGGGGGGGCAGGGCGGCCGGGACCAGGCGCACTTCGTCGAGCCCCTCGGCCTCGCGGACTTCTTCGGCGGCGCGCAGGTGCGCGATGTGCACCGGGTTGAAGGTGCCACCCAGGATGCCGACTCCGCCCGGCACGCCTACTCGCGCACCTGGCCGCTGCCGAGCACCTGGTACTTGTAGGTGGTGAGCTCGCGCAGGCCCATCGGCCCGCGTGCGTGCAGGCGATTGGTGCTGATGCCCACCTCGGCGCCGAAGCCGAACTCGAAGCCATCGGTGAAGCGCGTCGACGCGTTCACGAACACGCACGCCGAGTCGATGTCGGCCAGGAAGCGGCGCGCGGCGTGGTAGTCGTCGGTGACGATCGCTTCGGCCAGGCCGGTCGAGTGCCGGCGCACGAAGGCGATCGCGTCGTCGAGCGACGGTACCACGCACACGCTCAGGATCAGGTCGAGATACTCCGTGTCCCAGTCGGCGTCGGTGGCGGCGGCGAGATCCGGCACGATGGCCCGGCTGCGTGCGCAGCCCCGCACCTCGCAGCCGCGGGCGCGCAGCGCCGCCACCATGCGGGGCAGGAACGCCGGCGCCACCGCCTCGTGCACGACCAGGTTCTCGATTGCGTTGCACACGCTCGGGCGCTGCACCTTGGCGTTCAGGCAGATGCGCTCGGCCATGGCGAGATCGGCGGCGGCGTCGACGACGAGATGGCAGATGCCCTCGAAGTGTTTCACCACCGGGATGCGGCTCTCCGCCATGATGGTACGTTTGAGCGCCTCGCCGCCGCGCGCGATCACCACGTCGATGCGGTCGTCGCGCCGGAGCAGCCCGCGCACCACCTCGCGCCCGCCGTCGACCAGCTGCACGGCAGCCCGGGGGAGGCCGGCGGCTTCGACCGCCTGCTGCAGGACGGTGGCGATGGCGGCATTGCTGGCCTGCGCCTCGGAGCCGCCCTTCAGGAGGACGGCGTTGGCCGTCTTGAGGCACAGCGCGGCCGAGTCGGCGGTGACGTTCGGGCGCGACTCGTAGATGGTGAGCACGACGCCGATCGGCACCCGCACCTGCGCGATGTCGAGGCCGTTCGGCCGCCGCCAGGCGGTAATGGTCTCGCCGACGGGGTCGGGCAGGGCGGCGATCTCCTCCAGGCCGCGCGCCATGGCGTCGATGCGCGCCGGGGTGAGGGTGAGGCGATCGACGAAGGCGGCGTTCTCGCCGGCCTGTCGTGCCCGCTCCACGTCGGTGCGATTGGCGGCGACGATGGCGTCCGTCTGGGCGCCGAGACGCGCGGCGGCATCGCGGAGCGCCGCTTCCTTGGCGTACGGCGAGGCGCCGGCGAGGGCCTGGGCGGCGTCGCGGGCGGCGGCGGAGAGGCGGTCGGCGCGGGCGATGGCGTCGGGCGAGAGGGCGGTGTCGCTCACGCGCGCGAGTCTAACCGAGGGGGTGGCGTGGTGCCACCGCGCGTGGACGGGTACAAGCGTCTCCGATGGCCGACGTTCCCCCGCCCCTGGAGCGCTGGTTCGTCCGGGTCTTCGGGGACACCGACCCGGCGGAGTTCGGCTCCGGATGGATCTCCGGGGTCGCGAGCACGTTCCTCGGCGCGCTCGGGCTGCTCGGGGTCCTCGGCTTCTGGTTCCCCGGGCTGCTCTCGTCCGCCCAGTTCCGCATCCACTACCCGGTGCCGGTGCTGCGCGCGCTGCTCGAGGGCGTCATCGGGCTCGCGTTCCTGCTCGGTGCGATCAGTCTCGCGCTCCGCCGGCGGAAGGTGCTCGGCTGCGCCGGACTGGCGCTCGCCCTGGCCGCGACCCTGGCCGGCGGGGGCGACGTGCCGGTCGAGAGCGCGTTCGACCAGCCGTTCACGCTCGGGCTCGATTGGTTCCTGCTGAACCTGCTCCTGCTCACCTTGGTGTTCGTTCCACTCGAGCGCGGCTTCGCGCGCCTGCCCGCGCAGACGACGTTCCGCTTCGGCTGGACCACCGACGGGGTGCACTTCATGGTCAGCCACCTCGCCGTGCAGACGCTCACCTTCCTGACCCTGCTGCCCGCGACCGCGCTCGCCCGGCTGTGGCAGCCGGCAGCGCTCCAGGAAGCGATCCGCGGACAGCCCGTACTGCTGCAGTTTCTGGAGATCGTGCTGGTGGCGGACCTGGTGCAGTACGGGGTGCATCGCGCGTTCCACCGCGTGCCGCTCCTGTGGCGGTTCCACGCCATCCACCACTCCAGTCGCGTGCTCGACTGGCTCGCCGGCTCGCGCCTCCATGTCGTGGACGTGATCGCCACGCGGGGCCTCGTGCTGGTGCCGGTCTTCCTGCTCGGCTTCGCGCCAGCCGCGCTCTATGGCTATCTGGTGTTCGTGTCCTTCCACGCCGTGTTCATCCACGCCAACGTCCGCTTCCGGTTCGGCTGGCTGGACCACGTGATCGCGACGCCGCGGGCGCACCACTGGCACCACGCCGTGGCGCCCGTGGACACGAACTTCGCGGTGCATCTGCCCGTGCTCGACCGGGTGTTCGGGACGCAGCACCTGCCCCCCCGGGCCTGGCCGGAGGCGTACGGCATCGCCGCCCATCCCGTGCCGGAGGGGTGGAGCGCCCAGCTCGTGCATCCGTTCCGTAGGGCATGACAACGCGGGGTCGACTCGCGCGCACGACGGCGATCGCTGGCTGTGTGGCGTCGGTTCTGGCGGCAGGCGCCGCCCCGGCACACGATGGTGCCCGGACGCTCCAGCGCGTGCACGATCCGGTCGTCGTCTCCACGGCGCGGCTGGCGCGTCTGCCGACACACGACACGCGCGCCGTCCTGCTCTACCGCCTCGAGGCGGGCCGGCCGGTGCCGATCCCGTTCCAGTTCGACGCCCGCGACCGGGACGGCGAGGTGATCGTGGACGGACCGCGCGATTTCGCGTTCGACGACAACGACGAGCTGGTGTTCATGGCCAAAGACGCGGGCGACCGCGCGGAGACCCGGTCGTGGCCGGACGGATGCGATGCCGCCGTCGAGATCGAAGTCGCCGACCCGCGCCCCGGCGATGGGGGCCGGGCCTGGGCGTACCTGGTGCATTTTCCCGAACCACCCCCCGCCCCGGCCTTCGAGCCGTACGTCACCTTCGACACCGTTGCGCAGCGCGCGCGCTCGGCGTTCTACCAGGTCGCGTACGCGCCCGAGCGCAACTTCTTCACCGCCGTGCATCTCGGGGACGCCCGGGGCCAGCTTGGTCCGAACCTCCTGCGGCAGACCCGGATGCGCGGCAGCCCGACGTTCTCGCTGCTGTTCCGGGACGTGACCCTCGACTTCACCGAGCAGAACTCGCTCATCGCGGTGGACGGTGTCCGCGTGGGGGCGGTGCGGGCGGTCCGGCGCGCGCGCCTGTCCATCGATCTGGGGGGGCTCTTCCCGGATCTCCCGGGCGGGATCGCGTACACCTACCACTATCGCACCGCGTACCTGACCCCGTCGCGGATCGGCTTCTCGTGGCTCATCCTGAAGGCGTTGCGCGCCTTCCGCTTCGAAAACGTGCTCGAGTTCGTGACCACGGCCATGCCGCTCACGTACTTCGACCGCACCCACCCCGGCGGCATCGCCCTCGACCAGTTGGGGTCGGGCGACGTGAGCAGCGCCGACGATCACGAGTGGTGGGCGCACACCAGCGCCGCCGGGACGATGCTGCACGCCCTCGTCATCCCGCCCCGGTGGCGCGAGTGGGGGGTGGCCCGCGGCACGCTGGTGCGGGCGGCGGCCGACGGCGGGAGCGCGGGCACCCGCTCGGCGGGGTACACGCTCGAGAACATGGCCCGGCTACGCGAGGCGGGAAGCTGGGACCTGCTCATGGCCTCTGTCGTTCTGCCGCGACCATTCCGGCCGGGCGACGAAGAGGAGCCGATGGCTCTGGTCCGGGCGCCGCTCACGACCGAGGTGCGTCGGGTGCGGTGAGGCGAGCTACGGCGTCGTCTCCGATCGCAGGCGGATGCCACCACCGGCCGCGTTCCCTCCACGCTCCCGGTCTCCCCGGCGCTCACGCCAGCCGCCGGCGGACGTCCTCTCCGGCGGCCATCTTGCCGGCCAGGTCGTTCAGATACCCCTGGAACCTCGCCGACCCCTCGCGGTCCGCCGTCGCGCGCGCGAGCGCGGCGATCTCGAAGAACACCCCGAACTTCATCGCTGCCCCGCACGTGCGCGTGACCGGACCATCGGCGCCAGTGTATACGCTCCTGTATACAGCGATGGCAAGGACGGTCCGTACACGGTCCCGAAGCCGGCGGCGCCTGCTTCCCCGCGCCGAGCGCCGGGAGGCGATCGTCCAGGCCGCGGCGCGGGCGTTCGGTCGCGGCGGGTACGCCGCCACCTTGGTCGAGGACATCGCCGCCAGCGGCGGGATCACGCGGCTGATCGTGTATCGCCATTTCGCGTCCAAAGAGGCGCTCTACCGGGCCGTGCTGCAGGGCGCCTTCCATCGGCTGGCGCTGGAACTCCGCCGGGCTCCGGAGGCCGGCGGCTATGGGGTCGGCGCCCGGGCGATGCTGCGCGCCGCGCGGGCGGACGAGGCCGGCTTCCGCTTGCTCTGGCGGCATGCGGGGCGCGAACGCCGGTTCGCACGCTATGCCGACGCGTTGCGCCGCGAGGCGGTCGGCGCGGCCCGGACGGCGCTGGCCGATCGGGTGCCCGCGGCGAGTCTCGAGTGGGCCGCGCATGCGGTCGTCGGGCGTTTGTAGGTTCCCTTGGCGTTGCTCTACTACTACGGGCGGACGGTGATCCTGGGCCGTGCGCCAGAGGGCGCTGAAGTCCTGCGTTGAAGACCGGTGGCCAGGATGCCGGCGCTGCCGACTGCAAGCCCGGCCCGGGCGACGCGATCGCGAACCGAGAGTGGGGAATCTGGCATGCAGGATCAGAAGGCGCGGTCGGACGACATTGCGAGCCTGGATACCCGCACGGCGACCGATCGGCTGCGCAAGCTGACACCGGAGGTCACGGCAAAGGTACTCGCGGCCATGCCGGTTGGCCGCGCCACGGCCATCCTGGCGGCAATGTCGCCGGATCTGCGTGCGGCGGTCATCGGGGTCGCACCCAGCGGGACCGACTGGGCCGATTCGCAGCTCTATCCGGAAGGCAGCGTCGGCCGCTTGCTCGAGGACCCGCCAGCGGTATTCCTCACCGGGACCCCGGTGCAGAGCGCGGTGGACGAACTGCGCGAACTCGTGCAGCAGCGGATGGTGGTGTACCTGTTCGTGGTCGACGAACGGGAGCGCCTGCTGGGGGTGGTGGCGTTCCGCGAGCTCCTGTACGCCGCGCCCGGCCAGACGCTCGATGACGTCATGACGCGTAGCCCGTTCTCCCTGAAGCCGGCGACACCGCTGGTTCACGCCATGCGCGAAGTCGTGAAGTGGCATTTCCCGGTGTACCCTGTTTGCGAGGAAGACGGTCGTCTGGTGGGACAGGTGCGCGGGCAGGCCTTGTTCGAACAGCAGGCGTTCGAAATTTCGGCCCAGGCGGGCTCGATGGTCGGTGTCGAGAAGGAGGAACGTCTGGCCACGCCCTGGCCGCGCAGCTTTCGCTTCCGCCATCCCTGGCTGCAGGTCAATCTTCTGACCGTGTTCGTCGCCGCCGGCGTGGTCGCCTTGTTCCAGGAGGCGATCAACCGCTGGGTGGTGCTAGCGATGTTCCTGCCAGTCGTCGCGGGTCAGTGCGGCAACCTCGGCGCGCAATCTCTCGCGCTGGTGCTGCGCGGCATGACGCTCGGCGAGTTGAACGCGGTGTCGCTGTCGCGCCTGGTCGCAAAGGAGGCATGGCTCGGTTTGCTCAATGGGTTTGTGACGGGAGCGGTTGCCGGCATCGCGATGTATGTCTACGCTGCACAGCAAGGCGACGGCGATTCGCTGACCCTCGCCTCGGCCTTGCTGTGGGCGATGACGGCGAGTTGTGCGCTCTCCGGCGTGGCTGGCACGCTGATTCCCGTTGCGCTCAAACGCGCCGGCGCCGACCCGGCAACGGCCTCTTCGATCCTGCTCACCACGGCGACCGATGTATTCAGCATGGGCTGCTTTCTCGGGCTGGCGAGTTGGTGGCTGTCGTGACGATGAGCCGGCTCCACATGACGATGGGGCGCGCGGGGTCCGTGCCATGAAGGGCCTGCTCGTCTCCGACATTCACTACCGGCTGAAGCAGCTCGACTGGCTCGCGTCGGTCGCGCCCGATTTCGACCTCGTGGTGATCGCCGGGGACCATCTCGACATCGCGTCGGCGGTCGCCATCGAGGCGCAGGTGGTGGTGACGCTCAAGTATCTGCAGCGGATCGCCAGCGTCACGCGCTTGGTCGTCAGCTCCGGAAATCACGACCTGAACGGCCGGACCACCGAGGGCGAGAAGGTCGCGAAGTGGATGTCCAGGGTCCAGCGGCTCGGGATTCCGGCCGATGGCGACTCCCTCGTCCTCGGCGAGACGCTCGTGACCGTGTGCCCTTGGTGGGACGGCCCCGCGACGCGCGTTCGCCTGGCCCAGCAACTCGTCGCCGACGCCGCGCGCCGGGGGCAGCGGTGGATCTGGGTCTACCATTCGCCGCCCACCGACTCGCCGACCAGCTGGAACGGCACACGGCACTACGGCGACGCCGACGTGGCCGGCTGGATATCGGAGTACCAGCCGGACCTCGTCCTCTGCGGTCACATCCACCAGTCGCCCTTCCGGCAGGGCGGGTCGTGGGTCGACCGGGTCGGGCGCACCTGGATATTCAACGCCGGCTGCCAGATCGGGCCGATCCCGGCCCACGTGATCTTCGACACCGATACGGCCGAGGCGACCTGGTACTCGCTTGCGGGGAACGAGCGCACGCACCTCGACCGCGACACCGCCGAGCGCGAGCCGCTCGACGAGTGAAGCAGCGGCGAACAGGTCAGCAGTTCGGGTCTGGCTCCCGGTCGGAGCCGCGGTCCATGGTCTCGGTCCCCTGGGTGTGTACCAGCGTTTCCAGCACCTCGTCGACGATCCCGAGATGGCTCTCGTGGTCCTCGAACTGCTTCTTCATGTCGACCAGATAGCTGGTGACCGACATGAGCCGGCTGGCAAGGAGACGCGCGACGGCCAGCGCCAGCTCGGGACGCGATGCGATGAACGCCAGCCCGTCGTCCACGACGTAGAAGCGCGACCGCTCGAGCGCACGCACGGTCGCCATCGGCGGGATCCCGAGGAGCACGGATACCTCGCCGAAGATCGCCCCCGGCTCGTCGACCAGGTTCACCCGGAGGTCGCCCTTCAAGACCTCGACGACGCCTTCCGCGAGGACGAAGAGCGGCCCCGGGGCGCCCTCCTGGATCACGACGTCCCCGGGTCCGAAGGTTCGGTCGGGCAACCCGGTGCAGTAGTCGAGCGGCGCTCCCATGTGACCACCATACCCCATTCGGGAGACATGAACATCGCGTGCGCAGTGTCGTTGCCGACGCGCACGGCACCGAGACTGGGGGTGTGGCGTGAGCGGGATCGTCTTCGATAGGCCGTACGGTCATGAGGCGATGCCTCGCCTTGTTGTGCATGCTCCCGGCGCTCGCGTTCATCCTCGATGACGCGGGCGGCGACGCGGCACGGTGTCCGGGCGAACGGATTCCCCCCTCGATCGGCCGCCGGCTGGCCCGGGTGCGGTCGGCCGTCCTGCGCGCCGTGTCCACTCGGCCATCCACGCGCTCGAACAGGTCCGGACCCGGATCGAGCGCGAGGCGACGCGGGGGACGATCACCACGGCGTGCCGGACGGCGCTCGCCGACCTCGCGACCGGGGCCCGGGCGCGGGCCCTGACCTGGTCCGCGTGCCGCGGGCTTCAGGGTCGCGGGCGCTCCACCAGCACCAGGTCGTCGCGGTGGATCACCTCGTCGCTGCCCTTGTAGCCGAGCAGGCGCTCGATGTCGCGTGTGTGCGCGCCGCAGAGCTTCTCGACTTCGGCCGCCGTGTAGTTGACCAGCCCGCGCGCGAACTCGCGCCCGCCCGGGTCGAGGCAGCGCACGCAGTCGCCGACGCCGAAGCTGCCCTCGACGGTGCGCACGCCCGAGGGCAGCAGGCTCCGACCGCCCTTGGCGAGCGCGCGCTCGGCGCCGGCGTCGACGTGCAGGGTGCCGGCGGGCTTCAGCGTGTAGGCGATCCAGTGCTTGCGGTGGCCGAGGGGATCGCCGTCGGCGAGCAGGAGCGTGCCCATCTCGACCCCGGGATCGAACACGGCCGCGAGCACGCCGCGACGGGTTCCGGCGGCGATGACGGTCGGAATGCCGGCCGCGGCGGCCTTGCGCGCCGCCGCCAGCTTGGACGCCATGCCGCCGGTGCCGACCCCGCTGCGCGCCGGGCCGGCGGCGCGCGCCACCAGGGCGTCGTCGGCGCGTGCCACCGGAACGCGCGTGGCGTCGCGGTGCAGGCGCGGATCGCTGGTGTAGAGGCCGTCCACGTCGCTCAGGATGACCAGCAGGTCGGCTTCGATGAGCGTGGCGGTGAGCGCCGACAGGTTGTCGTTGTCGCCGAACTTGAGCTCCTCGATGGCGACGGTGTCGTTCTCGTTGACGATCGGCACGACGCCCAGATCGAGCAGCGTGCGCAGGGTGTGACGGGCGTTCAGATACCGGCGCCGGTCGGCGAGATCGGCGTGCGTCAGCAGGATCTGCGCCACCTGGCGCTCGTGCGTGCGGAAGGCCCGTTGATACGCCTCCATGAGGCCGATCTGGCCGACGGCGGCTGCGGCCTGGCGCCAGCCGATGCCGGCGCGCCCGCCGGCCTGGGCGCCGAGGCCGGCGGCCCCGGTCGCCACCGCGCCCGAGGTGACCACCACCAGCTCGCGCCCGCCGGCGATCAGGGCCGCCATCTCGGTCACCAGGGCGCGCACGCGCGCGCGCCGGAGGCCCTGTGGCCCGGCCAGCACGTTGCTGCCGATCTTCACGACCGCCCGCCGGACGTGACGCAGCAGGGCCGGCTTGTGGGCGAGCTGGCCCTCGCTCATGCGCTGCTCTCGACGATGGCGGCCGCCGGGCCATCCGCCGCGGCGAGGCGCTGCGCCCGGACGGCGGGCGCGACCCGCTGCATGAGCGCGCGCGTTCCCTCGCCGGTCGCGGCCGAGATGGCGAGGAGCTCGATGCCACGCGCCGCCAGCGCCTGTTGCACGGCCGGCAGCCGCTCCCGGCTCTCGGCGAGGTCCATCTTGCCCGCCACGACGATCTGCGGCTTGGCCGCCAGCTCCGGGCTGGCGAGCGCCAGCTCGCGATTGAGCGCGTCGAAGTCGGCGAGCGGGTCGCGACCGGTCAGGCCGGACACGTCGAGCAGGTGCACCAGCACTGCGGTGCGCGACAGATGGCGCAGGAAGCGCGTGCCGAGGCCGTGGCCTTCGTGCGCGCCCTCGATCAGCCCGGGCACGTCGGCCAGGACGAAGCTGGTCTCGTTGTCGATGCGCACCACCCCCAGGTGCGGCACCAGGGTGGTGAACGGGTAGTCCGCGATGCGGGGCCGGGCCGCGGACACCGCCGCCACCAGCGTCGACTTGCCGACGTTCGGGAAGCCGAGCAGCCCGGCGTCGGCGAGCATACGCAGCTCGAGGCGGAGGCGCTTGCGCTCGCCCGGGATGCCCGGCTCGACGCGGCGCGGCGCGCGATTGGTCGGGGTGGCGAAGTTCATGTTGCCGCGCCCGCCGTGGCCGCCGTGGGCGACGACGGCGCGCTCGCCGGGCGCACGGAGATCGGCGAGCCGCTCGCCCGTCGCCACGTCGTACACCAGCGTCCCCGGAGGCACGCGCAGGAGCAGGTCCTCGCCGCGGGCGCCGTGCTGGTCGCTGCCGCGTCCGTGCTCGCCCCGTCCGGCGCGCAGGTGTTGCGGGTAGGAGAGGTCGAGCAGCGTGCCGAGCCCCGGGTCGACCGCCAGCGCCACGTCGCCGCCGTCGCCGCCGTTGCCGCCGTTCGGGCCGCCGCGCGGGACGCACTTCTCGCGCCGGAAGCTCATGCATCCGCGCCCACCGTCGCCGGCCTGGACCTCGACCGTGACCTCGTCGACGAACTTCATCCGGTGTCGTCCTACTGCCCCTGGAAGACGGGCGCCCGCTTCTCCAGAAAGGCGCGCACACCCTCGGCGTAGTCGGCGCTCTCGAAACAGGCGGCGATCAGCGTGTCGAGCGCAGGGGTGTCGCGGGTGCCCGGGTTGCGCTGCGCCTCGGCGATGGCGCGCTTGGCCGCGCGCAGGGTGAGCGGTGCGTTGGCCGCGATGCCGGCCACGTAGCGGGTGGTGAACGCCACCAGCTCCGCCGCCGGGACGACGCGGTTCACGAGCCCGATCGCGAGCGCCTCGGCGGCCGTGTACTGGCGGGCGGTGAAGAATATCTCGGCCGCCGCCGACGGGCCGACGATCGCCACCAGCCGCTCGACACCGCTGGCGTGATAGCCGAGGCCGAGGCGGGCAGCCGGGAGCGCGACGCGGGCGTCGTCGGCGGCGAGGCGCAGATCGGCGCACGCCGCGAGCGCGAGGCCGCCCCCGATGCATACGCCGTGGATCATGGTGACCAGCGGCTTCTCCAGCGCGAGCAGCGCCGCGAACGCCCTGGCGGTGGTGGCCTCGTAGGCGGTGGCGGAGACGGCATCGCGCCGATGGGTCTCGAACTCCGAGATGTCGGCCCCCGAGGCGAACGCGTCCGTCCCCTGACCGCGGAGGACGACGACCCGGACCGCCGGATCGGCCCCCAGCCCGGCGACGAGAGCCGGGATCGCGTCCCACATCTCGAGCCGGACGGCGTTCAGGCGGGCGGGATTGCGCACCACCAGCCAGGCCACGTGCTCGGGGCCGCGCACGACGTCGATGCCGAAGGGCAGGCTCATCGCGGCCACCAAATAGCAGGGGGAGGGCGGGCAAGGCGACCGTGCGGGGCGCTTTCCACCCCCGGGAGCCCCGGGTAAGCTGGATGCCGGCGTGGTGGCGGAGTGGGAGCGCGTCCTCGAGCGCTGGCAGCGTGCCGGGCTGATCACCGCGGAGACCGCGGGCCGCATCCGGGCGTTCGAGGCCCCCACCGTCCCGCCCGCGCGCACGCGCTGGCCGGCGGTGCTCCTGCTGGCCGCGGGCGCGGTGCTGCTCGGCGCCGGCGTGCTCTTGTTCGTGGCCGCGCACTGGGACGCGCTCTCGCCGGGATGGCGGTTCGCGAGCGTGCTCGCGCTGGTGGCGGCCTATCACGTGGCGGGCGCCGTTTCGGCGGCCCGGTTCGACGCGCTGGCCGTCGCCCTCCACGGCGTGGGCACGGTCACGCTCGGTGCCGGCATCTATCTGGCGGCGCAGGTGTTCCACCTGCGCGAACACTGGCCGAGCGGGGTCCTGCTGTGGGCCGTGGGCGCCTGGATGGGCGTTCTGCTCCGGCGCGACTGGGTGCAGATGGCACTGGCCGCGCTGGTCACGCCGGCGTGGCTGGCGGCCGAATGGACGCTGCGGACGACCGACGAGACCGCCGGGCAGTCGGTGCTCGCGCAGGGCGTGCTCCTGCTCGCCATCACGTATCTTGGTGCCCGGGCCGTCGACAGGGAAGACCTCGGCCGCCGTGCGTTGGCGTGGATGGGCGGGCTCGCGCTCTTCCCGGCGGCGGGCTTCGTCGCCGGCAGTGGCTGGGTGGGGGCGCGCTTCGACCAGACGTTGCCGCTGCCCGTGCTGGCGCTCGGCCTCGCCGGAGCATACGGCGCACCGCTCGCACTGGCGGCGGTGCTCCGCGGTCGCGCGGCGATGTGGAACGGCGTGGCGGCGGTGTGGGTGCTCGGCCTCGCCCGCCTGGGTGGGGCCGGCTACGAACGGGACGTGGTGTTCTACCTCTGGGCCGCGCTCGGGGCGGCCGGCCTGGTCGCGTGGGGAGTGGCCGAGACCCGGCGCGAGCGCGTCAACCTCGGCATGGCCGCCTTCCTGCTCACGGTGGGTACGTTCTACTTTTCGAACGTGATGGACAAGCTCGGGCGGTCCGCCAGCCTGATCGGGCTCGGGGTCCTCTGCCTGGTCGGCGGGGCATTGCTCGAGTCGGCGCGGCGGTGGTTGCTCGGGCGACTCGGAGAGGCGGGACGCGCATGACGCCGCTGCCGCGTGGGCTCGCGAAGGGGCTCCTGCTGGCGCTCGGCCACGTGCTGCTGGTCGCCGGGCTCGGTGGCACGCTGCTGGTCGATCGTATGACGCGGCCCCGGGTGTGGGCGCGTACGCTGCCGGTCGATCCCGACGCGCCCATTCGCGGACGATACGTGCAGCTGCGGGTCGTGGTGGAAGGGGACGCCGCCGCGGGCCCCGCGACGCTGGTGGTCGCCGACGGCGCCCTGCGTGCGGCGGCGGCCGCGGGCGGGACGGGCGTGGGGCTCGTCCGGGGTCGCGACGGGGCCCAGGTCGTCGCCGAACCGCTGGCGTTCTTCGTCCCCGAGCATGTGCGTGATCCGTCCGTTCGTGCGCCGGGCGAGGAGCTGTGGGCGGAGGTGACGGTACCGCGCCGCGGGCCGCCGCGTCCGATCCGCCTCGGCGTCAGGGCGGCGGGGGCGCTGGCGCCGCTGGCGCTGGACTGACGGTCGGGTCGAGCACAAACCCCGAACGCAGGTCGCCGTCATGGCGCAGGCGGAGGCCGGGCGGGGGATCGGGTGAGCAGGGGAGGGGCGCCGTCCAGCAGCACTGCGAGTCGCCGGGGTGCTGGATGACGAGGCCGCTCGCCAGCTCGCGCGCGGTGACGACGGTGCGCGGCATCGGCTCGAAGCCGCCCAGCTGACGGAGGGCCGGCTTGCCGTCGAAGAACGGCAGGGCTGCCAGCGCGACGGCGCCGGCCACGGCAAACACGTGGCCGCCGGCCGGGAGTGCGAGCATCGCGCTCTCGGTGGCCAGCAACCAGAAGGTGGCGCCGCCGTAGCGCGCCCGGGGCGCCGCCACGAACAGGAAGACCAGCTGAGCGAGGGCCGGCACGAGGACGAGCGCGGGCACCGGACGCGCACCGCGGCGCCTGAGCCGGACCGCGAGCCCGACCGGCAGCAGGGCGGCCGCGACGGCGAGCGGCAGCACGATGTCGCGCTCCCCCCAGCCCAGGCTCTGCATCCAGGTGAAGAACCAGGTCGGGTCCGTGACCGCGAGCGCGTACGGACCGGGAATCTGGCTCACGCCGAGGATCCACGTCCCCAGATCGGGCGGGACGCGCCATGGGACCGGCAGACCGGCGACGGTGCTCGGATAGAGCGGGTAGCCGCTCCAGAGTACGCCGCGCACCAGCCACGGCACGACGCCGAGGCTGCCGAGGAATGCGCCGACAACGAGGGTGCGCACGCGTCCCGCAGCGGCGGCGCGCGGGTGGCGTACGAAGGCGAATGACGCGACCGCGACCGTCGTCAGGGCGAGGCCGCTCGTCGAGAGCTTCACCGTGATGCCGAGCGCCGCCAGGACGGCTACGGCTAGCAGGCCGAAGGCTGGCGCCGGTGCGTCGGGGGCCGTGACCAGGACGCGCACCAGATGGCCGGTCAGCACGAGGCCCAGCACGAATACCGGGAAGTCGGGCGCCGGGCTGGTGAAGTTGATGTCGAAGGCGAGCGCGACCGCAGCCGGCAGGCCGAGGGCGTAGAACACATCCTCGGCCGCCGCCCGACGGCGGAGCGTGCGGTAGAGCCCGAGCACGACGTGCCCGAACACGATCAGGAGCGGGAGGCTATTGGCCAGGTGATGCGAGCCGCCGACGAACGGCCCGCGTTCGAGGAGCCCCAGGTAGAGCAGGTAGGAATGGTTGAAGGCGTATGCGACGTAGAGGTTCCCCAGGCCGGGCACGATCGGATACTCGACCAGCCAGCGCATGGTCGGGATGTGGTAGAGCCCGGTGTCGCCGTTCTGCGGGCCGCCGAGGGCCCGGTTGGCGAGCCACGCCGTCACGGCGGCGAAGGCCAGCAGCGCGGGCCAGCTGGTGCGGACGCCGCGTCCGAGGACACGCCACGGACCCGTGCCGGCGAGGAGGAGGCCGACCAGGCCGGCGGCCGCCAACACCAGCACCGCGCGATCGTCGACCGGGAAGACGAGCTGCCAGACCTGCAGAAAGAAGATCGCCGCCGCCCAGCCGAGCCAGAAGCAGGTGAGCCACCCGGCGGCGTCCGTCGCCGGGGCCCGGCAGGCGCGACGCAGCAGTGCCCCCAGGCCGGCGAAGACGGCTCCCAGCAGGACCCAGGCGGCCACGATCAGGTACGCTTCGCGCGGGAAAAACACCGGCGGATAGTAGCAGGCTCGCGCGCCGGGTCACGTCCCAAAGCGTCTGTTGAACCTGTCGCCCCGCTCCGGGGTACAGTAGCTCGTGAAGGGTGCCGCCCGCCCCCCATGGACGCGACCGACGAGGCCAGCGACGAGAGCCTGCTCGCCGCCTATTGCCAGGGCGACGGGCACGCGTTCGAGCGCCTCTTCCGGCGCTATCAGACGCCGCTCTACCGTCACCTGACCAGGATGTTGAACGATCGGGACGCCGCCGAGGACGTTGTGATCGAGACCTTCGAGCGCCTGCACACCCATCGCGACCGCCTGTGGCGGGACGCCGCCGTCCGGCCGTGGGTGTACACCGTCGCCAACAACCTGGCGCGTAACCGCCTGCGCCGCGACCGGCTGGTCGGCTGGCTGCCGCTGGCCACGGTCGACGCGGTGGGACGTTCGTCTCCTCCCGCCGGCTCGCAGCGCGAGGTGCACGAACGGGTGGCCGCCGCCTTCGTCGCCCTGCCGCCGCGCCAGCGGGAGACCTGCTCGCTCCGGCTCCTGGGCGAGGTCAGAGCGTGAGCAAAAATCGGTCGCCGGGCTGATGCGGATCGGGGGCGCCGACGCCTCGTTGCTGCCCCGGGGGGTGGGACGTCAGGGGGAGGGCGACGGCGCGGGCGGGCCCGCAGGTCGAGGCCCTGACGTG
>CAZUDO010000084.1:0-51740 GCA_964618895.1 uncultured Binatia bacterium (SeqCode)
CGCTTCGAACGCGCCAACGTAGCTCGCGGGGTTCGAGCGCGTGGTGCGCCCGATCGGCGACTGGTCCACCATCACGACCTCGCCGATGCGATCAAAGCCTTTCAATGCGCGGTGCCGGCCGGGCGCCTCGGTGGGTTTGCCCTTGGTTTTGAGCAGCGCCGCGTAGAGCACGTCCTGCACCAGCGTGGATTTGCCCGAGCCCGACACCCCAGTGACGCACACCAGCCGCTCGAGCGGGATCGTCACATCGATGTTCCTGAGATTGTGCTCCGCGGCGCCGTAGATCTGCAGGCGCGCCCCGATTTTCCCGGGCGCTCGCGGCGCCGTGCCGCTGTCGGCGCGCTTGCGGCCGGCGAGATAGTCCGCGGTCAGCGTGTGCGTGCGCTTGAGCGCTGCAGGCGTGTCGAAGCCGACGATGTTTCCGCCGCGCTCGCCCGGTCCCGGGCCGAGGTCGAGTATGCGATCCGCGGCAAGCATGATCTGGGGGTCGTGCTCGACCACGACCAGGGAATTGCCCGCGCCGCGGAGCAGCGGCAGACAGAGCAGGGCTTCGAAACCGCCGACGAGCGAGAGGTGCGCGGCGGCCAGGTTGAGCCGGTAGTCGCGCTCGTCGTCGAGCCGACCCTGGGCGAGCTGCGCGACGATCTCGGCGTCGGCCGGGTCGAACTCCAGCTCTGCCGCAGGCGGGAGGTACTCGTCGAACGCCACGGGCGCGGGCTCCGACTCGCGCAGGACATCCCGGCTCTCCGCTGCCGCCGGAGCCGGATCGCTAGTCGCGATGGTCTCGAGAAGCTCCAATCGCCGGGCCGCCTCGTGCACGACGCGGCGATCGGACGCGATGAGCAGCAGGCTCAAGGGCATGAGGGTCGTGACCAGAAGCCCGAGCTGTTCGCGCTCACCGGGCAGCCGCCGGCACTTCTTCAGCGCCTGCTCGATCCGCCGGGCCGTCTCATCCCAGCCCCGGGTGCGCTCGTGTAACGGCTGCACCAGTTCATCCACCAGGCGGCGGAGATCCCGGCGCACATCCTTGGCAAACGCCAGCTGCCGGCCTTCCTCGAAGGTGAGGAATCCCTGCGCGGTCTTCATCGCCCGAATGAGCGCCTCGACCTGCTCGAGCTCCACCCGGAGCCCGCGGGGAACCACGTCGGGTTGTGGCTCTGCCGCCCGGTCGTGGGCTGCAGCCACGACCCGCTCGGCCACCGAGACGAGGCGGCCGATGAGATCCGGAGTGCCGATGTCGGCGGCACGGTGTCCGCGCTTGGTGGTGGCTTCCATTCCCTGGCTGGAGGCGGCTGACACGGACGACAAGGATCTGCGGCGCGCCGACGACACGCGCACAGCGGATACTCCCATGCCACCACGGGCTCATGTCAAGGATTGCCGCCGCGCCTAGCGCAGCCCGACCGTGTCCGCCGCCGGGGCGGCGAGGGCGGAGTCGGCGGCGAGCTGCGTGATGAGCACGTCGAGCCGCCGCGCGGACTCGCCCATCGAGGGCGAGAGCGGGCCGGCCGCGCGACCGCGCGCGAGCGCCGATCGTGCCCGCGGCAGATCGCCCGCGCGCGACCACGCCTCGGCGGCCAGGAAGGCCCGGCGCGGGTTCCGGTTGAGATCGAAGGAACGCTCGAACTCGGGCGCCGCAAACTGGGGGGCGCCGAGATCCATCGCGCGCTGCCCCAAGTAGCCGTGGAGGTTGCTGCGGTGGGAATCGACCAGCCCCGGGGGCTGCTCGACCAGCGCCCGCGCGCGCCGCAGCGCGGCCTGCTCGCTGGCATTGACCAGCACCCATCCGCCGGCCTGCAGGACGAGGAGCGGCAGCGCGCACACCAGCGCCCCGCGCAGACGCCCCGACGGCAGGCGCGCCAGCAGCGCCACGGTGGTGAGCGTGAGCGTGAGGCCACCCAGCGCCGCAAGGTCCCAGTCGCGATGGGCGCCGAGGCCCTGCGCATTAGCGGGGACCATCCACATGAGCGGCAACAGCACCAGCGAGCCCGCGATCAGCGGCCCGGCCAGTGGCGAGCGCACGAATCCCGCCAGCGCCTCACGCCCCGCCAGCCACGGCGCGAGGAACGCGAGCGGCGCCACCAGCGCCACGGTGTTGAGGTAGTCGCCGGGAGGCACGGCCCGCGCGATGCCGGTCAACGCGGCCATCATGTCGCGCAGGTCCATGCCGATCTGACGGCTTCCCCCTCCCGCCATGGTCCAGGCCCCGGCGACCAGCGCGGCCGCCGCGCCCAGGAGCAGGAGGCGTCGCCGCGTTTCGGGCCGATCCCCGGCGAGCGGCGGACCGAGGGCGCGCCAGGCGAGGGGCAGCAGCATGACCAGCCCAAGCCTGTGGCTCAGCACCATGGCGAGGAACGCGCCCGCGGTCCGCAGCGCCTGCCGCGTGCGTTCCAGAGGCGCCAACATCTCGGCCCACCACCACACCGCGCTCGCCAGCAGGAGCCCGGCCGACTCGGCGTAGCCGGCGAACGCCTGGAGCGTGCCGGCGCATGCGATGGCCGCGCACGAGGCCACGCGCGCCTCGGGCGGCAGGCCGAGCCGCCCGGTCACCCGCCACACACCGGCGAAGAAGGTAACCGCCAACGCCGCCGAGACCAGCGAGACGCCCTGGTGGAGCGGGGCGCCCAGCCGGCAGAGCCCGATCGGCGCCAGAAAATCGATCACGATGTCGAGTGGGTTCGCATGCAGCCGCGTGGACCACTCGCCCATCGTCACCGAGATCATGTTCGCGGTGAATATCGCCATCGCCCGCAGTCGTACCTGGGTGTCGCCGAGGAAGTGGATGCGCTCGCGCAACGGGAAGGCGATCACGATTGCCAGCGCGAGCGCGAGCGCCGCCGCCAGGCCACGCGAACGCAGGCGCAGCAGGGCGGGCGCGGCGGCGGCAGCGAGGATCAGGCCCATGCGCGCCTCGCCCGGCAACGAGCGGAACCCGTTGACGCCCCAGAACCCGTTGTGCGCGGCCGGTGCCAACACCAGCAGCGCGACCCAAGCCGCGACGAACCAAATCCCGATGCCGGGAATCTCTAGCCGGTCCGCCGGCGGGCGCAATCGCTCGCGCCCCAAACGCTCGGTGCGCTCGGTACGCCCTGGCCCCCGAACGCCGCCGCGCCTCGCCGCGACCGGCCGCCCTTCGGCGCGCCTTCGCGGTCTAGCCACGCTTCTCGACCTTCCACACCATACGCAGCGACGGTAGGATCAAATCAGCCGAGCTCCCGAACAGGGAAAGCACCGCATGGAGGGGCGCCGCCAGCGCGAAGATGACGCGCTTGAGCGGCACCTGGCTGCCCGCCAGGTCGCGCCAGGCAGCGCCGAAACTGTCGGCGAAGTAGATGCGGGTGGCCCGGGTGGCGCGCACCACTCCCGATGACTCCCGGATCAGCCGCTCGCAGCCCGAGAGGCTCAGGTACTCCGAGGGCGTATAGCGCATGCCGCGGACCTTCCAGGTCAGCCACTCCCTCGCCTTGGCGGGCAGCACCCAGTGGACCAGCGGAAGCTTGTTGTCGTGGTAGTCGAACGGGAACCACTGGTTGGGGGTCTCGACCAGTAGATGGCCGCCCGGCCGCAGCACCCGTACGCACTCGCTCAGCGTGCGCCGCTTGGCCTCTTCGCCAAACAGATGCTCCAGCACCTGCCATAGGACGACCAGGTCGAAGCACGAATCCCGAAACGGCAGACGGAGCGGCTCCTGTTGGACCAGCGACACGCGTGCGCGATGCTCGGGCGCCAGCGGGGCCAGGCGTTCCGTTCGCGCGCGGGCGAGCTCGCCGAATGCGACATCACTCCCCACCACAGCGCCGGCTGGCAGGCTCGCGAGCGCGACCAGGTTGCGACCGTACCCGCACCCCACCTCGAGCACCCGCCCCCCCTCGGGGAGGAAGCGCCGGGCGACCGGGGCAAGCTCCTCGACCGCGAAGGCGTCGCCCTCCGGACCGTGGTAGCGCTGATTGAGCTTCCGGAAGTGCCGGCTCAGGAACCACACGGCGAACCCGCGCTCACCTGCGTCCGGCGAGCAGGCTCAGGTAGACGGCCTCGGTACCCTCGGTCACCTTGTCCCACGAGTACTGGAGGCGAACGTGATTGCGGGCCTTCTCTTCGTAATGCTTCACCAGGTCGGGGCGCGCGAGCAGCATCTCCAGCTTCTCCTTGAGGTCGCCGACGTCCTTGCTGCGGAACGACACCGCGCACTCCTCGGCTACCTCCAGGTTCTCGGGAATGTCGGAGAGCAGCACGCACCGCCCGTAGGAGAGCGCTTCCAACAGGGCGATCGAGAGTCCCTCCATCGTCGAGGGCTGGACGACCACGTGGGCGTTGCTCCACAGCTCCTCGAGCGCTTCGCCGTACACGTAATCGAGCAGCAGGATGCGATCCCCGGCGTAGCGCTTGAGTAGATCGACGTACTCCTGAGAGAACGAGAGCCCGCCCACCAGGGCGAGCTTCAAGTCGGTATCGATCCCCTTGAAGGCCTCGCACAGGAAGTGGACGCCCTTTTCGGGCACCAGCCGGCCGACGAACAGCACGTACTTGCCGGGGTTAAGTCCGAGCGGGAGGATCCGCTTGGCCGGACGCGGTGTGGGCAGGTTGGTGCCGTTCGGGATGTAGGCGGCGTCGCAGTGGTGATGATCGCGGAAGTAGTCGCGCAGCGTCTTCGACACGACGATGGTCTTGTTCGCGAAGTGCGCAGCCGGGTACTCGCAGCGCTTGAGCACCCAGGAGGCCAGCCGCCCCCACTTCTCGCGCTGCCAGTCGAGGCCGTGCACGGTGACGACCGTGCGCGCGCCGCGCAGGCGCGGCATCCACGCGAATGCCGAGGGGCCGAGTGCGTGAAAGTGGACGATGTCGTAGGGCCCGAGCGAAGCCTCGATGCTGCTCCAGACCACGTGCGTGGCGGTGTCCAGGTGCTTGGTGTTGATGCTCGGGCGCCGCAGTAGCCGCACCCCGTGGTACTGCGCGCCGGCCGGGGTGTAGTAGAGGCGGCAGAAGGCGCTGACCTCGTGGCCCCGTGCGACCAGCCGCCGCGCGATCTCCTCGACGTGGCGCTCGATCCCGCCGTACGTCGCGGGCAGGCCCTTCTGTCCGACCATCGCGATCCTCACGCCCGCCTCCTCCGCGTGTCGTGGTCCCGCTCCGCGGCGGCGTCGACAGAGCCTTCGGTCGCAGGCGCCGCGCCGGCCATGCGCGCGACGAACGCGTCGCCCAGCCGCTCGCCGATCCCCCCCCAGGCGTACGCCACGACCGGCGCCGGGGGTATCGGGTCGCGTCCGCCGTCGGTGGCGCGCGCCCATCCGGCCGGACGCTCGCGCAGGGCCTCCGCCATCGCCGCCGGCTCGGCGACGGTCACGAACGGCTTGAGCGGCGCGAACCCGCGCAGCCCGTGCGGTGTGGTCACCACCGCGAGCCCCGCGGCCAGATAGGTGGGCAGCTTGACGTTGCTGCCGCCGCCCGCGATCACCGGGTTCAGCCCCACGTCGGCCGCGTCGAGCAGTGCGTAGAGGTCGCGGGTCTCGCCACGCGCGATCAGCCACGGCTCTCGCCGGCCGGCGAGAGAGCGCACGACCCGGCCGATCACGAGCAACCGGAATCCTTCGCCGGCGAGCGCCGGCATCACCCGCTCGGTCAAGAGCGCGAGCCCGGCGCGGTTGTGCGGCACATCCGAGCCCACGAACGCGCACACGGTTTCGCGCTCCGCGATCCCGAGCGCCGCGCGCGCCTGCGCGCGTGCCACAGCCGTCGGCGGCCGGGTCCCGGTCTCGTCGTAGCCGTTGGGGGCCACGATCACCCGCGACGAGGGCAGGGAGTAGAGCGAGCGCATGCGCTCGCTGTCCTCCTCGCTCGCCGCCACCACCAGGTCGGCGGTGGCCACCGCCCGCGCCTCCATCGCCCGCAGCCGCCCGGCCCAGAACCCGCGCGCGAACAGCGGCGGGCCGGCGGAGCGAAAGTGGTCGTACTCCACGTTCTGGGCATGGTGCACTCGGAGCCGGGCCTCCGCGCGCTCGCGCAGCCCTCCGAGGTGGAGGTCGGTCATGACGACGTCCGGCGTGCCGGGCAGATCCCGCAGCGCGGTCGCCGCACGGGCGCGGTGCCCACGCTCGGCCAGGAACAGCGGGGAGAGCCGCGCCTGCTCGAACCGCCAGGCAACCGCCGTGAACCAGGCCTTCCGCCGCACGATGTCGACCCCGTCGATTCGCTCCTCGGGCGCGCCGGCGGTGCGATTGGGCACCACGCACAGCACGCGCACCGCGTGGCGGCGCGCCAACCCGCGGCATAGCCCGAAGCAGCGCTGCGCGCCCCCGAACACCGGCGGGTGGATGTCGACGTCGGTGGCGGCATGGATCAGCATCGCGCCTCCGCCGTCCAAGGGCCTTCGGGGTCCGGTCCACCGCGCACCAGGCCCACGAGGAGCCCAGCGCCATTCAGCGTCCAGGTAAGCACCGAGAGCAGCCCCAGCCGCAGGCTCCGTTTGCGCGCGCTCATCCCCGCGACCACTCCGAGTGGGAGGATCACCCAGCCCGCCAGCGGCCACGGGCTCCCGACGCTGAGCGCCAGGGCGGAGGCTCCGACGCCCAGCGCCCACAGCGCCAGCGTCCCGAGGTAGAGCGATTGGCGTCTCAGCAGCACGCCGAAGCCGGAGCGGCCGAGGTAGAGACGCAGGACCTGCCCCTGCCCGAAGCAGAGCCCGGCCTGCCAGCGGCGCCCGAGCTCGGCAAAGCTCGGCCGCGGCGCGCTCCAGTGGCGCGCGGCCCGGAGTCCGAGCGAGCGCAGCTCAAGGCCCAGGTGTGCGAAGCGCAGCCCCAGCTCGAAGTCCTCCTCCGACGAGAGGCGCGGGTCGTAGCCTCCCGCTTCGAGCAGCGCGCCGCGTCGGTAGAACGCGAGGGTCGCCATGTAGTCCGTGCGGCGCTCGGCGTTGCCCACTCGGTAGAGGTCGCGGCTCCCCGGGCGCTCGCGCCCGCGGTCCTCGAACCACTCCTCGAGCCGTCCCCATAGGCCGCCGAGGGCGGGGCTGCGCGCGGCGGTGGCCTGGGCCGCCGCCACCCACGCCTCGTCCACCTCCACGTCGGCGTCCACGAACAGCACCCAGTCCCCACCGCAGGCCGACAAGCCCAGCATGCGCGCCGCCCCCGGCGTGAGCGGACGCCGCACGGGCGGTGCGATGACCCGCCAGCGCTCGGAGAGCTCCGGCAGGGGCCCGCCATGCTGGGTCGCGATCACCAGCACACCGCGCCAGGCGCGACCCGCGAGCGAGCGCTCGAGCGCCGCGACGGTGCGCGGCAGGAAGGCCTCCTGGCGGTGGCAGGGGATGACGACGCCGACGGTCATCGCCACGCCCCAACGGCAGGTCGGCGCGCGGCGCGGGGCGCGCCGCCGCCGGGCGTGACGCTGGCCAGGCCCATCACCTCGTCGTAGAGCTCCTCGAACGCCTCGACCACCCGCGGCCATGTGAACTCCGCGCTCACCCGCTCGGCTCCCGCGAGCCCCATCCGGCGCCCCGGGTCGGGCCGGCGGTGGAAATCCTCCAGCACCAGGGCGAGTGCGGCCGGATCCCCGGCCGGAACGAGTCGCCCGGTGAGGCCGTCCTCGATCGCCTCCGGCACCCCGCCGACGCGGCTCGCAACCACCGGCCGGCCGCGGGCGAGCGCTTCGAGCAGGGAGAGCGGCAATCCTTCCCACAGCGAGGGGAGCACGCAGGCGTCGGCGGCGAGCAGGAGCGGCCCGACCGGTTCGACCTGGCCCGCGAAACGTACGTGGTCGCCGAGTCCCGCTGCGCTCGCCTGGCGCTCGAGATCCGCGCGCAGCGATCCCTCGCCGGCCAGTACCGCGACGAAGTCGAGTCCGCGCGCGCGCACCCGCGCCAGGGCGTCGAGCAGCACCGCGTGGCCCTTCTGCGACTCGAGCCGCGCCGGGCAGACCCACAGCGGACGGAACGGCCCCGCCCCCAGCTCGTCGCGCAGCCGTCGCGCCGCCGGCCGTTCCCGCTCCTCGTCCGGCAGGTCGGCTCCGTTGGGGACGACGCGGACGCGAGAGCGCTCGACGCCGTAGTCATGCACCAGCGAGTCCGCCACCGCGCCGCACACGGCGGTGACCGCGTCGGCCTGGCGCAATTCGCTCCGCTTGAGCGCGCGCTGCGCCCGCGAGTGCGACTGGCCAGTGATGTGCTCGGTCACCACCAGGTGGGGCACCCCGGCGGCCCCGGCGAGCCAGGAGAGATAGCGGTCCGCCGCCGGCCACACGTGGTGGATGTGGAGCAGGTCGGGCTTGAGCCTGCGCAGGCGCGACCAGGTCGAAGCCATGCCGCGCCAGTCCCAGCGCGAGTCCACCTCGGACACCCGGTCCACCGGCAGGTCGCGGGCGGCCAGCGAGTCGGCCAGCTCGTCCACCCCCGAGGCTCCCGAGAGCCACACGCGAACGTCGAAGCGGGCCCTCGGCAGGCGGGTCGCGAGCTCCCACACCACGCGCTCGGTCCCACCGACGGTGGTGCCGCTCTCGGCCAGCACGATGCTCACGCGGGTGTCGTGGCGCATAGCCGCTCGTAGGCCCGGATCAGGTCGCCGGCGTTGTGCTCCCACGCCATGCGTTTCAGGAACCGCTGCCGGTTGTAGCCCCCCATCCTCGCGCGCCGCTCGGGGTCGTCGAGCAGCTCGCCGATCTTGTCGGCGAGGTCCTCGTCGCAGTTGGGGCGGGCGTAGAGCGCGCCCTCGGCCGCGGAGAAACGGTGCTCGCGCAGGTCGAATGCGACGATCGGCCGCGCGCAAGCCATGTACTCGAGCACCTTGTTCATGGTCGAGATGTCGTTCAGGGGGTTGAGCGGATCGGGGCTCACGCACACATCGGCGGTCGCGAGCGTGGCCTCGACCTCGAAGTCCGGGATGCGCCCGGTGAAATGGACCTGGTCCTCGAGTGCGAGCTCGCGGGTCAGCGCGCGGAGATCGTCGTACGAATCGCCTGCCCCCATCAGGGTGAAGGAGATGTCGCGCCGCCCGCGCCGGACCAGGTGCTGGGCGGCGCGGATCAGATGGTCGACCCCGTCCTGCGGTGCCATCACCCCGAGGTAGGCGACCAGAAACGGCCGGCCGCGCTTGAGCGCCGGGTCGACCGCCCGCACGGTGGCGAAGCGCTCGCGGCTGGGTCCGCTGCGCACGACCACCACGCGATCGGGGCGCATCCGCCCGCGCGTGAGCGCGATCTGACGGTACGACTCGTTGGTCGAGATGACGAGGTCGGCGGTGCGGAACTGCGCCCACTCGAGCCAGCGCAGGGCGCGATGGGCGGGATTCCCCTCGCGATCGGAGCCGAAGCGGGCCAGGTAAAGCTCGGGACACAGGTCGTGGTGATCGAACACGTAGCGCTTGCCGAACAGGCGGTAGGGCAGCGCCAGCGCCCAGAACGTGTCTGGAGGGTTCGCGGCATGGATGATGTCGAAGCCGCGGCGCGCCAGCACCACCACCGAGAGCCTCAGGGTCTGCAGCCAGCAGTAGAGGAACTCCCAGGCGTACGAGAGGAACCCACGGGTCGGCGGCGGGGCCGGATAGCGCCAGACGTGGATGCCGTCGATCACCTCGTAGGGCGACGGATACGACTCGCCCATCGGGCAGATCGCCGACACCTCGAGGCCGGCGTCGCGCAGCGCGCTCAGCTCCATCCAGACACGGCGGTCGAAGGGCAACGGGAGATTCTCGGAGAGATGGAGGACGCTACCACGCAAGGCCATGGTACTCCCCGTGGAGCACAGTGCGGCGATCGACCGCGTGCGCGAGGTCCACCACGACCTGCCCCGGCTTGAGCATCGCTCCCACTCCCGCGTAGACCGAGGCCCGGTTCGCGACCACCAGGACCTCGCTCTGCGAGACGACCTCCTCGACGCTGGCGCGCAGCCGATCCGGCAGGTACGGGACCTCGTCCTCGACGAAGCGGCGATTGGCGCCGAGCACGCGTTCCATGTCCAGGTTGGGATCGTGCAGGAGCACGGAGTGGCCCTTACCCACCAGCGTGCCGATGACCCTCAGAATCGGGCTCTCGCGCAGGTCGTCGGTCTCGGCCTTGAACGAGAGGCCGAGGAAGCCCAGATGCTTCTTTCTCAGCCGCTCGATGAGGCGGATCGCCTCGTCGACGTGCCGGTCGTTCGACTCTAGAATTGAGGCGATCAACGGCAGGTCCAGGTCGTGGCGACGGGCGCGCTGGTTCAGGGCACGCAGGTCCTTGGGCAGGCAGGAGCCGCCGAAGGCGAAACCCGGCTGCAGGTAGTTCGGGCCCAGATTGAGTCGCGTATCGCGGCAGAACAGGGCCATGACCTCGTGGCTGTCGATGCCTTGGCGCTTGCAGATGCGGCCCACCTCGTTCGCGAACGAGACCTTGAGCGCGTGATAGGCATTGTTGACGTACTTGAGCATCTCGGCGGTCGGAATCGCGGTGACCAACAACTCCCCACCCACCCCATCGTAGAGCCGGCGGATCGCGTCGGCGCTCCGCGGATCGCCGGTACCGACCACGGTGTAGCCGGCGGCGAAGAAGTCCGCGATGGCGCTGCCCTCGCGCAGGAACTCCGGGTTGTAGGCGATGCCGAAGTCCTTTCCCACGCGGCGGCCCGAGGCCTGCTCGAGCGCGGGCACGAGCTCGCCCTCGACGCTGCCGGGCAGCATCGTGCTGCGAATGACCACAATGGTGAAGGTGCCCGTCAGTGCGAGCGCCGCGCCCACCTCGCGCGTCGCGCGCCCGACGTGGCTCAGGTCGAGGCTCCCGTCCGCGGCGCTCGGCGTGCCCACGCACACCAGCACGACCTCGGCGCCCGGCATTGCCTCGGCGATTCGCGTCGTGGCGCTGAGCCGCCCGGCGGCGCGCCCTTCGAGGATCAGCGGCTCGAGGCCGGCCTCGACGATTGGGCTGCGCCCGCGCGCGATCTGATTCACCTTGTGCTCGCTGGTGTCGACGCCCACGACGGTATGGCCCCGGCTGGCCAGGCAGGCCGAGCACACGGAGCCGACGTAGCCCAGCCCGACGACGACGACACGCATGAGATTCGGTCTCCCTGGAGTTGGGCGCGCGATCCCGGCGGGCGGGGCCCGGATCCCGGCGTCAGGATCGCTCGGTCGGCACCTTGCCCGCCGTCGCGGGGAGCCTTAGATGCCACATTCGGACCCCCTCGAATCTAAACCGCTCGGCGTCCGGATGGCGTTCATCGAGATGGCGCGCAAACGCGCCGGTCGGATCGAGATCCTCTCCCCGACTCAGGACCACCCACGCCCCCGGCGCGTCGGCGATGAGCCGGTCGAGGCGCTGCGAGCGAGCGACTGGATCCGCCGCCCAGCCCAGCCAGTACTGCGAGATCGGGACCGGTCCACGATAATAGTAGAAAAGCAGGTCCGCGGTGTTGGCGGCTACGATCCGCTCCCCGGCGACCGCACGCGACGTCAGCAGCGCCCCCGCCGCCCGCATGTCCTCCCTGGCGTAGCGGGGGTCAAAGTAGTGGTGGTGGAGGGAGTACCCCCACAGCAACGCGACCGCGGTGGCGAATCCCGCGCGCAGGCGTGGCGAGAGATCGGCGAACGCCGCCGCGAGCAACGCCAGGTAGGCCGGCAGCGCGACCGCAAGGTAGCGCGGATGGAAAACCTTGAAGTTTTGGAGCGCGAAGTAGCTGACCAGCAGGGCCGGAACCAGCAGCCACAGCAGGGCTTCCCCCAGCCGCCGCCGGCGATGGAGAGCACGCACGCCCAGCACGGTGAGCGCGCCGAACACCAGCGTCGCCGTCGCCAGAGGCAGAAGGTGGGGGCGCAGGGTGGCGTTCCCGGGATGCGCGCGCAGCTCGCGGATCGGCGGTCCCAGCGTGTAGCCGACCGCGAAGCTGGCGGCCGCGAACGGGAGCGCCCCGGCATGGAAGGTGGTGGCCCCCCGAAGCGGCGTCTCCGTGAGGTCGACGACCCGGCTCGGCTGGAGACGCTGCCAGTCCCAGATCCGGCGGATCTGCGGGACCCAGGGCGAGGCGAGCAACAGCAGCCCTAAGGCCACTCCGGCGGCACGGGCCAGCCGCCGCGCGCGGCTCCCGGGAGTGTCGAACCACCAGCGCAGGTGGGCCGCGGCGAGCAGTGCGAACGACAGGTTCGAAAGCAGTCCCGCCCAGGCCACGGCAATGTAGCCCACCGCGCCCGGCGCACTCATCCGGCGGCGGAGGCCGAGCAGGAACGCGGTCGAGAGGCAGGCACAGAACATGAGGAGCGTGTAGTTGCGGGCCTCCTGCCCGTACCAGACCAGGAACGGCGAGCCCGCGGCGAGCCAGGCGGCCGGCACGGCGGTCTCTTCCCCGAGCCAGCGGGCGGCGAGCCGGGAGATGGCCGCCACCAGCGCGACGCCGATGAGCGCCGAGGGTAGGCGCAGCGCCCATTCCGAGTCGCCCGCGAACAGGGTCCACAAGTGAAGCCCGAGGCTGTAGAGCGGACCATGCACGTCCTCGAGGAAGCGGGCCGGGGACCAGTCCTCCCCCACACCGGCGCTCCGCCAGGTGAAGACCTCGTCTACCCATAGACTCTGAGACCCAAGACGGAACAGGCGCAGGACCGCGGCCGCGACCAGGGCAGCAGCGAGGTTCCAGCGTGGGGCCGACGCGGCAGGTGGTGGTAGAGGCGGTGAGGCGATGCCCGGCCGGGCGCGAGATGGGTCTCTTCCGCTCGTGGGGACTCCCGTCAGTAGGCTCCCTCCCGGGAGATCACGGCGGGGATGGTGCGCAGGAGGATTCGGAGATCCAGACGGAACGAGCGGCGGCTGATGTACTGGAGGTCGAGCCGCATCCACTCATCGAATCCTATGCGGCTGCGACCGCTGATCTGCCACAGGCAGGTGAGGCCTGGCCGCACGTCGAGGCGGCGCATCTGCCACGGCTGGTAGTGGGATACCTCCTCGGGGAGCGGCGGGCGTGGGCCCACGAGGCTCATGTCGCCGCATAGCACGTTCCAAAGTTGGGGCAGCTCGTCGAGGCTGGTGGTACGTAGGAAACGGCCCACCACGGTGACACGTGGATCCCGGCTGATCTTGAACACCGGACCGTCACACTCGTTCAGGTGGTTGAGATGGCGTCGGTGCCGGTCGGCGCCCTTCACCATCGAGCGCAGCTTGTAGAACGTGAACTGCTTGCCGCCCCTCCCCACCCGGGTGGAGCGGTAGAGCACCGACCCCCGAGACTCGATTTTGATCGCGAGCGCGGCAAGCAGCCCAAGTGGCGCGGCGACGATCAGCGCGATCGTGGCCCCGACCAGGTCGAGCAGACGTTTGCCGAAACGTTGATAAAGATCTTCGTGGGGCGCCGGCGCCGACACGCCTGTGGCGGGAGCGTAGCGGCCTCCCGCGACCGTGGCACGCACCGGCCCTGCCAGGGCGCGCCACGGGGTGGAGGCGGGGGCCAGGTACTCGATCGACAGATGCGCGCGCCCGTGGCGGTTCGACGGCGACGGGCCATGACCGTTCGGCGGACCGTTCGAGGATGCGATCCGGGAGGCCGTCGCGGGTCCCCCCAAGGCGGGTACGGCGTCCGCGAAGCCGGACTCCGCGCGGCCCGGGTTAACGGGCGGGTCGGCAGCGGGCCGTCCCTTGGCATCGACGAGGGGTGAGCTGGAAATCGCGCTGATGTTGGGCTCCATGGTGGCCGCTCTCGGTTGTGTCGCCCGCAACAAAAAACCGAAGGGACAGGACATCCCCTCGGGAGCGACGGGAGGAACACTAAGCTGTCTGATCCTCGGGAGCGGCTGCTAATCGCCCGGAGCGCTGAGGGCGTCCCGGTCTCTGGCTCGTTCGCTACTCTACGAACCCCCTATCAAAGTGGCGCGCGACTCCTCCGAGATGGGTGGGCGTGCTGGTTCTTTGTCGTCCAGCGAGAAGGAGATTATCAACACCGTAGATGGGGAATCAATCAATGAATCCACCGCCCGCCCGCCACGCGTCCACGCGGGGCCGTCTCATTGGATTTTGCAACACTGTCCACGGCGACGCTGCGCCTTGCCCTTTCCGGCGGCCAGAAGCGACGCCGGCAGTGGACACACTGGTAACGCTGGATACGGGTGGGGGCCGCCTGCCGGGAGTAGTACCCGATCCGCTTGTGGCGCCAGGGCCGAGGCGAATGATGGAAGGGACAATCACTTGCCGGGCAGAACGCGGGTACGAAGGGCAGAGGCTCGGTGCGCATGCCGCGGTTCACTGCATCCGCCGCGCCAGACCCCATCCTCTGAGCACAACCTACAGCTTGCCCCCATGCCAGGCCTCAGCGCCTGACCCCGTACAGCGCCAGCGAGGTCGCGTAAAGGTAGTACGGGAGCTTGAGCCCGGGCAGCCATGTCATCGCCGCCGCGATCGCGCGGCGCGCCCCACCGCCGCCGCGGCGCGCGATGACATCCAGCCGGTCCAGCGGTTCCAGCCCCGCCTGGCGGAACGCCCGCCGCAGGCCGGGAAAGCTGAACCAGTGGATGGCAGGGAAATCGGTCCAGTTCACCAGATCGCGCCGGTGTTCCATGATCCACGCCAGGGTGCGCCGCTGGACCGGACCGGGCAGCCACGGGTAGAAGGGGAAACCGTTCACTTCCTGCTGGAGTGGACAGTAACGGTTGGTGGTGTAGACCACGGCGACACCACCCGGAGGCAGCACGCGGCTCATCTCGAACAGCACGCGACGCCAGTCCGGCACATGCTCGAGCAGCGAGTTGCAGAACACGACATCGACGGAGCCGTCGGGCACGGGCATGCGCCCCGCGTCGCCCGCAACCCAGACCGGTTCGACCAGCGGGCCGGGCGACGGGTGTGCCCCTCGCCACCGTTCGCGCCCTGCGGTCAACAGGTCGCGATCGAAATCGATTCCGACCACCGCTGCGCCGCGCTCCGCCCACGCGAGAGCGAAAGATCCGGAGCCGCACGCCAGATCGAGCACGCGTGGGGCCTCCCGTCCAGCCAGCAGACGTCCCAGATAGCGCCACTCGGCCGCGAGCAGCGCGCGGGCGTGTTCGCTGTGGCGGGTCCCGCGGTTCTGCTCGAGGAACCGTTCGCGAAAGGGCGAGTGCTCGAAGACCTCGCGAGGGCCGGGCGACCCGCTCCGCGGGTCCTGAGCCACGGACGGCCGACCCTCAGGCGACCGGGGTCTGGGAGTCGCCGCGGCGGAGCAGGCGAGCGCGTTGCCATTCGACGGTGCGCCGCAGTCCCTCCTCCAGCGTCACCTCGGGGATCCAGCGCAGGGCGCGCCGGGCCTTCTCGATGTTGACCACGCGGCGCCGGATGTTGTCCACGTCCCGACGGTCCTTGTGCGCAGGCGTCGCGCGCGCGCCGGTGAGGCGGATGAGGACAGCGGCCAGCTCGTTGACGCGCGTTTCGACCCCGCTGCCGACGTTGAAGACCTCGCCCAGCGCCCGGTCTGAGGTCCCCGCGAGCACCGTGGCCTCGACGGCGTCGTCGATGAACGTGAAGTCGCGGGTCTGGTTCCCGTCGCCGTGGATGACCGGAGAACGGTCGGCGAGCAGCGACTCGAGGAACTTCGCGACCACTCCGCAGTAGGGGTTCGCCGGGTCCTGACCGGGACCGAAGATGTTCGAGTAGCGCACGGCGGTGGTGGGGAGGCCGTAGGATTCGTAGAACGCCATGCAGTAGTTCTCTCCGCCCAGCTTGGACACGGCGTACGGCGTCAGGCGTGAGAGCGGATCGTCCTCGTTGATCGGTAGGTAGCGCGGGTTGCCGTAGACCGAGGTGGACGACGTGTAGACCACCCGGCGGCCACCGGCGGCGCGCGCCGCGAGCAGCACGTTGAGCGTGCCTCCGATGTTGGTCTCGAAGTCCTCGCGGGGATTGCGGGTCGACACCACGATGTTGCGGGCGGCGAGGTGGAAGATCAGCTCGTGCGCCCCGACCAGGTTCTCCACCATCGCGGCGTCGCACACCGAGCCCTTCACGAACTCGTAGCCCTCGCCGGGCAGGTTCTCGCGGCTGCCGGTGAACAGGTCGTCGAGCACCGTGACCCGCGCCTTCTCGCGCAGCAGCCGCTTCACCAGGTTGCTGCCCACGAACCCGGCGCCCCCGGTCACGAGGATGCGGCGGTCACGAAGCTCCATGCGGTATGCCTCCTGATGGGTCCCAGTGCCGGGACATGTGTCTCGTTGGAATCGTAGGACCGTGAGGGACCCCGGCCGCGGGCCACGGTGAGCGCGTCCGTGGGATCGGGATCATACCGCACCGCCCGCCGAGGTCCACGGGCGGGGGCCCGCTCGCGGGTGCGGCATGCGTTCATCGCTTCAGTCCGAGCCGCAAGAAGATCAAGGGCCGCAGGAGGCGCCAGCCATCCTTGAAGGGCCGCATCTTGGTGGTCCCACGATCGTGGTAGCGCACGGTCACCGGAACTTCCCTCACGCGATAGCCGCAGCGCACCGCCTGGTAGAGCAAGTAGGGCTCGAGCTCGTACCGATCGAGCCACGCCTGATCCAGCCGGATGCGCGGGTCGTCGAGCATCGCCAGTCGGAACGCCCGGAAACCGTTGGTGCCGTCGGTCGAGGGGTAGCCGCTCGCCAGGCGGAACAGGAGCGAGTAGAGGCGCGTGAGCCAGCGACGGTCGCCCGGGATGCCGGGCGTGGCACCTCCTGGCAGCCAGCGCGAGCCCTGAACCAGGTCGGCCTTCCCCTCGAACAGGGGGGTCAGGACACGCGGCAGCTCATCGGGCTCGTGCTGGTCGTCGCCCGAAAGGATGGCGGCGAACTCGAATCCTTCCTGCCGGGCGGTCATCAG
Source organism: uncultured Binatia bacterium (SeqCode) (assembly GCA_964618895.1). Classification (GTDB taxonomy): domain Bacteria; phylum Desulfobacterota; class Binatia; order DP-6; family DP-6; genus CAZUDO01. Next base: position 16,732 of record CAZUDO010000084.1, read on the forward strand.
TCCGGTGCGGATCCCGGCGCCCACTCCTCGGTTCACCGGATGGCGCACGAGCCGCTCGGCCCCGGCCGCGCGCGCCTCCTCGGCCGTGCCGTCGCTGGAGCAGTCGTCGACGACGATGACGCACGCGGCGAAGCGTCGAGGCACCTTGCGCACGACCTCACCGATCTTGCCCGCTTCGTTGAAGGCCGGAACGACGGCGGCAACGCGCCGCGGATCGATGGGCGTGCCCTCCGACCCGCCGTCGGTGCGCCCGGCACCGCCGGGCACACTCACGACGTCCCCCCCGCGGTAGGGTCGAGCCGGTAGCCGGCGCGCAGGGCGCAGGCCAGCCCCAACGCCAGGCCCACGACCACGAGAGGGGCCGGGTGTTCGTGAGCGCTGGGATGGCGGGTGAGGGCTGAGACGGGGATCTCGCGGCCTGGCCGCATCGGGCGCCGCTCTCCGGGACGGGGCGAAGGACTCGAAAGCGCGGCCGCAAGACTAGCACAGGGTCTTGGGACCGCTCGGAGCCCGCCCAGTCGGGGCGCCGCGCGTGCATTTCGCACGAGATGCGTGGGGCCCAAGTGCAACCGGCCGTGAGGCCGGCGGCCGTGCCGACGCCAGACGCCCGAGCGGTTGTCGCCCCGCTGAGGCCGCTGATAGACTCACTCGGTTCGAATGCCTCCGTCCTTCCACGCCCCGCCTCGCGCGACAGCCACCCCCGGGCTCATGATCCATGCACCGCGACATCTCGATCAGCGTGGTCATCCCCTGCTACAACGAGCAGAACGGCATTCGTGAGGTCATCGGGCGCATCCCCAAGGCGGTGGATGAGATCGTTGTGGTGGACAACAACTGCACCGACGCAACGGCCCAGGTCGCCCGCAGCCTCGGCGCCCGGGTGGTGCCCGAGCGCACGCCGGGCTACGGGGCCGCCTACAAGGCCGGGTTCAAGGCCGCCACGGGCGACGTGATCGTCACCCTGGACGGCGACGGCACCTATCCGCCCGAGGAGATCCCGCGGCTGGTGGACACGCTGGTGGATCGCGGCTGGGACTTCCTCTCCGCGAGCCGGTTCCCGTTGAGCGATGCGACCGCCATGCACCTTTCCAACCAGCTGGGGAATTGGGTGCTCACAGTCGTCGCTGCCGCGCTGTTCCTGGTGCCGATCCGCGATAGCCAGTCGGGCATGTGGGTGTTCCGCCGTCCGATCCTCGACCGGCTGCGCCTCACGTCGAACGGCATGGCCTTCAGCGAGGAGATCAAGCTCGAGGCGCTGGGCCGCGGCTGCCGGTTCGGCGAGGCACACATCCGCTACGGCGCACGCATCGGTGAGGCAAAACTCCAGAAGTGGCGCGACGGCTGGGCCAACCTCTCCTTCCTGGTGCGCAAGCGGTTCGGCCTCACGTGAACCGCGCACGCCCGGCAGTGGGCGCGCTGGGCCGGCCCGCCGTCGCACGGCCGTGGGGCGGGGCGGGGCTGCGCCGGATGTGGGGTCTGCGCCGGGGGCCCAACGACGGCGGCGGGACGGACTGGGTGAGCCGCTTGGTCGGCGCGATCCTCCTGATCGGGGCCGGGGTGGTGCTCGGCGTCAACTACCTGGCGCCCGACAAGCGGATGATCGCCGTCATGGTGGCCACGCTTGTCTTCGGCATCGCGTGGCGCGTCGATCTGGTATCCGCTCTCGGCATCCTGGTGCTCGCCCTTCCCCACCCGCGCGGCACGGTGTTTGGTAACACCAACGTGGCGCTCGTGCTGCTGCTGCTGCTCATCTGGCTGCTGCGCGTCTCGACCCGGCAGGTGGCGCCGGCGCGGCGTACGCCGGTGGACCTCCCGATCATCGCCCTCCTCATTGCGTTCACCATCTCCTTCTACAACATCGAGACGCCGGCGCTCCTGACCCGCGCGTTGGAGAACTTCGCCCAGATCCTCGCCGGCTTCGCGATGTTCTACCTCGTCGTCAACAACCTGCGGCGGCCCGAGCACCTCGAGCGGGTGCACCTCTTCCAGTGCGTCTCGATCACCATGGTGTGCCTGCTCGGGATCTTCGAGCTCACCCACCCCAACGGCGTCTTCATCCCGGGGTGGATCGAGTTCCGCCACGCCTACTCCGAAGGCATCAACATCCACAACGTCCGGATCGGCGGACCGTTCTTCGACTTCGAGCTGCTCTCCGAGTATTGCGCGATCAACCTGCTGCTGCTGTTCCTGCTGGTGGTCCGGGCCCGTTCCGTCGGGCGACGGGTGATATTCGGGTCGCTGTTCGCGCTCACCTTCTTCATCATGTTCGCCACGGTGACCCGGGGCGGGATCATGGCACTCGCGGCCGGCATGCTCTATCTCGCGTGGATCCTGCGGAGCCGGCTCCGGCTCGTTCCGGTGACGCTGGCGGTGGGTGCGGCCGTCGGCGTCTTCATCGCGATGAACCATTACGTCGCCAACTTCACCCATTCGGGCGACCTCATCGCACGTCTCCTCAATCCGGACTCGTGGCAGTTCAAGAGCGGGATGCCGGTCTCGCGTGCGCCCATCTGGCAGGCGGCGTTCGAGCGCATGATGATCCACCCCTTCATCGGCCATGGCCCCGTCTACGACACCGCGAGGGGCATCGATTTCTGGTACTGGCCGCACAACGGCTACCTCTACGTCGGAAACCTCGTGGGGATCGTGGGCCTCACCTGCTACCTGTGGTTGCTGTTCAAGCTCTGGCAGACCTCGCGCCCCGTCAGCCTCGACTTGCGCGACGCGAACTACGCACGCGCCTACCTCCTCATCGCCCACGTCCAGCTGGTCGTATTCCTGGTCGACCAGTTGAAGATCGACTTTCTGCGCAACCCGACCTATCCGTTCCAGGTCTGGTTGTTGTTCGCCTACATCGTCTCCGCCCACCGGCTTTCGCGGGAATCTCCGACCGTCCCGGCACCCTCCCGCGCCCACGCATGAGCGACCCCGGCGCTGCGCCCGGCCCGCATGGCCCGCGCGGCCCCGCTGGCCCGTGGCTCGGAATCCTGGCGCTCGCCCTGCTCGCGCGCCTCGCCTTCGTGGTCCTGATGCCGCGTAGCATCCTGTGGCCCGACGGCCTCGAGTACGAGGCGGTCGCCCGATCGCTGCTGGAGGGTGGCACCTTCGGGCTCCAGACCCTGCGGGCTCCCGGCTACCCGACGCTGATCGCGGGCGTCTACGCGGTGTTCGGGGAGAACCTGCTCGCCCTGCGCGTGATCGAGGCGGTGCTCGGCACCGCGAGCGTGGCCATCCTGGGCCTCGCGGGCGCCGCGACGTTCGGGAGCACCGCCGGGTTCATCGGGGCCACGCTCATGGCGCTCCACCCGGTGCTCGCGTTACTGCCCTCGACCCAGTATTCGGAGAACACCCTGGTGCAGGTGCTGGTGGTGGCGCTGGCCGCGGTCTTCAGCGCGTGGCGTCGAGGCAGGCTGTGGCGCTGGGCGGTGGCGGGGGGACTGTTCGGCGTCGCCGCGCTGGTGCGCCCCACCACCGTGTTCATGCTGCCGGGGCTGGGTCTGGGACTGATCCTGGCGCTGCGCGCCGACGCCCGCGGACGGATCCTCCCGATCGTGGTCGCCCTCACCGCCCTGATCGTGACCGTCGCTCCGTGGGTGGTGCGCTGTCACCGTGTGCACGGCCAGTGGTTCTTCATCGCCACCGGCGGGGGCCGCCAGTTCTGGGTGGGCAACAACGCGCGCGCGACCGCCGAGACCTCGAGCCCCACGCAGTGGAACGCGGCCGAGCGCGAGTCGCTGCACAGCTTGCCTGACGAGATCGCGCGCGAGCGCTGGCACTATCGGGAGGGCTTGCGCTTCGTGCGCGCGGAGCCCGCCCGCGCCGGGCAGCTGTACGTCAAGGAGCTCACGAACCTCTTCGCGCTGTGGCCCGAGACGTTCAGCCGGAAGGTATCCACCGGCCCGTGGGGCCGCTGGGCGCAGGGGATCGTGAGCGCCATGATCTTCACCGGCGCGGTGATCGCCCTCGCGCGCATGCGCGCCCATCCGCTGTTGTGGCCCCTGATCGGGGCGGTGGTGAGCTTTGCCCTGGCGAGCGCGGCGTTCTTCACCGTCATGCGTTACCGGATGGTGATCGAGCCCTGCCTGCTGTGGCTGGCCGGCGTGGGCTGGGGGAGCACGGCCTCGGGGGCCACGCTCGCCCGGCGCCTCGGGCTCGGCGATACGCGACTCAGTCGGTGAAACGGTAGCGAAGGAGGGTCCAGATCGCCTCGAAGCCGTCACGCCATCCGATCTTCTTCCCCTGGGCGCGGGTCCGATAGTGGTAGCGGATCGGGACCTCGAGGATGCGCTCCCCGCGTTTGGCGACCCGCGCGGTGACCTCGGGGCAGAACTCGAAGCGTTCGCAGCGAAGCGGGAGCGACTTGATGAGCGATGCCCGGAAGACCTTGTAGCAGGTCGCCTCGTCGGTGATGCGGGTCCCGTAGAGAAGATTGGCCATCGCGTTCAGCAGCAGCACTGCCACCTTGAAGTGCGTGAACGGAAGGGGATTGTCGTGCGACAGGTAGCGCGAGCCGTAGACCACGTTGGACTCGCCCCGCATGATGGGGGCGATCAGGCGCGGGTACTCCTCGGGATCGTACTCGAGGTCGGCATCCTGGATGATGACGATCTCGCCCCGTGCCTCCGCGAGGGCGGTGCGGATCGCCGCCCCCTTGCCACGATTCCGCCCGTGGAAGAGGGCGCGGATGGGCAGGCGCCCCGCCAGCTGGCCGAGCACCTCGCGCGTGCCGTCGCGGGAGCCGTCGTCCACCACGATCACGTCCAGGTCGAGCGGAACGGCCAGAACCCGCCCGAGCAGGGTCTCGAGGGTGGAATGCTCGTTGTAGACCGGCACCAGGACGGACAGCAGCGGCGTGCCCAGGCGAGGTCTCCTTACGGGTTGGACGTACCCGGCGCAGACCCGGGCCGCGCGGACGCAAGTCGTTCGGCGGACGACTGTTCCGACGGCTGGCCGGGCGGACGCGCGATTCTAACAGATGTGGTCCGGGGCCGTGTAACCCGCCGGGGCGGAAGCGGCTGATGTGCGGCATCGCGGCGTTCTTCGATCCCGATGGCCGGTCGCCCGAGCCGGAGTGGCTGGAGGCCGCCGCCGCCTCGCTCCGCCATCGCGGTCCCGACGACGCGGGCACGCACATCGAGCCCGGCATCGGCCTCGCGTTCCGTCGCCTCTCGATCGTCGACCTCGCCACCGGGCACCAGCCCCTCACCAACGAGGACGGCACGGTGTGGATCGTTTACAACGGCGAGGTGTACAACCACGCTGAGCTGCGCCGCGAGCTGGAATCCCGCGGGCATCGCTATCGCACCCGCAGCGACACCGAGACCATCGTGCACGCATATGAGGAGTGGGGCGAGGCCTGCGTCGGGCGTCTGCGCGGTATGTTCGCGTTCGCGATCTGGGACCGTCCGCGCCGGCGTCTGTTCGTCGCGCGCGACCGGCTCGGCATCAAGCCCCTCTACTTCGCGCGCGCCGGGCGGGCCTTCGTCTGCGCCTCGGAGATCAAGGCACTGTTCGCGTTTCCCGGAGTCCCTCGCGCGGTCCGTATGCCAGGCGTGGTCGAGCACCTGACGTTGCGCTACGTCGCCTCCCCCGGCACATTGTTCGATGGGATCGAGAAGCTCCGGCCGGGCCACCATCTCACCGCCGACGCCGCCGGGCTCGCGCAGAAGCGCTACTGGCAGGTCGAATCGTGGGAGCCCAAACACGACCTGGACAAGGCGCGCGCCGTCGAGGAGCTGGGCGAGCGCCTCACCGAATCGGTGCGGCTGCGCCTGATGAGCGACGTGCCGCTGGGAGCGCTGCTTTCGGGCGGTGTCGATTCCAGCCTGATCGTTGCGGTGATGAGCCGGTGCCTCGGGCGGCCGGTGCAGACCTTCTCGGTCGGCTTCGATGCGGCCGGCTCCTACAGCGAGCTGTCGTTCGCGCGCATGGTGGCCCGGCACTGCGGGACCGAGCACCGCGAGATCGTGGTCGGCGCCTCCGACCTGGTCCGCGAGCTCCCGCGGCTCGCCTGGCACCAAGACGAGCCGCTCTCCGAGCCCGCCGCGATCCCCACCTACCTCGTCTCGCGGTTGGCACGCGAAACGGTGACCGTGGTCCTCACCGGCGAGGGCGGCGACGAGTTGTTCGCCGGTTATCCGAAATACGCCGCGGAGCCGCTCGCACGCCGACTCGCGTCCCTCCCCGCCCCACTGCGTGCGCTGTTGCTCGATCACGGCGTGGACCGGCTGCCGTTCGGCTTCCGTAAGCTCCAGGTGGTCGCCCGCAGCGCGCGCTTCGGGGACGAAGCCGAGCGGCTGGCCTCGTGGTTCGCCGGCTTCGCGGGGGACGAGCGCGACCGCCTGCTGGCGCCACCGTTGGCCGCGCACGCGGCGGCCGCCTCGGCCGCCGCGGCATTCGCGGTGGCGCTTGCGGAGACCCGGGCGCGCCGCCCGCTCGACCGGATGCTCGACGTCGATCTGCGACTCTGGCTTCCCGACGATCTGCTCACCAAGATGGACAAGATGAGCATGGCGGCCTCGGTGGAAGCGCGCGTTCCGCTGCTCGACCATCCGTTGGTGGAATGGGCGGCTGCCCTGCCGGACCGCTTCAAGGTGCGCGGGCTCGACGGCAAGGTCCTGCTCAAGCGGCTCGCGCGCCGATGGCTGCCGCCCGCGGTGGTCGATCGGCCCAAGGTCGGGTTCACCGTGCCGCTCTCGCCCTGGTTCAGGGGGCCCCTGCGCGAGCTGCTGGCCGACACCCTGCTGGCCCCGGCATGCCTGGGGCGGGGCTACTATCGGCCCGAAGTGCTCCGCGCCTACGTCGACGACCACCTCGCGGGACGGCGTGACCGTGCGCGCGAGCTGTGGACGCTACTCACGCTTGAACTGTGGCACCGCACCTTCATCGACCCGACCCCACTCGTGCCGCCTGCCGCGCCTTCCCCGAGGGCGGCGGCCGGCGTCGCCGCCGGCGCGGGGCTCTGATCGCATGACGCCCGCGACGCACCCGCCGGCCGGCCACCCCTCCGCCCAGGCGCCCTTTGTCGCCTTGCGCGCCCGGGGGCATCCGTTGCTGCTGGTCTTGCTCTTGGTCATCCTGATCGGAAACGCGGTGATCGTGCTCTCCCTCAAGGGCCAGATCTCGGCGCTCCAGCTCGTGCACCGGGACACGAGCGGAGATGCATTCGAGGCCCCCCCCGATCGGGCGGGGCGCGCGCATCCTGCCGGATTCCTCTTCGACTACACGATGGGCATGGACTCCGCGCGTGGCGCCCGCGTCGGCGCTCCGGCCGCCACACGGGCCGACGGCGGGCTCGCGGATCTCCGCAGCGACGTCCGGTGGGTGCGCTCCCGGCTGCGGACGGGCGCGCCGTACCCGTTCGCCCGCTGGCGCCTGGAAGACGCCCTGGCGGCTGCCGCGGATCCCGGCCGCCGGTTCCTCTGCTTCTCGTATGCGTGCGCGATGGTGAGCGTGGCGGAGTCGCAGGGTTATCCCGCGCGAGTGGTATACCTGGGAGGGCACATCACATCGGAGGTGTATCTGCCCGCGCGAAGGAAGTGGGTGCTCGCCGACGCCACCTACGACGTCATCCCACATGGGGCCGAGGGCGACCCGCTTTCGGTGCTCGAGACCCACCGGCGCCTGGTGGCCGGAGAGCCGGTGGAGTGGCGGCCGGTCGTCGGCGTGCCGGTCGACGACGCCGCGCTGGACGAACCCGCCCGCCGCAGCGTCGAGTCGATGATGCGCGCAGGGGATTTCTTCATCAAGGATGGGGCGCTCACGTTCGACCACCTCGGCGACCGCGAGCGGCTCATGGACGTGCTGCGCCAACGGCCGCGCGTGCTCCAACTCGCCCTCAACGGTCAGCCCTCGATGGACCGCGACGAGCGGCGGCTGCGGGCGGGACTCGTGTTGTGGAATGCTGTCGCCGCGCTGGCGCTGGGTCTCGCCCTGGTCGCCCTGCAGCGCCGCGCACCGGCCGCCTGAGGAGCGTCTCGCGCGGTCACCGGCGACGTTCTGCCCGCACTCCGGCGATCACGCGATCGAAAAGGGTCGAGAGGTAGTCCAGCGCCGCCGCCGGCGCGTGGCGGCGACGCACGTAGTCGCGGGCCCGCGCTCCCGCCGCCCGCCGGGCCGGCGCGTCCGACATGAGCCGCTCGACCGCCGCCACCAGCCCGTCCAGGTCGGACACGACGACCCCAAGCCCCTCCCGGTCCACCACCCCGTCCGGGTCGACCGTCGTGACGCTGGGCAGACCGTGGGCCCACGCCTCGAGCACGGTGTTGGGGAAGCCCTCGACCGGCGAGGTATGAACGAACAGCGACGCCCCCGCGAACAGCTCGCCCAGCCGCGCGTGATCCAGAAACCCCCCCACGTCGAGATTGGGAGCGGCGGAGGCGGCGCGGCGTGCCGCCTCCCAGGTATCGCGGGTCTCGGGGGGAACGGGGATCACGCCACGCATGACAAAGCGCCGGTGGGGGAGCCGGCGAGCGAGCTCGAGGAACCAGTCCGGGCGCTTGGCGGGCTTGTAGGTGGCGAGCCACACGACGGTGCCCTCCTGCCCGGCATCCACCGCCGCCTCCTGCGATTCGACCAGGTTCGGAATCACCTCGCTCTCCAACCCGAACTCGTCGGCGAACAGACGGCGCTGGAACTCGGTCTGCGCGACGATCGCCCGGGCGCCGCGCAGGGCCCGCCGCGACCACCAGCGGTCGCGGGGGTTGTTCTGGTGGGGGAGCGAGCGACGGGCGTCCCAGTCGTGGGCGGCCCCCAGCACGAACGCCGCGCTGCGGCGGCGCGCGACGTCGTAGGTGATCCCCGCCACGAAGCCCAAGCCGCGCGCGTAGTAGACCTCGGCGTCGGCGGCCACCAGGGCCGCCACCGTCCGCGTGAGCCGGGGGTGGAAGAAGCGAAGGACGGGAAACCCTGCGCGGGGGGGGAACGCCTTGAGAATGGTGATCCCTTCCACCTCGACCCGCGGCGGCTGGCCGTAGTCGCAGGTGACCAGGCTCACGCCGAAGCCTCGCTCGACCAGCCCGCGGGCCATCGCGACCTGCTGCACTTCGGCGCCCCCGGTGAACTCCACGCGCCCCTCGGTGAAGAGCGGCCAGGCGTACTGGGTGTGGAAGCACAGGCGTCCGCGCGTCTCGAGGCCACGCCCGCCGGTCCCGGCGCTCACGCGGCGCTCCAGCGCTCGAGCTGGGCTTCCAAGCTTGGGCGCACACGCGCCCAGGCGAAGGCCCCGGCCGTCTCGCGCCCGGCGCGTCCCAGCCGCTCGGCGAGCCCGCGCTCGTGCGCGAGGCGGGCCAGTGCCTGGCGCAGCGCGCGCGGATCGTCGGGCGGGACCAGCAGCCCGTTGACTCCGTCCACGACCAGATCTCTCACCCCCGCGACCGGGGTCGCGACGACCGGCCGACGTCGCGCGAACGCCTCGAGCACCACATTCGAGAGCCCTTCGCCGCGGCGCGCCGCCAGCACGACCACCCACGCCTCCCGGTAGAGCGCATCGAGGTGCGGGTGCGGGACGAAGCCGGCGAAGCGGGCATCGAGGCCGTGGTGGCGCGCGCGGGCCTCGAGGCGTGACCGCTCGGGACCCTCCCCGGCGAGCGTGAGCAGGCCCTGGATGCCGGCCACCGCGTCGATCACCACGTCCATGCCCTTCTCGGGGATCAGCCGGCCGACCGTGAGCACCCGCCCGCCCGGGGGCGCGATCGCCTCCGGCAGGTCGAGTCCGTTCGGAACGACCTCGAGCTTGCCCGCGACCGCGGCGTGAGCCCCGGGGGCCGAGCGCTTGAGCTCGGCCAGGAGCTCGACCCGGTTCGCCTCGCTCTGGACCATCACGCCGCGGGCGTTCGCCCACACCCACGGGGCCAGAACCCGCATCGGGCGCGAGGCGCCGAGCCGATACTCGGCCTCGCTCCGCACCCACACCACCGCCGGGATGCCGAGGTGCCGCTGTACCCGCACGCCCGCCCAACCGCTGATGAAGGTCTGGAAGCAGAGCAGCAGGTCGGGCCTCGGGGAGAGGTCGCGGACGGTCCGCTCGATCGCCACCAGGTCGACCGCCGTCCTCAGAATTGGCACCTGCGAGACCGGGAGGCGCGCGACACGGAAGCCGTCGCGTTCCTCGCGAGCCGGCTGCGATCGCGGGTCGTGGCGAGTCACCACGGTCACCCGGTGGCGGTCGGCGAGCCTCGTGGCCCACGCCTCGGCCTGCAGCTCGGCGCCGCCGAATGGACCGGGCGGGAAATGCCCGATCAGGATCGCCAGGTTCACGCGGCGACCGGTGTTCTGCGCGAGGCGGGCGGCGGGAGCGGTTCGGCCATGCCGTCCCCGGGTCGATCCAGATAGGTCTGCGCCCACAGCTCGAGGCACAGGAGCGCCCACACCTGCCGGGCCCCACGCTCGCCGCGCCGGCCGGCGCCCGCCAGCAGGCGCTCGAGGCCGCGTGGGTCGAACCAGCCGCGGCCACGCACGCGCGCGTCGAGCAGCACCTCGCGGGCGAGCCGCCCGAAGTCGTCGCCGAACCAGCGCTCGAGCGGCATGCCGAAACCCTGCTTCGAGCGCCCCAGGATCTCGGGCGGCAGCAGGTCGCCCGCGACCTCCTTCAACACCCACTTGGTCACGTCGCCGCGCAGCTTGTACTCGAATGGGATGCGCGCCACGAACTCGAGCACCTCGTGATCGAGCAGCGGGCATCGCACCTCGAGCGATTCCAGCATGGACGTACGGTCCACCTTGACCAGCACGTCGTCGGTCATGTAGGTGACCGCGTCGAGATGGAGCAGGCCCGCCACCTCGCCCACCGCGGCGCGGGCTGGGGTGTACGCGGCGCGCGGCGCCGCGTAGGGATCGTGCGCGCCGAGCCGGCGGGCGAGCTCGGGCGACAGCACCTGGGCCAGCTCGCGCGGCGGGAAGTAGCTCATCGCCTCGAGGTGGCGGTCCACGGCGTCGAGCGAGAGCCGATGGAGCTTCCGGCCCAGCGAGTGGTCGGCGGGCAACCAGAAGGCGGGCCACCCGGCGAGCCGTCGCAGCGGAGACGGGATGCGGTCCATCGCGGCATACCGGCGCGCCCACGCGTAGGTCGTGTAGCCCGCGAAGGCCTCGTCGCCGCCGTCGCCCGAGAGCGCCACCGTGACATGCCGGCGGGCCATCTCGGCCACGTAGTAGGTCGGGATCATCGAGGCGTCGGCGAACGGCTCGTCCATCTGCCACACCAGCCGGGGCAGGAGTTCGAGGGCCCGCGGCCGCACGACCAGCTCGTGATGGTCGGTGCCGAGATGCTCGGCCACCCGGCGCGCGTGCGCGAGCTCGGAGAAGTCCTCCTCCTCGAAGCCGACGCTGAAGGTCTTGACCGGCTCGCTCACCACCCGGCTCATGAGCGCCGTGACGACGCTCGAGTCGACACCGCCGGAGAGGAACGCGCCGAGCGGCACGTCCGACATGAGCCGCACGCGCACGGCCTCGACCAGTAGAGCGCGCAGGCGCTCGCAGTAGTACTCCGGCGTGTGGCCGGCGTCCGGCTCGACCGGCAGCGACCAGTAGCGCGCGACGCGCGGGCCTCGGGCATCGCACGTCAGCATGTGGGCGGGCGGCAGCTTGCGAACGCCCTTCCAGATGGTTCCGGGCGACGGCACATACTGGAAGGTCAGGTAGTCGGCGAGCGCGGCCTCGTCGATCTCGCGCGGCACCGACGGATCGAGCAGCAGCGCCTTGAGCTCGGAAGCGAACACGATGCGCCGCCCGTCGTCGTGATAGAAGAGCGGCTTCTTCCCGAGGCGATCTCGCGCCAGCAGCAGCCGGCGCCGCGCGCGATCGTAGAGTCCGAAGGCGAACATGCCGCGCAGATGCTGGAGCAACGCGTCGCCGTGTTCCTCGTACAGATGAAGCAACATCTCGGTATCGCATGAGCCGCGGAAGCGGTGCCCGCGCGCGGCCAGCGTGCCTTTGACCTCGGGCCAGTTGTAGAGCTCGCCGTTGAAAGTCACCCACAGCGTCTCGTCCTCGTTCGGCATCGGCTGGTGTCCGCCGGGCGAGAGATCCACGATCGAGAGGCGGCGATGGGCGAGCGCCACCGGCCCTTCGTGCCAGAGGCCGCGGTCGTCGGGCCCACGGTGGCGGATGAGCCCGGCCTGGCGCTGGGCGAGCGCCGGGTCGGCTCGGCCGCCCGCGTAGTGGAACACCCCGTTGATGCCGCACATGGTCAGGCCCCCGGCCCGGGGACGCGACGCTTCACGATGAACGGCCCCATTTCGAGGCCCGCGTAAAAGTCGGCGTCCAGGAAGTAGTCGCTGAGACGATAGTTGGCGTAATGCGGCTGCACCAGCATGCGGATCTGCACCTGGTAGGCGCCGTCCGCAACGTCGTGCGGCACCGTGAGGGTGAACGAGTCGCGCACCACCTGATCGGGGGTCCAGAGGTCCACGCCGTACGCCCCGCCCACCGGCAGATGATCCGCGCGGAAGCGGTAGCGTTCACCGCGCACGCGCTCGATCAGCTTGCGGACCGGCTTCCCCACCGAGGCCGGAGGCTTCCAGCCGCCCGGTAGCGCCCGGTCGAAGCGCACCGCCACGACGTAGGTGCCGGGCGGCATGGGTGCCACCGCGCGCCAATCGGCCACCCCGTGGATGGTGTCGCCCGGCGCCCCGGCCCGCTGCGAGAGCGAGAATCGGCACAGTGCGGGCAGGGCCGGATCCAACTGCCTGCCGTGGGACCACAGCACCGGATCCCACCTCGCCACGAACGGACGCGGCGGGACCGGGCCGGCCAGCGTATCGAGGGCTTCGGGGTGGACGCGATAGACGACGAAATCGCCGGTGTCGAAGACCGGCTCGAAGGCGGCGCGCCGGCGGTCGAAACGGGCGCGCGCGGCCGTGAACCACGCCGGCCGCGGGGTCCAGTAGTCGAGCTCCGGCGGCTCCAGGAAGCGGTCGTTCAGCGCGATCGCGTCCACGCGGTGGCGCCGGAGCAGCTCGCGCACCCGCTCCCACGACGCATGGGGATCGAGGGCGTCGCGTGCGTCGAGGATGCGCTGGAGGGCCCGTGAGTCGTTGGGCGAGCTGTGCTGATCCGAAAGCGTCACCACGAAAAGACCGGTGTGCATGGGCACCGAATAGGAGGTCGCCGGGTCCGAGAGCACCACGCTTCCGGCGGGCAACCCGGTCTTCATCCAGTCCAACGCGTCGGACCACAGTGCGGTCCCGTAGGGTCGCTCGCTCGCCGCCTGCCCGGCGGGATCGACCAGCACGCGAGCGGAATCGTGGAGTACTGGTGCCAGGAGCGCGAGCATTCCGGCCAGCGCCAGCGCGGGGCGCAGCCGAGAAGGCCCCCGCCGGAGCGCGGCGGCAAGACCGGGCAGCACCCACGCCAGGAGTGCCGCGAGCGGCACCATCCAGATCATCCGCATGAGCAGGTAGCCGAGGCGCGGCTCGAGCAGCGCGACCACCGGCGGATTGAAGATGACCAGGGTCACGACCAGCGGAGTACTCAGCAGGTAGAGCACCGCCGGGTCCTGACGGCCCGCCCGCCACAACCAGGGCGCGGCGAGCGGAAACAGCACCCACCCGTTGCCGAGCCAGTCCCACAGCACGCCGATCGAGACGATCGAAACGCCATCGGCGAGCCACATGATGCCCTGCGTCTGCGTATGGATGATGTTGGCGGGCGCATAGGACTGGCTCGCGCGCCAGGCGAGATAGGGCAGCCCGGCGAGCCCGAGCGCCAGCGACGTGCCCGCGAGACGCCCCACACGCCCGGTCCAACGCCGATCCGCCACCAGCATCCCCAGCCCGAGTGCCGTGAACACCATGGCGAACTGGAGGGCGTAGTAGACGTGGGCCGCCATGGCCCCGAGCGCCAGCCCCACGGCGGCGAGCCGCGTGGCCCGCGTGCGATGCGTGAGGTCGGCCAGCACGGCGGCCGCGGTCGCCAACGCCAGCTGATCGCCGAGCTTGGTGGCGAACACCGCCTCGCGCACGAACTGCTCCCCCAGCGACCCGCCATAGGTCAGGAGCCACGCCCAGCCCGCCACCGCCGCCCCCGGCGGGCCGCGCAGCAGGAACCCAAAGGCCGCCGCGATCAGCACGAACAGCGGCACCAGACAGGCGGGCAGGATGCGCCAGGTCACCAGCGGATCGACCGCGGCGAGCCGGGCGATGAGGGCCACCTGCGGGTGCCAGAGGCCCTTGCGTGGGTCGACCCCATCCGCTCCCGCGTCGCGGAAGAAGGCGTCACGCGGGAACGCGTCGCCGCTCGCCAGCATGCGGCGGATGGTGCCGACGTGGTCGGGTGAATCGGACGAGAGGCCGAGCGGGGCGCCGAGACGGCCGGCGTGCCAGGCCCCGACGCCGGCCGCGATGAGCAGGGCGGCCAGCGTCGCGCGCGTCCAGGGGCGCGACGCCGGACCACCGGCCATGCTCGCGCCCTCCACCACCGCCGCCGCCCGCCGCCCGCTGCGCCATAGCGCGAGCGCCCACAGGAGCGCGGTCACGGGGAGCGACCCCCACGCGAGCACGGTGAACGGCAGCCCGACCGCGCGGGCGCCAAGGATCAGCGCACCCTGCCAGGCGACCCCGAACCCCAGCGACCAGCCGGGCGCGAGCCACGCGCCTCCGGGCGGCATCCCCCCGAGGGCCACGAAGGCGTAGCCGGGAAGCATGACGAGGATCAGGAAGGCGAGCGCGACGCGGGCCTCCGCCGGCAGGGCGCTCAGGCCGCCGGCGGCCAGCACCACGTGGACGAGGAGTGCGGCCACGACCATCCCGGCGCGCAGGCGGGTTCTCATGGGGCGGCGCTCCATTGGAAGATCGCGATGTCGTCATTGTGGTACACCTGTCGGTACCCGGGATGGGTCCGCGCGAGTTCCCGGCCCCAGCGGGCGGGGTCGCCTGAACCGCGGCGCCGCAGGGTCACGAACACCGGACGTCCCAGCGCGTGGAGGAAGGTCCTCATCTCGTGCGTGGGTGCCGCGAGGGCGCTCAGCTGCATCGCGGCGTGGCGTCGCGCATCGAGGGCGGACGTGCGGTAGCGCCAGTTCTGCTCCCATCGTTCCCCGCCGGTCATCACGCTGCGGCGCGCCCTCACCGGCAGGTCGAGGGAGAGATCGGGATCCACGAAGATCGCATCCCGGGGAGTGTGCGCTCGCGCCCATCGCATGCCCTCGAGCTCGCCCGCCTGGGGGTGCTCCCACGCCGCCCCGAACTGGCCGCGCTCGGTCGCGAACGCCCACAGGGCGATTGCGACCGTGGGCACGATCGCCACCAGCAGCCCGGCCATGAGGAAGCGGCGTGCCGGTCCGCCCAGGCGGGAGATGCGCTCCACCCACACGAGCCCGGCCGGGGCGGAGAGCAGGAGGAAGAGCAGGTTGAAGAACTTGCTCTGGTTGAGCCCCGGCAGCCACACGGAGAGCCCCGCGACGGTGAGGAGGACGGCGAACACGAGCAGGTCGCGCGCGCCGGCCACGCGATGTCGCGCGTTCCAGAGCCACGCCATGCCCGCCGGGACCACCAACAGGCCCGCGAGGAGCCAGGTGCCTAGGGCGAGCGGGGAGAACCCGAGCGCCACAATGTTCTGCTTCCCCACCGTCGTGATGGCCAGATAGGGCGACAGGAGGGCGACCGCCGCCGCGATTACCACGATCAGCGGCAGGAGCACGTGCCTCAGATGTCGCTCCCCCGGCGATCGTGAGCGCCACAGGGCCCACCACCACCAGCCGCCGGCCAGCATCGCTCCGCTCCAGCCCACGACGCTGTGGATGAACATCGCGGCGCCGAACGCGAGCCCGAGCGCCACACCCTCGCGCCGCCCTGGCCGCGCGATGAAATCGAGCAGGGTGAGGAGCAGCAGCGTGAATTGCGCGAGCCCGAGCGCGAACGGGGTGAGGACCAGGAACTTGTCGCCGAAGAACGCCATCGAGGAGTGGAGCGTCCAGGTGCTCATCATCTGGAGGGCGGGACTCGCGCCCATCGTCACGAGCCGCTTCACCTCGTCCCACCCCACCACCTCACCCGTCAAGGCACGCACCCCGATCCAGACCCAAGAGAACGGCGCGTAGCCGAGTGTTGCGACGGCCACCGCCCCCCATACCCCGGAGGCACCCGCCCCCAGACGCCGGGCCAGCTGGCAGACACCCAGCATCACGGCCACCGCTCCCGTCAGGTTGAGGACGATGAGCGGCGTCCATACCGTGAGCGCGGGGGCGATCGCGACCCACAGCGCCGCCCAGGCGTGATAGCCCCAGAAGTAGAGGAGCCGGAGCCCGGCGAAATAGGGATCCTCGGGAGGCACGCCGCGGTCAGCCATCTGGAGGGTCACCGCCGCGTGGAACCAGCCGTCCGAGCGCGGCGGAAGCCACGGGTTGCCGAGCAGCAGGGCTGCCACCAGCGCAGTCCAGAGCGCGGCCGCGAGCCACGGTATCGCGCCCTCGTGCTCACGCGCGGGCCCACCCCCGGCCCCGGCTCGACTCGCAAAGGCCGCCATCAGGGCTGCCGCGGCGATCAAGCCCAACACCGTCCGCGCGGCGATTTCGGGAGTTGCGCCGAGGGCCAGCAGGAGCGCCGCCGCTCCGCCGGCCAGGAACGGCGCGGTCGCCAGCGCGAAGAGCGCGCGGCCCGCCGCTCCCGCCCGCGGCGCGAGGACCGGCGCCACCAACGCTCCCGGCGCGACGCCCAGCGCCAAGGTGAGGAGGAGCACAGCCAGCGGCGCTGGCCACGGGACGGGCGCGGCGGCGGCGGCCGCCACGACGCCGAGCCCGAGCGCTCCCCAGCGCACGCGCCGCCCGTCAGCCACGCGCGGCCTCGCCGCGTCGTCTGGCACCCGGCCACGGCCAATTCAACTCGCCCGCCAGCCGCTTGAGCCCGATGCCGCGCGCGAGCGGGACGATCAACACGCCGTAAAGGAGGAGCCAGCCCAGAGCCGAGCCGACGAAGCGCAGGGCTCGCATCGGCCCCGGCGGACCGTAGGTGGGGAAGAAACGCTCGAAGCCATAGGCGAGAGGGATTGCGATGAGCAGCGGCAGGAATGCGCGTACGAGAAACAGCAGCCGCGCGCGACGCCCGCCGCCCATGCTGCGGTCGGCGAGCGCGATGAGCACCGCGCTGTTGACGGCGTAGGTGACGAAGGTGGCCCACGCCACGCCGCGGATGCCGTAGCCGAGCCGGATGGCGACCAGGTCGAGGACCACTCCGAGCGTGGTCATCCCCAGCGCCACCGGCACCAGCAGCCGCTGCCGTCCCAGGGTCATGAGCACGATGGAGCCCAGGTTGGAGAGGGACAGCCCGGCGGCGCTGAAGCACAGGATGCGCAGCGCGGGCACCCCGTCTTTGAAGCTGGGCAGCAGCCAATCCACCGCGTCGTCCGCCCCCATGTAGGCGAGCGCGCACAACGCAGGCAACAGCACCGACAGCGCCCGCATGGCGCGCTGCACCTGATCGCGGATCTCGGCCGGCGCATCGCCGCCCTCGCGATACCGCTGCACCAGCTGCGGGTAGAGCACGTAGGCGATGGCGTCAGGAAGCGTGAGCAGGAAGCCGACCGCCATCACCGCGAGCCCGTAGAGCCCGAGCGAATGGGTTCCGAGGAAACGGAGGATGATGACCCGGTCGAGGCTGCGCATGATGAAGTTCGACAGCGTATAGATGAACATGGGGAAGCCGATGGAGAGCAGGGTGAGCGAGTCCTGCGCGAGGATCGGGATCCGCGGCACCACCGCGCGCCCCTGCCAGAGGACGCTCAGCGTCGCGACCAGTGTGCCGGCGAACCAACCCCACAGGAGTCCCCAGATGTTGAGCGTCGGGATGAGCGCCAGCCCGAGCCCCACGCCGAACGTCCCCTGCAGGAGGAACCACAGACTCACCGCGGTGAGGTTCCCGTGCGAACGGAGCAGCGTCAGGTGGTAGTAGGAGACGGCATGGAGCGTCACGCACGCCAGCGCCACGACCACACCCCCGAATCCCCACGCGTTGGCGATCTGCCCGGTGGAGCGCGCGAAGTACAGGAGGCCCGCGGCCGTGAACACGCCGGTCGTGACCAGCACGTTCAAGAGTCCCGCTCGCTTCAAGCGATCGAGGCGCGCCGCGTCGCCGTCCACGATGCGGGCCGGCACCGCCTGGTCGAGCCCCGAGAAGGTCCCGGCCGGCGCATAGGTGCCGTAGTCCACGATCAGCATGATGGCGTTCCAGGCACCGTACCCGCCCGGGCCCAGCATCCGGGCCGCGACCAGGCCGCGCAGCGTGGTGAGGAACCGCACCAGGTACTGGCTGATCGCCAAGCCAAGCGAATCACGGATGAACTTGCGCAGGTGCATCGGGAAAGACGTCCTCAGGTCCCGGCCGTGCGGCCGGCCAGCCACCCGCGCGCGATACGGCCGAGCCCTACACCGCGACCGAACCACCACAGGACCGGGAGGTAGGCGACCACCACCGCGCACGACGGGAGCACCGGGGCGCCGCCCGAGCCCGCCCCGACGGACGCGCACGCCGCCAGTGCCAGTGCCCCCGCCCAGAGCGCGGGCACGAAGCTGGCGAGCGCGAATCCCAGCCGCTGCGGGACGGTGGCGTACAGCCCGCGTGCGGCGAGGACCACCAGGCCGAGCGCGAAGCCGCCGTAGCCGGCCGCCGCCGCCAGCGCGATCGAGGCCGGCCGATGATCGCGCGAGGCGACGCCGAACACGAGCACCACGGTCACGAGCGCCATGCCGGCCACCATCGCCAGCAGTGCGGGGCGCGGGCCGCTCGCCAGCACGAAGTAGCCGGGGAGGGTCGCCGCCGAGAGCATGAGGGCGCCGAGCGCGAGCCAGCGCAACGCGGGCACTCCCTCGCTGAAGGCGGGCAGCACCCAGCTGATCACCGGCGCCGCCCACACGATCCCCACGGCCACCACCGGCGGCAGTACCACCGCCAGCGCGCGGTGGGTGCGCCTCACCTCGTCGCGGGTGCGCTCGGGGTCGCGGGCGCCCTGGGCCGCCGCCGACATGCGCGGGTAGAGCACGGTCGCCGCGGCCTCGGGGAGATAGAGGATGAGTCCCACCGCCATCAGACCCAGGCTGTAGAGTCCCAGCCCTTCGGTGCCGGCGTAGCGCACGAACGCGAGGCGATCCACCGACCGGAGCACCAGCGAGCCGACGAAGAAGCCGAATACCGGGAGGCCCAGCCACGCGAGCGAAAGCCCGTTCCTGAGGCCGCCGGGCATGAGCGGCGGGCGGACGGGCCCGCCGCGCAGCCAGACGAGCGCCGCCAGCGAACCCGCGATCCAGCCCCACAACAGCCCCCACACCGAAAACCTGGCGACCAGCGCCACCCCGAGGCCGCCGCCTAGTACCGCCTGGGTTGCCAGTGAGGTGCTCACCCGCTGGAACTCGCCGTGCGCCCGCAGCGAGCCCGCGTGGTACTGGATCGCGACCTGGAGGAACACCGCCACCAGCATGAGCGCGGCCGCGCCCCAGCCCCAGGGGGCCGCGATCTGGCGGGCGCCGGTGGCGAGGTACGCCGCCACGACCAGCGCAAACAGCAAGACGCCCAGCACGGCCACGGCCCAGGCGCCGGCCATCAGGCGGCCCGCGCGGGCGCGATCGTTCCGCGCGGCAGCCGGCGGCAGATCGAGATCGAGCCCCTGGAGCGCCCCGCCCGACGCGTAGGTACCGTAGTCGAGCAGCAGATTGAGGGCATTCCACGCCCCGTAGCCGAGCGGGCCCAGGGCCGCCGCGGCGACCACGCCGCGCAAGAGCACGGCGAGGCGTGCCACGTACTGGCCGAGCGCGGTGCCCAGCGTGTCCCGGACGAAGGTGCGGGCGTGCAATGTGTTTCGCGCTCCTTAGGCCCGCGCCCCGGCTTGGGCCCAGGCTTCGGAGTAGCCGACCGGGACTCCGTGGCATAGAATCGTCGCTCGCATGCGCCACGCCCTCCCTCCCGCGGTCGCCCGGCGGTGACCCCTCCCTTGGCACCCGGTCCCCCACGCGGCCCTGAGACGCTCGCTTCGCATGGCGGTCATCCGGTGCGCGATACCTGGCTCCCGGTGGCACGGCCGTGGATCGGCGAGCGCGAGAAGCAGCTGGTGCTCGAGACACTCGAATCGGGCTGGATCACCACCGGCCCGCGGGCCGACGAGCTGGGCCGCAGGATTGCCGAGCTGGCCGGCGCCCGCCACGGCCTCGCCGTGAACTCGTGCACCGCCGCGCTCCACCTGGCGCTGGCCGGCCTGCGCATCGGCCCTGGGGACGAGGTCATCACGTCGCCCTATACCTTCGCGGCCTCGGTCAACGTCATCACCCACGTGGGCGCCCGGCCGGTCCTGGCCGATGTCGAGGCCGACACGCTTTGCATCGACCCGCGCGAGATCGAGCGAGCGCTCACGCCGCGCACCCGCGCCATCCTGACCGTCGATTACGCCGGGCAACCCTGCGACTACGATGCCGTGCTCGCGATCGCGCGCGGGCGCGGCCTGCCGGTGGTCGCCGACGCGGCGCACGCGCTCGGGGCAGCCTGGCATGACCGCCCGGTCGGCTCGCTTGCCGACGTCACGGCGTTTTCCTTCTACGCGATCAAGAACCTGACCACCGGCGAGGGCGGGGCGGTGGTCACCGACGACGAGGCGCTGATGGAGCGCATGGCGGTGCTCTCGCTGCATGGCATGAACCGTGACGCCTGGAAGCGTCATGCCGCCACCGGTTCGTGGTTCTACGAGGTGTCGTCCCCCGGGTACAAGTACAACCTGAGCGATATCCTCGCGGCCGTGGGCCTTGGGCAGCTCGAGCGCTTCGCCGGGTTCCAGCGCCGCCGTGCGGAGCTGGTGGCGGGTTACGCCGCGCGGCTCAGGGACGTGTCCGAGGTGCGGCTGCCGGCCGTCCGGCCGAGCGCAACTCATGCGTGGCATCTCTACCCGATCGCCCTCGAGCTCGAGCGGTTGACCTGCGATCGCGCCCGCTTCATCGAGGAGCTGCGGGCGGAGAATATCGGCACCACCGTCAACTTCATCCCCGTCCACCTGCATCCCCACTACCGCGAGGCTCTCGGTCACGCCGAGGGATGCTTCCCGGTCGCGGAGGACGCATACAGTCGAGCGGTCACCCTGCCGCTCTATCCCCGCATGAGCGACCGCGATCTCGATGACGTCTGCACCGCCGTGCGAAAGGTGGTCGCCCACTACAATCGCTGAGGCCGGTCGCGTCACGACGCCTCGTCCTGGGCCTGCCCGAGTGAGCGCAGAGAGAGCCCCTCGCGCTGCAGGTAGTACAACCCGACCAGGGTGACCGGAGCCCACTGGCTCGCCCAGTAGAACCAGGAGAACGGCACCGCGAGGTCTTTTCCGACGCGCAGCAGGGCGAGTCCAGCGATGCAGGCCACGTTCATGGTCCCGATGTACCCGGGGGCGGCGGGCACCATGATGCCGATCGCGGTGATGACCAGCATGATGAGCCCGGCGTACCACGGCAGCTCGATCGCGAGCGCCCACATGCTGGCCTGGAGTCCCAGCACCACCACCGCGAACATCAGGAACGAGAGCACGAACACCCACGCCAGGCGCCGCAGGTCCCGGAACAGCCCGAGCCCCTCGACGAAGGACGCCAGCACGCGGACCGCCCCGGCCCGTAGTCTCTCCGGCAGCGCCGCCGTGAGCGCGCCCACGGCGGCATGGGCGAGTCGGGGCTGCCGCTCGAGCGCGACGACGAACACCGTGAGGATCGCGCACGTCGCCACCAGGACGGTCGCGCCGGCCTGCACCATGCGCCCGGCCTCGGTCGCCGCCGAGATCGGGTGAACCAGCAAGGCGATCCCCAGGATGGCCAGCAGCGTGATCATGTCCACCGCCCGCTCGACCACCACGGTCGCGAACAGGGTGCTGCGCGACAGCCCTTCGCGCCGCGCCAGTGCCCAGGGCCGCACGAACTCGCCCAGGCGCAGCGGCAGCACGTTGTTGGCCATGAACCCGATCATGGTCGCCGAGAACAGGCTGTCCAGCGCCAGCGGACGGGGGGCGGCGATCAGCGAACGCCAGCGCAGCGCGCGGATCCAGAAGGCGATGAGCGTGGTGGCCACCGCCGCGACGAAGCCCAGGTAGTTCGCGCCCCGAAGCGCCTGCCAGACCGCGGATGGGTCCACGTCGCGCATCGAGAACCACACGGCGACCGCGGAGATGAAGATCCCGACGGCCAGCTGGAGCCTGCGCTTCACGCGGCGTTGCCCCCGTCACCGGGTGTCGTCGTGTCCGGTCGGCCTGCGCGCAGCTGCTCCAGGTCGTAACGCACCAGCGCAAGCTCGCGGGTCAGCGCGTGGTTCTCCTGGCCCAACCGCGACAGCTTGACCGAGACATGAAGCAGCATCGCGGTCGCGAAGGCGAGGCCGAAGAAGAACACGGTCGAGCCCTCGTAGAGAATGCCGAGGGCCCGGGTGATCGCGCGCAGGAGCGGCGTCGAGAAGCCCAGGATCGCTGCGACGACGCTCGCCACCACCCACAGCAGCGAGTACTCCTCGGCCAGGCGTCGCCGGCGGACCAGGTCGAGCACGTAGAGCGCGAGACCGATGGCCGCAAGGGCCGAGATGACCTGGGTGCGTGACAGGAATTCCACGATCGCCTCCTTCGTCTCTTAGGGCCGCTTGAGCAGCACCATGAGTGACGCCAGCATGTTCTTGTAGGGGTAGTAGAGCGACTTGCCCAGCGTGTAGAACGACGTACCGGCCTCCCGCGCCCGCATCTCGACCGGCACCTCGGCGAGCCGGAACCCGCGCCGCGCCAGGTCGATCAGCAGCGGCGCGTCCGGGAAGTCCTTGGGGAAATCATGCTGGCCGATCTCCATGACCGCCCGGGAGTAGGCGCGGAATCCCGAGGTCGTGTCGCTGATGCGCTGGCCCACGGCCAGCCGCACCAGCCCCGAGAACAACACCATCCCGAGCCGGCGCGCGAGCGGGGCGCGGTAGCCGCTCCGGGCGACGTAGCGCGAGCCGATGCTGACATCGCAGGCGCCGCTCAGGACCGGCGCCAGCAGCACCTCGAGATAGGACGGGTCGTGCTGGCCGTCGGCGTCCAGCTGGACGCCGACGTCGTAACCCTGGCGCAGCGCCCAGCGGAACCCGGTCTGGAGCGCCCCGCCGACCCCAAGGTTCACGATGTGGCTCACCACGGGGACGCCCCGCTCGCGCGCCAGGCGAGCGGTGCGGTCGCGCGAGCCGTCGTCCACGACGAGCACGTCGAGCCCGGGCGCCTTGCGCCTTAGCTCGTCGAGCGTCGTCGGCAGACTCTCCTCTTCGTTGTGGGCGGGCACGATCACCAGCACCCGGAGCGAGCTCATAGGATCCTCCGCGGCGTGACGACACGGGCCAGCCGATCACCGGCGGCCACGACGGCGTCACGGGTGCGCCGCATCCAGCCGGCGCGCAGCGGCAGCGAAGATACCTTTTCCAGGTCGTATCGCGTGATGAGCCCCAGCGCGAAGGCGGCGGCGACGGCCGGCGGCACCAGCAGCATCTTGCACACGATGGCCATCACGCCGTCGAACGCCGCGTCGATCGCGAGCCCTGCGGCGAGCAGGGGCACGACCAGGACCAGTCCCATCAGGGTCGCGCGGGCCCGTTCCCCACTTCCCTCGGGGAAGGTGCGGCGCAACGCCAGGTGGGCGCCCGCGAAGGCGAGCACGGCGCCGGCGAGATTGGCCCAGCCCGCGCCCGGCAGGCCCACCGCCGGAACGAGCGTGAAGTAGCAGCCGAACTCGACGCCGAACTTGATCAGGGCCAGGACCAGCACCGTGCCGGGGAGTCGCAGCGCCTGGAACATCATCGTGAACGGCTGCTGCGCGGTGCGGGCGATCGGGACCAGCGCCATAATCCGCAGCAGCGGCACCGCCGGCTCGAACATCGGGCTCCCGACCCAGCGCGTCAGCTCCGGGGCGAAGACGAACAGCGCAAGCGAGAGCGCGCAGGCGGCCGCCTGGATGAGACGAAACGCCTGATCGAACACCCAGCGCAGTCGCTCGCGCTCCTGGTTCGCGACCAGCCGGGTGAGCGAGGGCAGGAGCGCCGAGGGCAGCGTGTGGACCATCTCGACGAAACGCTCGGTGGTCTGGAACGCGAACGAGAAGTAGCCGAGATCGGCGAGTCCGAACAGCTTTCCGAGCACCACCTTGCTGAGGTTCTGGCCGGACAGGAATGCCGCCCGCGCCCCGAGCAGCGGCGCACAGTAGGAAAGCATCGGGCGCAGCAGTCCGCCCCGCGAGGGCGTCGCCGCCGCGTCCTCTCCCGGCGTGTCGGGATCGCGCGCGCGGCGCAGTATCCACACCGGGGCCAGGGTCTGCACCAGGCCCTGGAGCAGCGTGATGACCGCCAGGCCGAGCGCCAGCTCGACCAGCCCCTTCTGCGCCCACCACAGCAACCCGACCATGGCCGTCTTGGCGATGTGGAACATCACCGAGACCGCGCAGATCCAGCGGAAGCGCTGCAGTCCGTAGAGCACGGCGCGGCCGGTGGTCGAGAGGCCGTCGCAGGCCACGATGAGGGCGAGCACCGGCACCAGCGTGGCGAGCTCGATGGTGTCGAACTGGCGCGCCAGCATCGGGGCCAGCGCGGCCAGCAGCAGCCCGGCGAGCAGCCCCAGCGCCAGCTTGAGGGCGAGTGCCAACCGGTGCGCCCGACGCAGCGTGAGCAGCCGGCCGTGGGCGTCGTGCTCGGCGGCATAGCGCTCGAGATAGACCTCGAAGTTCCCGGTCGCCATCGAGGCGAGCCCAACGAACGAGAGGGCCAGCGTGATGATCCCGTACTTGGTGGGCCCCATCCAGCGCAACAGCAGCGCGAAGTAGAGGACGCCCGAGAACAGTGCCGCCACCTTCTCGATCGCGAGGTAGAACGCGCCGCGCGAGACGCTGTGGGCGATCTCACCGGGCTTCACGAAGACCCTCCCACGTTCGCGTCCAGCTCGCGCTCGAGGAAGCCGCGCACATGGGTCAGGTGCCGCACCTCCGCGGGGATGGGGCGATTGGACCACAGGAGCGCGGCCATCTCGGGATGGGACGGGTCGTACCCGTGCATGGCGCGCACCGGCCGCGACCCCATGAAGGAAGGCACCATGAGGGCGCCGGGGTCGAGCAGGAACACGTCATCGCCATAGTCACGCGTGGGGAACCGGCAGCCCTCGCGCTCGAGCTCGGCGTCGTCGAGCCACCGGCCGGCGGGCTCGAGCGCCAGCGCGGCGCGGACCTGGTCGCGCGCCGCGTCGCCGCGCCACCAGAAGCGCGCCATGGTGGAGTCGAAGAAGGCGAGGTAGTCCTCGGGCCAGCGCACCGGGAGCGCCGCCAGCCGGCCCATCACGTCCACGGTGCGATCCACGTCCACCATGCCGTGGTCCGAGAGCAGGTAGATCCATGGCGTGGCGCCGCGGCGCGCCCCGGCCGCCTCGATGCGGCCGAGGAGCGGGGCGAGGCCGGCGAGCCAGGTCCGGACGCCGGCGCCGGCGGCGCCCTCGCGATGCAGCGTCGCGTCCAGTCCGGCGGTGTAGCAGAACAGGAACTCGCCGGTGCCCGCGGCGACGTGCTGCTCGAGTGCTTCGAGGTTCTCGCGCTCGGGCGTGCGCCAGTCCCAGGAGATGCGCGAGGTGCCGCGCCGCGCGAGCGCGTCCCAGAGCGAATCCACCGGGAGCCCGCCCGGGGCGAAGATGTCGTCTCGCTCGGCCAGATCGAACTCGGCCAGCAGCGGCCGTGGCACCTCGTAGAGATCGAAGTAGCCGTGCACGCCACGCCGACGTACCAGCCCGTGCAACGCGCGGCCCACCCGCCAGCTGCGCCGCGCCCGGCCGGGCGCCAGCTTCAGCCACTGGAAGCCCGCGAACGGCGTGCGCCCCGCCGCCCGCCGGTACATGAGCCAGCGGCCGTGCTCGGACGGGAGCCTGCCGGTGAAGAGCGTGGGGAGCGCCCCCGAGCTGAATCCCAGGATGGTGTCGAGCCTTCGTCGCTGGGTGAGCCCCGGGGCCAGGTCGGACGTGCGGCCGGCCAGCTCCCAGCCGAGCGCGTCCACCAGCAGCACGACCATCTGAGGCCTCACCCCCAGTCCTCCGTGCGCTGGCCGTCGAGGAAGCCGCGGTCCCAGGCCCGCACGAGATCCGCACCCGCATCGGAGGCGGTGGTCTCCACGCCGAGCTGCCGCGTCACCCGCTGCAGCTCCAGCCGCCGGACGCTCGCGGTCGGCCCATCGGGTGTGGCGCGGCACGCCGCCTCGCACATGAGATGGGCAGCAGCAGCGGCGTTCAGGCGGTGTCGGGGCGTGCCGTCGAGCGCATGGCGGATGCGCCCGCCGGGAACGCGCAGGCGCGCGATCCGGGGCTCGGGCAGCAGGGCCTCGCGCAGCCGCCGGCGCAGGCGCGCGCGACGCGCGACGCGTGCGACCGACGCGAACGGGCGTGCCGGGTCCCAGTCCACGCCCGCAAGACGGTGCCAGATGACGACCCACGCACACAGGGTGCGATCGCGCTCGGCGAACGCGGTCCCCGGGACCAGCCGCTCCACGTGCCCGCCGCGCCACGCCAGGGCGGCGTCCCAGGGCGGCTCGGGCGTTCCGGTCCGGTTCCAGGACGGGGCGTTCCAGCGCTCGCGCGCCAGCGCCACGCGCGCCGCCGCGCTCCCGGGATATTCCCCCGTGGAGAGCGCGATCACCGAGGCGATCTCGAGGGCGCACTTGAGCACGGCGTGACGCCGCTTCAACGCATCCAGCTCCGCGCCCCGCGAATCGGGGGACGACGGCCGCGTCGCCCACAGCAGCTCGAACGCCCGGTTCTCGTGGAGCAGCCAGATCTCCTCGGCGGAGACGTCCCGCGCCGTCCACGCCGGGATGGCGTCCCGCCACGCGGCGTCTCCATCCACGACCCGTCCCGTGCGCCGCAGTTCGAGCGTCCCAGGTCGCGCCGGGAGTGCGGCGAGATCGGTGGGCGTGTGGAACCCCACTTCGAGCGGTGCTGCGAGGCCCATCGCGAGGAGCCGCGCGCCGAGCCCATTCCGATCGTCGCGCGCGCGGGCGATCGCCGCCCGCTTCGCCGCCTCGTCAGGGACGACGGCATAGACGTCGAGGTCGGAGAGCGAAACGGGCTTCCCCTCGTGCGTCACCCATACGGCATCGCCCGAGGCGTGACTCCCGCTCACGATCAGCGCCAGGCGCTGCGCTCCGGCCCAGCGACGGGCGAGGTCCAGCGGGGCTTCCAGACGGGGGTCGAGCGCCGACATCGTGGAGCCCGTGCGGTCGCGATCGGACGGCACGGGCTCGGAGGGAGCGAGGCGATGGGGTTGCACCGGGTGGCGGCCCCACCTACACGCGGCGGTAGATGAAGTCCGGAATCTCGAGACGCCGACGGTTGAGCACGGTCCCGAGGACCCGGGCCCCCGACTTGCGGAGCAACTCCACCGCCCGGACGATCACCGGGCGCTTGGTATGCCCGGAGCGGATCACCAGCACGACGCCGTCCACCAGCGGCGCGAGGTCGACGGATTCCGGAGACTCGAGCACCGGGGCGCCGTCCACGACCACCCAATCGAACTGAGCGGAGACCGTGGCGAAGAATGCCCTCACGGCAGCCGGAGCCCGGCCGCCGGCGCGCCGGATCTCGTCATTGAGGAGCGCGACGCTGAGCGGCAGACCGCCCCGCGCCCCGGGCGTCCCACCGGGCTCGGACCCGCGGCCTGCGCCCGGTGTCGCGCCCTTCGGCCTTACCGTCGGCGCGGGGCGCTTCTCCCCGGCAGGAGACGTCGCCTGAGCGTCCAGGAGCAGGACCCGGCCACGGCCGTCGGCGGCGATCACCGAGGCGAACTGGGTCGCGACCGTCGTCACACCCTCGCCGTTCATCGAACCCAGGAACATGACGACGCGGACCTTCTGGGATTCGATCGCCGACTCGAGCCCGATGCGCAGAGCGGTCATCTCGCGCACGACTTCGTCGGGCAGCGGCGAGGTCGGCATGATGTCGATCCGGGGCGTGATGCCTGGCTCGACCGGCGCGGTCGGGCGCTGCACCACGGCAGGCCGCAGCGGCGGGGCCTCGGACGGCGGGAACGGCAGCGCGCCGGCCCGACCCTGTGACTTCTTGAGCGCCTCGAAGATGCGCGTCATGGTCGTGAGCCCATGGGGGTCGTGGACACGCGCTAGTCCTTGCGCTCGGTCAGCGAGGCGAACACCGGCAGATCGATGGTGTCCTCGACGTCGCGCGCGGTCCGTAGCCGGGTGTCGAGACCGTCGATGAAGAAGGCCAGCCCGATGCCCACGACCAGGCTGAACGCGGGGGCGAGGGCGAGGCGCACGTAGTCATGTGTGTTGCGGGCCCGGCCGGCCGAGGCGGGCGACAGCACGACGATGCTGACACGGCGCGACGTCTGCTCGGTCACCATGGCCCGGTCGCTGTCCTGGACGAGGCCGAGATGTCGGGCCCTGAGCACGGTCAGCCTCTGGTCCAGGTCGCTGAGACGCGCTTCCTTGGCCGGCATCTCGTCCAGCTCGGCCTGCAGCGTGGCGATCTGGCTGTCGATCGTCTCCACCCGCGACCTGAGCCCCTGCACCTTCACCTGCGCGAGCTTGAGGCGCTGTTCCACTTCGCGCCTGAGCAGCGTTCGCATGGACTCGAGCGTCACTCGGGCATCCAGCAGCTCGGGGGCGTCCTCGCGATAGCGCTCCTGGAGCTGGGCGATGCGGGTCTCCTGCTGGATCATGGTCTTCTTGAGGTCCATGACGGCCCCCTCGTTGAGGAAGCCCACGACGTTGACGGGCACGTCCATGTCGGGGTTGTCGCGGAGCGCCTTGACGAGTTGCAGGTTCCCGGCTTCCTCGGCCAGATCGGTGGCCACCACCGCACGGTCTCGCTGGAGTTGCTTCAAGGCGGAGAGTTGATTGCGCTGCTGCTCGCCGATGTCCACGACCTGTTGAGTCTCGATGAAACCGCGGCGCACGCGCGAGAGGCTGTCCATGGCTGCTCCCACGCGCTTGAGCTCGCCCTCGAAGAACGCCTTGGGGTAGGGCAGCGACTCGCTGGTGGACCGGTACTCGACGTAGGCGGTCACGATCGCATCGCAGGCGCGGTGTGCCAGTTCGGGATCGCGGGCGACGTAGGCGATCTCGATCACGTTGCTCTGCCCGATGACCTGCACGTCGACGGCATCGGCTTCCAGCCGGATCGCCGGCACCCCGCCTCGGGCGGCAGCGTCCAGGCCCTCCTGGGCGCGCTTGCGGACGGACCAGCTCTTGACCACTTGTGCCTCGGTCGCCAGCTCCTCTTCCCAGCCGCTCATCCGGCGGCCCGGCGTCATGATGCTCTCCTGCTCGCCGCGCTTGACCAGGACGCTGCCGAATGAGGCGTACTCCTCCGGACGGGCGAGCGTGAGAATCCCGACCGTCAGGGTGACGATCACGAACAGTCCGAGGATGATCCACTTGCGCCGGAAGACAATCGTGAGGAAGTCACGAGCCCCGACCTGTCGGGAGACCGGCGTGGGGGCGAGCGATTCGGCTTCGCGGTTCATGACATGCCCGTCCCGGTCATGGCACACCGACCACGAACACGCGGTCGAGATTGAAGAGTTCCCAGCCGATCAGCGCGAAGTTGAGCATCGAGATGTTGTCCGCGAAGAACTGCTTCACGAACAGGTTGATGTTCCCGATTCCCGAGCGCGGGACGTAGACGATGTCGAAGCGCCCGAGCGGCAGATCGGCTTCGAGCCGCCCCCGCTTCAACGCGTCCCCGAGCCGCAGGCGCAGGACCCGCACCGTGCGCGCCCCATCGCGATGAAAAACCAGCACGCTGTTGCTCGCCGCGTCGTCCTTGAAGCCGCCCGCGCCCGCCACCGCCTGCGACACCGTCATGTACGGCGAGGCCTTGATCGAGCCCGGGCGTTCGACACGGCCGAGCACATGGATCTCGTTGCCCGCGACTTCAGTCACTTCGATGGTGACGCGGGGACGCTTGAGCTCGGCGCCGAGCAGCTTGATCAGCTCCGATTCGAGCTCGCCCACGGTGCGACCCGCCGCGACCACGTCGCCGATCGGGAACACCGAGATGCGACCGTCGGGACGGATGCGCTGGGCGCGGATCACGCCGCTCGTGGGGCTGGGCTCGGCGAGCGGACCGAAGTTGAGGATGAGCCCATCCCCTGGCACCAGCCGGTATTCGGGGACCCGCGACCAGTCCATGGCGGTGCTGTCCGCCATGGCGTCGTCCGCCGCGCGGGCGGTCGCCGCGGCGCAGGGAACGAAGGCGATCAGCAAGGCGGCCAGCATAAGGGAGGAGCGGTTCACGGAAGATCCTCGGGACCGAAAAGAAAACCCCGCTTCCCTGCGAATGGGGAACCGGGGCAGTCCAATCCAGACCCGAGCCGACGGTTGACCTGACGCAGCGGGATGCTTCGAGGACCGAAGTCCTCGATCAGCGACCCAGGCGAAGCACCGCGTGAACCGCGGCCCCACCCGAAGCAGTACCAAGCTGCGTCTCGGTGTTCCTCCGGTCGGAGCAGACAGGCCACCGCAAGTAGCAGTGGCTAAGCGATTTGAAGTATAAGGACCGGGGTCCGGGCGTGTCAATCGGCATATCCGGCCGGGGTGCGAGGACGGCGTTCGCGGATGATTCTCCCCGGTTCAGTCGTGCGAAACGACCGAAGTGCCCCCGGGACGCCGCGTTCAGCCCTTTTTGGCCTCGGTCAGGACGACGCTGATCGACCCGATCGTCACCTTGCTCTTCATCATGACCGGGATGCGCCGATCGTCGTCAGAGAGCCAGATGACGAGCCGGCCCTGGTTCTTGAAGATGCCGGCCGCCCTCAGGATGGGCTCGATCACGATGCAGTCGAACGTGCCGGCCGGGGTCTCGATGCGCTGGCGCCCCAGCACCTTCACCTCGATCGGCTGGCTCTTGTGGCTGGCGTGGTAGTCGAAGATGACGCTGCCGCCCAGCGGCAGGTCCTGCGTCCGGGTGAAGTAGAACGATGAGAGCGCGTCCTGGCAGTTCTGCGGGATGGCGATCGCCTGTCCGTCGTTGGCGTAGAGCGCCTCGCCCCGCTTGTAGTCAAAGGTGATCTCGTTCTCTTCGTGGTAGCCGCCCTCGCGGCGGTTCTCGTAGAAGCGGCGGCTGTAGAAGCCGGTCGTGTCCCAGAAAGACTCGATGCGATTGCGCACCTTGTAGAAGGCGCTGAAGAACTTGTTGGACTCGGCGCGGGCCACCAGGGTGAACACCGGCCGGCCCTTCCACATCTTCACCTCGGGGATCTCGAGGTAGGCGTCTCCGGCGCTGATGAAGCCGTAGCGCACCGAGAACTTGAGGTATTCGCCGGCCCGGATGGGCCGCGCCGGAGCCGGCAAGACCTCGCCCGTGCCGTTCGGCAGGCTGACGGACCCGGTGATGAGCGTGGTATCGGGCTGCGGAAGACCTTCGGGCGGGGGGGGCGGCGCGCCCGGGGCCTGCAGGGCGCAGAGCAGTCCGGCCAGAAGGATGAGAGCGAACAGCCGGCGTGGGCGAGCCCGGTGTCCAATTGGCCGAATTCGCGCGCCGCTACTAGAATCGCTCGTGTTCGTCATGCCCTCGTGGTGACGCAAGTCAGATGCCGTCGCCCCACTCCCGCTCCGGAGGGGACTATGTCCGCCAGCCAATCGCCTGTCAAACCTGTGCTTGGGCCCTCCGACCGGATGCTGGGCCTGCCCCCCTACGCCCTGGCGACGGTGCTGCAGGCGCGCGACGAAAAGGTGCGACAAGGTGTGGATGTGATCGATCTGGGCGTAGGAAACCCTGACCTTCGCCCCCCGCAGCGGGCGGTGGACGCCCTCAAGGCGGCGCTCGACGATCCCAAGGTCCAGAACCACCGCTATCCCTCGTTCAACGGACTGCCGGAGTTCCGCGGCGCCGTCGCCGGATGGTACCGGGACCGATTCGGCGTGACCGTGGACCCGGCCCGGGAGGCGCTTGCGCTGGTCGGCTCCAAGGAGGGCATCTTCAAGTTCTTCCTCGCCCACTTCAATCCCGGGGACACCCTGCTGCTGTGCACGCCGTGCTACCCGGCGTATCTCGGCCAGGCGGCGATCGCCCAGGTCCGCATGGTCGAGGTGCCGCTCCAGGCGAAGCACGGGTGGCTCCCGGATCTCTCGGCCATCCCGGTCGAGGAGGCGCGCCGCGCCAGGGCCATCGCGGTCAACTTCCCGAACAACCCGACCGCCGGCACCGAGACCGCCGCGTTCTACCAGGACCTGCTCCGGTTCGCGCGCGAGCACGATCTGTTCGTGATCTCCGATATCGCCTACTGCGACCTGTCGCTCGATCCCTCCTACAAGGCGTGCTCGTTCCTTGAGTTCGACCGCGACAAGGAGCGGACGGTCGAGTTCCACTCGTTCTCCAAGTCCTACTCCATGCAGGGCTGGCGGGTGGCGTTCGCCACCGGCCACGCCGCGGCGCTGGCGCGCATGCACCAGATCAAATCGAACACCGACTACGGGGTGTTCATGGCGATCCAGCGGGCCGCGATCGCGGTCCTGACCGGCTCGCAGGACTACTGTGCCGCGGTGTCGGCCGTCTACCGCACGCGGCGCGACGCGTTCCTGTCGGCCATCCGGCCGCTCGGCTTCCCGGTCGAGCCGCCGCGCGCCACGATCTACGTGTGGATGCCGATCCCCGCGCGCTACTCGACGTCCATGGAGTTCACCCGCGACCTGCTTGACAAGGCCGGGGTGGTGGTGGCCCCGGGGTCGGGCTTCGGCGCGGCGGGCGAGGGCTACGTCCGGGTGGCGTTGTGCGACAGCGAGGCCCGACTGGCCGAGGCCGGCGCCCGGATGGCGAAGGCGGGATTGAAGTGGTGAGCGTGCACGGCCGCGGCGCCCGACAGGCCGGGCAACATGGCGGGTCCTCCGCTCACTGGTAGAGTTCGAACCACTCGGTCTCCCCGACCTTCCGGAAGTGACGCCGCACATAGGGGACGAGGGTGTAGAAGGGGTCGTCGTCGTTGATCGGCCGGGCGCCAAGCGCGATCCACCGAAAGTCGACCTTGTCCATGATGATGAACCCCCGGGGAGGCAGGCTCTCCAGCTCGGCGACCACTCGCTCGAACAGCGGTGGCGTGGACAGTTCGTATGTGTCCGCGAAGTCAATCGAGAGTGGGTTGCGTTGCGCTGCCTTCACCCAGTAGCCCGGGAAGCTGGGGATGATGGCGAACGGCCGGCCCTCGGTCCGTTCGATCGCCCGTCGGAGATCCACCATCATCGCGTGGGTGAGACGGTTGGTGCGGATGAACTTCCCGCCCGGAAGCACCCCGTCCAATCGGAACCCCAACTCGCGCGCGGGTCGCTCGTGGTAGATGTTCCGGTTCCTGCTCACGACCCAGACCAGCGCCAGTAGGCAGGCCAGTCCGGCCAGCCCGGGCGCGACGAATCGAGCCGTCCTCGCTCCGGCCCCACCCCACTCCGGCCCGCAGACACTCGCGATGAAGTAGACCGCCAGCGCGCCGGCCAGGAGAGCGGGACTTCCATACCCGAGAGAAACCGAGCTGGCCCATGCGACGAAGAGCACGAGGGCGCCCGCCCGCGTGCGGCCATCGCGCGCGCCGTCGCGGCGCCACCGGGCAGCGGTCACGCCCAGGGCCGCGCCGAAGATCAGAAATGCCCCGCCGCGAAGATAGGGTTGCTGGTGCCAGAGCATGGTCGCCGCCGCGCACAGAACGAGGCCGGCCGCAGCGAGGATTCCAAGGGTTTGCAACCGGGGGGCCACCGTCTGTCCCGCTCGCGCCTCGGCGGCCGTCATCCAGAGAATCACGACGCCCGCCACCGCCCCGCACCAAAGGAACGGATTCCCGACCCACGGCCAGACGCTCGTGCCGAGCACGTTGGTCGTGGCCCCCAGCTGCTCGACCGCATCGCGCGAGGCCCCCATGGCCACCAAGCAGGCGGCGTAGATCAGGATGGGCGCCGCCGCGGCGAGCACGCAGGGCAGGCTCCGGGCCGGGCGGAAGAAGAGAAGTCCGAGTGGCAACAGCGCGAGGAAGTTCTGCTTGCAGAGCGCGGAGGCCCCGAGCAGCAGGCAGCCTGTCGCGCTGACCGGCGTCCGCGACGAGCCGGCCAGTAACAGCCCCAGTGAGGCCAGCATCAGGCCGTCCACCGTGTACCACGGCATGATGGGAAACGTGTGCGCGGACAGGATCAACGCGATGCAGGTGAGGACGGCGCGTTCGCCCCAGGTCCACGCTCGTCCCATGAGCCGGCCCAGCAACACCACCCATATCCAGGCGGTCGCCGCGAACTCGAACCATGCCACCAGCCGGCCAAGCCAGTAGACGGCTTCCCCACCGAGAAGTACGAGGGGGGCGTGAAGGAGCGCCGAACCCACCGGTCGGATGGAGATGAAGTCCCGGTGCGGCACCTGACCGTCGAGCAGTCGGCGGCTCATGGCCAGGACGAAGCCATCGTCGGTCGGATTGAAGCCCAGGGAAGAGAACAGTACGTGGGCCGTTAGGGCGAGCACGACGACCAGGGCGAGATCCCGCCACGATGCGCGACCGAGCCCCGGGGTCATGGCGGACCCCTTATCACCATGGGGATCGAGGGGCTGGCTCACCGTCGCGAATCGCAAAGCGGCATCGCGCGCCGATCCCCGCGCCCTACGCGGAGTCCGAGGAGACCGCCCAGTCGTCCGTCGTCATCACGCCGCCGTGTGCGGGACCCAGGGCGGTGAGGGCGAACCGGCCCGGGTCGAGGAAGCGGCGGGCCGCCTCGACCACCTGGTCACGCGTCACGTTCATGACCCGCGCGATCTGCTCGTCGAGCGGCGTGTAACGGTCGCGGTAGATCTCCTCGTTGGCGAGCTGGAACATGCGCGCGGTGATGCTCTCGTGGTCCATCACGAACCCGCCCCGGGCCTGGCGGCGCGCGGCCTCGACCTCGGCCTCGTCGGGCCCATCCCGGCGCAGGCGCTCCAGCTCCTCGCGGGTGCGCTTCAGCGCCTCGCGGCCCCGCTCGGGCAGCACGCCCATGTGGATCGAGAACATCCCGGCATCCCGATAGAAGTCGGGGACCGAGTACACCGAGTAGGCGAGCCCCGCCTCCTCGCGCACGCTC
>CAZUDO010000085.1:0-94848 GCA_964618895.1 uncultured Binatia bacterium (SeqCode)
GCCTGTGCTGGCGGGCGAGGTGTTCGGGCCGCTCCGCGATCCCGCGCTTTTTCGGCAGGTGCGCCTCGATCCCGAAGCGCACACCCTGGTGTGGCCCAACGGTGCCGATCTCGATCCCGCCACGTTGCACGACTGGCCCGAGTCCGTAGTCGGGATAACCGGGGGTGTTGACGTAACGTCCCAAGTCGGACACCCGTTGTAGGCCCTTCTGCCCTTCCCGCGGCTCGCGCGGGGCGGATAGCGCCCCTTCGCTGTCACCGTGACGCGGGGCGTTGCAACCTTCCCTTTCGTCGTGCGCACGAACAGGGCCCGGGCAGGGTTGCCACCCCTGCCGCTGGACGAACTCCGTCACCGCGCCGCCCTGCCAGCCAGACGATGCGCACGCAATGGCGCTTCTCCTCGGTGCGGAGCTGTACCTCGTCGATCAGCGCGCGCAGCAGCCGCTTGCGATCTCGCACCGTCGTCGTCGCCGCGTGCCAGACTGCGTCGTACTCGGCCTTCTCGATCTGCAGCTGCCACGCCTGCGAGGCCGCCGCGCTCTCCTCCCGCATCTGCTCGCCAGCCAGCGCCGCGGCGTCGGCGCCAGCCGAGGCCGTCACCGCCAGAAACGCCGCCACCACCGTCGCCTCGATCCGCTTGCCGCCGACCAGTTGGCACTCCGCCCCCGCGATCGGCAGCGCCGACAGCGGTACTGCAACGTGCGCGCCGCCCGTTGGCCCCCGTAGCCGACGTCCATCCGGCGCCCGCAGTGGCCGCAGCGCGCCGGCCCCTGCAGCAGCGCGCGGCCGCGTCAGCCGGGGGGCGCAGGGCGGGCGTTCGCGCGAAGCCGGGGGTGGGTGTGGACGCAACGCCGTACGGGATCCTGCCCGGGAACGGCGCCGGACGCGTGGTAGGGCCGGGAAGGCATCGGCATCGGAGTCCACGGTACGTACGTACGCTCATGATTGACGTACGTATGAGGCTCGGATACCTTCACATGCATGGCCACGAAGGTGACAGCGTCCAAGCTTCGCGAGAACGTCTATCGAATCCTGGACGAAGTGCTGGCGACCGGGAAACCCGTCGAGATCGATCGGAAGGGCCGGACGCTGAAGATCATCGCGTCGAATCCAACGAGCCGCCTCGCCGGCTTGAAGCGACGGCGCTACCTGCGTACGGAGCCGGACGACATCGTGCACATAGACTGGTCGCGTGGATGGCGGCCCTAACCTACCTCGACACGCACGTCGTGGCCTGGCTGTTCGCCGGGCGCAGCGACCTTCTTCCCCAACCGGCCAGGCATGCGATCGAAGTCGGGGAGCTGCGCATCAGTCCGATGGTGGTGCTGGAGCTCGAGTACCTGCACGAGATCGGCCGCACCACGCGCCCGGCCCACGCAGTCTGCACGGCGTTGTCGGCCGAGCTGGGCATTCGAGTGTGCGATACCCCCTGGGCGCAGATCGTCGAGATCTCCCTCGCACAGAAATGGACGCGAGACCCGTTCGACCGGCTGATCGTCGGGCACGCAGCGTTTCGGAAGAGCCTTCTGGTTACGAAGGATGCGACGATCCGGAAGCACTACACCCGAACGGTCTGGGCCACCTGACTCGCCGCGCCAGGGGACGGGGGGGCTGGGGAGCCCGTAGGCAGGACAACCCTGGAGGTGCCGAAAAAGATAGGGCGCCGGCCTGTGGACCGGGGTGATCCGCGAACTCGGCGAGGCCGCCGGCCTGTGATAGGGGCTTCTCCCGTGCCCCTCTCGCCCGAGGCCCAGCTCGAGACGCTCCGGCGCGGCGCCGTCGAGCTGTTCTCCGAGGCCGACCTGCTCGCCAAACTCCGCCGCGGGACGCCGTTGGTGGTGAAGGCCGGCTTCGACCCGACCGCACCCGACCTGCACCTGGGGCACACGGTCCTGCTCACCAAGATGCGGCAGTTCCAGGACCTCGGCCACCGCGTCGTCTTCCTGATCGGCGACTTCACCGGCCGCATCGGCGACCCGACCGGCCGCAGCAAGACGCGCCCGCCGCTTACCGAGGACGAGGTGCGGCAGAACGCCGACACCTACAAGCGCCAGGTGTTCAAGGTGCTGGACCCCGACAAGACCGTCATCGATTTCAACAGCCGCTGGCTGGCGCCGTTGACGGCCGCGGACGTGGTACGCCTCGCGTCCCAGTACACCCTCGCGCGCCTGCTCGAACGCGACGACTTCCGTACCCGCCTGCGCGACAACCAGCCCATCTCGACGCACGAGCTCCTCTATCCGCTCTTCCAGGCCTACGACTCGGTGCAGCTACGCGCCGACGTGGAGCTGGGCGGGCAGGATCAGCTCCTGAACCTCCTGGTCGGGCGCGAGGTCATGGCCGGCTACGGCCTCGAGCGCCAGGTCGTGCTCACCACCCCGCTCCTCGAAGGCACCACCGCCACCGTCGTCGACGGGCGGCTCACCGGCGACAAGATGTCCAAGTCGCTCGGCAACTACGTCGGCATCGAGGAGCCGCCGAAGGACATCTACGGCAAGATCATGTCGATCTCCGACGCCCTCATGTGGCGCTGGCTGGAGCTGCTCTCCACGCGCTCCACCGCCGACGTGGCGGCGCTACGCGCCGGGCATCCGAAAGCCGCCAAGCACGTGCTCGCGGAGGAGATCGTCACGCGCTACCACGGCGCCGACGCGGCACGGCACGAGCACGAGGCATTCGAGGCCGTGTTCGCCCGCCGGGGCGCCCCGGAGACGATCGACGAGCGGACGGTGGCGCTGCCCGAGGGCCAGCGCGAGCTCTACCGCGTGCTGGCGGCGGCCGGCCTGGCCAAGTCAGGCTCGGACGGGCGCCGGCTGGTGGCACAGGGGGCGGTGCAGATCGACGGCGAGCGCGCCACCGACCCGATGCGGGCGATGCCGGCCGGCGGCCCCTACCTCTTCAAAGTGGGGAAGCTCCGCTGGGCGCGGGTGACGGTGCAGTAGTCTCGACGATCCCGTCCTCGATCCAGCGCAACAGGAGCGCGGCGGCCGCCTCCGGATCGTCGAATCCCTCGCACATGACCCCGAACGTCTCGCCCGCCCGCAGGTGCGCCAGCGCCGCCTCCTCATCGGCGGCCATGGGTGCGTGGAACACCTGGAGGCCCTGGCGCCAGACGCGGAGCGCGGTCCGCTCCGCGGCGCAGGTGGTATCGGCGTCGTCGCCCCACAAACGGTGCACTGGCCACGGGCTCTCCAGGACCTCGAGCGCCGCGATGGGCACGAAGCGGAGGCCGCTCCAGTCGTCGGGCGGGACGGCGAGCAGCGCGTCCAGGCCGAGCGGCGTCGGGTCCGGCGCGTCGAACACCGCCAGCCGCGCCCATTCGAGGCGCGCCAGGTCGGCCAGGAAGGGCATGCCCGGCTCCTCCGTGGCGAGGAAGGCGGCGAACGCCCGGCCCACGTAGCGGATCGACGGATGTTCCGAGGCATGGCGCGTCACGTACGCATGCGCCAGCGCGTGGAAGCGATCGTCGCCGAGGATCGTCACCACGCACGGGTAGTCCTCGCGCAGCACGTCGACGAGACGGGCCACGTACATACCGGCGTAGATGTCGAGCCGTTCGGCCGGGGTGAGCGCGGGCGACGGCTCGATGACCGCTAGCACCGGTGCGCCCGCGATCCCGTTCGGCGTGCTGATGGCGCGCCAGAACTGCTCCTGCAGCGTGCGGAGCGCGGGCTCAGGCCGAGAGCGCACGCGCCTCCAATACACCGGCCTCGGCG
Organism: uncultured Binatia bacterium (SeqCode); assembly: GCA_964618895.1. Classification (GTDB taxonomy): domain Bacteria; phylum Desulfobacterota; class Binatia; order DP-6; family DP-6; genus CAZUDO01. Next base: position 3,716 of record CAZUDO010000085.1, read on the forward strand.
GCGCGGGCACGCTCGGCCTCGGCCAGCACGTCGTCCAGGTCGGGGACGTCCTCGTCCCACTCGACCAGGCTGGATACGCGCCCGAAGCGCGCCACCGCGGTCCGGTAGAGCGCCCAGACGGCGTCGATGATCGGGCCGATGTGCGTATCGAGCAGGTGCGTGCCCTTGTCGGTGTGGCCGGCCAGGTGGACCTGGCCGACGCGCACACCCGGCACGCCGGCCAGGTACACCGCGGCGTCGAACCCGTGGTTGGCGGCACTCACGTAGATGTTGTTCACGTCGAGCAGGATGCCGCAGTCGGCCCGCTCGGCCACCGCGGTGAGGAACTCCCACTCGGGCATGGCCGAGTGGGTGAAGGTGACGTAGCTCGACACGTTCTCGACCAGGATGCGCCGCCCGAGCCGGTCCTGTACGCGGCCCACGCGCTCGACCACGTGCCCGAGCGCTTCTTCGGTGTACGGGAGCGGCAGCAGGTCGTGGGCGTAGTGACCGCCGATGCTGCCCCAGCAGAGATGGTCCGACACCCACGCCGGCTCGACCCGCGCCGCCAGCGCCGCCAGCTCGTCCAGGTAGCGGGCGTTCAACGGATCCACCGACCCGAGCGACAGCGACACCCCGTGCAGCACCACCGGCGCCGTCGCCCGCGCCCGCTCCAGCACCGCCAGCGGGCGCCCGCCGCGCAGCATGAAGTTCTCGGAGATGACCTCGAACCAGTCGGGACGTGCGGTCCCGTCGAGCACGCGCGGATAGTGCTGCGTGCGCAACCCGATGCCGTGACCCAGGTAGGGGAACGTGTCTGCCATCAGCGGACGACGACGGGCGACCCGGTCCCCCGGGTCGCCCGCCCGTACCCTACACGATGAACTACTTGCCGGCGACGACCTTGCCGCCCTTCTTGGCGCATTCGTCAGCACTGGCCGTCGGTATGATGCCCTTGCCCTTGCACTCGTTCTGCCCCTTGCAGGTGTTGCCGGCCCCGGCGCAGGCTCCGTGGCCCTTGCAGGTATTGATGCCGGCACACTTGACGTCGCCGCCGGCCTTCTCGTCGGCCGCGGCCGCGATGCCGCCCGACAGGATCAGGGCCGCGGCGGCACTCGCGAGCAACATTCCCTTACGCATGGTGAGTCCTCCTCTGGTTGGTGGTTACGGCGCGTCCGTACGCCTTGGATGTCGCACCCCCGGCGAGATTTCAGGGAGGCTACGGGGGGCCCGCGATGCGCGGGGTCGGCAGCAACGCGTCGACCGCCAGCGCGACGTCGGGAACGACCGCGGGGGCGGGGTGAGCCATCACCGGCACGCTATCACACCGCCAGGATCGTGCGGATGCCGCGGCTGGCACGCAGGTCGGCGAAGGCCTCGTTCACGTCCGCGAGCGGCCGGCGCGCGGTGATGAGGCCCTCCAGATCGAGTCGCCCGCCCTGCCAGAGCGCGATCAGGCGCGGAATCTCGCGCAGCGCGTTGCAGCTCCCGAGTGCGCAGCCGAGGAGCTTCTTCTCGCTGAGCGTGAACAGCGCCGCCGGCATGATGGTGATCGCGTCCTCGATCGGTGCCGCGCCGACGGCGACGGTCGTGCCGCCGTTCCGGGTGGCGCGGAGCCCGTCCTGCACCAGCGCGGCCCGGCCGACGGCATCGAAGGCGTAGTCCGCCCCCACGCCCGTCAGCTCCAGGGTGCGCGCCACCACGTCCTCGCTCGACGGGTCGAGCAGGTCGGTGGCACCGAAGTGCCGCGCCGCGGTGCGCCGCGCGGCGACCGGGTCGGCGGCGAGGATGCGCGCCGCGCCCGCGATGCGCGCGCCCTGTACGATGCTCATGCCGACGCCGCCCAGCCCCATGACCAACACCGTCGCGCCTTCCTCGACCCGCGCGGTGTTGAGCACCGCGCCCACGCCGGTCTGCACCGCGCAGCCGATCACGCACGCGACCTCCAGCGGTACGTCGGCGGGGATCTTCACGGCTCCGGTGGCCGCCGTGACGACGTATTCGCCGAACGCGCCCAGGCCGACGCCCCGGAAGACCGTCGTGCCGCCGCGCGAGAGACCGGTCGAGCCGTCGGGGAAGGTGTTGGTCTGGATGGCGGCGGCGTTGATGCACACGCCCGGCTCGCCGCGGACGCAGAAGTAGCACGTCCCGCACGGCGGCAGGGCGGTCAGAACGACGTGGTCGCCCGGGGCGAGGCTGCTCACGTCCGGGCCCACGGCGTCGATCACGCCCGCGGCTTCGTGACCGAGGACGATCGGCGTCGGGCACGGGAACACGCCGTCGGCGAGGCTCAGGTCGGAATGACAGACCCCGCAGTGCGTGACACGGACGCGTACCTGCCCGGCGCGCGGCGGGGCGATCTCGACGTCGTCGCGGACGACGAGCGGCTTCCCCTGCTCCTCGACCAGCGCCGCCCTCATCGTGCCACCGTGCACTCGATCTTCATGCCCGCACGGGCTATCACGGCCGCCGTCCCGTCTGTCAAACAACGCCCCGGAGTAGCGTAGAACCCACCGATGCCCCTGCTCGCCCCCCTCACCCCCGACCAGCAGGCCACCTTTCTCGTGGTGTCGGTGCCGGAGCCCGCACTGCGCAAACTGGTCGGCCGGCTCGGCACGGCGCCGCCCGGCACGCGCCTTGACGCCGTCTCGGTGTGGGAGCTGGCCGACTCGCTGGTCGACTACTACGCCGAGGACGCCGAGGTGGCGACCGCGGTCGACAAGATGCTCCGCAAAACCCTCGGCCCCTCCCCGCTCGCCCCCGCACTGGAGGCCGCGGGGGGCGCGCAGGCGGTGACCGCGCTCCTGCTCGAGTCGCGCGATCCCGCACGGGAGGTCGCGTGGGCCCTCCTGTCGGCGGCCACCGAGAACGCCGGACCGCTCGCCGCGACACTCGTGCAGACGATCATCGCCGAGTACGACCAGGCCGACACCAGCGCGCGCGAGCAGGCGGAGCACGAGCCGGAGCAGGCGGCGCCGGCGCCGGAACAGGACGACGCCGCGCGGCGCGCCGCCGACCTGGAGAGAGAAGCGGCGCGTGCGCGCGGGCAGCACGCGCGCGCCGTGAAGCGTGCCGCCACCATAAAGGAACGCGTGGTCGAGCTGGAGCGGACGGTCGCGGATGCCCGGCGCGCGGCCCGGATCGCGGAAGAGCAACGCGACACCATCGCCAGCGAGCGCGACCGGCTCCGCGACGAGAAGGATGAGCTCCGTACCCGGCTCAAGGCGGGCACGGCGGCGGAAGTCATGCGCCTCGGCGAGGAGCTCGAGGCGGCACGCCGGCGCGAGCGCGCCCTGGCGGAGGATCTCGACGAGGCACGCGGCGAGGTCTCGACGCTCGCCACGCGGCTCCGGGCCGTCGAGCAGACGGCGCGCCCGCGCCCGGCGGGCGATGCCGCGGAGAACGCTCCGGTCGCGAGCGAGGGTGCCACCTGGCACCTCCCCGTGTTCACGGCCGAGTACTACGACTCGCTACGGGGCTGGGACCGGCGCATCGTGCGCAGCGCGTTCGAGAAGGCGCACCGGCTGGCCGAGGACTGGCGCCATCCGAGCCTGCGCGCGATCCCGCTGGAGGGGCTGCCCGAGTACTATCGGCTGCGGGTTGCGACCGACGTGCGGCTGATCTACCGCCTGGGCGAAGGCGGCCGGGTGGAGCTGTTATCGTTGATCGATCGCGAGGACCTGCCGCGCTACATCCGGAACGTTCGCAACGCCTGACCCGCACCCGTGAGCATCTCGTCGCCGCATGACGCGAAGGCACTGCTCTCGCGCCGGTCGGCCAGCTCGGCGGCGAAGCGCAGCACCTCCGGGACGCTCTCGCGCGGGAACTCGGAGTACTCGCGTTCGATGTCCTCATGGAACATGCCTTCGGCAAGCTCACCTGAGCCGAGGGCCGGAGCTCCCTTCTCGGTTCGCCTGCCATTGATCTCGCTGCAGCGATCTGGCTAGGATATAGCCAGAATGCGCCGCGACATCATTCTGGCCCCGGAAGCGGCCGCGGACCTCCAGGCGCTGAGGATGGAGAGACATCTGCGTCACGAACCAACCAAGACCAGTCGCAGCCGCATCAAACGGCTCAAGGGAGTGCAACGCCCGCAGTACCGATTGCGTGTGGAGGACATCCGCATCTTCTACGACGTCAGGGATGACGCGGTGGAGGTTCTGGCGATTGTATCGAAATCCGGAGCTGCGGCATGGTTGAAGCGGTGCGCCAGGATGGCACCCGAGGAGGACCAATGAAGGAAGTGGCATTGTCCGAAGTAAAGGATGACCTGTCGCGCTACCTGCGCCTGGCCGCGGACGAGCAGATCATCATCACCCGCCACGGCAAGGCGGCGGGAATACTGATCGGCTTCGCCTCCGAGGACGACTGGTTCGACTATCGTCTGGAGAACGACCCACGCTTCCTCACGCGCGTCGCCACCGCGCGGGCCAGCCTGAAGGCCGCGGGTGGAATCCGCCTCGAGGACATCGAAGACGTCACGGCGGCGAGCAAACCGCCGCCCAAGCCAAAGAAGCGTCGCCGCTCCATGAGTCGACGTTAGCGTGCCCCCACCCGGGAACCGACGGCATGGCGCTCCAGCAGGCTGTGTCGCCTTGAGCAAAGCAGCTTCTGGGAAGCTACCTTGAAGCATGCGTGCCGTCGGGCTGAAAGCCCCCAAGAACAAGCTGAGCGAGTACGTGCGCCTCGTCTCACGCGGCGAGACCGTACTGGTGACCGATCGCGACCGGGTGGTCGCTGAGCTCCGAGCGATGATCTACCTCGACACCTCCGTCGCGCTCGCGCACCTGCTCGCGGATCGGCACTCCGATCCCCGGCGCTGGAGCGAGACCCTGGTGTCGAGCCACCTGCTTGAGTACGAGCTGTGGACGCGCGTGCACGCCCGGGGCTTGGCGGTTTCGCATGGCGAGTCCGTTCGCGAGCTGGTCGGGGGTGTGCACCCTGGATGCGTTGCACCTCGCGTCGGCGGACTTCCTTCGCACCCAGGGTCAGACACTTCGCTTGGCCACCTACGACGATCGGATGCTGCGGGCAGCGGTGCGCCTCGGCTTCGACATCTACGCCGTGTGACCGCGCGCCGCGGCCCAGCACGACCACGCCGCCCGTTCACCGGAACGTCACCGGCATGTGCCGGACCCCGGTGTGCTTGTTGCTGCGCGTCCATTCGACCGGGCCGGTGAGCACGCAGCTCGCGAAGCGTCCGAGCAGCTCCTCCAGCACCAGTCGGATCTCCGCCCGCGCCAGGTTGGCGCCCAGGCAGAAGTGGCCGCCGTGTCCGAAGGCCAGGTGACGGTTCGGCTCGCGCCGCACGTCGAAGTGGAACGGGTCCGGGAAGACGCCCTCGTCGCGGTTGGCCGACGCCCACCACAGCGTCACCTTGTCGCCGGCGCGGATGGGCTGCCCACCCAGGGGAGCGTCGACGGTCGCGGTGCGGCGGTTGTAGGCGGTGGTGGACGCCCAGCGCAGGATCTCCTCGACCGCCGCCGGCAGGAGCGCGCGGTCCCGGCGCAGGGCCTGCCACTGGTCCGCATGCTCGATCAGCGCCAGCAGGCCGATCGCGATCGAGTTGCGCGTGGTCTCGCTGCCGGCGGCGATCAGCAGGTTGAAGAACATCTGCAACTCGAGCGGGGTGAGCGGGCCGAGGGTACCGTCGGCCCCCTCAACGGTGGCGTGCACGACGGCCGAGATGATGTCGTCGCCGGGATGGCGCCGCTTCTCGCCGATCAACCACGTGCCGTACTCGAACATGGCCACCGACGCCGCCTGCGTCCGCTCGTCGGCCTGCCCCAGCTCGCGCTGATCGTAGTCGAGCGTCGCGTTGGCCCACGCGAACAGCCGGTGGCGGTCCTCCTGCGGCACGCCCATGAGCCGCGCCACCGCCTGCAGCGGCAGCTCGGCGGCCACGTCGACCAGGAAGTCGCAGCGCCCGTCGCGGGCGACGACCCCGTCGACGATCGCCCGCGTGCGGGCGCGCAGCTCGTCCTCCATCGCCGCCAGCGCGCGCGGCGATACCGCCCCGGTCACCAGGCGGCGGATGCGATGGTGCCGCGGCTCGTCCCTCATGTTGAGCAGCACGCCGGCCGCGAAGCCCGCGGGCAGGTCCTCGATCAGCGTGCCGCCGCCGTCGCGCCCGCCACCGCCCTCCGACGAGAACGTCTTCTGGTCGCCGGCAGCGGCCAGAATGTCGGCGTAGCGGCTGACCACCCAGAAGCCCTCGCCGCCCGGCGTGTGTGCCGTCGGCGGGTGGAACCACACCGGCGCCTCACGGCGCAGGGTCGTGAACACGTCGTGCGGGAACCCGGCCGCGAAGCGGTCGAGGTCGGTGAGGTCGATGTCGGCGAGCTGCATGCCAAGCCGGCGCGGAGTCTCACGCGGCAGGCGGGAGGCGGTCAAGGATTCCGCAGGACCCTGGCCTCACCGGCGCACCCCGTGCTACGCCCCGCCGCGTGCGCACCCTCGGTCTCGCCCTCACGCTCGTCGTCCTCGCCGGTTCCGGCGCGTCCGCGGTCGAAACCGCCCGCGTCAAGACGAAGCAGACAGCACGCAGCGTCCGTCTGTCCACCGGGCGTGCGTTGGCCGAGGTCCAGCTGGCGCGCTACCGGCTCGAGTTCCGCGATCAACGCAGCGGCAAGGTCCTGGCACGCGAGGCCGACGGGGGCAGTCTCTTCTACGAACGCGCCGGCACCACGCATGCGCTGGGCGCGGTGCGTGAGGTCACGCGTCTCGCGGATGGTGTCCGCCTCACGGTCGACACCGACGAGGGCGCTGCCGCCACCGTCACGCTGCGCTTCCTCACCCGCCGGACGCTCGAAGTCCGCCTGGAGCCCCCGGGGGCCGACAGCGTATCCGCGCTGGGTGATCGCTTCGCCTCGCCGGCGAGCGAGCGCATCTACGGCCTCACCGAGCGCCTGCGCGACTCGCCGCCGCTCGCGCCCGGGGTGGTCGACATCCCCGTGGACGACATCCGGCCGCCGGAGGTCGGCTCGCTCGACCGCCGCGGCGAGACCGTCGAGATGCGCGTCCTGCCGACCTTCTCGGTGTACGCGCCGTTCTACCAGTCGTCGGTCGGCTACGGGCTGTCGGTGGCCGGCACCACGTTCGGCGTCTTCGACCTCGCGCGCACCGACGACGCGGTCGTCGCGTTCCGCTTCGAGGCCGGCACGCAGCCGGTGCGCGGCGGCCTCGTCTTCCACCTGTTCGCCGGGCCGGACTACGTCACCATCCTGGACGAGTACACCAATCTGAACGGGCGCCCCATCGTCCCGCCCGCCTGGGCCTTCCTCCACTGGCGCTGGCGTGGCGATCTCGGCGTCGAGAGCGGCCTCCTCGACGGCGTGACGGTGAACGCGCAGCTGGCCGACGACGTGCAGATGTACGACACGCTCGGCATCCCCCCCGGCGTCTACCTCTTCGACCGCCCGGTGCTGGAGCGCATCCCGACGCCGGATACCCTCGGCGAGTTCGGCTTCTCGCGCTGGGCCTGGGACGAGAGCCGCATGCCCAACCCGACGGCGATGCTCCAGGCTCTCACGCGGCGCGGCTACAAGCTCGTCATCTGGAGCGCCAACTGGATGTGCGGCACGCGCGTCGACGGCCGGGGCAGCGACAACGGCATCGAGGCGCAGATGCTCGGCTTCCTTGCGCCCGGTGCGACCGGGACGCCCAAGTGCTCCGACGGCGGTTCGGGCTTTATCATGGACGTGACCAATCCCGCGGCCCAGGGCTGGTGGCGCGACAAGGTCGCGACCTTCCTGCAGGCCAACGGCATCCAGGGCATCAAGCTCGACCGCGGCGAGGAGCACATTCCGTCGGAGGCGACGGACGTGTGGGCCGACGGCCGCACCGGGCGCGAGGTGCGGAACGACTATCCCCGCCTGCAGGCCAAGATCCACCACGACGCGCTCGCCGAGGCGTGGGGCGACGACTTCGTGCTGCTGTCGCGACCGAGCTACACCGGCACGTCGCCGTACGCGGTCTTCTGGGGCGGCGACATCCCGGGCAGCGAGACCTTCGGGGGCGGCGCGGGGACAGACCTGGGGCTCCGCAGCGCCATCATCAGCCAACAGCGCGCCGCCTTCATGGGCATCCCCATCTGGGGCTCGGACACTGGCGGCTACTACCAGTTCAAGAACCGCGAGGTATTCGCGCGCTGGCTCGCGTTCAGCGCCTTCTCGGGCATCATGGAGATCGGCGGCACGGGCACGCACGCGCCGTGGAACATGCCGACCGAGCCGCGCGTCGACCAGGAGCTGATCGACATCTACCGCCGCTACACGCGGCTCCGCGCGACGCTCCAGCCCTACATCGTCGCCGCCGCGGCCGACGCGCGCACGGGGGTGCCGATCGTCCGTCCGATGCCGTTCGTCGACCGGCGCGATCCTGAGCTGGCGGATCGGTGGGACCAGTATCTCTTCGGGCCGGACTTGCTGGTGGCACCGGTGTGGAAGGTCGGGCAGCGCAGCCGCACCGTCTATCTGCCGCGCGGCAAGTGGCGCAGTTACTGGGACCGGACGAAGACCTATCGCGGCCGGCGGACGATCACCGTCGACGTGCCGCTGGAGACCATCCCGGTGTTCGTACGCGCGGGCGCGAAGGTGGCGGGGCCGTAGCGAGGAGCGAGGAGGTCAGATACGCATCGCTCACGAAGCGGTATCACCGGAGCGCGAGCGCCTGTGGCAGCACGCCATGAGCGTCTACCCGACGTTCGACAGGTACCAGGAGCGCACGGGCGGGCGGCGGATTCCAGTGATGGTGCTGACGCCTGGCGACGGGATACGCTAAGCCCCATGGCGCGCGATGTCGTCCTGGTCACAGGTGGGAACTCGGGCATCGGCTTCGAGTGCGCGCGCGAGCTCGCCCGCCAGGGCGGGCACGTGCTGATCGCGAGCCGGGATCGCAGAGCCTCGGCCGGGGCCGTCCGGCGCATCATCGACGAGAGCGGCGCCGGGGCGGCATCGGAGCTCGGGCTCGACCTGGGCTCGACGGCCTCGGTGCGCGCGTTCGCCCAGACGATCACGACGGGCGGCATCCCGCTCCGCGCGCTGGTGTGCAACGCCGGCCTGCAGGTGAGCGGCGCGCAGCGGCGGTCGGCCGACGGCTTCGAGTTGACCTTCGCCGTCAACCACCTCGGACACTTCCTTCTCACCAATCTCCTGCTGAGCCACCTCCTCGCGCATGCGCCGGCGCGCATCGTGGTCGTCTCCTCCGGCGTGCACGACCCGACGCTGTTCACCGGCATGCCCAAGCCCGCGATCACCGATGTGCCGACGCTCGCCGCCAGCGGCGGGCCGGATCCGGCACGGTTCGACAGCCGCCTCGCCTACGTGAACAGCAAGCTCTGCAACCTGTGGTTCACCTACGAGCTGATCCGCCGGCTCCAGGCCGCGGGGCTCTCGACCGCGACCCGCCCGCTGGCCGTGCACGCGACCGAGCCCGGGCTCGTCCCGGGCTCCGGCCTGGCGCGCGACTACCCTGCCCCGCTGCGCTTCGTGTGGAACCGCGTCCTCCCGGCGATGGCGCGTGTGCTCACGCCCATCGTGCCGGCGATCAGCACGGCGGAGAAGTCGGGACGCGCGCTGGCCCGGGTGACGCTCGACCCGGCGCTGGCGAACGTCTCGGGCAAGTACTTCCCGTCGCACACGCGCTGGCAGGAGGCGCGCTCGTCGGAGGCGTCCTACGACGAGGAGCGGGCGCAGGTGCTGTGGGACGAGAGCGTGCAGATGACCGGGCTCACGGCCCGGGAGTCGCCGCTCGTCGGCGGCTGATACTCGCTACCAGCGCCACGATGCGCAGCGGCCCCCCCGAGCCGCCGGCGATCTTCATCGGCAACGCCACCACCCACGCGCCCGTCACCGGCACCTCGTCCAGATACGCTACGTTCTCGAACCCCGGGACGTTGGCCGCCGCCACCACCTGGTGCACGGGAAAATCCTGCGACGGCCCATGGTCGATGCTGGGCGTGTCGACGCCGATCGCGCCCACCCGCCGCTCGTCGACCAGGAAGCGGGCCGCATCCTTCCCGAACGACGGAAAATGGAGCGCTGTCGTGCGGCCCGGCGTGTCGTCACCGAACACCCGTGCGCGATCCGGCCAGCGAGCATCCCAGCCCGTCTGCAGGAGCACGATGGCGCCAGGGGGGATGGTGCCGTGCGCGGCCTCCCAGGCCAGCACGTCCTTCCTCGTGAGCCGATAGTCGGCGTCGCGGGCGGCGGCGGCGCGCGCATCGAGCACGACCGCGGGCGCCACCAACCGGTCGAGCGGGATCGCGTCGGTGGCCTGCCGGCCGGCGGCGAAGTGGATGGGCGCGTCCAGGTGCGTGCCACCGTGCTCCGGGGCGCAGAAGGCATTGGCAGCGTAAAAGAAGCCGGCGGGCGTGTCGCCGAACGCGAGGCGCTCGAGCGCGAAGCCTGACGTCGCGTTCGGCCAGTAGAGCGTGCGCTCGTCGAAGGCATGCGTCAGGTCGACGACGCGTGCTTCAGTCAGGTCGAGCGGCGCCGGGCCGGCGCCCGGGCGAACGGCGCGGAAGGCCACGTCCTGGATCGGGTACGCGCGCCAGTCCTTCCAGTCGAAGTGCCACCATTCGTAGGGGTGGACGAAGAAGCCCTCCGCCTCCATCGCGGTCCGCAGGCGCTCGCGCCGGGCGCGCGCCGTCTCGTCGCCGCCGGCGTAGGTCGGATAGGCGCGCTCGGACATCTCATCGTAGGCGCTCGGCATCTCGACCGCGCGGCCGGTCGCCAGGTCGTACAGCGTCAAGTCGACCGCCGCGCCGCGGTTGTGGCGCGAGCCCTGCGCCGGATCGGCGACAAAGACACGTTTCGCGGGCGGGGTCAGATCCCAGAAGCGCTTGGTGACGTGCCAGGGCCGGTAGCCGTCGAAGACCAGGAGCCCGAAGCCGTCCGCCGCGAGCGCGCGGTGGACGCGCACCAGCGCCTCGGCGGCCGGGCGCTGCAGGAAGACGCGCGCCTGGTCGTAGACCGTACGGCCGGTGAAGTTGTCCCTGGTCGCGTAGCGCACCTCGAGCCGGATCGACGGGTCGAGGGTCACCACCTCGACCAGGTCCGGGGTACGGAACGGCCCCGGCTCGTGCGGCGGGCCGCCCGCGGACACGGGCGCCGGTCCGAGCACGGACACCGCCGCCACCACCGCCACGAGCAGCGCCTTCATGGCCCGTCCATCCCCCGTCATGGATCCTCCGTCCCGGCCCCGATCGGTAGCACCAGCGTCCCTCTACCCTTCCGATGCGGAGTCAGGATAGAGGAAGGGCACATTCCACTTCGCCAATTCCGGAGGATGCCCATGAAGGCCGCTGTGTACGTCGGGGATGCCAAGACTCTCGTCTTCGAGCAACTGAAGCCGAATCCGCCCGGGCCGCGTGATGTCGTGGTCCAGATCGGGGCGAGCGGGGTCTGCCACTCGGACCTGTCCATCATGCGGGGCTACGTGCCGGTGCCGCCTGGGATGGTCCTCGGCCACGAGGGCGCGGGACGCGTGGTCGAAGTCGGGCCCGAAGTGTCGCGTGTCAAGAAGGGCGATCGCGTGATCGCTTCGTTCGTGCCCGCCTGCGGCGCGTGCTGGCACTGCCTGCGGGACCAGTCCGAGCTCTGCGAGCGCGAGAACGAAACCAACATGCAGATGCGCGGCACCCGGCCGGACGGCAACATGTACTTCTGCATGACGGGCCTGGGCACGTTTTCCGACGTCATGACGGTCGACGAGTCGTCGGTGGTGAAGGTCGAGACCGATCTCCCCGACACGCAGCTGGCGCTGATCGGCTGCGGCGTCACCACCGGCGTCGGCGCGGCGCTCAACACGGCGAAGATCCGGCCCGGCTCGAGTGTCGCCGTGCTCGGCTGCGGCGGCGTCGGCCAGGCCGTCATCCAGGGCGCGCGCATCGCCGGCGCGGGACGCATCATCGCCATCGACCCGCAGGAGCTGAAGCGCAAGACGGCGATGCGCCTCGGCGCGACGGACGCCCTCGACCCGTCGAAGGGCGATCCGGTCGAGCAGGTGAAGGCCCTCACCAGCGGCCGCGGCGCCGACTACGCGTTCGAGGTCATCGGGCTCCCGGAGACCATCCTCACCACCTACCAGCTCGCCCGCCGGGGCGGCGAGGTGATCATCGTCGGCATGGCGCGCTTCGACGCGCAGTTCACGCTGCCGGCGTTCGGCATCTTCTTCGAGCAGAAGACGGTCAAAGGCTGCAAGTACGGCTCGGCGCAGGTACGGCGCGACTTCCCGCGCTTCGTCGAGCTGATCGAGACCGGCCGGCTCGACATCTCGTCGATGGTGTCGAAGACCATCAAGCTCGAAGGCATCCACGACGCCTTCCGTGCCATGGAAGCGGGCGAGGTCATCCGCAGCGTCATCGCCTGACCGCGATGCCAGCCACGACGCCCGAAGAGGCATGAATGCCGGGGATCTGAACTCCCTGGTCGCCCTGTACGAGCCCGACGGCCTCCTGGCGCAGCAGGACGGGAGCTTCGCCGCGGGGCATGCGGCCATTCGTGCCCGCCTCGCGCCCTTCCTGGAGGCGCGGCCGACCATCCGTATGCACGTCGTGCGCGTCGCCCGCGCCGGCGATACCGCGGTCCTCTACAACGCCTGGTCCCTGACGGTGACGAGCCCCGACGGATCGGCGGTCGAGATGCGGGGGAAGGCGCTCGACGATCCGTACGCGCGCGACTGACCAGGCATGCGTGCTCTCAGGACCCGGGAGATCGACATGGCTGCTCGGAAGTTCGCCATATCGGTTCCGGAGAGCGTCATGCGTCACGTTGATCGCGCTGCGCGCCGGCGGGGGATGACGCGTAGCGGATTCATCGCGGAAGTTCTCGCGCGCGTCGCCAAGGCACGAAGTGATGCCGACAGTTCGCGACGAGTCGACGTGCAGTTTGTCTTCACGGCAACGTTCGTTTACATGGGTCGCCTGCTTGGCAGGATCTCCCCATGAGTGACACGCCGTGGTCCGGTGACGCTTGTTCACTGGTGGAGGCGTTTCGCCGAGGCGAACGCTCCCCCCGCGAGGAGTTGGAGGCTACGCTCGCAGCGATCAACCGTTCCGACGTGAACTGCTTTTCGTTTCTCGACCCTGAGCGGGCGTTGGCCGCAGCCGGCCGGGCGAACGTCGGTCTTCCCTTCGGCGGGGTGCCGGTTGGGCTCAAGGAACTCGACTCGTACAAGGGCTGGCCGAATACGCACGCATCGCTGGTATTCAAGGACGAGATCGCCACCGAGACCCACACCGCGGTCAGTCGGCTTCAGGATCGTGGCGGGGCGATCCCGTTCGGGCTCACTACGGCAAGCGAGTTCGGCGGCCTCAACGTGAGCATCACCAAACTCAACGGCGTCACCCACAATCCGTGGCGCTACGGCCGGAGCGTCGGCGGATCCTCCGGTGGAAGCGCTTCCGCCGTGTCCGGCGGGCTCGCCACGTTGTGCACCGCAGCCGACGGTGGCGGTTCGATCCGCATCCCCGCCGGGTACTGCGGCCTGGTCGGGATGAAGGGAACCTACGGCCGTATCCCGCGCGGCCCGGGCGCCTATTCGCGGCCCAACACCGAAGTGTTCGGCTGCCTGGCCCGGTCGGTGCGCGACACAGCCCGTCACTACGACGTCGTCGCCGGCTCCGACGCGCACGACCCATGGTCCTTGCCCTCGCCAGGGAACTGGGAAGCACATCTCGGCAGCTACAACCTGAAGGGGAAGAAGGTCGCCATCATTCCTGCGCTCGGCGGCGTTCATCTCGAGGACGGCGTCGAAGAACGCATCCGTGCCACTGCGGCGGGGCTCATCGCCGCGGCCGGTCTCGTCGAGGTGAATGTCTCCGTCGCGCTACCCAACCTGACCATCGAGTGGATGATGGGAAATGTGTCCACGTTGCTGGCAACGATCGGCGACCGCTGGCCGGCCTGTGCAGGGGATCTGACCAACGCCATCGAAGACGGCCTTCGTCTCAGCCAGTCGTTCTACAACCTGCAGACCGCCGCGACCGCAGAGCGCAAGCGCCTCGAACTGAACCGAGCGATGGCGGACCTGTTCGAGAAGGTCGACTTCGTGATCGCCGCCACCAATCCCGGGCCGGCGTTCGCCGCGGACTCGCAGATGTCGAGGCCTGCGGTGGCGATCGACAAAGTGATGTCGTGGCGTGCGACGCGCACGGTGCTGGGCGCGGCGCTGGCGACGCTGCGGGCCGCAACCAGCGTTTACCCGAAGCTCCCCGAGCCGCTGTTTCGTCAGGTCGAGCGCCGTCTGCCGGACCTGTTGGAGATGGGGGCGTTGACAATCCTGTCAAACGTCTACGGCAACCCCGCCGTGTCGATCCCGGCGGGACTGGTGGATGGCCTGCCTGTCGGCATGCAGGTACTGGGGCCGCATCACCATGACGCGCTGCTCTTCGATCTTGCGTTTCTCGCAGAACGAGAGATCGGCTGGCCGATGACCGCGCCGGCGCGAACTGCGGCAGCCTGACGACATCGCGACCCGACGCCGCATCTCGCCCGCATCGCCGCGCGTGGCGTCGTCGGGCGGCAGCGGCCGTCGACCCATGTGGCGGCGGCGCACCGCCACCGTCGCGAGCGCCCTTGTCAAGGAGGACCGCCCTCTCGACCAGCCGCGAAATCCACGGAAAGTCGCAACGCGGTACGCGTGAGCACCCCGACGTGCTCATCGATACGGGTCGAAGCATCCCGTTGATCGCCGCCAGCCGGTGCTTCATGGCCGGAGACGGCGACCCGCTGCGAGCCATCGGAGCGAGTGACATTCCGGCCCTCCCGCTGGTAGATCCTGCGGCCCTCCCGAGACATCCTCGCGCGTCACCTCGGCCTCCGTACCGGTGCGCGAGAGCGAGCCGACCACATGGAGCCCACGCCCGTCGTCTACATTTTGCGCTGTGCCGACGGCTCGCTCTACACCGGCGCCGCCAAGCAGCTGTCGCGGCGACTCGCCCAGCACGCGGCGGGTCGTGCCTCGCGGTACACCCGCGCGCGGCTGCCCGTGATGCTGGTGTGGTCATGCCGCGTGCGAACGTGGAGCGCCGCGCTCCGGGCCGAGCGGCGGATCAAGGCGCTCCGGCGGGCGAAGAAGGACGCGCTCATCGCCGGCCCCGGACGGCTTCCCGAGTAGGAATGGAGGTTGATCTCCAGCACGTGTTCGTGCGACGGGTTGAGGCGGTGCGCGACCCGACGCCTCCGGCGATCCCGGATCGGGTGCATGGGGCGTTCAAGGCCCCGGCGCCCGACGTGCTGGAGTGGCGACGGACAGACGGCGCACCGCCGTGAAAGCCACGAAGTAGACCGCCACCGCGAAGAGCATCACGAAGCGAAAGCCCAGGTTCATCGACAGCACGACCGTCAGGATCGAGCCGACAACGGTACAGAAACCGTTGACAGCCCAGGCCCAGGGTACCAGGGTCGGGTTCAGCTGCGTGACGCGTCGAATGCCGAACGCGAACGGAATCCCCAGGAGCAGGCCGATCGGCATCAGCAGGACGAGCGTGACGGCGATCCGTCCCGCGAGCGGGAGCCCGATCCAGGTCTGCACGACCCACGGCGAGGCGGCCAGGAAGCCGACCACCAGGACCGCCAGGCTGGTGGGCACGAGCCACGGGTGGGCGACGAGCACCGGGAAGAAACGCTCCGAGAGCAGGCTGCCGAACCCCGTGAAGACGAGCAGGGCAAACAGGGTCACGGTGATCGAGTACATCGGATGGCCCAGGAAGAGCGTGAGCTTCTGCATGATCGAGATCTCGAGCGCGATGAATCCCACACCCAGGCCGATGAAGTAGACGAGGAACCTTCCGGAGTAGCGGCGGTCGAGCGATCGCCCCTGTGCGATCACCAGCGGGACCAGGATGAGCACCAGCGAGAGCACCAGCGCCAGGGCCAGCTGCCCCAGGATGAAGGCGGGATTGCCCTGCGCCACGTGGCTTGGCTCCTCGAGCGTACTCACGCTCGCAAGGGGATTGCGCCACTTGTAGTAGTTGAAGAAGTACGGTCGGTCGTCGGTGGTCGGAGAGATGTCGCGCGGGAACTCCTCGATCATCCGAGCTTTCTCGTCGCTCTCGACGAAGCGACGCACGACTCCGTCGGACACAAGCCCTGGGAGGTAGACGATCGCGATGCCCGCCTCGTCCGCGAAACGTGAGAGTCTCGCGATCTCGTCCTCGTCGAACGTCCCGCGCTTGACCAGCGTGCAGGCCAGCCAGTCGGGGGTCTGCAGCACGGCGACGGAGCGCGCGAACTCCTGAACCCCCAGCGCCTCGAGTCCTGCGTGGAGGTTGGAGAGCAGGCGGAGCATCTCCATCTCCTGCGAGAAACGGATGATCTGCAGGATTCCCCCCGGCTCGAGATGCTCGTACATCGTCATGAGCGCCTCCTGCGTGTACAGGTAGTTCTCGGCCAGGACGTAGGCTCCGCTGGTGAGCGCGGTCCAGGTGTCGATGCCCGACATCTGGACTACGTCGTAGCGAGTATCGTCTCGCATGAGTTCGCTGCGTCCTTCGCCGTGGACGAACTCGATGCGCTTGTCCTGGATCAGGTCCTTCGAGTAGTGGGGCAGCACCGAGCGATGGATGTCGATGATCTGCTGATTCAGCTCGATCGCCTTCACGTACTCGGGGTCCCTCAGCCGCGCCGCCCATACGTCGTTCCCTCCTCCGGCTCCCACGATCAGGACACGCGGGCGGCTCTTGAGCTGGAGGGCGGCGGAGTACATCGACTCCCCGATGACCGTCAGACTATCCGGATTCTCCGAGAAGTTCAGAATGAAGGTGCCGGCCCAGCCGTCCTGCATGATGAGCCGCTCCTCGGGGATGTGCGCCTTTCTGCTGTTCGCACCCTGGGTGAACAGGAATCGATTCTCGTCGGGGACGGGCAGGAGGTCGATACGCGAGCTGGAGCTCCAGCGCGACCATTCGGAGGGGCGGCCGAGCTGGATCGCGAGCTCACTCGTGACGTCCAGGTAGAGCTTGCCGGGGACCGGGAAGCGGCTGTCCAGCCGGGGCATCACCCAGAGCCCGACGAGGACGAGGACCGCTGCCGCGGGCAGCAGGCTGCGGCGTGCGCTCGCCGCTCCGGCCGCCATCACGCCACCGAGCGCCAGCAGGACGACCGCCACCATGACCCCGCCGGCGCCGAAGGCCGCGAGCAGCAACGGGGTCGCCAGACAGCCCGCTCCGGCGCCGAGCAGGTCGATACAGTAGACGAGGTTCACGCGCTCGGCGTACCTGGTGAGGATCAGGCCGACGACGGTCCCGGCAAAGAAGAAGGGAACGGCGGAGACCAGCGTGAACACGAAGAACCGCATGAGGTGAGAGCCGTTCGAGAGCTTGAGGGACGGCGGGATGTGATAGGTCAGCAGGAAGACGTAGGTCACCACCAGCGAGACCAGATAGAGGGAGCCGAAGAGCCCGATCCAGAAGCGAGCCCGCGGGGTCCAGCGGTGCTGGAAGATCGAGATCATCGAGCCGCTCGCGCCGATTCCCAACAGGCAGTTGCTCACCACGAGGTAGCCGAAGTGGAAGAACAGGCGCAGGGCGCAGATGCGGGTCAGCAGGATCTCGTAGATCAACATGGAGCACGAGACCAAGCCGATCACGATCAGCGCATAGGGTGGAACGCTCATCCGCGTCTGCGTCATGGTCAGCCCTCACTCGAGCCGGCGCGCGCCAGCACGAAAAGACGGTTCTCGCGCCCGATCAAGAAGATAGGGCGCACAAAAGGCACAAAGTGGGTATCTGCCGTTCACGCCTACCAGCCCGCCGCGCTTCCGTAACGACGCAGCGCATAACGTGTGGTGAGCGAGATTCGCGTGCGCCTCGCGAAGGCCCTCCGCGCGCTGCGGCAGAAGAAGGGGCTTCTGGCTCCGTTCGGGCGGCCGCGCGAGCCGGGGGTAGGGGGCAGGGGGGCGGGCAGGGGGGGGGCGGCGTCTGATAGACCGGTTCGGTCAACTGCGCTGGGTTATCCTGCCTATCTCCTCGAACGCCTCGTCGCCGCCAAGGGACTGTGCGCACCCGAGGAGCTGGCATCGCGCGTCGCCGCGTTCGCCGCGCGGCCGGCGGGCTACGACTACCCGACGAGCTGATCGTGCGGGGGTACTCGCCCGATCCGCCCCGCGCGCCAGGTTCAACTATGGAGATGCGGGTGCCGTTGAATATCAACTTACAGTACGCGGTTGATGATCCCCCATTGACGGCGCCTGACAGACGGCATGATACTCGCCTGCGGGCCGCGCAACGCAACGCAGAACGAAAGGAGCATTCATCAGATGACGTCCCTTCTCGGAGCTGCCATCGCCGGCATGCTGGTTCCCGCCATGACGCTCGTCCTCCTCGCCAGCCCGGCCGGGGCCAAGCCGCTACGTGGCGGGCAGCCAACCCAGTCGAGCCCGATCGGGCTCACCGGCGACGATCGCCACGTCTGGGTCGTCAACCCCGACAACGACTCCGTGTCGGTGCTCGAGGTGGGCGGCGACGTCAATCGTAGGATCGCGGAGGTCGCGGTCGGCAGGGACCCGCGGTGCGTGGCGATCGCGCCCGATGACCAGACGGTCTTCGTGACCAACCAGCGCGACGGCACGGTGTCGGTCATCGACGCCGGCTCGCGGGAGGTCATCAAGACCATCCGGGTGGGGACCGAGCCGGTCGGCTGCGCGCTCACGCCGGACGGCAAGCGGCTGTACGTGGCCAACTTCTCCTCGGACGACGTGTCGGTCGTCAATGCGCACGGGAACGTCCTGATCCACACGATCTCCGACGTCGGTCCCAAACCACGCGCCATCGCGATCACCGAGGACAAGGTCTACGTGACCCACTTCCTGGCGGAGCTGCGCAGCAACGACCCGCGCGCGGCCACTGAAAAGGAGGGCAGCGACGACGGCAAGGAAGGGCGCGTCACGGTCATCTCGCTGCCCAACAACAAGGTCGTCGGCACCGTCGTTCTCGATCCGCTGGCCGATGCCGGCTTCCGGTCGAACGGCTCGGTGCTCGATCGCATCGGGGCGGCCGACCCGGCGACCTTCACGTTCCCGACGGGCGGCTTCCCGAACCTGCTGCAGAGCATCGTCGTCAAGGGCGAGCGCGCCTATCTGCCGAACGTCGGCGCGTCGCCCAACGGGCCGGTCCGGTTCAACGTCAACGTGCAGAGCTTCCTCTCCGTGTTCGACACCACCACGGACACGGATTCGAGGCAGACGATCAACATGAACAGCGGCGTGCAGTTCGAGCCGCCCGGCCGGCGCCTGTTCAACACCACGCCCATCGCGATCGCCTTCAAGCACGAGGCCGATGAGGGATTCGTCGTCCTCGCCGGCGTCGACCGGCTGGTGCGCGTGCTGCTCGACGCGGCCGGCACCCCGACGATCAACGCGCCCGCCGCCGCCATGGACCCGGGGAACATCATCCGCATCCCCCTGGGCGTCGGCAGCGATCGCCACCCGAACCCGCAGGGCATCGTCATCAACTCGACCGACACCCGCGCGTACGTGATGAACTTCATCACCCGCGATGTGTCGGTCGTGGACATCGGCGGCGACCCGGCCGGATACCACGAGGTCGCCCGTGTGCAGTCGGCGGCGCTGCCAACCGAGACGCTCGCGGCCATCGTCCATCGGGGCCACGAGCTGTTCAACACCAGCATCGGCCCCGAAGGCACCACCCCGAACGCGCTCCGGCCGGCGGGCCGCATGTCGGACTTCGGCTGGGGCAACTGCTACAACTGCCATCCCCGCGGCCTGACCGACGGCGTGACCTGGATGTTCGGCGACGGCCCGCGCCAGACGATCTCCATGGAGAGCACCGCCGAGCACCCGCAGCCACCCGGCGCGAGGGTGAACGATTTCGGCGCCCCACTGCTGCCGTCGTTCAAGCAGCGGGTGCTCAACTGGTCGGCGGTGCGCGACGAGATCCAGGACTTCGAGCTGAACATCCGCAATGTCTCGGGCGGCCAGGGGCTCATCCGCGACGGCCTGGCGGTCGTCAACTTCACGCCCACGGCGACCACCGGGCGCGATGCCGACCTCGACGCGATCGCCGCCTACATCGCCTTCGGCATCGAGGCGCCGGTCGCGCCGCGGCGGGCCGCGGCGTCGGTCGCTCCGGGGCGCGAGCGCTTCGCCCGGGCCAACTGCCAGTTCTGTCACGGCGGGCCCAACTGGACGCGCAGCCGCGTGGACTTCGTTCCGCCGCCGGCCGCACCTCCGGAGGTGATCACGGGCGGACAGCTGGTGCGCTTCCTGCGTCCCGTCGGGACCTTCGACGCCGGCGTCTTCAACGAGGTCCGGCCGTCCGGGACCAGCATCGTGGCCGCCAACGGCGCGCTCGGCTTCAACATCCCCTCGCTCCTCTCGGTGTTCGCGAGCGCCCCCTACCTGCACAACGGCGCCGCCCAGACGCTTGACGACGTGTTGGCGAACGTCACCCACCGCAGTGCCGGTACGGGCGGCACGGACACGCTCGGCGATCCCGCCGACCGCCACGCGCTGGTGCGGTTCCTCGCGTCGATCGACGGGACGACGCCGACCTTCCCCTGAGCCTCTCCTCGTCTACTTCCTGCCCACCGGCGGCGCCCCTCTCCAGAGATAGGCCAGCAGCAGCGCGCGTCGAGGCCGAGCTCGCCGACCGCGAACGGCGCGCCGTAGTGGCGCTCGTCCCAGTAGCTGACCGGGCTCCGCCAGCGCGTCGTCCAGTCGAAGGGGAAGAGGACGAGCGGTTCGTCGTCGTGGTGGGTGAGTACGTCGACGGCCGCGTGCAGCGCGCAGCCGAGGAGGAACCACCGTACCGCCCGGGTGCGCGGGCCGAGGAGCGCGCACGCGACCAACCCTGCGCCGAGCACGAGCGGCGCATGGAGCAGGTTGTGGGCAGAGACCCAGACCGGATGCTCGAAGAAGAGGTGGTCGTACACGTGCGTCCAGACCTGCGACCGCGGCCAGCCGAGGAGCCCGCGGTAGTAGACGAGCGCGCCCAGCGAGAGGAGATAGAGCGGCACGTCGGGCGCAACCGAGCCGACCAGGAACGCGCGACCCGCACCGCACGCCGGGCCGAGCGAGCGGCGCAGGGCCGCCGTCATGACCAGATGCGAGGGCGTCGTCACGAGCGCCCGGCCGGTTAGACGTGAGGCAGGATGTTCACGGTGTCGGCGTGGCGGGCGGCGCTGCACGGGCTTCGGGAGCAGGGTGGCGTCCTGGAAGCGGTAGAACTCGCCGGCGAACAAGAACGGCTCGTCGCCGCGCGAGCCGGGGGTAGGGGGCAGGAGGGAGAGACGTCTGAAACCGGTTCGGTCAACTGCGCTGGGTTATCCTGCCTATCTCCCGAGTCCCGTGCGAAGAGCGCACTTACCACTCGGCCCAGGTCCGGGACCTGCCGACGCCTGGCCCCCATGGACAAATGGCCACATTGTGGTAGTATATGGCCACATCACTGGGGAGACTCATGGCGAAGACACGGATCGGCGTGCGAGAACTCAAAGACAACTTGAGCGCGACGCTCGCGCGAGTCCGCCGCGGGGAGACCGTGACGGTGACGGATCGAAGCCGAGCTGTGGCCGTCATCGTGCCTGCCGGGGCCACCGGAGACGAGGACGCCGTGATACGGATGCTCGTGCAGAGCGGGAGGCTCGCCTGGTCTGGTGGTAAGCCGACCGGCCTCAAAAAGGCGCCGCGAGTTCGCGGTCCGTCAGTGTCCGAGGCCGTTGTGGAGGATCGCCGCTGATCCTCTATTTCGACACGAGCGCTCTGGTGAAGCTCTACGTGCAGGAACCCGGGACCGCCGAGACGCGGGCCCGTCTCGAGGCCGCCCCGATGGTCGCATCCTCCCGTGTTGCGTACCCGGAGGCCCGGGCCGCGCTGGCGCGCCGGCAGCGCGAGGCTGGCATCACGCGCGGCGCACTCGCCCGTGCCGTCTCCGCCCTCGATCGCGATTTCGAGCGCTTCGTGGTGGTCGAGCTGTCCGCGAAGGTGGCCAGGCGAGCCGGAGAGGTCGCCGAGCGCCGAGCCCTGCGGGGATTTGATGCCATCCATCTCGCGAGTGCCCTCGAAGTGGAGCAGCTCACGGGTTCCGCGGCAGGCTTCTGCTGCTTCGACGACCGCCTGCGCGAGGCTGCCTCTGCCGAGGGCCTGTCGGTCTGATCACCGGCAGGCGCCCGGGGCGCCTGCCGGTCAGTCGCGCGATCGACCCCAGCGGATCGCCTTCGCCACCGTCTCGCCTGGTAGGCACAGGGAGCCTGCACCCTGACGAGCGCCACCTCGAGCGGCATGCGGGCTGCGGTTCGAATTGGTAGCGACAGCGTCCACTGTTTATGTCACGGAAACTCTCGCAACAGCTTCGCCACGAGATCGCTCGTCACCACGGGGGATTGTCGGGCGGGCTTCAGGATCGGGAGTCCCGTTCGTGCGCTGGTCGACAGCCGTGGCGGCGGACGCCGCTCGCGGCGTGGGGTCAACCGGTCGTGACCACCGTGGCTGCTCACCCGCTCGACTGCGCCATCTGCCGCATCATCGCGAGGAACGTGTCCGGGTCCTGCGTTTTCCCGAGCACGATCTCCTTCTGGTTGAAGCCGCCCGGCACCGCCTCGGGCACGTAGTGCTCGAAGCGGTCCGACTCGATGGCGGCGACGATGCCGGCGGCGCAGTCCTCGGCCGACACGAACGGGCCCTGGTAGAGCGCCGGCACGTTGCCGGGTTTGGTCTCCCAGATCTCGGTCGCGATCGGCCCCGGCAGGACGAGCCGCACCTCCACCCCCGTGCCGGCAAGATCCATCGCCATCACCTCGCTCCAGCCGCAGAGGGCGAACTTGGCGGCGCAGTACGCCCCCTCGTGCACGATGCCGATACGGCCGCCCATACTGGAGACGTTGACGATCATGCCCGACCGCCGCGCCAGCATGCGCGGCAGGAGCGCCTGCCCCATGCGCACGGGGGAATGGAAGTTCACGTCCATCACGTGCGTGATGTCGGCGGCCGTGAGTCGGGGTACCGGCATGCGTTTGGGGATGGCGGCGTTGTTGATCAGCACGTCGAGCCCGCCGAAGGCGTCCCACGCTTCCAGCGCGATGGCCTCGGCGCGGGCGAGATCGCCCAGGTCGGCGGCCCACAGGCGGGAGCCGGGCGCGTGCCGGTGGCAGGCGGCCAGCACCTCCTCCAGCCGCTCCCGCCGTCGCGCCACGATGCCGACGGTGGCGCCCCGCGCCGCGAGCAGCGGGGCCAGGGCGGCGCCGATGCCCGAGGACGCGCCGGTCACCAGGATATTCGTCCCAGAGATGTGCATGCCCCGCTCCTACTACGCGTCGGAGCGGATTGGGAGACTTGACGGGGTCACCGCGGGTCGAGTACGCCGCACGCCATGCCCACCGAGTTCGTCGACTCCGACGCCCACGTCGTCGAGGGCCAGGCCCTCATCGGCGAGTGCCTGACGCGCTGGCCGGACGCATTCGCGTTCTCTCCCAAGGGCGAGCTGCTCACCGAGGGCCGCCGCTATCCCGAGCCCGAGGGCCCCGGCGCGGGCTGCCCGCCCGAGCACGGCCTCAGCAAGGTGGACGGCATCAACCCGTGGACCCCCGCCGGCATGCTCGCCGACGCCGACCGCGACGGCATCGACGTCATGGTCTTCTACCCGAGCTTCGGCCTGCGTGCCCCCAGCATCGAGAACCGTACCATCGGGAACGGCTTCTGCGACCTCTACAACGCATGGGTCGCCGACTGGTGCCGGCAGGGCAACGGGCGCTTCCACGGCATCGCCGTCGTCCCGATCGCGTGGGTGGACGACGCCATCGCGACCCTCACGCGGGCGAAGGCGCTCGGCCTCGTCGGTGCCATGATCCCGCCGGCGCTGCCGGACCGGAACCTGGACCACCCCGACCTCGACCGCTTCTACGCCGCCGCCGTCGACCTCGACCTGCCGCTCGGCATCCACGGCGCGCCCGGTATCCATCTGCCCAAGATCGGCGTCGACCGCTTCAGCAACTACATCCAGGTGCACTGCATCAGCTTCCCGTTCGACCAGATGACGGCGATGACGGCGATGGTGTCGGGCGGCGTGTTCGACCGCCACCCGAAGCTGCGCGTCGCCTACCTGGAAGCCGGCGTGGGCTGGGTGCCGTACTTCGTCGACCGCATGCACGAGCACTGGGAGAAGCGCGGCGACTGGATCCCGAACGGCTGGAAGCAGGACCCGCGCCGCTACATCGAGGCCGGCAACGTGTGGGTGAGCTGCGAATCCGAAGAGACCATCCTGCCGGCGGTGGCCGACGCGCTCGGCCCCGACTTCATCATGTACGCCAGCGACTACCCGCACTGGGACAGCGACTGGCCGGAGAGCACCGGGCCGCTGCGGACACGGACCGATCTGCGGGACGACGTGCGCGCCAAGATCGCCGGCGCGAACGCGCGCCGCTTCTACAAGCTCGGGTGAAGATCGGCGTCCCGCTCTTCCGTCTGCGGCACGAGCAGATGGCTCCGGTGGCGCGCCGCGCCGAGGCGCTCGGGTTCGAGTCGGTGTGGATGCCGGAGCACCTGGTGTTCCCGGTGCGCATCGAGAGCCGCTATCCATACAGCGCCGATGGCGTGCCGCCGATCGTGCCGGAGAGCCCGCTCCTGGATCCCCTCATGATCCTGACCGGGCTGGCCGCCGTCACCAGCCGCCTCCGGCTGGGGACCAACGTCTACGTCCTCCCGCTCCGCCATCCGCTGGTCACCGCGCGCCTCGCGGTCACGCTCGACGTGCTCTCGGGCGGGCGCTTCACCTTCGGCGTGGGCGTGGGCTGGCTCGAGGAGGAATTCCGCGCGGTCGGCGTCGATTTTCGCACCCGCGGCGCCCGGGCACGCGAGTGCGTGCGCGCCATGCGCGAGCTGTGGACGGCGTCCGAGCCGACCTTCCAGGGCAAGTTCTTCGCCTTCGGGCCGGTCAAGTTCGAGCCCAAGCCCGTGCAGCGGCCGCAGTTGCCGGTGGTGTTCGGCGGCGAGAGCGACACCGCGCTGAAACGCGCGGCCGCCGTCGGCGACGGCTGGTACGGCGTCGGCCACACGCCGGAGACGGCGGCCGTGCAGGTGACGAAGCTGCGCGCGCTGCTGGCGGAGGCCGGGCGGGCCGCTGCGCCGTTCGAGTACACCGTGAGTCACTCCGGCGGCGCCCTCACGCGCGACGACGTGCGCCGCTACCAGGACGCGGGCGTCGAGCGCGTCGTGGTGCTGCCGTGGCGGCGCGGGCGCGAGGCCGAGGAGGCGCTCGGGCGGCTGGCGGATGGCGTCCTCGCGGAGCCGTAGCGCGCCGCGGTCGGGGGGGCGCGTTCCGCCCCACGCGCTGGTGCTGGGCGCCGTCATCCTCGCCGTCGTCCTGGCGTACGCGAACTCGCTCCAGGCCGATTTCGTGCTCGACAGCCGGGCGCTCATCCTGGAGAACCCGGTGCTGCGCCAGGCGACGGCGGACAACGTCGCGTTTCTTCTGACACACGACTACTGGCAGCCGTTCGCCAGCGGCGGGCTCTACCGGCCGCTCACGACGCTGTCGTACCTGGTCAACTACGCCGTGCTCGGCCACGGCAATCGGCCGGCGGGTTATCACGCCGTGAACCTGCTGCTGCACGTCGGCAACGTGGGCCTGGTGTACGCGCTGCTTGTGTCGCTCGGGGGGAGCGTATTGGTGGCGGGGGTCGCGGCCGCCCTGTTCGGCTTGCATCCGGTGACGACGGAAGCGGTCACCAACATCATCGGGCGGGCGGATGTGCTGGCCGCACTCGGCGTGCTGGGTGGCCTCCTGTGTCACCGGCGCGGGTGGCACGTCGGGCTTGTCGTGTGCGCGCTGGTCGCCTGCTTCAGCAAGGAGAACGGGGTCGTCCTGCTAGCGGCGGTGGTGGCACACGACTTCGTGCTGGGCGCGCCCCGCGCCTGGCGGCGGTACCTGCTCGTCGGGTGTGTTGTCGCCGCAGCGCTCGTCGCCCGGATGGCGGTGCAACGGGCGGGGTTGCCGCCGGCACCGCTCCTGGCCGTCGACAACCCGCTCGCCGACGCTGGATTCGTGGCCGGGCGCCTCACGGCCGTGAAGGTGCTCGGGCACCAGCTGGCACTACTCGTCTGGCCGGCACGGCTCAGTGCCGACTACTCGTACGATCAGATCCCGATCGTGCACTGGCCGCCAGGCGGGTGGGACGACTGGCAGCTCGGGTTCGCCGTGGCGGCGTTGGCGGCACTCGCCGGCGTGATGTTCCGCATGTGGCGCCGGCAGCCGGCGGTGTCCTTCCTCCTGGTGTTCGCGGCGCTGGCGGCGCTCCCCACCGCCAACCTGTTGCTCCTGATCGGCAGTATCATGGGCGAGCGCTTCCTCTACCTGCCGCTGGCGGGTCTCGCGGGTGTGGTCGCGTTCGGCGTCGGGTGGGCGTACGAGCGGGCGGGTCCGCGCTGGGGAGTGGTGGCGGCGGTCGTCGGGATGGTGCTCGTCGCCTGCGGCCTGCGCACCGTGATACGCAACCGCGATTGGTCCGACGAGCGCGGTTTGTGGGCTCGCACCGTCCAGGCGGCGCCGCGCAGCGCCAAGGCGCGCAAGGCGCATGCGGCGGCCATGCTTGCCGGCGGCGCGGGGATCGACGCCGTCGTCGCGGAGGGGGAGCGCGCGCTTGCCATCCGGCCCGATTACCAGCTCGCGCTCGTGGACGTGGGCGGGTACTACGTGCTCGAGGGCGATGCGCTCGGCGCTGGCAGCGCGGCGGCACGGCCCTGGTACGAGAAGAGCGTGGCCATGCTCGAGCGGGCCCGTGCGCAGGACCTGGCCGACAACCGCGCCTTCCGGGACCGGCTGCTGGCATGGGGGCGGGACCCGGAGAGCACCCCTGATCTCGGCATGCCGCTCCTCTACAACAACCTGTCGATCGCCTACGGCCGCCTGGGCCGGTACGACGCCGCGCTGGAGACGTATCGCTACCTCCGCCGCCTGGACCCGTGGCGGCTCGACCATTACCTGGACATCGCCGCCATGCAGGCGCAGCTGGGACAGACCGAGGACGCGGCGATCACCACTCTGCAGGCGCTCGCACTCGCACCCGCGCAGCGCGAGGTGCACGCACGGCTAGTCGAGCTCTACCGCGTGCTCGACCCGGGCGGGGGTGCCGTGATCGTCGACGCCCCGGGGCGCGGGCACGTCGATCTGGAGGTGCCGCTGGTGCGCCGGCATCGCTGTCGCGCCGCCGAGGCGCTAGTGCAGGTGTTCGCGGACGGAAAGGCGCCCGACGGCGTGGCACAGGCGCGGCGATGGGTCGCGGAGCGTTGCCGCCCGTGAGGGCGACGCGCCGGGCTCACCCCTGCCACTCGAGCGGCCGCCGCGGGTCGCCTGTTTGACGGTGTCGTCGTCATTTGTCATGTCATATGACGACAGACATGGCGTCTCTCGATCCGCCCAGTATCCCCCGGGTGCTCGACCTGGCCGGGCTGCTCGCGAAGAAGTCGCATTTTCTCTTCGGTCCGCGCCAGACGGGCAAGACGTTCCTGGTGCAAGCGGCGCTGCCCGGCGTGCGCGTCTACGACCTGCTCGACTCCTCGGTGTACCTGGCGCTCAGCCAGCATCCCGGACGCATCGCCGAAGAGCTTGGACCGCGCGATACGGTGGTCGTGATCGACGAGGTGCAGCGTATCCCGGGTCTCCTGCACGAGGTGCAGCGACTCATCGAGCGCCGTCGGGTGCGCTTCCTGCTCACCGGGTCGAGCGCGCGGAAACTGCGCCGCGGCGGTGTGAACCTGCTCGGGGGCCGGGCGCGCACGCGTCATCTGCATCCGCTCAGTTGGCGCGAGCTGGGTCCGCGCTTCGACCTCGCTCGGGTCGCCGAGCGCGGCCTGCTGCCCTCGGTCTACTTCTCCGACGACCCGCGCAGTGACCTGAAGGCGTACGCCGGCGACTATCTCCAGCAGGAGATCGTCGCCGAGGGCGCCGCGCGCAACGTGCCCGCCTTCAGCCGCTTTCTCCGCGTGGCTGCGCTGTGCAACGCCACCCTCGTCAACTTCAGCAAGGTCGCCAACGATGCGCAGGTGAAACGCACGACGGTGTACGAGTACTTCGCGATCCTGGTCGACACGCTCGTCCTGCACGAGCTACCGGCCTGGCGCCTGTCGCGCAAGCGCAAGCCTCTCGCCTCGTCCAAGTACTACTTCTTCGACGTCGGGGTCGTGGGAGAGCTGCAGGGGCGCCCGTTCCGGATCGGGACCCCCGAGTTCGGGCAGGCGTTCGAGACCTGGCTCTTCCACGAGCTGGTGTGCCATCGCGACTATGTGTCGGGTGAGCCGTTGCACTTCTGGCGCACGACGTCGCACTTCGAGGTGGACTTCATCATCGGCGACCATACGGCCGTCGAGGTCAAGGCGACCGAGCACGTGTCGGCGAAAGACCTTCGCGGACTGCGTGCCCTGGCCGAGGAGAAGGCGCTGCGCCGCTATCTGTGCGTCAGCTTGGAGCGCCGGCGCCGTGTGGTAGACGGGGTCGTGATTCTCCCGTACGCGGAGTTTCTCGAGCGACTGTGGGCTGGTGAATGGCGCTGAGGGCGTTCAACCCCCCGCTCCCATCAGCTTGAACGCTCGCACGGCGTTGTCGCGCAGGAACTTCCGCCGCACCGCGTCCGGCAGCTGGCAGTGCTCGTCGACCTGCCCGAGCGGACGCGCGACCGGCAGGAGCGGCCAGTCCGACGCGAACAGGCACTTGTCCTGCCCGAACGTCCGCATGAAGTGCATGAAGGCTTCGGGAAAGTGCTTCGGGATGTGCGCCGAGGTGTCGATCCACACGTTCGCGTGCTTCCAGGCCACCGCGATGGCCTCCTCCGTCCACGGCCAGCCGATGTGCCCGCCGACGATGCGCAGCTCCGGGAAGTCGAGCGCCACCTGGTCCAGGTAGATGGGCCGCCCCACCTCGGACGGATAGAGCGGGCCGGTCTGCCCGATCTGGGTGGTGAAGGTGATGTCGAGCTCCACGCACTTGGCGTAGATCGGGTAGTACATCCGGTCGGTCGGCGGCTTGCCCCACAGGAACGGCTCGATCTTGACCGCCTTGAAGCCGTACTCGCGCACGCATGTCTCGATGGTGCGGAGACACGTCATGATGTTGGTCGGGTTCGGGCACACGATGCCGAAGAAGCGCTCGGGCCAGCGGCGGCAGGTCTCGATCACCCACGGAATGTCCTCGCCGCAGAGCCCGGCCAGGGCGACGCCGGCGGCGTCCATCTCGGCGACCAGGTCTTCCGGGCGGGTCCCGTCGCGGAGCCAGTCGAGCTGCCCGTAGCGCGCGAAGATGTGCTCACCGGCGGGATTGCGATCGGCGGGGAGGGGGCGGAGCAGGTTCACCCACGCGTCGATCATCCAGGGGGCGTCGGGCATGGGGGGGCTATAGCACGGACGGGCGGCCTGGGGTGCTGGGCACGGTCTACGAGCCGGGAGCGCCCCGAGAGCGATCACCCGATCCGAGACCAGGGACGGAGTTCAGCCCACCACGAACGAGTCGTGCTCCGTCGTCCCGCTCGGGTGCGGCGGTAGGCGGGACGCTCCAATCGATCATTCGACAATCCGGAATGCCCCGGTCACTCTTCGAGGGTTGACCGTCAGCGAAGCCCCGGGGTCGGCCGCGACTCCTTGGGGCGGCCTTGTCAGCCCTGCCGCCTCCGGACCATAACGCCCCCCATGCCCCACGCCCCGCGCCGGCGCCGCCCCCGGCCGCGCGCCGTCGACCCGGTTACCGTGGAGATCATCCACGGTGCCATGGAAACCATCGCCTACGAGATGGCCACCCACGTGAGCCTGGCCGCCACCACCCCCATCCTGAACCAGTCGAACGAGCGTAACGCCACCATCCTGGACGCCGGCGGCTGTCTGGCCGCGCTGTCGGTCGGCATTCCGCAGTTCATGCTCAGCTCGACGCTGCCGGTGCGCTTCGCGCTCGAATTCTTCGGCGTCGATGGGCTCCACGACGGCGACGTGCTGCTGGCCAACGATCCCTACCACGGCGGCGGCCACCTACCCGACTACAATGTGTTCGCGCCCGTCTTCCACGACGGGCAGATGGCGTTGATCGCCAGCATCCAATGCCATCACGCCGACACCGGCGGCGGTATGCCGGGGGGCTACAACGCCGACGCGCCCGACATCTGGGCCGAGGGGGTGCGCTTCCCGACCCTCAAGCTCTGGGAGCGCGGGCGCGAGCGGAAGGACATCACCTACTTCCTGCAGGTGAACAACCGCACGCCCACCTTCCTGGGCGACCTGCGCGCGCAGGTGGGGGCGGCCCAGCTCGGCGTACGGCGCCTCGAGCAGGTCCTCGCCCGTCACGGCGCCGCTGCCGTCCGCGGCGCGGTGCAGCAGATGATCGACTTCGCCGCCCGGCGCTTCCGCGAGGAGGTCGCGACCTGGCCCGACGGCGTCTACCAGTCCGACGTGTACGTCGACCACGATCCCAAGGGAAATCCCGACATCCACTTGCACTGCGCGGTCACGGTGCGCGGCGACCGTCTCACCATCGACTTCACCGGCTCGGACGCGCGGCCGGAGATCCAAGCCTACTCGTCGTTCGGCAACACGCGCGGCTACGTGGTGGCGCAGTTGGCCTCGATGATGGATCCGACCATCCCCAAGAACGAAGGCTTCTTCCGCGCCATCGATCTGATCGTGCCGGAAGGCTGCTGCCTGAACCCGCCGCCGGGCCGCTCGGTCGCCGCCGGCACGCACCACCCCGGGACGGAGGTGGGCGAGGCGATCGCGTTGGCGCTGGCGCCGGCGCTGCCCGACCGCTGCTGCCCGCAGGTGTACAAGATCGGTATGCCGACCGTGATCTACGGCACCCATCCCCGTACCGGGCAGTTGTTCATCGACAACTCGGCCGATACCATCGCTGCCCACTGCAGCGCGGTCGCCGGGCAGGACGGCTGGGGCTCGATGAACGTGAGCTTCGGTAACCTGATCCGCGCCACGGCCGAGATCAACGAGAGCATCTTCCCGCAGCGCCAGCTGGCGCGCGACTACCGCACCGACAGTGGCGGCGCGGGGCAGTTCCGCGGCGGCCTCGGCACCACCTACGTGAAGCAGCTGCTCGTGCCGGCGAACGTCTACACCTACGTCGTCGGGCGGAAGTATCCGATGCCGGGCATCGCCGGCGGGAAGCCGGGAGCGCCGAACCGGTTGGAGCTGAAGGTCGGCGGCGCGGTGGAAGAGGCCGGCGAGACGGTGCGCATCGTGCCGCACGCTGCCGGCGAGGCCATCCGCTATCACTACGGCGGCGGGGGCGGGTGGGGCGATCCGCTCGTGCGGGAGCCTGCCCGGGTGCTGGACGACGTGCTCGACGAGTACGTGTCGGCGGAGAGTGCGCGGACGGACTACGGCGTGGCGTTCACGGGCACGCTCGAACACTGCGATCTCGCGGTCGACGAGGCGGCGACGGCGGCGCTGCGTGCGGCGCGGCGGGAAAGGGGTGCATGACGCCTGCACCCACTGTTCCGAGCTGGGTTCACGGCTTTCTCCGCGACCGTCGGGTAGCAGTGCTGTCGCTCGTCCGCGGCGACCGGTTGCCGCTCACGACGCCGGTCTGGTACGACTGGGACGAGCGCGTGTTCCGCGTTGTCGTCGAGGTCACGAGCCGCAAGGCACGTTTGCTGGCACGACGGCCCACCACGGATGCGTCGATCACGGTGCAGAGCGAGTGGCCGCCGTATCGCTACGTCGTCATGTACGGCGTCGCACGCTTGACCGACGAGTC
This sequence comes from uncultured Binatia bacterium (SeqCode), assembly GCA_964618895.1. Taxonomy (GTDB): domain Bacteria; phylum Desulfobacterota; class Binatia; order DP-6; family DP-6; genus CAZUDO01. The sequence goes on from CAZUDO010000085.1 coordinate 35,391, forward strand.
GCCGGCGGTCCTCCGCCGGGCGCTCGCCCGACGCTATTTCGGCCGCCTCGGTGGGGACATGTACCTGGACGAGGAAGCGAAGCGGGGCGCGACCGATGCAACCATGCGGGTCGTCACCATCACGCCCACGCGGGTGCAGTCGCACGACTTCCATCCCGAGGCAGGGCGCCTGGGACGAGCGTACTTCGGGATCTACCGGCGACTCGCGCCGCTCCGGCCGTGAGGCGTCCGAGGGGGGTTCGCCATGACCGACATCGCACGCCGCATCATCGCCGTCCTGATCGTGCTCCGGGCGCTCACGAACCTGGGGAAGCCCTTCGCCCCGGGCAGCGGCTTTGTCATGTTCGGGCGACTCCTCCACGGCGCCGCCAGCACCGTGGTCGCGCCGCTCTTCGGCGTCCTGATGATCGTCTACGCCTGGGGCCTCTGGCAGGCCCGCCCGTGGGCCCGCCCACTCGCCCTCGCCTACGCGGGGTGGGCGACGGTCAACGTGCTGCTCTTCCCGGTGCTCGAAGGTGTCCCGACACAGTTCGCGCCGTGGATGTACGTCGTGTTCGCCGTGCCCGGGATCGTCGTGCCCTGGCTGGCGGTGTGGCTTCTCGGACGGAAATGACGCGGTACCGTTCGCCGCAAGGAGGGGACATGTCGGATCCGGTGCTCGTCCAGGTCGAAGATGGCCTTGCCTGGATCACCCTCAACCGGCCCGAGACGAAGAACGCCATCAATGACGACATGCGCGTGGCGTTGCTCGCGGCGCTCGCGCGGGTGGGCAACGACGCCGACATCCGCGCCGCCGTGCTCACGGCCGCCGGCGACAGCTTCTGCCCCGGCGCCGATCTCTTCGGTGGCACACGCGACCCCAGCGCCGCCGTCCACCCCGGTACGGCGCGCGCCATGATGAAGCGGAACTCGCAACGACTGATCCGCACGCTGCTCGACGTCGAGAAGCCGGTGATCGCCGCCGTGAACGGCGTCGCCGCCGGCATGGGCGCGCACCTGGCGTTCGCGTGCGATCTGGTGATCGCCGCCGCCGAGGCTCGCTTCATCGAGGTGTTCGTCCGCCGCGGGCTCGCGGTCGACGCCGGCGGCGCGTATCTCCTCTCCCGTACGCTCGGCGTGCATCATGCCAAGGAGCTGGTACTCCTGGGCGATGCGCTCGCGGCCGCGGATGCGCTGCGCCTCGGCCTGGTCAACAAGGTGGTGCCGCGCGCGGAGCTGGAGGGCGCGGCGCGCGAGTGGGGAACCCGCCTGGCGGCGGGCCCGACGTTCGCGCTCGGGCTCTCCAAGCGGCTGCTCAATCGTGCCTACGAATCGGGTCTGGAGGCGTGCCTGGAGGAAGAGGCGTTCGCGCAGTCGCTGGTGGCGCAGAGCGCCGACATGCAGGAAGGCATGCGCGCCTTCGTCGAGCGCCGTCCACCGGCCTTCAAGGGGCGCTAGTGCAGCTCGCGGGTCGGATCGCGTTGGTGACCGGGGCCAGCAAGGGCATCGGGCGCGAGATCGCTCTCCAACTGGCGGACGCGGGGGCGGAGCTCGTCATCTGCGCGCGCGGGGTCGAGGCGCTCGCCGGCGTGGCGCGCGAGATCGGGGCGCGCGGCCGGCAGGTGGAAGCGGTCACCGCCGACGTGGCCACCGCCGACGGGACGATGCACCTCCTCGATCGGGCGCGTACCCGCTTCGGGCGCGTCGACGTGCTGGTCAACAACGCCGGCAAGGGCGCGCCGAAGAAGATGCTGGCGCTCACCGACGCCGACTGGTTGGACAGCTTCCAGCTGAACCTCATGAGCGCCGTGCGCCTCTCCCTCGGCTGCGTGCCGCTCATGCAGGCCCACGGCGGCGGCCGCATCATCAACATCTCGTCCCGCGTCGGCCGCCAGCCGGATCCGTACTTTGCACCCTACGCCGCCGCCAAGGCGGCGCTTATCAACTTCACCAAGAACCTCGCCAACGCGTTCTCCAAGGACGGCGTCCTGTGCAACTGCGTCGTGCCGGGCCTCATCCGCACCGAAGCGGTGGAAGAAGCGGCGCGGGCGAGCGCGGCCGCCACCGGCAAGACCGTCGACGAGGTGTTCGCTGCCACGCTCGCCAAGCGCCCCATCCCCGCCGGGCGCATGGGCATGCCCGCGGATGTGGCCGGCCTGGTCGTCTTCCTGGCTGGTCCGCAGGCGAGCTGGATCACCGGCAGCACGTTCACGGTCGACGGCGGCATCGTGCCGACGGCGCCGTGAGTCCGCAGGTTGATCAGCGTCCACCCCGCTGCGATACTCGCGCCGTGGCCGTGAACGGGAACACCAAGGTGATTCGCCTCACCGCCGAGCGCCTGCAACGGCTCGAGCGCCGCATGGCGGCCGTCGAGGTTGCGCCGCGCGGCACGAGCACGCGCCTCGACCGGACCAACGCCCGCCCGGAAGAGAGCAACGATCGCCTGGATCAGGCGGTCGACGTGCTGACCCGCCTGGTGCGCGTGGTCGCGGCGCAGAACGGGCGCATCAACCGCACCTTCGCGCAGCTGAACGGCCGTCTCGAGCGGCTGTCGCGGGCCATCCTGAGCGGCCGGACCGCGGACGCGCAGCGCCTGCAACGGCTCGAGCGGCGCATCACCGGGCTCGAGCGCGCCCTCGACCGCAACGGCTCGTAGGGGCGGGGTCCGGCTTGGACTTCGCCTTCACGCCGGAGGACGAACGATTCCGGGCGGCGCTGCGCCGGTTCCTGGCCGACGAGCTGCCCGCCTGGTGGCGGGGTATGTTCGTTGCCGACCCGCGCGCCATCCCCGAGACGCGGCGCTTCTGCGAACAGCTGGCCGCGCGTGGCTGGCTCACCATGGCGTGGCCGCGAGAGTACGGCGGCCAGGAGGCGAGCGTCTGGCAGCAGGCCATCCTGCGCGAGGAGATGTGGGCGCACGACGAGCCGCGCGGCCCGCAGTACATGAACCTGAACTACATTGGCCCGTGCATCATGCGCTTCGGCACCGCGTCGCAGAAGGCACGCTTCCTGCCGCCCATGGCCGCCGGTCAGGTGCTGTGGACGCAGGGATTCTCCGAGCCGAACGCCGGCTCGGACCTGGCGTCGCTCACCACTCGTGCCGAGGAGCGCGGCGACCACTTCGTCGTGAACGGCCAGAAGACCTGGAACAGCTACGCTGACGCGCCCGCCGACTGGTGCTTCCTGCTCGCCCGCACCGACCCGGCGGCGGCGCGCCATCGCGGGCTGTCAGTGCTGCTGGTCGACATGCGCACCCCCGGCATCCGGGTGCGGCCGATCGATACCATGGCCGGGCCGCACGAGTTCACCGAGATCTTCTTCGACGACGTGGTCGTGCGGCGCGACTGCCTTCTGGGCGAGCTACATCGCGGCTGGGACGTGGTCACCACCGGACTCACCTTCGAGCGCGTCGGCATCGCGCGCTATGCCCGCGCCGGGCGCGTGATCGAGGCGTTGGTCGCGCACGTGCGGGCGGCAGGGGGCGCCGCCGAGCCGGACGTGCGCCACGCGCTCGCCGACCTGCGCGCCCGCTACGAGGCGGCGCGGCTTCTCAACTACCGTGTGCTCTCGCTGCAGGCGTCCGGGGGAGTCCCGACGGTCGAGGCGGCCATCGCCCGCGTCCACAACACGCAGCTCGAACAGCGCGTGGGTCACGTCGGTCTCGAGCTGCTCGGGCTCCCGGGACAGCTCACGCACGACGCACCGGAGGCGCCGCTCGGGGGGCTCGTCTGGCGGCAGTGGGTACGCAACATCCCCACCACCGTGGCCGCCGGGACACTCGAGATCCAGAAGAGCATCATCGCCGAGCGCGGCCTCGGCCTGCCGCGGTCGCGCTGAGGGCGACGATGGACCTCACCCTCGACGACGAGCAGCGGCTCCTGGTCGAGTCGGCGCGTGCGTTCCTCGCCCGCGCCTGTCCGCTGACGCATGTGCGCGCGATGGAGGCCGACACGCGTGGGTTCAGTGCGCAGGTGTGGGGCGAGCTGGCGGCGCTCGGCTGGCCGGGCCTGGCGGTGGCCGAGGCCTACGGCGGCAGCGGGCGCTCGTTCCTGGAGGTGGCTCTCCTCCTCGAGGAGATGGGGCGCGTGCTCCTGCCGTCGCCGTTCTTCCCGACGGTCGTCCTGGTCGCGCCGCTCGTGGCGGCGCTCGGCAGCGACACGCAGCGGCAACGCTGGCTCCCCGCGCTGGCCGCGGGGCGGCTCACCGGCACGCTGGCGCTGGTCGAGCCGGGGTGGCGGGACGAATGGCAGGCGGTCACGCTGCGGGCGCGTGCCGACGGCGCGGGCGTCGTGCTCGACGGACGAAAGACGCTGGTGCCGTTCGCGCCGCACGTGGATATCCTGCTGGTCGCGGCCTGCCGGAACGACGACACGGTGCTGGCCGCGGTCGCCCCCGATACGCCGGGGGTCGGCCACCGCCGCCTGGCGACCCTCGGCGGGGAGCCTCTCTACGAGGTCACGTTCGATGCCGTCCGTGCGCCAGAGGTGCTGGCGGACGCCGGGGAGGCGCTCGCTCGGGTCCGCCTGCACGCCGCCACCGGCACGCTCGCGTACGCCATGGGGGCGGCCGCGCGCGTGCTCGCCATGACCGTCGACTACGCTCGCACGCGCGTCCAGTTCGGGCGTCCGATCGGGAGCTTCCAGGCGGTCGCGCACCGCTGCGCCGACATGCAGAGCGACCTGGACGCGCTCCGCTACCTCGTCTACCAGGCGGCGTGGAGCCTGGGCGCCGGCTGCCCGGGGGAGCTCGAGGTCGGCGCCGCCAAGGCGTACGGCAACGCGGCGCTGCGCGAGATGTTCCGGCACGCCCATCAGGTGCACGGCGCGATCGGCTTCTCGACCGAGCACGATCTCCATCTGTTCACCCGCCGGGCCAAGGCGGCCGAGCTGTCGTGGGGTTCGGCCGGCCGGCACCGCGAGGCGGTCGCGCGCGCGATGGGGCTCGGATGACCTTTGCGCGCGTGCTCGCGGACATCGCCGCGCGCCTGCCCGACAAGACCGCCGTGGTCGACGACCGCGTGCGGCTGTCGTATCGTGAGCTGGACGCGCTGGTGACCCGCGTCGCCGGTGGGCTGCACGCGGCCAGAGTCGCCCCCGGCGAGGTGGTGTCGGCCGTGCTCCCGAATCGCGCCGAGGCGGTGGTGCTGTTCTACGCCGCCTGCCGCCTCGGGGCGGTGTTCAACGCCATCGTGCCCATCTACGGCGCGCGCGAGCTGCGTTTCATCCTGTGCCAGACGGAGAGTCGGGTGGTGGTCGTCCCGGCGCACCATCGCGGCGTCGACTTTCCGGCGCTGATCGAGCGCCTGCGTCCGGAGCTGCCGCGGCTCGGCCCGTGCGTGGCCCTCGACGACCGCTTCGCGCTCCCGTTCGACGCACCGGCTGCCGCACCCGTCCCGGCACCCGATCCCACCGCCGTGCGGGCCATCCTCTACACCTCGGGGACCACGGCCGACCCCAAGGGCGTGCAGCACAGCGACCGCACGCTGCTCGCCGAGTGCCGCGGCATGGTGGCGTATCACCGGCTCGGCGCCGAGCACGTGTTCGTGATGCCGTCGCCGGTGGGGCATATCTCGGGTCTGCTCTACGGCATCATGCTGCCGGTCGTACTCGGCGCGACCAGCGTCCTCATGGAGGCGTGGGACCCCGAGCGGTTCTGCGCCCTGGTCGAGCAGGAGCGCGGAACCTACTCGGCCGGCGCGACGCCCTTCCTGCAGGGTGTGCTCGAGTGCCCGGCGCGGGCGCGCTACGATCTGGGCTCGCTCCGCATCTTCCCGTGCGGCGGTGCCGACGTGCCGCCGGAGCTGATCCGGCGCGCCATCCGTGAGCTGGGCGTGCGCTCGGGACGCGGCTACGGCTCGAGCGAGCTGCCGAGCATCACCAGCTCCGCCGGCCCGGACGTGCCGGCGGCGAAGCGAGCCGTGACCGACGGCGCACCGATGCCCGGCAACGAGATCCAGTTGCGCGACGGCGAGATCTGGGCGCGCGGACCGGAGCTGTTCCTCGGCTACCGTGATCCGGCGCTCGATGCCGACGCCTTCGATGCCGCCGGCTGGTTCCGGACCGGCGATCTGGGGGTGCTCGACGCCGACGGCTACCTGACCATCACCGGCCGGGTGAAGGACATCATCGTCCGGCGCGGCGAGAAGTTCTCGGCCAAGGAGATCGAGGACCTGCTCTTCGAGCACCCCAAGGTCCGCGCCGTGGCGGTGGTGCCGGTGCCGGATCCGGCGGTGGGCGAGCGTGTGTGCGCGGTGGTGGTGCCGGCGCGCGCCGACGAGCCGCCGGCGCTCGAGGAGCTGGTGCGGTTCCTGGAAGCACAGGAGCTGTCGCGGCGGAAGCTCCCCGAGCGGCTCGAGCTGGTGGACGCGCTGCCGGTGACCGCCAGCGGCAAGGTGCAGAAGCACGTGCTCCGCGAGTGGCTGGCGCGGGCGCGGAGCTGACCTCAGGCCGAGCGGCGGAGCGCCGGCGCGTGCGCCACCACGGCATGGCGCGACCCGCCCGCGACGCGCGCGCGCAGGCGGACAACGCGGATGCCGTCGATCATGCGCGCCTGCTGCTGCGCTCCCCAGCGCGCCAGCGCGCTCCGGAGGGCGTCGCCGTCGATGCCGAGGTGGTCGCAGATGTTGCGGAAGGCGTACGGCCACGACACGTCATCGGCCCCGATCCAGGCGACCGCGTCGGCGAACAGGCGCTGGCCGCGCCGGCTGCGGGCCATGCTGTACTGCCGGAAATGGGACACCGCGTCGGCCAGCACGGCGGCCATCAGCTGCCGCTCCGGCGACTCGGGGATGTGCCGCGCCAGCAGCTGGCCCGGCAGGACGACCTCCGGCTCGAGCTCGAGTCCCTGTCTCAGGCTCCGGTCGGTGTCGGCTTCCATGGGTCTCCTCCCCTCTCACTCCGGAGTACGGGTGCTCCGCACCGGGTGGATGTCTCATAGACGGCGTCCCGGGGGCAAAGGTGTCGCTGGACCGGTTGCAGGCCCCCGCGCCGCCGTCGTAAGGGATTGCGAGCGAGGGACGGCGATGCGGATTCGGGTCGACCAGGATCTCTGTGAGGGCAACGCCCTGTGTCAGAAGGTGGCGGCCGAGGTGTTCGTGGTCGGGGACGACGACAAGGCCCATCTCCTGATCGAGCAGCCGCCCGAGAGCATGCGCGCCCAGGTCGAGCTGGCCGTGCGCCGCTGCCCGCGACAGGCGCTCACGATCGTCGAGTAGGCGAGGGTGGGGCGCGGGGGAGCGGCGTTGCTGTCCAAAAGCGTCCCGATCTCGGCCAATGGGTCCGAATCTCCAGAACTCAGGCCGAGCGTCGTGCGCGGCGGAGGTCGACGACGAGATCGAGGCCGAGCGCCTCGGCGATGCGACGAAGCGTGTCGAGATTCGGCGTCACCCCGCCGGCTTCGAGCCGAGCGAGGGCGGGTTGCGTGCTGCCGATGCGCGCCGCCAGCTCGGCCTGTGTCAGACCGTGGCCTTCGTGCGATGCATCGCTTCATCGCCCGCACGGCGCGCGCGATCTCCGCGCGCTCCGTCGGCGCTGCTTACTGAAGACGGTGAGCAGGATGATTCGCCGTCCACTCGCGATGCAGTACGCGATGCGCACGGCTTGGCCGACTGCGCCGAGGTAGAACCGAAGCTCGCGGAGTTTGCCCGCCAACTGTCGGGTGTACGGCTCGTCGAGGCGAACCCCTCTCTCCGCCAGCAGGTCGATGCAGAACTCCACACGGCCGAACTCCTCATCGGGGAACGTTCGCACCCAGGCAGCCACCTCCGGCTCCAACTCCACCACGCCCCAAGGCACACTCGGCACCATGACATCGCGCCGGCCTGGCGATCGTGGACGCCATGGTGCCGCTCAACGCCACCCTCCCCGCCGACGACGGGACGCGCCTGGCCGTGCGCATCGGCTTGCACACCGGGCCGGTGGTGATTGCCGACGTCCACGAACAGGCCGATCCCACCGGCAGCGTCCGCCACGGCCGCGACTTTGCAGATCGCCTCGACGAGAGGACCTTGCCGAGACCTTCGCGCTGATGTGCTCGGGCGACGACCAAGCGCCCGAGCGTCATCGCCGGGATCTCATCCACGAAGGCCGCGCGTAGCCCACGCGGACGAGCTGGCGGCGGCGGTCGGCGGGTGCCAAGCGGGTGCGGCGGGCGGGCCCCATATTGACAGGTTGTGCCACACTATTTTACGACTTGTCACTATGCGCACCCCCCTCTGTGACACCCTGGGCATCGAACTCCCGATCTTCGCCTTCACCCACTGCCGCGACGTGGTCGCCGCGGTGAGCAAGGCGGGCGGCTTCGGGGTCCTCGGCGCCGTCGGCTTCCCGCCCGAACAGCTCGAGGTCGAGCTCAAATGGATCGACGACCACATCGGCGACCGGCCCTACGGCGTCGACATCGTCATCCCCGGCAAGTACGAGGGCATGGGTGAGGTCGACCCGAAGAAGTTGGAGGAGATGCTGCTCGCCGCTGTGCCCGAGGAGCATCGCCGTTACGCCGACAAGATCCTGGCCGACCACGGCGTCCCGAAGCTCCCCGAGGGCGACCGTCCGGTGGGTCAGCTCCTCGGCTGGACCGCCGCCACCGCGTCGCCGCAGGTGGAAGTGGCCCTCCGCCATCCCAAGGTGCGGCTCATCGCCAACGCGCTCGGCACGCCGCCGGCGGACGTGATCGAGCGCGTCCACGGGGCCGGCCGCCTGGTCGCGGCCCTGTGCGGGTCGCCGAAGCAGGCCCGCGCCCACCGTGCGGCCGGCGTCGACATCGTCATCGCGCAGGGGACCGAGGGCGGCGGGCACACGGGCGAGGTGGGCAGCGTCGTGCTGTGGCCGGAGGTGATCGACGCGGTGGCGCCCACGCCCGTCCTGGCCGCGGGCGGCGTCGGCACCGGGCGGCAGATCGCCGCGGCGCTGGCCATGGGCGCTCAGGGCGTATGGACCGGATCACTCTGGCTCACCGTGCAGGAGGCCGACGTGCCGCCGCCGCAGATGGAGGCGTATCTCGCCGCCGGTAGCCGCGACACCGTGCGCTCGCGGTCGTTCACCGGCAAGCCGTGCCGCATGCTGCGCAATCAGTGGACGGAGGCCTGGGAGGCGCCCGACGCCCCCAAGCCGCTCGGCATGCCGCTCCAGTTCATGGTGACCTCCGACGCGGTCGCGCGCGGCCACCGCTACGCCACCAAGGCGAAGGACGTCATGTTCAACCCGATCGGCCAGATCGTGGGCGCGCTCAACGAGGTGCGGCCGGTGAAGGACGTGATCTACCGGCTGGTGCAGGAGTATCTCGAGTCGGTCGAGCGCCTGCAGCGGCTGACGCCCGCCGAGTAGCGCGTCAGTTCAGTTCCCCACCGTCGAGTTCTGCGCCGCCGTCTTGATGGCGGGCGCGTCCGCCTTCAGGAGGAAGCCCGCCTTGATCGCGGCCCGGGTCGCCTTGAGGATCGCCGACACGTACGTGTCGTGCGTTGGATAGAGCGCCTGCAGGGTGGCGGCGTCGAACGGCGTCGTGGTCCCGAAGAGGAAGCAGAAGCCGCTGCCGGTCTGGCCCTCGCCCGACAGGGTGTGGATCGGCACGTCCACCTGCGGGGTCCGGATACCGCCCCGGGCGTTGCCGGGCTGGTCGCGCGCGATCGCTGCCGGTGGCCCCGGGGTCACCTCGAGCCGCGGTGCAGGTGGTGGCGGGGTCCCCCGGCGCACCCACCGGTTCAGGCGCGCGATGGCGGTGTTCATGACGTAGTGCGCGGGACCGGCGTTCAGCGGTTTGCCGCAGTTGATCACCCCGAAGGCGGTCGACGTGAGCGGCAGGTGGGTGGTGTCGGCGGCGGCCGGGCCGATGTCGGCGGCGCCGACGCCCAGCTGGTACGTGTCGGCGTGCGCGGTGCCGGCGATCTCCCACAGACGGATGCGGCGGGTGTCCGGCTGGCGGGCCGGCAGGGAGTTGAGGCCGATCAGGTCGGACTCGGTCTGCACGGTGAGCACCGGGACGTCGATGTCGGTGCGGATCGTGGCGGGGCTGGGGGCGTTGATGACCTCCTGGGGAGCCTGCGACAGCGGGGGCGCGCCGGAGCCGCGGCTGTGCACCAGGAAGCCGTCGTACACCTGCGCGACCGGATGCACGGCGTTGACGTAGGTCACCAGGCGGAACGCCGACTGCGACTCCCCGACGGCGATCACGCGCTTCGCCTTGAGATCGCCGAGCGGGCGCAGTCCCGCCGGGCGCCGGATCGCCTGCGCGACCTGCGAGAACATGTCGTACGAGAAGCTGTCGCCGGGATGGACGAGCGAGCCGTAGCGTGCCGGGTCGACCGCCTTCAACCACAGGCGGAGCCCGAGCGGGTTGCTGCCGCCCTCGACGCCGACGGACTGCGCCGAGACCCCCACCCACGCGTAGCCGTTGCGCATGAGCTCGGTGTGGAAGTACGTCCAGTCGGGGGCGGCGTCGAGGCCGCCGGAGACGTTGTGCCACTCGACGACGACGGTGCCGTTGAAGCGCTGCCGGCGTACCGGCCGGCGCACCACGATGCGGGTCCGGTAGTCGGCGCTGCCGGCCGGGGTCGCGTCCCAGCGTCCGTCCGCCCCGAGCGGCGCGGCGCTGGTGTAGCCGCTCGCCGTGCCCGAGAGGAAGAACTCTTCTTCCATGTAGCCGAGGGGCGCCAGGTCGAAGCTGGTGGAGGCGAGGAACGGGGTGCCGTTCCCGCCGGTGACGGGTCCGGTCACCGTCGGGCTCGGCACCGCGGCCGACGCGAACGGAGCGGACGCCGCGAGCGCCATCAGCGACACCAGAACGCGGATACGCATGCCTGACACCTCCTTGACGGCCACCGGGCGGCCGTAGCGGCGTGCACCGTAGGCGAGGCGCGTTTGTCGAGTCAACCGAAACGCCGGTCGCGAACTACAGGGTACCGAGGAAGGCCAGCACCGCCGCGCGTCCGTCCGGCAGCAGGGCCTCGAAGTAGTCGCGTGCGGCCCGCGCCTCGCCGCCATGGAGCAGGATCGCGTCCTCGAGCGTGGCGGCGCGGCCGTCGTGCAGGTAGGGGGCGCTCCGGCCGACGCCCGCGAGCGGTGCGGTGCGGAACTCGCTGCCGCTGGCGTCGCCCTGCGCGATGCCGTCGGCGAGCCCGGCCCCCATGTCGTGCAGGAGGAGGTCGGAGAAGAGGCCTTTCAGCCGTTTGGCGCTGAGGGAGAGCGCCGGGTGTACGCCCGTCTTCAGCTTGTCGGAGTGGCAGGTGTGGCACTTCATGCGCCGGAAGAGCCGCCGGCCGAGCTGGGTCTGCTTGGTCTTGGCGCCGGCGGGCAGGGGTGCGAGGAAGGTGACGAAGTCTTCCGCCGCTCGCACCGTGGCGCCGTCGTCCTCGGGATCCGGCACCGTGTCGCATACCACCGGGCCGCCCTGCGGCCGCGACTCGTCGCGTAGGGTGGGAGAGGTGATGCCGAGCTCGCCGAGGAGCGCGTCGGCGGTGAAATCGCCTAGGGTCGGGAGCTGCCCCTTCCAGCCGAAGCGGCCGACGCGCCCGCCGACCATGTTCGGGCGCCCGGAGATGCCGTCGCCGTTGCGGTCGTCGGGGTCGGCGAACTTGAGGATGGTGGCATCGGGGACCGCGTCGACCAGGCCGAGGCCGAAGAGCGGCGGCGTGTCGCGCCGTGTGCTGACCGTCGCCTCCTTGGGCACGATCTCTCCGCGCGCGGTACACTTCTCGACCGTGATGCCCTTCTCCTGGACGAGCGAGCCACCCAGGCCGGGCATGGGATCGAAGCCCTGCGCGTCGTAGCGCCCGAAGCGGGTGACGGTGCGCGGGCTCGAGCCGCCGATCGCCGGCGTGTTGTGACATTCGGCGCAGCTCACCCCGTTGAACACCGGGCCGAGACCCTCGGCGACGGTGGCGATGGCGGCGAAGGTGTCGCGTCCGGTGGTGAAGCGCGTCAGGTCGGTCGGCGAGAGCCCCGCGTGTGGCGCCGGAGCGCACACTTCGGGATGGCTCTGGTCGGGATTCGGGAAAATCGGGCAGTTGTCGCACGCGTCGCCGCGGCCGTCCTGGTCCGTGTCCCGTTGGTCCTTGTTGCCGAGCGCCGGGCAGTTGTCCTGCGCGCAGACGTTGGCGCCGAACGCGGAGTCGCCGAGGCCGTCGCCGTCCGGGTCGGTGCACGGGTCGCAGGCGTCGCCGACGCCGTCGCGGTCGGTGTCGCGTTGCTCCGCGTCGGCCACCTGCGGGCAGTCGTCGCAGGCGTCGCCGACGCCGTCCTGGTCGCCGTCGGACTGCGCCGGGTCGGGAATGGTGGGGCAGTCGTCGGGCAGACACACGATGGCGCCGGACGCCGAGCCGACGTAGCCGAAGCCGTCGCCGTCGACATCGACGCACGGATCGCGGTCGTCGTCGATGCCGTCGCCGTCACTGTCGGTCACCACCTGGATGAGCAGGGTGGGGCCGCCGTCGGGCTCGCCCTCGAGGAAGCCGGTGGCGGTGACGACGCCGGTGTCGGCGATCTGCGGGAACATGAAGCTGAATATCCGCCGCCCGTCCCACGGGTTGGGGTTCCATTCGTCGAGCACGCGCGTCAGCCGGCCGTCCGGATGCTGGCGGATGACGGCGAACTGCGGGAACGAGACGGGCGCGAAGCTGCCGTGGAAGACGAGGTCGCCGATGCGATTGAAGGCCGGGCTGGTCTCGAAGCTGGTCCAGTTCCAGGCCCACGGCGACGGCGTGCCGTCGACCGTGACGGCGCGGGGCACGCCGCCGTCGATGCGCACCAGCTGCCCGTTCGGCTGGCCCAGGTTGGCCACGTACGCGATGCTCCCCAGGTCGCTGATCGCCGCCGACACGACACGCGTCAGCGAGCCGCCGCCGGGCAGCGGATTGCCCGGGCGGATCACGCGCCGCAGCACGCCCCCGGAGAGGTGATAGAGCGCGTCGATGCCGATCGTGAAGACGACCTCGCGGTGGACGTTCAGGCGGGTGCCCTGGAAGCGGTCGATCAGGTCCCCCTCGACGCTGCGGGCACCCACCCGCATGAGCTCGACGATGGCCCCGTCGGCGGTACGGAGCTGGAGCGTATGGATCCAGTTACCGCCGGTGCCGACTTCGTTGGCATCGAACAACACGTCCCCGCCCTCGTTCACGTCGGCCAGCGCGATGCTGCCCCACGTCTTGCCGGGCGGCGCGTGGGCCAGGGACACCAGCTCGCTGAACCCCGTGCCGTCGTGACGGTAGACGCGGTTGGCGACCGAGAAGGTCACCCGGCCCGCGCCGTCGATGGTCGGATTCACGACGTAGCCGAGCGTCTGGCCGCCGGGCAGGGGATCGCCCTCCAGGCCGAGCGTGACCAGCTGCCCGTCCTCCCATTTGAGGAGTGCGGACTGGGCGCCGGGGCGCGAGGGGATTGTGGCGAGTATCTCGAGGGCGATCTTCCGGCCCGACGGGTCGGCATCGAAGAACTGGATGCGCGACACCGTTCCGCCGGGGAACGCGTCCCCGGTCTGGAGGAGCGGGCGCACCGTCGCGGCCGCCGTCAGGGGCGCCAGGAGCGCGAGGGCGACGAGGAGGCGAGGTGTCCGGGGGTCGACGATGAATCTCGTATCGGACACGCGGCGGCGGCTGTCAAGAACTCCCGCGCGCGCCTTGCTTGGCGTCGGGTGATCTTCTAGGAACCGCTGCTCATGTCGTCCGGACCCGCACCGCGCCGTCGCGGCGACGAGCAGCCCGCCGCGGGCGCGGTGCGCTATACGGGCCTCGCCCTCGGCGTTGCCCTGCTCGCCGGGTTGGTGGTCTACCACGGCGCCGGCGACGTGGCCGGCGCGCTGGCCCGCGCGGGGCCCGGCCTGGTGCTGATCGCGCTCTTCCATCTGATCCCGATCGCCCTCGACGCGATCGGGTGGGCGTGTGTGGTGCCACCGGCGGAGCGGCCCGGGTTCGCGGCGTTCCTGGTCGGCCGGTGGGTGTGCTACTCGGTCAACAGCCTGCTGCCGGTGATGCAGGTGGGCGGCAACGTGGCGCGCGCGCGCCTGCTGGCCCGCCGGGGGATGACGGGCGTGCGCGCTGCGGCGAGCGTGGTCGTGGACGTGACCACGATCGTGTCCTCGCAGGTCGTCTTCGCGGTCCTCGGGCTCGCGCTGCTCGCCGTGCACCTCGGCCCCGAGACCCCCGTCGTCCCGGTGGTCGCCGGCGTCGTGTTCATGGCCGCGCTCGTCGTCGGCTTCTACCTGGCGCAGCGCCGCGGGCTGTTCGGCGGGCTCACGCGCGGGCTCGAGCGTGTCGTGCGGCTCGGCGACTGGCTCACCGCGAGTGCGGAGGCGATCGATCACGCGGTGCGCCAGCTCTACGGCCGTCGCCGCGGCGTCGTGGCGGCGACCATCTGGCACGTGGTGAGCTGGATCGCTGGCGCCGGCGAGGTCTGGCTGGCGTTGCGGTTCCTCGGGCACCCGGTCGGCCTCGCGACGGCCCTGCTGCTCGAGAGCCTCGGGCAGGCGGTCCGATCGTCGGCGTTCCTGATCCCGGGCGCGCTCGGGGTGCAGGAGGCCGGGTACCTCGTGCTCGGGCGCGCCGTGCATCTCGATCCGGACACCGCCCTCGCGCTTTCGCTTGCCCAACGGGTGCGCGACGTGCTTTTGGGAGTTCCGGGACTGCTCGTGTGGTGGTGGGAGGACGCAGCCGTGCTGCCGCGCCGGAGCCGCTGAGGGGGGAGGGAAGATGAGGACGCTCAATCGGAGCATCGCGCTCGCGGTCGTGCCGATCCTGGCGCGCCTGCCGATCACACCGAACGTGGTCACGGTGGTGAGCCTCGCCAGCGGCCTGGCCGCGGCCTGGTGCTTCAGTCACGGCTCGGCGGGGTGGGTCGCCGGTGCGCTGTGGTTGCAGCTGTCGTTCGTGCTCGACAACTGTGACGGGTCGCTGGCGCGCCTCACCAACCGTTTTTCGGGTTTCGGGAGCTGGCTCGACACCATCAGCGACTGCGTCGTCAACATGGCATTCTTCTACGGCCTCGGTCTCGGCCTCTACCGCGACTCGGGAAAGCCGTTCTGGCTGGCCGCCGCCACGGTGACGGCGATCGGCGTGTTCTTCTCGTACGCGGGCTCGTTCGCGGCCGAGGTAGCCCACCGCGGCGCCGAGGCGTGGCGGCATCCGGATCCACCGAAGACCCAGGAGCCGACGCTGGTGGGGCTCCGCAAGCGCGCCCGCGAAGACTTCTCCTGGATCGTGCTGGCGGCTGCGGTCGCAGGCCACATGGTGTGGCTCCTGTGGTGCGGGCTCGTCAGCTCGTTCTTGATCGGCGCCTCGGGTGTACGCACGGTTCTGCGGGCGCAGCGCGCGGCCCGGGCCCCGGCGGCGCCCGCTCCCGATGACGCCGCGGTCGAATCGTCGGACCTCGGGCCCACGGCGCGCGTCTAGCGGATCGTAAGTCGCGCGTACCGGGTGCTTGCCGACCTGCACGAGCTCGAGGCGCTGATCGCCTGGTGGGCCTGCTCTGACGAGGACTACGGAATACCGCGTTCGAGTTGGCGCTGCGTGAACAGGTCGTCGGCGAGGCCGGCGTTGTAGCGCACGTCGGACACCTCGACCTCCGTGCGGGCGTTCTTGCGCAGGTCCGTCATGTCGAGGAGGTGCGCGGTGGGGATCGGCCCGATGTCGACGATGCGGGACAGAGAGAGGCGCTTCATCGCCTCGTCCTGCTGGTCGAAGAAGTCGAGACGGCGTGCGACGAGCTTGTCCTTGTCGAGAAAGAGTACGATCCGCCCGTACGACATGCCGTCCTGCTTGGGGCGGAAGGCGATCTTGTGGCAGGCGGTGCCGTCGATGATCTCCTCGCCGTCGAGCGAGCTTGTGGCGTCGTCCTCGGTCCAGCGCTGGATCTCGGCCAGGATCTCGAGGTCCCGGTAGCTGAAGGCCGTTCCCATGAAGCTCTCGTCACGCCCTTGGGCTGTGATGCGGCGCGTACGCTTGAGTTCGGGGAGGTAGAGCCACTGGTCGTCGTCGCTCCTCGGGTGTCCCCACTGCAGGAAACCGGTACCTTTGACCTCGGCCGGGGTGAGGAAGAACGACAGCGACTTGTCTTCGTCGCCGGGGTAGCGCTTGTCGAAGATATGCATGTCGCGACGGCGCTCGCCGCCGCGCCCGTCGAGGATGCGGAGGCCGAGCTTCTGGCTGCGATCGATCCAGTGGCGAGTGGTGTCGTCGAGTGACCGCACCTGGTCGAGGATCGCCCGGGCCGTGCCGCCGCTGGCCGGGTCCGGCGAGGTCCCCTGCCAGACCACGAGCGACAGCGTGAGCAGCGCCAGCCGCGTCATGGCCGCCCCATACGATCGGCGCGCCCGCGAAGTCAATCGATGTGCGCCCGAGCTTCATGGTCATTTGACAGCTGCAACCCTGGAGAGTACCTTCCAAATCGGCCCGTTTGGCGGATTGTGTCGGCCCCGGGCCGTCGCGACGCTGGAAGCGGTCCCACCGCCTCGCGGCTATAGCCTCCGCGTGGTCGGCGCCTGAGTCAGGCTGCGACCCAGGAGGTAGTGATGTCTTTTCCGCGGGGGCCCGGTACCCGGTCGTTTGCCCGTGTCGGGCCGTCTCGTGGCGAGAACGGTCCCGTGCTTGCGGTCGGGTGGCAGGCCATCGTCACCGGTCGGGCCGGCGCGGCGAGCAGTGTCGTCCTGACGGACGACGACGGTACCACCCCCCTGGGGACACTGGCGGCCGGGCTCGAGGTCGAGATCCTCGCCTGGCGCCCCTACGGTGCGAACGGTACGCGCTACCGGGTCCTGTCACGCAAGGGGGGGATCGAAGGCTGGATCGGCGCCGCAAGTCTGACCGCGTCGCGTCCGCTACCACCCCCGAAGCGGCCTGCGCCGGCCGCGCCCCCTGCCCGCCGCACGCCGGCCGGGCCCCCTGCTCGCCGCACGTCGGTCGGGCCGCATCCGGTGGCGGTGGCCGCGCCCTCTGCCCGCCGCACGTCGGTCGGGCCGCATTCGGTGGCGGTGGCCGCGCCCTCTGCCCGCCGCACGTCGGTCGGGCCGCATCCGGTGGCGATGGTCGCGCCGCGCCCGGCCGCAGCCCCCGCCGCCGGGCGCCGGGTGCCCGTCAAAGCGGCCAAGGCCGTCAAGCCCCCGGCGAGCGGCGCGACCCGGAAGAGGTGATTCCCATGGCATCAGCACGATTCGGTCCTTGTCCCCATTGCCACGTCTCGCTCTCCTTTTTGGAGGGTGTCAGCGGCAGCAACATGAACCCGAAGTGCCCGACCTGTCGGACGGTGGTGGCGGTATCGAGGGCGACCTTTCTGATGGCGGATCACTCGCGCCTCTCATTGGGGGCGAAGGCACCCAAAGCCGTCAAACCCGGGTGACCGCGCCCCGGACGATGAGAGCAACCGGTCGGGTTGCGCCCTGCGACAACCTGAACCATCGCCGGCGCGATGCCCCCGTCGGTCACTGCCCGAAGTGCGGAGGCGTCGTGAACGCACAATTCGCCGGCCGCACGTGCTCGGAGAGCCACCACGCCATCGCGCGGCGTCGGCAGAACGTGTTCTGCGTCGATTGTGGCGCGCGATTGATCGGGCGCTAGCCCGCGCTGCGAGCGCTGTCATGCTGCGGTGCGTCGGTGCCGCAACATTCTGATAGCTATGGGCTACAGAAGCAT
The DNA here is from genome assembly GCA_964618895.1 of uncultured Binatia bacterium (SeqCode). Classification (GTDB taxonomy): domain Bacteria; phylum Desulfobacterota; class Binatia; order DP-6; family DP-6; genus CAZUDO01. The sequence goes on from CAZUDO010000085.1 coordinate 52,978, forward strand.
GATAGGGGCGCACGAATTGCGTCCGCGAGGGGCGCGGCGCACCCAGGGTCGACGGCGAGTATCTCTCGCAAGCCTGGAACGCGGACATCGAAGTGGTCCGGCGGTGCAAGTCGGGCGCCGTCGCCTCCGACATCTAAACGTGCACCTGGCGAACGCCAGCACGAGCTACGACTACATCCAGTCCGACAACACCCACCCCACCTACACCGGCTCGACGGTGTTCCTGGGGCTCATCGGCGGTAGCGGCTCGGGGTCGGGCGCGCCCAACTACAACGGCAGCCAGATCGTGGGCTGGGCGCTGTCCGTCTACAACCCCGCCACGCCGTGAGCGCTCACCAGGGCGCGAACCGCAGCAGGAGCAGGAGCGGTACGCCCGCGTAGTAGAGCCACCAACAGGCAGTCTCCGCGGCCCGTCGCACCCTCGCCGCGCGCGAGGGTGCGACGTGGGCCGCGCCGAGCGCCACCGCTTCCGCGAGGCCGCGCCAGACGCCGGCCCAGAGCACGAGGCAGATCGACACCGTGCCCCAGTGGATCGCGAAGTCGATCAGGTACGCCCGCGGGCCGAGCAGGTAGTACTCGCCGAGCGGCCCGCCGTAGGCGATGTGCTGGTGGACATTGAAGAGCGGTGCCGTGGGCAGAAGCCCGAACAGCGGGTACTTCGCCACCCAGCGGTACCACGGCCATCGTCCCGTCGCAGCCCGGGCGTGTGCGTGGGCCAGGGCCGGCTCCGAGGCGGGGTCGCCGGCGTGTCCGAGCGCCTGGACGAGGGCGAGCGGGTCGTCGGTTTCAATGCTCCACGCGAGCCGCCGCCCCGAGCGCAGATGAAGCGACAGCCCGGGGCCGGGGAGGGGAAGGGCCCACGGCACGACGCGCGCGATGGCCGTGAGCGGGACCTCGAAGCGGCGATCGCGCCGGGCGATGACGAGCGCCCCGTTTGCCACCGCAATCTCGGCGCCGAGGGCGCGTCGCAGCATCCAGGCTCCGAGTGCGGGGGCCACCGCGGCGAGCGCGAACAGGCGCATCAACAGCGCCGGCGTGACCGGGGGGTCGGTGGCAGCGACGAGCAGGAACAGGAGGCCGGGCAGGCTCGCGCCCGCGACCGCCACCAGCGCTGCGCGCACGATGCGCACGGGCGTCCCGTAGGCGGCAACGTGCAGGTCGGTCGGTCGGGAAGACGACATGGACGATGGCGGCGTGCCCGTATAACATCCCCGGCGGCGATGGCGAGGGAGCCGCGACCGAGCGCCGTGCGCATCGACGGCGACGGCATCCGCATCCACGACAACGTCGCCGTGCGGCGGGTGGTGCGCCTGGTGGCGGTCGCGGGCGGCCTGGTCGTCGCGGCGACGGTCGTTGGCGTCCTGCTCATCCGGCGTGCTCCCGGGGCGAGCGCCCCCGTGTCATCGTCAGGGGTGTCCCCGGGTGCGCCTGCGGGTGCGGCCGGCGCGCCCGCGTCGTCACCCGTCGCGGCGCCGTTGAAGCCGGTCGCGGTGGTGCGCCGGAAGACGGGGCGCGACGTCGGGTCACCCGCACCACCTGCGCCGGTCGATGCCACCGAGGCGATCCTGGCGCTGCGCGCCGCTGGCGAGACCGGAGGCATCGCCGCCTTCGGCCTTCCCGGCACCGACCCGCCCAAGCCCGGCATCGTGGTGCCCGACGATTTCGTTCTGCCGCCCGGCTACGTGCGCCACTTCCAGGTGACCGACGACGGCGAGCAGCTGCCACCCATCCTCCTCTTCCATCCGGACTACGAGTTCGTGGACGCGCAGGGGCAGCCGCTGCCGCTGTCCGCGAATCGCATCGTCCCGCTCGAGATGGCGCCTCCGGGACTGCCGATCCGGATGCTCGAGGTCCCCGCGGCGGGCGCGGCGGGTCGCACGCCCTGACGGCGGCGACCCTCGCCGCACGGCTCGCGGCGGGCGGCGCGGTGGTCGCGACCGCGCTCGCGTACGGGCTCGTCGCCCGCTTCACGTGGCCCTGGGCCGTTCTCGCCTGGGTGGGGCTGGTGCCGTGGCTCGTCGTGCTCGACCGGACGGCGTCGCTCGGCGGGACGGTCGCGGTCGCGCTCGGGTTGAGCGTGGTGTTCGTGGTGGCGGTGTTCGACGCACGTGGCCGTGACCGCGGCGGTGGCACGCATGAACGACACCGACTACGGCCTGACGGCCGCGGTCTACACGCCCGCCCGCGCCCGCGCCGAGCGCCTGCTGGCGCAGGTGAACACCGGCACCGCGTACTGGAACTGCTGCGACCGGGTGAGCCCGCGCCTGCCGTGGACCGGGCGGGGCGCCTCCGGGCTCGGCGTCACGCTCGCGCGGGAGGGGATTGCGGCCTTCGTGCGCCCGAAGGCGTGGCACCTGCGGGCGCCGGCGTAACGCACGGGTCGGCTCTTCACGGACCACCACGCGCGGGCTAGAAGGTCCGCATGTCGAACGACCTGCACGAGCTCGTACTGTCGGCGCCGGGGAAGAACGCGCTCGGCACCGCCATGATGGAGCGCTTGCTGGCCCAGGTCCGCGCCGCAGGAGGTCGCCCCCTGCTCGTGATCGGGGCCGGTGGCGCGTTCTCCGCCGGGCTCGATCTGAAGGAGGTCGCGACGCTCGATCCGCCCGGCATGACCCGCTTGCTCGAGCTGCTCGACGCGGTCGTCGACGCGTTGTTCGGGTACCCCGGACCGACCGTCGCCTGCGTAAACGGGCACGCCATCGCCGGGGGCTGCATCCTGGCGCTGTGCTGTGACCTGCGTGTGGCGACCGACGACCCGGCGGCACGCATCGGCCTCAACGAGGTGGCGCTGGGGCTCGAGTTCCCGCCCAAGCTGCTCGCGCTCGTCCGGCGTCGGGTTCCGCCGCGTGCGCTCGATCACGTCGTGCTCGAAGGAGGGCTCTACGATCCCCGTACGGCGCTCCAGCTCGGGCTGGTCGACGAGGTGGTCGCCGACGCCCCGATGGTCGCGCGCGCGCGCCTCGCGCGTCTGGCGGCGCACCCACGCGCCGGATATGTGGCCACGAAGCGGGCGCTTCGTGACGGGGCCCTGGCGCTGTCCGAGGCCGACCGGCGGTACTTCCACGACGTGATCGTGCCCGCATGGTGCGCGCCGGAGACGAAAGAACGCGTGCGCGCGGCGCTGGCGCCGCGGCGATGACTTCCGGCACGCTCGCGCCGCGTCGCCCGCCGGTGGTCGTGCTCGCCGTCCTGTGGCCCATGCTCGTCGGCGAGCGGGTGGGCGCCGCGGTCCTCGCCGGCGCCGCGCGCTCGTGCGAGCGGGCGGTCGAGAAGGCCGGCGCACGCGCGTTCGACGATGTCTTGTCCGCACTTTCCCGTTGTCAGCACCGGGTAGCGCGCGACGGGGGCAGATCGTGTCTCGACACGCCCGCGCCGCAGGCCGCGCGCACGGTGGTCGCACGGCGGCTGGCGCGGCGGCTCGGCGCGCGCTGCGACGATGCGGCCGTGACCGCCCTCGGTTTCGGCGGGGAGTGCGCCGGGAGCCGCACCGTCGCCGAGCTGATCCGGTGCGTGCGCGGGAGCTACGAGGCAGAGGCGCTCCGGCTGATGGCGGTGGCGGCCGCGACCACGACCGCGTTGCCCGCCGACGCCCGGCGGTGCCAGGCCGCTGCTGTCGACGCGGTCGCGCAGGTGACGGCGCGCCGCCTACGCGCGATCGCGGCCTGCAAGCGCCGGCCGCCGCGCGACTTGCCGCCGGGCACCGACTGCGCGCACGCGCCCGTCGTCGCGGGGCGGATCGCGCGCCTGCGTGCCGGTGCGACGGCGCGCATCACCGCCCGCTGCGGTGCCACCGCCCGTGCCACCGCCCGCTTCGGTCCCCCGTGCGACACGCCCCCCGATGGCGCCGGGCTGGCGGCCTGTCTGCTCGCCGCCGCCGATGCGGCCGGCGACGCGCTCGCGGTCGCCGCCCATCGCGACCGGAGCTTCTGCGGCGACGCCGCCGACCGGGTCGAGGCCCGCATCGACGGGCTGCTCGCCCGCATGACGCCGGCCGAGAAGGCCGAGCAGATGCACGGCGTCCGGTTCGAGCGCGGCTGGCGCACGCCGGCCAATGCCGCGCAGGGCCTTCCGGGGCTCGGCATGCTCGACGGTCCGCGGGGCGCGTCGTTCCTCCTCGGCACGGCGACCACGTTCCCGGTCGCGATCGCGCGCGCCGCCACGTTCGACGTGGCGCTCGAGGAGCGCATCGGGGAGGCGATCGGGACCGAGGTGCGCGCCAAGGGCGCCGACGTGCTGCTCGCGCCGGTGCTCAACATCGTCCGCCACCCGCGCGGTGGGCGGACGCAGGAGAGCTACGGCGAGGACACCGTGCTGCTCGGCGAGATGGGCACGGCGTTCGTGCGCGGCGCCCAGCGGCGGGTGATCGCCAGTCCCAAGCACTTCGCCGCCAACTCGATCGAAAACACCCGCCAGGTGCTCGACGTGCGGATCGACGAGCGCACGTTGCGCGAGGTGTATCTGCCGCACTTCCGCCGTGTCGTCGAGCGCGGGCGGGCGGCCTCCCTGATGACGGCGTACAATCAGGTGAACGGGGCGTTCTGCGCCGAGAACGTGCATTTGCTGCACGACCTGCTCGAGGGCGAGTGGCGCTTTCGCGGGTTCGTCGAGTCCGACTGGCTGGTCGGCACCCACAGCACCGTTCCGTCGCTCGCGGCGGGGCTCGACATCGAGATGCCGTTCCCGCGCTTCTACGGCCAGCCCGTGGTGGACGCCGTGGCGGCGACCCCCGCGCTCGCGGCGACCGTCGACGACGCGGTGCGCGGCATCCTGCGCGTGCAGCTCTGCTTCCGCCTGGATACCAACCCGGCGATGCTCGACCCGGCCGCGGTCGAGACCTCGGCGCACCGGGCGTTGGCGCGCGAGGCTGCCCGCGAGAGCCTGGTCCTCCTTACCAACGACGGCGGGACGCTTCCCTTCGACCGGAGCCGGCTGCGCTCGCTCGTCGTGGTCGGGGAGCTGGCGGCCGTCCCCAACGTGGGCGACGCCGGCAGCAGTAGGGTGAGTTCGTCGAACGTCGTCACCGTGCTCGACGGCATCGCGGCGGCCGCCGGGGCGGTCCCGGTCACGCACGTCCCCAGGCCGGCCCTGTCGCCCGCCGACGCGGCGGCGGTGGCGGCCGCCGACGCGGCGATCGTCGTGGTCGGGCTCACGTCGGCCGATGAGGGCGAGGGGCAGATCACGCACGGCGACCGCGACTCGCTCGTTCTCCCCCGCAGCCAGGACGCCCTGGTGACCGCCGTCGCGGCGCTGAACGCGCGCACCGTGGTCGTGCTGGTGGGAGGCGGGCCGGTTCTGATGCCGTGGGTCGATGCGGTGCCGGCGATCCTGGTGGCGTGGTACCCCGGGCAGGAGGGCGGGCACGCGCTCGCCGACGTGCTCTTCGGCGAGGTAGCGCCGTCGGGCAAGCTGCCGCTGTCGTTCCCGGTGGCCGAGGCGGATCTGCCGCCGTTCGACCCGCTGAGCCCCGTCGTCACCTACGACTACTTCCACGGCTACCGTCACCTCGACCGCGAGGGACGGGCGCCGCTCTTCCCGTTCGGTCACGGGCTCTCGTACACGACCTTCGCCTACGCCAACGTGACCGTGACCCCCGCCGCCGTACCTGCGGGCGGCCACGTGCGGGTCACCGCCGAGGTGACGAACGCGGGCCAGGTGGCCGGCGCCGAGGTGGTGCAGCTCTACGTCGGCGCGCAGGGCTCGCGCGTCGAGCGCGCCCGGAAGGAGCTGAAGGCGTTCACGCGCATCCACCTGGCACCGGGCGAGACGCGATCGGTGGCGTTCGACCTGCCGACGGCCGACCTCGCCTTCTGGGATGTGACGGCGGGCCGGTGGGAGATCGAAGCCGTCGACTACGACGTACGCGTCGGCGGATCGTCGGCAGCCTTGACGCCGCCGGCGACGTTCCAGGTGACGCCGGATTGACCCGGCCGGTCGGGCGCGCGCACTCGCGGGTCCGACGTGCTAGCCGCCCAGGTCCAGGTCGGTGCTGGTGAGCACCTCGTGCACCTCCAGCACGTTCGGGCCCGCGAACATCTCCCGCGGCGGCCGGTTCGCGTGCGCCTCCGCGAACGCCGGGCTCTGCGTCCAGGCCACGAAGTTGGCGAAGGTCCGCCACCACGTCTTGATCTCGTAGTAGCCCTGCAGGTCGGGGTCGTCCACCCACCCGCCACCCTCGTGGTCGAACTTGACCGGGCGGGGGCGATGGACCTCGTTGCGCACGAAGCCGGGGGCGCGGTCGACCAGATGGACGCGGCGCTTGAAGCGATCCTCGAAGTCGATCTCGTGGCCGCGCGCGACGGGGATGCGATTGGTGACGACGATCATGCTCCCTCCTCTATTACAGCCGGGTTGCCCCATGCTATACGCCGCGCGGTTCCGCATGGCGATGACGACCTGCACGTTGGCCCGTGGCGCTGCCCGGCTCGCCCTCCTGGTCGCGGTCCTCGTGACCGGCCTGGCGGGCGCGGGCGAGGTCGAGCCGCTACTCCAGGTGCGCAAGCTCCCCGCGCAGCCGGGTCCGCACTGGTTCTGGCTGAGCGACATCCTCCTGCACCGCACCGCGCTCTTCGACGGCGACTCGGGTGAGCTGCTGGGCACGATCAGTTCGGGCACGGCCGGGGTCGGGTTCGTGATCGCGCCGCTCTTCTCGCCCGACCACCGCGAGATCTACCTGGCCGAGACGTACTACGCGCGCGGGGTCCGCGGCGCGCGGACCGACGTGGTGACGGTCTACGATGCCACCACGCTCCTGGCGCTCGACGAGATCGTCATCCCGCCGCTCCGCGCCGAGTACTTCCCGGGCAACGCCTCCAGCGCCCTCAGCGACGACGGCCGCTTCGTGGCGGTCTTCAACCTGACTCCGGTCACCTCGCTGTCGATCGTCGACGTGAAGGCCCGGCGGTTCACCACCGAGGTCTCCACGCCCGGCTGCAGTCTGGTGTACGCGGGGGGGCCGCGCCGGTTCTTCATGCTGTGCGCCAACGGCGAGGCGCTCATCGTCGTCCTCGACGACCAGGGGGAGCAGGCCCGCGTCGAGCGCAGCCCGGCGTTCTTCGACGCGCAGAAGGACCCGATCACCGAAAAGGCGGTGCGGCGGGGCACCGAGTGGCTGTTCGTGTCCTTCGCCGGCGTCATCCATCCCGTCGACGTGAGCGGCGATGCCCTGCGCTTCGGTGAACGCTGGTCCCTGGTCGACGACAAGGACCGGGCGGGGTCGTGGCGCATCGGCGGGGCGCAGCATCTGGCGGTCCACGCGCGCGCCGGCCGCCTGTACGCGCTCATGCACCAGGGGGGGCCGGACACGCATAAGGACCCGGGCACGGAGATGTGGGTGTACGATCTCGCCACCCACCGCCGCGTGCAGCGCATCCCGGTCCTGAACCCGCTCGTGAGCTTCGTGGCGCAGCAGGGCGGGCTCGGCGGGATGAGCCGGTGGCTGCTCGGCACACTCGTTCCCAACCCCGGGGTCGACCGCATTCTGGTGACCCAGGACGAGCATCCGGTGCTGATCGCGTCCGCCTCGATACCGCCCGCGGTCACCGTTCACGATGCCCTGTCCGGCGCCGTGCTGCGCGAGGTGTCCGAGCCCGGCCTGGCCAGCAGCCTGCTCTTCGCACCATGACGATGGACCCGGCGGGCGACCTCATCGTACGGGCTGCGCTGGCGCTGGTGTTCGCGAGCGCGGCCGTCCATAAGTTGGGCGACGTGGGCCGTTTTCGCGCTACGGTGGCCGACTACCGGCTGGTGCCGGAGCGTCTGGTGGCCGTCAGTGCGACCGCGGTGGTGAGCGCGGAGATCCTGGTGGCCGCCCTGCTGGCGCTGCCGTGGTGGCGGGCGGCGGGCGCGATCGTGGCGGCGACGGTGCTGGTCGGTTACGGCGGCGCGATCGCGATCAACCTGGTGCGTGGCCGCCGGCACATCGACTGCGGCTGCACCGGGCCAGCGGGGCGCCAGCCGATCGGCACCGGCTTGGTCATCCGGAACGGGGTCCTCGCGGCCGCCGCACTCACCGGACTCCTCCCGCTCACGGCGCGCCCGCTCGTGTGGGTGGACGCGCTCACCGTCGTCGGCGCGACGGGCGTGCTCGCCGCGGTCTGGGTGGCAGCACATCAACTGCTGGCGCAGGAACCCGCGGTGACGCGCTTGCGAGGTGACGCGTGACCCAGGCGCTGCTGGTGTCGAACGCCATCCTCTGGGTGACCGTGGTGGTGCTCGGCTGCGTGGTGGTGGCGCTCGTGCGCCAGATCGGCGTGCTCTACGAGCGCGTTGCTCCGGCCGGGGCCCTCATGACCGGTCGCGGGCCCGCCGTGGGAGAGGCGGCGCCGGTAGTCGGCGTCGAGACGCTCGACGGTGTGCCGCGCGACGTGGGAGCCCCGAGCGCGGCGGGACGGAGCACGCTCGTCTTCTTCCTGTCGCCCACCTGTCCGGTGTGCAAAACCTTACTCCCCGCGTTGCGTTCGGCGGCGCGGCGCGAGCGGGCCTGGCTGGACGTCGTGCTGGCGAGCGACGGCCCACGGGAAGAGCACGAGGCGTTCGTGCGTGCCGAGCACCTGGCGGCGTTCCCGTACGTACTCTCGCCGGCGCTCGGGATGACCTATCAAGTGGCGAAGCTGCCGTACGCCGTCCTCGTCGACGCCGCGGGCATCGTACGGGCACGCGGCCTGGTCAACTCGCGCGAGCACCTCGAAAGTCTGTTCGAGGCGTACGAGCGCGGCGTGGGCTCGATCCAGGACTATGTCATGGGAGAGGCGCGGCCATGAGGGACGCACATCGGTGGATCGATCGTGTGGTGGAGCGCGGAGCGCGGCAGGTGGCGCAGCGCACGTCGCGACGGAGCTTTCTGGCGCGGCTCGGCACGGTCCTGGTCGGCGGGGCGGCGTTCCCGCTCCTCCCGGTGGCGCGGGCGGCCGACGACGGACGAGTCCCGGCGCCGGACGACAGCGCCGTGTACGGTCCGACCGGGGATGCAAAGGACTGCCAGTACTGGCGCCACTGCGCCATCGACGGGTTCCTGTGCGCCTGCTGCGGCGGCTCGCAGAACACCTGCCCGCCGGGCACGGAGATGTCGCCGGTTACCTGGATCGGCACCTGTCGCCATCCGGGCGACGGCAAGGACTACGTCATCTCCTACAACGACTGCTGTGGGCAGTCGCTGTGCATGCGCTGCCGGTGCACGCGCACCGAGGGCGAGCGCCCGGTCTATTTCACGTCGAAGAACAACGACCTGCTGTGGTGCTTCGGCACCAAGAGCCGGGCGGTGCACTGCTCGGTGGCGGTCGTGATCGGCGTCGCGATCAAGTCGTGACCGGCCGCGTGGTGCTCGCAGTCCTGATGGCGGTCCACGGCGGCGTGGCCGCTGCGGGCGAGATGAGCGGTGCCGCGCTCGACTACGCGCTCAACTGCCAGGGCTGCCATCGTGCCGACGGCGTCGGGACGCCGGGCAGCGTGCCGGCGCTCGCCGGCTCGGTGGGTCGGTTCACGCGCGTGGCCGGCGGACGCGAGTACCTGGCGCGGGTGCCGGGCGTGGCGCAGGCGCCGCTCGATGACGCCGGGGTCGCCGCCGTGCTCAACTGGATGCTCGCGCGCTTCGGCGGCGCCGACGTGCCGCAGGACTTCGCGCCGTATACGGCCGATGAGGTCGGGCGCCTGCGGCGGAGTCCGTTGACTGATGTGGACGGTGTCCGGCGCTCCCTGGTGCGTACTCTCGAGCCGGAATCCCCCGGCCCTCCGGCTACGCCGTAGAGGCCCCTCGCAGCGGCGACCTGGGTGAGTGCCATGGCGCCCGCGGCGTGACCGCACACGGCGAGCGCTACGGGATACGCGATTGACGCTCGCCCGTCCGGTGCGAGATCGTACGTCGGTCGTTTGGAGAGGACGCCATGTTGTCACTAACCTTGCTAGCTACCATGCGTCTCAGGCGGCGCCTGCGGCTGTGTGTGGCTGCCGCGGGACTCTTCGTCGCGGCCCACGGCGTGGCGGCGCCGACCCGCGCTGGTGCGGATCCCGCGGTCGTCGGCCAATGGGACGCGGCGCGGAAATGGCCCGGCGTGGCCGTGCACCTCGTCATGCTGCACACGGGCCAGGTGCTCTTCTGGCGCGGCGACGAGAGCATCCCCCGAACCTGGGTCTGGGATCCGTCCACCGAGCTGATCACCCCGATCCCGCCCGGCACCGACAATATGTTCTGCTCCGGGCACTCGTTCCTGGCCGACGGCCGTGTGTTCGTGACCGGCGGCGCCACGGCCGGCTCCGTGGCCGGCAACGTACGCACGCTGCTCTTCGATCCGGTGGCGATGGCGTGGCGCCGTGGCCCCGACATGCACAAGGGGCGCTTCTACCCCACCAACGTCAGCCTGGGAGACGGGCGCGTCCTCATCTTCTCCGGCAAGGACGCGAGCCGGGCGCTGGCGCCCGAGGTGGAGGTGTACGTGCCGGGCGGGGAGCCGGGTGGCAGCGACCGCATCGATGTTCTGGCCGGTGCGAACCGCAAGATCGCCTTCTACCCGCGCATGCATCTCCTGCCGTCGGGCGAGGCGCTGCACGTCGGCGAGGAAATGACCACCGACGTACTCGATCCGGCGGCCGCCGCCTGGCGAGTCGTCGCGACCAGTCAGTTCGGGAAGCGCTACGAGGGCACGTCGGTGATGCTCCCGCCGGGACACCAGCGCCTCATGATCATGGGCGGCGGGCCCAAGAGCGGCGCGCCGACGGCCACGGCAGAGATTCTCGACCTGAGCGCGCCGGCGCCGAGCTGGCGCTTCACGGCCCCGATGCACTTTGCGCGTACCCACCTGCAGAACGTCATCCTGCCCGACGGCAAGGTGCTCGTCATCGGTGGCACTAATGCGGCGGGCGCCGTGGCCCCGGCCGAGCTGTTCGATCCGGCCACGGAAACCTGGACCCTGATGGCGCCGCTCGCCACTAAGCGCGGGTATCACTCGACGGCCGTGCTGCTGCCCGACGCGCGCGTACTCGAGGCGGGCGCCAACGGCAATCCGACCCGCGAGGTCTTCTCGCCGCCGTACCTGTTCCGCGGCCCGCGCCCCGTCATCGAGGACGCCCCGGCGGCGGTCGACTACGGCCAGGCGTTCAGCGTGCGGACCCCCGACGCGGCCGGCATCACGTCGGTGGTGATGATCCGGCCGGGGGCGTCGACCCACGCCGCCAACATGGAGCAGCGCTACGTGCCGCTCGTGTTCGCGCCGGCGGCGACCGGCGACGCGCTCGACGTGCTCGCGCCCGTGGAGCGCAACATCGCCCCGCCGGGCTACTACATGCTGTTCCTCATGACCGGCGACGGCGTGCCGTCGGTGGCGCCGTTCGTGTTGCTGGGCTCGAGCACGCCACCCCCTCCCGTGCCGACCTCGACCACGACCCGCACCACGACCAGTACCACCACCACGACGCTCCCCGCGGGGGCGGTCGCGCTGGCGGTGCGCGTGGGCGCGGGCAGCGACGACGCCGAGGAAGCCCCCACGGGCGTGGTCAACGTCACCAGCGGTGACCTCGAGCTGATTTACGACACCGTCGACCAGACCGTCGGCATCCGTTTCGCCGGCCTGAACGTTCCCGCCGGCGCCACCATTCTGAGCGCCGCCGTGCAGTTCAAGGACGACGAAGTGCAGTCGGGGCCGACGACGCTGGTCATCCAGGGGCAGGCGGCCGATCATGCTCCGGCGTTCGTCGCTGCGGCCAAGGACGTGTCGGCCCGCCTCCGGACGTCCGCGGCGGTGCCCTGGACGGCGGTGGCGCCGTGGACCGTCCTCGGCGAGGTTGGACCGAAGCAGCGTACGCCCGACCTGACCCCGGTGATCCAGGAAATCGTGAGCCGCCCGGGCTGGGTCCCCGGCAACGCGCTCGCCCTCATCATCACCGGGAGCGGACACCGCACCGCCGAGGCGTTCGAGGGCGATCGCGCCGGGGCACCCCTGCTGGAACTCGTGTACGCCGTGCGCGAGGTCACGACGACGACCACGACGACCACGACGACGAGCACCACGACCACCGAGCCCCCGACGACGAGCACCACGACGACCACCGAACCGCCGACGACCAGTACGACGACCACTACCACCACCGAGCCCACCACCAGCACGACGACGACGACGACGACCACCACCACCAGCACGACGACCACCACCACGATCCCGCCGACACCGCGCAGCATGGATATCCGCATCGCGTCCAGCGCCGACGACGCCGAAGAGCATCCGACCGGGATCGTGGAGCTCACCAGCAGCGATATCGAGCTGATCCACGAGACCGACGATCAGGTCGTCGGGATGCGGTTCGTGGGCGTCTCCATCCCGCCCGGGGCGAAGGTGGTGCATGCGTGGGTACAGTTCAAGGCCGACGAAACGCAGTCCGGCGCCACCGCGGTGCTGATCCGGGGCCAGGCCATCGACGACGCACCCGTATTCACCGCCACCACCGGCAATGTGTCGTCGCGGACGCGAACGGCCGTCGCGGTGACCTGGTCGCCGATCCCGTGGGTGACGATCGGCGATGCCGGCCCGGCACAACGCACGCCCGATCTCGCGCCCGTCATCCAGGAGATCGTCGCCCGTCCCGGGTGGGTCTCGGGCAACGCGCTCGCGCTGATCGTGGCGGGCAGCGGTCGCCGGACGGCCGAGGCGTTCGACGGCGAGCTCCCCGGGTCCGCACCGCTCCTGCACGTCGACTACCTGCCGTGAGGCCGTACGCCATGCGATCGGCCCGGCTCCGTCTGTGGCTCCTGTGTGTCGTCGTGGCGACCAGTGTGCCGGCCCACGGCCACGACGACGAAGGACACGACCCGTCCGACGTGCGCCGCGCGGCGCTCGCTGCCGGGCTCGGCTCCCTGCGCGGCGTACGCGCGCCGCGGCCGGCCGACCTGGACGAGTTCCTGAACCCGGGCACCGACGCGCGCCGGGCCGCCGTCCAGCTCGGCAAGGCGCTGTTCTGGGACATGCAGGTGGGGAGCGACGGGCAGGCGTGCGCCTCGTGTCACTTCCACGCCGGGGCCGACAGCCGCGCCACGAACCAGCTCCACCCCGGGCAGGACCCGTCGTTCGACCCGACCGCCACCGGCACCGTTGGACCGAACACCACGCTCACGGCCGACGACTTCCCGTTCCACCAGCTCGAGGATCCCCTCGACCGGATGTCCGTGGTGCTCTTCGACACCGACGACGTGTGCTCCTCGCAGGGCGTGGTGAGCGCGCGCTACGCGGGCCTCGCACGCGGCGACCTCGACGAGCGGGCGCGCGCGCTCCCCGACGCGCTCTTCCACGTTGGCGGGGTGAACGTGCGTCGCGTCGAGCCCCGCAACGCCCCGAGCGTCATCAACGCGGTATTCAACGCCACCAACTTCTGGGACGGCCGCGCGCACCCGCGCTTCAACGGCGTCAACGGGTCGGGACCGCTCGACCCCGACGCCCGCATCTCGGTGCAGGAGCGCGGGCGCCTGGTCCGGCGCGCGATCGCGCTCGAGCACGCGAGCCTCGCCTCGCAAGCCGTCGGTCCGCCCACCAATGACACCGAGATGTCGTTCGTCGGGCGGCCCTTCCGCGACGTGGGCCGGAAGCTCCTCGGCACGCGCGCGCTGGCGCACCAGCTGGTCCATCCGGAGGACAGTGTCCTCGGGCCGCTCGCGCGCGCCCGCCTGACCGACCGCGGCCTGGGCGGAAAGCGCGGGCTCACGGTCAGCTACGGCGAGCTGGTCCGGCGCGCGTTCCAGCGCCGCTACTGGGCGGCCGACGAGCGCATCGACGGGTACACGGTGCTGGAGGAGAACTTCAGCCTCTTCTTTGGCCTGGCCGTGCAGCGCTACGAGGCGACGCTGGTGTCCGACCGCACCCCGTTCGACAAGTTCCTGGACGGGGACGACACCCAGCTCGACGACACGGCGCTGCTCGGGTTGCTGGTGTTCCTGAACCGCGGCGGTTCCGACGACCCGGTGTTCGTCGACGTGAGCCAGGGGAACTGCGTCAGCTGCCACGCGGGGCCCGCACTCACGACCGCCGCGCTCCTGCCCGGCGATGCGCCGATCGAGATTGCCAGCCGGTCGCCGTTCGCGACCTTCGACCTCGACATGGGTGACGGCACCGCCTTCCGCGAACGCGGCTTCGCGAACATCGGCGTGCGGCCGACGGCCGAAGACCTCGGTCGCGGGGGAACCGACGCCGCCCTGCCGCTGTCCCCCATCCGCCAGCGTCTGCTCGCCGTGGGGCGCGCGCCCGTGCTGCCCGCCTGCGGCGGACTCGAGACGCCACCCTGCCCGGAGGACGACCGCGCGCTGGTCGACGGTGCGTTCAAGGTCCCGGGCCTCCGCAACGTGGCGCTCACCGGGCCGTACTTCCACAACGGCGGCCAGGCGACGCTCCCGCAGGTCATCCGGTTCTACGAACGCCGCGGGGACTTCAGCGACGAGAACCTCTTCGACCTCGACCCCGACCTCGCCCGTGTCGATTTCGTGGAGGACGACGAGGCGACGCTGGTGGCGTTCCTGCACAGCCTGACCGACGGTCGGGTGCGCAACGAGCGCGCGCCGTTCGATCACCCCCAGCTCTTCGTGCCCGACGGGCATCCGGGCGATCAGACGGCGCTTGCCTGCGTGCGCGGGTCGCGTGCCTGCGACGCCGTGCGCGAGATCCCCGCCGTCGGGGCGCTCGGCCGTCGCGCCGCCGGGCTGCCCCCGCTGGCAACGTTCCTCGGGCGGTAGCCTCCGGCCCGGTCGGGCTTCACCTGGCCGCGCGGGTGTGCGAAGAAACTCGCATGGACGTGAACCCGTTCGCGTACGAGTTTCAGGAGGACCCGTATCCGACCTACCGCTGGCTGCGCGAGCACGCGCCGCTCTACCGCAACCAGCGCATGGACTTCTGGGCGCTATCCCGTTTCCGGGACGTGTACGCGGCCCTGGTCGACTGGCAGACGTACAGCTCCGCGGAGGGCATCATCCTGGAGCGTCTCGACAACCGGATGCTCGCGATGACGCCGATGATGATCTTCCTGGACCCGCCCCGCCACGACCGCCTGCGCAAACTCGTGAGCCGCGCCTTCACGCCGCGCCGGGTGGCGGAGCTGGAGCCGTTCGCGCGCGCCACCGCCGTCCGCCTGCTCGAGCCGCTGGTCCGGAACGGCGGCGGCGACTTCGTGAAGGAGTTCTCCACGCCCTTTCCGATGGAAGTCATCTTCACGCTGCTCGGCGTCCCGGATGCCGACCGCCAGCAGCTGCGGGCGTGGATCGACCTGTCGCTCGACCGCGATCCCGACACCCCGGCGCTGCCGGCGCGCTCGATCGAGGCCATGATGCATCTCATGCAGTACTGGTTTCAGCTCGTGGGCGAGCTGCGCCGCCAGCCGAACGACGGCCTCATCTGCGGCCTGTTCGACGCCGAGCTCGAGACCGACGGCGGCGGCACGTCGCGCCTGAGCGACGGCGAGATCGTCGGCTTCTGCTCGCTGATCGGCGCCGCCGGCACCGAGACTACCACCAAGCTGCTCGCCAACGCGGCCGTGCTCTTCCATCGGCACGGGGGCGAGTGGACCAAGGTGCGGGCCGATCCCGGCCGCCTGCCCGAGGCCATCGAGGAGATCCTGCGCTACACCTCGCCGGCGCAGTACGCGGCGCGCACCGTCACGCGCGATGTCGCGTGGTACGAGCAGACCGTACCGCAGGGCGCGCGCATCGTGCTCTTCATGGGCGCGGCCAACCGTGACGAGCGCGTCTTTCCGGACCCCGACCGCTTCGACATCGACCGGCGCATGGAGGCGCATCTGGCGCTCGGCCAAGGCGCCCACTACTGCCTCGGGGCATCGCTAGCGCGGCTGGAGACGCGCGTGGCGCTGGAGGAGTTCCTGACCCGCTTCCCGCGCTATGCCGTCGACGAGGGGCGCTGCCGGCGCGTGCACATGAGCAACGTGCACGGGTACGAGAGCGTGCCGTTCGCGCGCGCTTGACGGCGCCGTGGGAGCAACATACGTACCCCCAATGGCAAAAATCACGCGCAAGAACATCGACAAGGAGCTCGGCGTGCAGCTGGGCGACGGGGCGGAGCTGCCAGCCGAAGGCGTGCGCGACACGCTTGCACAGACGGCGACCGGCATCCTGAACGCCAGTCTGGACGCGCCGGGCGTGCCGCAGGAGAAGGTGCGCGAGCAGATCATCGCGCACGTGGTGTACGCGTACACGCGTCGGCCCGATCCGCGCGACGTGCACGCCTCGCAGATGCCGAAGCTGGTGGCGAACCTGTTCGAGCAGATGGGGACGCCGAAGCAGGCGAAAGAGACCGTCGATGCGCTCGCCCGGGTGGCGACCGGGTTCCTGCGCGAGAGCCAGCAGCCGCTGCCGGCGGCGGCCAAGCTGGTCGTCGTGCGCGGCGTAGTCGGCTACTTCGTCGTCGGCGCCTGACCCGGCGCACGCATCGGGTGCAGCGGCTGGCGCCCGGTCTCCTGCTGGTGTTCAAGCCGCGCGGGTACGTCGAAGCCGAGCACGCGCACCCGCACCACCAGCGGCTGGTGGTGGTGCGTGGGCGCCTGGCGGTGCAGGTGGGCCGGCGGCGACTCGTGCTCGGGCCGCGGAGCCGCCCGCTCAATCTCGCGCCGGGGCGGCGTCACACCACGCGTGCGCTGGCCGACACATGGATGATCGCCGACCAGGGGCCACGGAGGGGCTGAGGACCGACCGCGTATTCAGCTGTTGCAGAAAACCTGCGATCTGCGCACACTCCTCCCGGTGGAGTTCCCTCGATGAGACGGGTGCTCGTGATCGAGGACGACGACCAGATGCGTGCCATGATCCGCCAGATGTTGGAGCGGGTGGGATACCAGGTCAGCGAAGCCGGTAACGGCGAGGCCGCGGTGCGCGCCTTCGAGGGCCAGCGGGCCGACGTGGCGGTAGTGGATCTGTTCCTCCCCGAGCGCAACGGGTGGGAGACGATCCACGCGCTGCAACGCCTGGCCCCGGAGCTGCCGTTCGTCATCGTCTCGGGGGGGGGGGCACTCGAGTCGGTCAAGCGCGGTTCGACGGGAACGCTCGACGAAGCGCAGCGGCGCGGCGTCGTGCGGGTTCTCCGCAAGCCGTTCGACTGGAACGCACTGACGGCGGCAGTGGGAGAACTCATGGAACACGAAAGAACACCGGAGGGATGCCGATGAAAGCCGAGAACGTGCAACCGGGAGCCGATCACGACCAGTCGCGATCTGTCCGCCAGGAGCGGGCGAGCGGCGATGCGCCCGTCCACATGCAGCAGGCGGAGTGGCGGCAATGGATGAAGGATTTCGGCCGTCGCCTGCGCGACACGCGCGACTTCCTCGAGCTCTCGCAGGAAGAAGTGGCACGGCTCGCCGGTGTGAGCCAGGGGGCGGTCAGCCGGCTCGAGACCGCGCACGGTCTGGCCACGCCGCTGCTGGTGGTGCTCAAAGTGCAACAGGCGCTGGCGCATCATCTCCGCCAGCTCGATCCGGGCATGCTGAGCCCGGAGCTCCGGCGGACGCTCGAGTTCACCGACTTCCTCGAAGCGCCGTTCGCAGGCGAGACGCAGCTGACCGGTGACCCGGGCCTCGACGAGCTGGTGCGGTTCTACCGCGACACGCCGGAACGTCACCGGCAGCAGCTGCTCAAGGTGGTGGGAGCCGCCGTCGGCGGGTTCAAGAGCGGGTGGTGAGATGGCAGCGGACGCGTCACGCCCGGACGCGCCCGTGGCCGCCGGATCGCCCCCGGCGATGCGATCCCGGACGCCCCTGGCGTGGGGGGTCCTCCTGTGCGGCGTGGTCCTCACCCTGGTCGCCTGGCGTTGGACGGGCCGGCGCGTCGAACGGGAAGGGCGCGTCGTGTTCGAACGCCACGTCCAGCTCGTCGTGGGTGCGCTTCGCGAGCGCATGCAGGGGTACGAGACCGTGCTGCGCAGCGCCGTCGGCCTGTTTGCGGGCTCGGAATCCGTCGAGCGTGGCGAGTGGGCGCAGTTCGTGGCCCAGATGGACCTCCCGGCGCGCTACCCGGGTATCCTGACGCTGAGCGCGGTCGAGCGCGTGCCCGCGGCCGAAGTGGCACGGCTCGAGATGCGCGTGCGGGCCGAGGGGTTCCCCGAGTATCACGTCCATCCCGTCGGGCCGCGGGCGGAATACTTCCCGGTGGTCTACCTCGAGCCGCTGGCCTCGAACGAGGCAGTGCTCGGCTTCGATGTGCTCTCCGAGCCCACCCGGCGCGTCACCGCGGAGCGCACGCGCGACACCGGCGCGCCCGCGCTCAGCGGGCGGGTGGCGCTGGCGCAGGATGCGGTGACGGATGCGCCGCCGGCGATCGTGATGTACTGCGCGTTGTACCGGAATCTCCCGCCGGCGCCGACGCTCGAGCAGCGGCGGGCGGCGCTTCGGGGCTTGGTGACGGCAGCGTTCCGTCTGAACGAACTGATGCGGGGCCTGGTCCCGCTACGTACGCGCGGGGTGAACCTGGCGATCTACGACGGGCCTGCGATCGCGGACGGCGCGTTGCTCTACGACGAGGGGTTGACCGGCGAGGGGGGTATCGCATCGCGGCGCCAGCCGCACTTCCACCAGCAGGTGGCGTTTCTGGTCGGAGGGCACCCCTGGACCCTGCGCTTCGACTCCCTGCCGGGTTTCGACGCGTCGTTGGATCACGCAGAGCCGCTCGCCGTCCTCTTCGGCTGTCTGGCGATGAGCGTCCTGCTCTTCGGTCTCATGCGCATGCAGGGGCTGGCGCGCGAGCGTGCGCTGGTCGCCGCCCGGCAGATGACGGTCCAGCTGGGCGAGCGGGAAGCGCGCCTGCAGGCGATCGTCGACAACGAGCCCGAGTGTGTCAAGCTGGTGAGCCGCGACGGCGTGCTGCTCGAGATGAACCCCGCCGGGCTGGCAATGGTCGAAGCCACGAGCGCCGACCAGGTGATCGGGAAGCCGGTGTTGATGCTCATCCATCCCGACGATCGGGCCGCGTTCCAGGCGCTGCACGATCGGGTGCTGGCGGGGGGCCGCGGGTCGCTCAGCTTCCGCTTCATCGGCGTGCGTGGCGGGGTGCGCTGGCTGGACACCAGCTCGGTGCCGCTGCGCAATCCGAAGGGCCGCGTCACCTCGGTGCTGTCCGTCACCCGCGACGTGACCGAGCAGCGAAACGCGGAAGACCTCCTGCGCAGGACGACGGCCGAGCTCGAAGCCGTGTTCCGCGCCGTGCCCGATCTCTTCTTCCGCGTGCACGCCGACGGCACGATTCTCGACTACCGGGGGGGCAGCGAGGGCGACCTGTACCTGCCGCCGGCGCAGTTCCTCGGCCGGAAGATGGGGGCCGTGCTGCCGTCGCCGGTGGCGGAGCAGGTGACGGAGGCGATCGCGCGGGTGTGGGAGACCGGGCTCGCCCGTACCCTCGAGTACACGCTGCCCACGGCGCAGGGCGAGGGGGTGTTCGAGGCGCGCATCCTGCCGCTCACCCGCGAGCAGCTGGTGGTGGTGGCGCGCAACATCACGGAACGGAAGCATGCGGAAGAGGCGCGCACGCGGCTCGAGGCGCGCCTGCGTCAGGGGCACAAGCTCGAGGCCATGGGAACCTTGGCCGGCGGCATCGCGCACGACTTCAACAACATCCTGGGGTGCATCCTCGGCTTCGGCGAGCTGGCACGCGCCGACTGCGTCGACACCCCGCGCGCGCGCGAGAACGTCGACAACATCCTGCTGGCCGGGCAACGCGCGAAGGAACTGGTCGAGCAGATCGTCGCCTTCAGCCGGCAGCAGGAGCCGGAGCGGCGGCCGCTCGATCTGGGGGTGGTCGTGAACGGTGCCATCCGGATCGTGCGGGCGGCGGTCCCGGCCTCGATCGACATCCGTGTCGCCGTTCCTCCCGGGCTGCCACTGGTGCTCGCCGACACGACCCAGATTCATCGGCTGCTCATCAATCTGGCGACCAATGCCGCGCAGGCCATGGACGGTGGCGAGGGGCTGCTGGAGATCGACCTGACGCCTGCCCCCGTGGGACCGGACACCGAGCTGCCTCCGGGCCCGTCCGTCCGGCTGTCCGTGCGCGACACCGGCCGCGGCATGGACGAGGCCACGGTGGAGCGCATCTTCGAGCCGTTCTTCACCACCAAGGGACCGGGACGGGGGACCGGCCTCGGCCTGTCGGTGGTGCACGGCATCGTGCAGGAACACCACGGGTCGATCGTCGTCCGCAGCGAGCCGGGGTTGGGGACGACGTTCGAGGTGTATTTCCCGGTGTATGAGGGCGCGGCTCCGGAGGATGCGGCGGAACCGGCGAACGCGCCGCGCGGGCACGGCGAGCGCATCCTCCTGGTCGACGACGAGGCCCTGCTGGCGGAGGCCGGGCGCCGCATGCTCGAGAGC
This sequence comes from uncultured Binatia bacterium (SeqCode), assembly GCA_964618895.1. Lineage (GTDB taxonomy): Bacteria > Desulfobacterota > Binatia > DP-6 > DP-6 > CAZUDO01. The sequence goes on from CAZUDO010000085.1 coordinate 73,306, forward strand.
CTGGGCTATCGCGTGACCGCGCTCACCAACCCCGTCGAGGCCCTGGCCGTCTTCCGCACCCGCCCGGGCGTGTTCGATCTGGCCGTCGTGGACCTCACCATGCCGGCCCTGGGTGGGATCGAGCTGGCCCGCGACCTGTTCGCCATCCGGTCCGGCCTGCCGGTCCTCCTCAACACCGGCTTCGGCGGGCGGGTCACCCCGGAGGCCGCGCGTGGCCTCGGGTTCCGGGGCTTGCTGGTGAAACCCCTCACCCTGGCGGTGCTCGGCCGGGCGGTGCACGAGGCCCTGGCGTCCGAGATGGCCGACGATCCCGCGGCAACGGGGTAGGGCGTCCCTGGAGCACCGCGTCGTCGGCCGGCCGGCGAGACCGCCTTTTGGGCTGGGCGAGCGGGAAGAAACCGTGCTATCGGAGCGCATCATGCGGCGGGCCATGGTGTGTGCGATCGTCCTCCTCGCGGCGGAAGCAGCGTCCGCCGAGCACCGGCTGATCGGGCGCACGAGCCGGAGCAATACCCTGGGGACCGCGCTGGCGCTGTGGGAGAACCAGCTCGTGATCGGCGGCGGCAACTTCCGCAACCAGAACCAGCGGCTGCTCGCGCGTACCGTCAACCCGGTGACCAACGTGCGCATCCAGCTCTTCCGCCGCCCCACCACCGACCCGCTGCTCTCGGGGGCGTCGGTGGCGGTGGCCGGGTCCGGGCTGGTCGTCGGGGGCGTGACGACGGATCCGACGGTGGCAGATATCGGCAAGGCGTATTTGTTCACGGCGGGCGGGCAGCTGGTGCGCAGCTTCGTCGATCGCCATCCCGACGTGGGCGGGCAGTTCGGGTCGGTGGTGGCCGGCTCGGCCGCGGGCGCGCTGGTGGCGGTGGCGGACCCTGCGGATCTGGTAGAGGGCTTGTTCGGCGCCGGCGCCGTGTCGGTGTTCGACGCCGGGGTCGATTCGCCGAGCGGCGCGCTGGTGTTCACGCTGCATGCGCCCGAGCCGCAGGAGCTCGACCTGTTCGGGACGGCGGTCGCCATCGTGGGCGATCGCATCTTCGTCGGCGCGCCGGGGGACGACAGCGCCGCGCTCAACGCCGGGGCCGTGCACGTCTTCGATCGGGCCGCCGGCGCGTGGCTGGAGCGGATCGTCAGCCCGCACCCGGTCGTCGGTGGAGCCTTCGGTGCCGTGCTTGCCCGGGCCGGGGACGACCTGGTGGTCGGGGTCGAGGTGCGACGCTCCCCGTCGGGGGCGACCGGCGGCCGTGTCTACCGCTTCGGTCCCAACGGAGACCTGCGCTGGGCCGCGGTCACGAGCGCGCCCTACGGGGCAGCGCCGCCGTCGATGTTCGTCGGCGACCGGTTCCTCGCCGTCGGCCTGCCCGGCGCAGCGGGGAGCGTCGCCGGGGCGTTCGCGGGCGAGGTCGCGCTGTACGACTCGGCCACCGGGGCGTTGATCGAGACCATCGCCAACCCGTCCCCGGCGGACGGTGCCGACGAGGCGTTCGGGGCCGTGGTCGCGGCGGTGGGCCCGTATGTGATCGCCGTCGATCGCTTCGACCAGGCCACGGTGGGGAACGACCGGACCATCTACTGGTTCGCCGACGACAGCCGTTGCGGCGACGGCGCCGTCGGCCCCGGCGAGCAGTGCGACGACGGCAACCGCGAATCGGACGACGGCTGCGACGTCAATTGCCAGAACACGGGCTGTGGGAACGGCGTGGTCAACGGCGACGAGGAGTGCGATGTCGGCGACGACAACGACGACGACCGCTGCGACGCCACCTGCCACTTCGCCCGCTGCGGCGACGGCCGTGCGACCCCGGGCGAGGAGTGCGACGACGGCAACGCGCTCGAAGGCGACGGGTGCGATTCCAACTGCACCGAGAGCCGCTGTGGCAACGGCATCGTCGGCGGCACGGAGCAGTGCGACACCGGGCCGGACTTCCCGCCGGCGCTCGGCTGCGGCGACAACTGCCTGCCGTTCGGGGTGACGACGACCACCACCACCAGCCGGACCACCACGACGACGCGTGCCCCCACGACCACCACGACCCGCACCACGACCACCACCACGCGCAGCACGACCACGACGACCCGGGCGACGACCACGTCGACCACCGAGACGCCCACCACGACCACCGCCGCGACCACCACGGCGACGGTGGCCTCGACGACCACGACGACACTCGCCGCGCCGGTGTGTGCCGAGACGCGCACGGCCGGACTGCGATGCGTGCAGGAGTCCCTGGCGGGGCTGCAGATCGACTGTGCCGGGGAGCTGGTCACGCCCGCCATCGGCCGCCTCCTGGATCAGGTCCAGGGGCTCGTAGTAGACATGGACCGTGCCGAGACGGCGGGCCGGGTTCGACGCTTGCGCGTGCGGGTGGCGAAGCTGCTCGGCAAAGTCCGCAAGGCCACGCAACGTGCGGAGCGCACCGGCGCCATCGGGCCGGCATGCGTGACCGAGGTGAGCGGGTTGATCACGGGGGTGGAGGCCAGCGTGCAGGCGGCCGTGCCGACCGGGCAAGGGAGGCGGTTATGACCGCAGCGATCGCACTCGTAGTGCTGCTCGGGATCGTCGGTCCGGCAGACGCTAGGAAACGCCCACCCATGCCGTGCGCCGACGGCCGCTTCCTGATCGCCGGCGAGGCGCTCATGACCGGCAGCGCCGCTGCCGACGACATGATCGTCATCCGCGGCACACGGCTGGCCGTGAAGAGTGGCTGCGGCCCGGCGACCATCCAGGTGCAGGCCACCAGCGCCGGCAGCGAGCTGCGCGCCAAGTGGCCCGGCTGCCGCGCCGCCCGCGGCACGGTGCGGCTGCGGGCCCGGTTCGACGGCAGCTGCGACCTGCTGAGCGGCGACATCGTCAACAAGAGGGCCAAGCGCCGCCTGAGCTTTTCGGCCCGGCGCGACACGGGGAACTCACCGCCGTCCGTTACCACCACCACCAGCCCGGCGGGGAGCACGACCACCATCCTGGGCGCCACCACGACGACCATCCTCGGCGGCACGACGACCACGACCCTGCCGTACCCGGTGCCCGAGGGCACCTTCCGCGATATCGTCGACCACGTCTTCAAGCGCCGTGGCTGTGCCGTGTCGACCTGCCACGGCGAAGCGGCCTCGGGCGGCCTGCGCCTCGATCCCGAGCACGCGTACGGCGATCTCGTCGGGGTCGCGGCGGCCAATCCGGCGGCCGGCGGTCAGCTGCGCGTCGACCCCGGACATTTCGGGACCAGCTTCCTGTCGCGCAAGCTGCACGGGACGCTCACCATTCAGCAAGGCGCCCCTATGCCGCTGGGCGCGGCGCCGCTGCCCGTCCTCGAGCGCGACCTGATCGACATCTGGATCGGCGGCGGGGCGCCGCTGGAGGGTGATGTGGAGGGCGCACCGCACATCACCGGCGAGCCGTATCGGCCGGCCGATCCGCTCCCACCCCCGCCGGCCCCGGGCGTTCAGCTGGTGCTCGACGGGCCGATGCTCGCGCCAGGCCAGGAGACCGAAGGGTGCATGTGGGTGCCGGTGCCGAACAGCCAGAACGTTTTGATCCGCGGCATCGAGCTGTCGTCCAACCCGGGGACGCATCACCTCGCCGTGTGGCGCTATGACCGGGCAGGCGTGCCGCCGAACCTCAATCAGTGGCGGGCGGGCGACATCGCCTGCCTGCAGTCCGGGGCCAGTATCGGCAGCCCGCTCGGCGGCACGTCGGTGGCGCTGTTCACCACCGCGTCGTGGGGACGGGACGTGGCGACGGTCTTCCCCGGCGGCACCTACGTGGGACTCAACGGCCACTACTACAACGAGTTCGACGTGCCGATTCAGGTCAAGTTCTGGATCAACTACCTGCCCTTCGAGGGCACCCCGAAGCACGTCATGCAGGGCATCGTGTCGCTCGACACCACCTTCGGCGTCAACGTGCCGGCGTTCACGCAGCAGACGCGCCGGGGGCGGTACGTGAACAACAGCGGTAAGACGCAGCACATCCTGTGGGCCGGCGGCCACATGCACAAGCGCGGGCTGCAATTCTCGGGCTGGTTCTCGGACCGTACGCCGATGTTCATCGACTACGACTGGGAGCATCCCGTCGGCCGCCTGTTCGATCCTCCCTACGAGCTCCGCAACGGCGACTGGATCGACTACGAATGCCTGCACGACAACGGCGTGACCCGTCCGGTGCGCCGGAACGGCAGCGGTGACCCCGCCACGGTCATCTTCGGCATCAGCGCCGAGGACGAGATGTGCATCCTGGTGGGGAACTACTACAGCGATTGAACCGCCGCTGGCTGGCGGCGCTCGGTCCGCCCGTGCTGTTCGTCGCGCTGGCGTGGCCCGGGCTGCGCGAGAACTCCGCCACCTTCGACGAGACGCTCTTCCTGCCGGCGGGGTACACCATCCTGACGCGCGGCGATCTCCGGCTGGGGCCGGCCAACCCCTGGCTCCTGAAGGCGTTGTTTGCGTTGCCGGTGCTGCCGCTCCGCCCGACGATCTCGCCCGAGGCCGAACGCGCCTTCGCCACCGCGCAGCATAACATGGACGCCGAATGGATCTTCGGCGACCGCTTCCTGTACCGGGACAACCGCCCGCAGGAGCTGCTGTTCCGCGCGCGACTGGTGACCGTGGTTCTGAGCTGCCTCCTGATCGGGCTCGTGTTCGCATGGGCCGGCGAATGCTTCGGGCCGACGGGGGGCCTGTTCGCCGCCACGCTGCTGGCGTTGGATCCCAACGTCCTCGCCCACGGCGCGCTCGCCACCACCGACGTGGGGGCGACGCTCTTCTTCGTCGCCACGCTCTACTTCGCACGCCGGGCGCTGGCGGCGCTGACGGTGCGCGATGCCGTGGCCACGGCGCTCTCGGTCGCCGCGGCGCTGGCGGCCAAGTTCTCGAGCGTCCTCCTGGTGCCTGTACTCGGCGCGTTCGTGCTGCTGCGTCTGGCGTCGGCCCGGCCGTGGCCGATCGCGGGCGGTCGGGTGGTGGGGACAGCCCGCGGACGGGCGAGGGTGCTCGCCGGCCTGCTGCTGGTGTGGAGCCTGCCCGCCATCGGGTCGTTGTGGGCGGTGTACGGCGCCGGCCCGAGCCCGGGTTTCCCGGTCCCGTTCCCGGAGCAGCTGCGCATGATCCGCGAGGGACGCGTGTATGGCGAGATGCGGGACCGGGGCACGCCGTTGCCGGACGACGCGGCCTTCCGGCAGCTGGTCGATCGCACGCCGCCCACCATGAGCGAGCGCCTCCTGGCGGCGTGCGCGCGGTACCACGTACTGCCCCCGGCGTATGTCTCGGGCCTCGCCTACCAGGCCATGAAGGCGGAGTCGCGTCTCACGTATCTCCTGGGGCAGTTCTCGGAGATGGGATCGCCGGCGTATTTCCCGGTCGCATTTGCCGTGAAGACGCCGCTCGCCACGCTGGTCGTGTTCGCCGTCGTCCTCGGTCTGCTGTGCGATCGACGATCCCGGCTCCGGCAGGACGATGCGGCATGGTGGCTGCTGGCGCCGGCGATCATCGTGGCGGGGGCGGCCGTCGGATCGCGGCTCAACATCGGCCATCGGCACATCCTGCCGCTGTATCCGTTCCTGTACGTGCTGGCGGGTGCGTTGCCGGGCGAATTGCGCCGGCTGCTCGGCCGAGGCGCGGCGCCGGTCGCGTTCGCGCTCGTCCTGGGGGTGGCGGCGGAGACGCTGGCCGCCCGCCCGCACTTCGTGTCGTTCTTCAACGTGGCGGCCGGCGGCGGCCGGGGTGGGCTCGACATCCTGGCCGACTCGAACCTCGACTGGGGGCAGGGGCTGCCCGCGCTGCGACGGTGGATGGACGAGCGCGGGGTGCCGGAGGTCAACCTGGCGTACTTCGGCTCAGCCGATCCGGCCGCGTACGGCATCCGGTTCGTGCCGCTGCCCGGCTCGCTCGAGCTGGAGGTCGAGGATGCGGGCACGTTCGGCCGCCGCCCACAGATGCCCGTACTACCCGGCTGGATCGCGATCGGGGCGACCCACCTCCAGGGCGTGTATCTCGATCCCGCGCTCCGCGAAGCGTACGCGTACCTCCGCCGGAAGGTGCCGGCGGCGGTGCTCGCCGGCGGAGCGATGTACGTCTACCGCGTCGAGCGTTGGGGGGAATGATGCCGATGCCCGCCGTCCGGGCAGTCGCGTGCGTTGCCCTGGTCGGGGCGGTGTTCGCCGGCGTCGGCGCCTGTGCATGGGACGGGCGGCAGCGCCCGCCGCAGGTGGTCGCCCAACGGCAGCCCGACACGCTTCGCACCGTCGTCCGGGTCGTGGACGGGGATACGATCGTGCTCGACGGCAACGAAACGGTTCGCTTGATTGGCCTGGACGCGCCCGAATCGAAGCACCCGAGGCGACCCGTCGAACGGTTCGCCCACGAGTCGTCGCGCTTCACGCGACAGTTGCTGGAAGGCAAACAGGTCACGCTCGAGTTCGATCGACAGCGCATCGACCGGTACGGGCGCACGCTGGCGTACGTCTCCCTCGCCGGTGGCGTGCTGGTGAACGAGGAGATCATCCGCCAGGGGTACGGGCACGTCTACGTGAAGTACCGGTTCGCGCAGCCGATGATGGACCGCCTCCGTGCGGCGGAACGGGACGCGCGCGCGGCACGCCGCGGTCTGTGGGCGTCCGAGCTCGCCCCGGGGTCGCGTGTGCCGCGTGAGGAATTGAAATGACTGCAGGACGAAGACGCTCGACGGTCGCTGCAACCCAGGCCGGCGGCTACTACGCCCGGATCAGGAAACAGCGCGGAGGCGGCTATCTGGTGGAGTTTCCTGACCTCTCGGGTTGCCTCACGGAGGGGGGAACCCTTCAAGATGCCCTGAGGAACGCGCGTGAGGCTCTGTCGGGATGGTTGTTCGTCGCCATCAAGCATGGTGACGATATTCCGGCGGGTCGCATTCGCCCCGGTCGGGGCTATCACCAGGTCGTTCCCGACCTGGACGTGACGATACCGCTCGTGATCCTGTCAGCGCGCAAGCGCCGAGGTCTTACGCAGCAGCAGGTCGCTCACGCACTTGGCATCAGCCAGCAAGCCTACCGGAAGCTCGAGATGCCGGGGAGGAGTAATCCGACGCTGAAAACACTGGAGCGGATCGGAGGAGTACTCGGGCTGGAGCTGCAATTGAAGGCTGCCTGAACCGTCGACACGACGTGGCCCGATCGACGACGTATGAGAGTGGAGCCGAAGGGGATCGAACCCTCGACCTCTAGAGTGCGATTCTAGCGCTCTCCCAGCTGAGCTACGGCCCCACAGGCGCCCGGACGGGCGAGAACGGCAGGAACGACGAGGAGGCTTGGCCTATACCCAGGCCTCTCGACCCCGTCAACCCTGCGCGCGCCCGGACCGGTTATCGTGCCGGGCGCTTCCGCGGTGGTGTCGTGCGGATGATGATCGACGGCGCGCGCTCCACGGGCGTGCGCTCGCGCGTGCCCCAGCGCGCGCCGCCCGCCTGCCAGCCTCCGCCCCGGCGCGCCGGCAGCTTGAGCCGCTGCTCCGCCTGCCGCGACAGTGTTTCCGCCCGCAACAGATCCGTTGCGCGCGGGGCTTCACTGCCGGGTAGGCGCGGTCGCCCCGCGGCGGCCGCGATCCCCGCCAATCCAAGCACAATCAGCATCCACGTGGTTCGCATGCCGGTGGACGATGCAGCGCGCGTGCCAGAGAATGACGGCATCGGATTTGGAACTGTCCCGCATGCCCGCTATAGAGGCGCCCATCGATCAGCTGCCGCTCACGTCGCCTGCTCCCTCGCCCCGGGAGGTGCTCACCGGTGTCTTCGGGTACGAGGACTTCCGGCCCGGCCAGGAGAAGATCATCTCCACGGTGCTCTCTGGCCGCGACTGCATCGGCGTCATGCCGACCGGCGCCGGCAAGTCGCTCACGTTCCAGATTCCGGCGCGCATCCTGCCCGGCACGGTCCTGGTCGTGAGCCCGCTCATCTCCCTCATGAAGGATCAGGTGGATGCGTTGGCGCGCAACGGGTTCCGCGCCACGGTCGTCAACTCGACGCTCGACTGGGACGCCAGGCGCGATCGTCTGCGGCGGCTGCGCGCCGGGGAGTACGAGCTGGTGTACGTCGCCCCCGAAGGGCTGGAGGGCAGCCTGCGCAGCTTCCTGGGCGGGGTCCAGGTGTCGTTGATGGTGGTCGACGAGGCCCACTGCATCTCGGAGTGGGGCCACGACTTCCGGCCGGCCTACCGTCGCCTGCGTGGGCTCAAGCAGGAGCTGGGCGGCGTGCCCATCCTGGCCCTCACCGCCACCGCTACCCGCCGTGTGGTGGGCGACATCATCCGCCAACTCGGTATGGTGAAACCGGACGGGTTCAAGGGGTCGTTTCTCCGTCCGAACCTGATCCTCACCGCCCACAAGAAGGGCGACGGGCGCGGGACCCGGAAGGACCTCCTGGCGTACGTCCGCCGGCGGGCGGGGGAGAGCGGCATCATCTATACGCTCAGCCGGAAGAACGTCGAGTCGCTGACGGCCTTCCTGTGCGCCGCCGGGGTCCGCGCCGCGGCCTATCACGCCGGGCTCGACGACGGGCTCCGCACCCGGCACCAGGATGCCTTCGCGCGGGACGAGGTGGACGTGGTGGTGGCCACCATCGCGTTCGGCATGGGGATCGACAAGTCGAACGTCCGCTACGTGATCCACCGGGAAATGCCGCGGTCGATCGAGAACTACTCGCAGGAGATCGGCCGGGCGGGTCGCGACGGCCTGCCGAGCGACTGCATCCTCCTCTACTCCTGGGCCGACGTGATGAGCCATGAGCGCCTGCAGGACACGATCGAGGACGTTGATCTCCGCCGTGCGGCGCGCGAGAAGACGCGCGCCATGTACGAGCTGGCGGACGGCCCGGGCTGTCGCCACCAGCATTTGGTCGCCCACTTCGACGAGGCCATCGCGGCCTGCGGCACGTCCTGCGACCAGTGCCGCGGCAGCAGCTTCCTCGACCTGGTGCACACGGCCAAGTCCACGCGTACGGTGCCGGTGCTGCCGATCGCGCCCGAGGCCCCGGACGAGGCGCTCTTCCAGCGCTTGCGTGCGCTGCGCCGCCAGCTCGCCGACGCCGAGGGGGTACCGGCCTACATCGTGTTCAGCGACGCGGTGTTGGCGCGCATGGCCGCGAGCCGGCCGCGGGACGAAGTGGCGCTGCTGGCGGTGTCGGGGATCGGCCCCGCCAAGCTGGTGCGCTACGGCGAAGCCTTCCTGCGCGTGCTGCGCGACGAGTAGTCTGCCGCGACGCTCGCTACGGCACGTGCGGCCTGTGCCGTCGAGCGTGTGCCGCTCGCGTCCCGGGAGGGTACGGCGCGGTGCACGGCCCCGTGCGGTTCGCCGTGACTGGCGCAGGGCGGGCTGGGCCGGCGACCTCCCGGCGGGCATCGACGTGTCCGCCAGGGTGGCCACGGTTTCGCGGCCCCATGACCCGTCGTCGGCATGGTTCCCGCCCGGGCGCGTGCCGCGGCGGAGCGACCTCCGGCACGCAACTTGGAACCGTGCCGGCGGGGCCCGAGCATGGCAGACACCGATTGGGGCAATGTCGTCGTCGTCGATCCGCGCGAGCTGCAGCGGTTGACGGTCGACAACGCGCGGCTCGAGCGCAACTGCCGCCGCCAGCGCTCCGCGCTGCACGTCTTCGCCGCAGGCTGTGTGCTGGTGGCCCTCGGCCTCTACGTCCAGACCACCCGGCTCGACGACTTCGTGCGCACCGCGCGCGGCCATCGGCGCGATGCCGCCCGCGCCAACGCCGCGCTCGCGGCACTGTCGCGCAGCCACGATCAGATCCTGTCCGCCACCGAGCAGGCGCCTTCGGTCGGTACCAGGTCCTGGGGGCGGCGCTTCACGGTCACCATGTACCTGCCGCGCAGCCCGGCGTACGGGAAATTCAACGACGGGTTCACCTCGACGATGATGAAGGCCGATCCGAAGGCGCGCATCGTGGCCGTCGACCCCAAGCTCATTCCGTACGGCTCGTCGGTGTGGGTCGAGGGCATCGGCTGGTACCAGGCGCAGGACTGCGGCTCGGCCATCAAGGGCTTTCGCCTGGATGTCCTGACCGCGACCGAGGCCGAGGCGGTCGCCTTCGGCAAGCAGGAGCGCTTCGCGATCGTCGTCCCGGCGGACGTGGGATAATACATCGACCCGAGACCTTGTCTCGGGTCGGGTCCCAAGACTTGCCGTCGGTGGTGAAGGTGAAGGCCGTGCCGCGGCCGGCATAGCCGGCGCGGCAGACAGGGGAGGACAGAACGCGGGGGTTGTTCGCGGCCGCGGCCGCGACGCGCGGCCTTCCTGGCCGAAGCCGAAACCCGGCGGCCAATGGTTCGCCAGCTTTGCCGCGCCGGCTATGCCGGCCGCGGCACGACCTTCGCCTGAAGCACCGGCAAGAAGTCTTGGGACCCGACCCGAGACAAGGTCTCGGGTCGCGCTGTTGACCGCTCGCGCGCAGGACGCTACGCCCGGAAGCCATGGCGCTCACGGAGAACCGCGACCTTCCGCTCGGGATGCCGTGTCCCGATTTCCGGCTCCCGTCCGTCGACGGCAAGACCTGGGCGCGCGACGACTTCCGCGCTGCCGAGGCGCTGGTGGTGCTGTTCATCTGCAACCACTGCCCGTACGTGCAGGCGGTCGAGGAGCGCATCATCCAGCTCCGGCGCGAGTACGGCCCGCGCGGCGTGCAGCTGGTCGGCATCTGCTCGAACGACCCCACCGACTATCCCGACGATCGCCCCGAGCGGCTGCTCGCCCGCTGGCGCGAGCAGGACTACGGGTTTCCGTATCTGATCGACGCCACGCAGGAGGTGGCGCGCGCCTTCGACGCCGTGTGCACCCCTGACCTCTACGTCTTCGACGCCGCGCGGCGGCTCGCCTACCACGGCCGGCTCGACGACAACTGGCAGGAGCCCACCAACGTGCGGCGGCGCGAGCTGGCGGCGGCGCTGAACGCACTCCTCGCCCATCAGGCGCCCGCGCAGGAGCAGCACGCGTCGATAGGCTGCTCGATCAAGTGGCGGAAAGCGTCGTGAGCGTTGGCGGCGCTCAGGACAGCCCGCGCCGGCGTTCTTGCGCTTCCTGGAGCGACTTGCAGTCGATGCACAGCGTGGTGACCGGCCGTGCGCGCAGGCGATCGAGGCCGATGTCCCCGCTGCACTCCTCGCACTTGCCGTACGAGCCGTCCTCGATCCGTCCGAGCGCCTCGTCGATCTTCGAGATGAGCTTGCGCTCGCGATCGCGGATGCGGAGCATCAGGTTGCGATTGTCCTCGAGCGAGGCGCGATCGGTGGGGTCCGGGAACTGCTCGCGGTTTTCCCCCATGCCATCCACTGTGCGGGAGGCCTCACTCATGAGCTCTTCGCGGCGCTCGTCCAGGAGCTTGCGGAACGCACTCAGATCGCGCTTCCTCATGATCCACTCGCGCCAGCCTGTACCATCGGGGACCGGGGTGCGCAATCGGAAAGGACGCTCGTGAAGGTCGCATATCTCGACACGTTCTCGGGCATCAGCGGCGACATGACCGTGGGCGCGTGGCTGGATCTCGGCCTGCCGCTCGCGCATGTGCGCGAGGCGATCGCGACGCTCGGGCTCGACGGCGTCGAGGTGTCGAGCGAGCGGGTGGCGCGCTCGGGCATCTCGGCCACCAAGTTCCACGTACGCGTGCACGGCGAGCATCCCGACCATCCGCACGATCACCATCACGGCCATCGACCGTACGCCGACATCCGTCGCCTGTTGAGCGAAAGCGCTCTCCCGCAGGGCGTCAAGACGACGGCGCTCGCGGTCTTCCACCGTCTGGCCGAGGCCGAAGGGCGCGTGCACGGTGTCGCCACGGACGCGGTCGAGTTCCATGAGGTGGGCGCGCTCGACGCCATCGTCGACATCGTCGGAGCGGCGCTCGGCGTCGCGCACCTGGGGATCGACGCGATCTACGCCGCGCCGCTTCCGCTCGGCCAGGGGCGTGTCCGCTCCGCGCACGGGCCGCTACCGGTGCCGCCGCCGGCGGTTGTCGAGCTGGTGCGTGGCCGCCCGGTGCGCCTCGAAGACGGAGACGCCGAGCTGGTGACGCCGACCGGCGCCGCGATCGTGGCGGCGCTGGCGCGTTCCGAGGCGGTGCCGACACTGCAGATCGAGGCGATCGGCTACGGCGCGGGCGAGCGTACGCTCGCCGACCGGCCGAACCTGCTGCGCATCCTGGTGGGGACGCCCGTGGTTGCAACCGGCACGGACGATGTGGTGGTGCTCGAGGCCACCATCGACGACCTGAACCCGCAGGTCTACGAGCACGTCCTGGAACGGCTCCTCGCCGCCGGCGCGCGCGATGCGTTTCTCGTCCCGGTGGTCATGAAGCGCAGCCGCCCGGCCACCATGCTGCGCGTGCTGGCCGCGCCAGCCGATCGCGAGCGGCTGGCCGCGATCGTGTTCGCCGAGACATCCACCATCGGGCTCCGCTTTACGACCTGGCAGCGGATGGTCCTGGCGCGCGAGGAGCGTACGGTCCAGACCGCGTACGGGCCGGTGCGCGTCAAGGTGGCGCACGCGCCCGACGGCACGCTCAACGTCGCCCCCGAGTACGAGGACTGCCGCCGGCTGGCCACCGAACGCGGCGTGCCCTTCAAAGTCGTGCACCAGGCGGCGCTGGCGGCCGCCCTCGCGGGCTAAAGCCGCGGGACGATCGCGCCCAGATCGAGCGCCGCGGCAGCGTCCGCGAGCGCGATGCCGTGCGTGAGCCGGCCGGCGCAGCGCAGCCCGGTGAGCGCGGTGATCTCGGCGGCGTTGGTGGCCGTGGACGGGTCGGCCGCTGGCGTGGGTTGCGACAGGACGAAGGCCCGCACGTCGAGCCCGGCGGCGGTGGCGACGCGGGCGGTGAGCGTCGCATGGTTGATCGTGCCCAGACGATCGGCGGCCACGATGAGGACGGGCAACGCGCAGCGGAGAGCGAAGTCGACCCACGTGGTCGTGCCCGCGAGCGGCACCAGGAGCCCGCCGGCGCCTTCGACCAGCAACACGTCGGCGGTGGCCACCCGGCGCTGCACGAGCGCGACCAGACGATCCAGGTCGATGGTGACCCCCTCCAGGCGCGCGGCCACCGCGGGCGCGAGCGGCGCGCGCAGGCGGTAGGGGCAGAGTTCGTCGAGGGACGCGGTGTCGCCCGCGGCGGCGGCGAGCCGGTGCGCGTCCTCGGGCGCCCGGTCGACGCCGGTCTCCGCCGGCTTCATGACCGCCACGCGGCGCCCGCGTTCGCGCAGTGCCGCGGCGAGGGCACAGGCGACGAACGTCTTGCCGACGCCGGTGTCGGTGCCGGTGATGAAGAGGGCGCTCACGTCGCGTCGACGATGGCGGCGCGGGTCACGTCGACCAGGTGATCGAGCTCGGCGGCGCCGATCACGAGCGGGGGCATGAGGACGATTACGTTGCCGAGCGGGCGCAGGATCACGCCGCGCGCGCGCGCGGCGCGGACGACCCGTTGACCCATGCGTGCCGCCGGCGGGTAGGGGGTGCGGGTGGCGCGCTCCGCCACCAGCTCGATGCCGACCATGACGCCCTGCTGGCGCACGTCGCCGACGTGCGCCAGCGGCGCGATGTCGGGCGCCAGCCGCTCGCGCAGGTGCCGGTCGATCGTCGCCACCCGCTCGAGCGTGCCCTCGGTGCGAAACACGCCCAGGCTGGCGAGCCCCACGGCGCAGCCGAGGGGGTTCCCGGTGTACGTGTGGCCATGGAAGAAGGCCCGGAACTCCTCGTACGGTCCGAGGAACGTGCCGAACACCGCCTCGGTAGCGAGGGTCGCGGCGAGCGGCAGGTAGCCGCCGCTGATGCCCTTCGCCAGGCACAGGAGGTCCGGGGTGATGCCGGCATGCTCGCACGCGAACATGCGGCCCGTGCGTCCGAAGCCGGTGGCGACCTCGTCGGCGATGAAGAGGGTCCCGTGCCGGTGCGCGAGCGCGTGCAACGCGCGCAGGTACGCGGGGGGGTGCACCCACATGCCGGCCGCGCCCTGGACGAGCGGCTCGACGATCACCGCCGCCAGCGTCGCCCCGTGCTTGGCGAAGGTGACCTCCGCCTCGATGACGGCGGCGGCGAGAGCCGCGTCGGCGTCCATTCCCCGCTGCCAGCGAAACACGTGCGGCGGTGTCAGGCGCACCGCGGGCACGATGGCCGGGGCGACGAAGCGGTGGAAGGTCTCCGAGTAGCCGACGCCGACCGCGCCGAGCGTGTCGCCGTGGTAGGCCTCGACCAGGGACGCGAAGCGCGTCCGGGTCCCGTCGCCGCGCAGCTGGTGGTACTGGAGCGCCATGCGCAGCGCCGCTTCCACGGCGGTGGCCCCGGCGTCCGAGTAGAAGACGCGCGTGAGCCCCGGCGGCGCCACCTCGATCAGCGCATGGGCGAGCTCGATCGACGGCACGTTGGAAAGACCGAGCAGCGTCGAATGCGCGACCCGGTCGAGCTGTGCGTGCAGCGCGGCGTCAAGGGCAGGGTGGCGGTGGCCGTGGACGTTGCACCACAGCGACGACACCCCGTCCAGGTAGCGCCGGCCGCAGGTGTCGACCAGCGTGCAGCCCTCCGCCTCGGCGATGATGAGCGGCTCCTCGGCGAGCCAGTCCGCCATCTGCGTGAAGGGATGCCAGAGATGCCGCTGGTCCCAGGCGACGAGGGTGGCCGGGTCGGTCATGGCGCGATGCCGGTGGCGCGCGCGGCGTCGGCGAAGGCGGCCAGCACCCGGTCGATGTGCATCGGGGTGTGGGTGGCCATGGGGGTCAGGCGGAGGCGGGCGGTGCCTGCGGGAACGGTCGGCGGCCGGATGGCGTGCGCCAGGACGCCGCGCGCCAGGAGCGCCTCGGCGAGGGCGAGCGCACGGCGGTTGTCGCCCACGAGCACCGGGACGATGTGCGTGTCGCCGCGCGCGTCCAGGCCGAGCGCCGCCAGCCCGGTGCGCAGGCGGGCGGCGTTGGCAAGCAGGGTCGCGCGCCGCGCGGGCTCGGCGACCACCAGGTCGATCGCCGCGCCGGCGGCCGCCACGGCGGCCGGCGCCAGGGCGGTGGTGTAGACGAAGCTGCGCGCGCGGTTCACCAGCAGGTCGATCAGGGCCCGTGACCCTGCGACGTACGCACCCGCGCTGCCGAGGGCCTTGCCGAGCGTGCCCATCTGCACCGGCACCCGCTCCCCGAGCCCGCAGGCGTCGGCGAGCCCCGCGCCACCCGGCCCGAGCACCCCGGCGGCGTGGGCCTCGTCTAGCATGAGCCAGCTGTGATAGTGCTCCGCCAGCGCAACCAGTGCCTGCAACGGGGCCCGGTCGCCGTCCATGGAAAAGACCGAATCGGTCACGATGAGGCGCCGGCCGTCCCGCCCGCACGCGGCCAGCGCGGCCTCCAGGGCGCGCCCGTCGCCGTGCGCATAGACGTGGACGCTGGCCCGGGAGAGCCGGCACGCGTCGATGATGCTCGCGTGGTTGAGGGCATCGCTGAACACGTGGTCGCCGCGGCCGATGAGCGCGGTGATGGCGCCGACGTTGGCCTGGTAGCCGGACGGGAACAGCAGGGCGGCTTCGGTGCCTTTCCAGGCGGCGAGCTTGGCTTCGACCGCGGCGTGCAGTGCGAAGTGGCCTGCGATCAGACGCGAGGAGCCACTGCCGCACCCCCAGCGGGCGATGGCGTCGGTGGCGGCCGCACGCAGCGCCGGATGGGTGGCCAACCCCAGGTAGTTGTTGGACGACAGCAGGACGACGCGGGCGCCGTCGAACTCGACCTCGGCATCCGATGCGCTGGCCAGCGGGTGGAGTCGCCGGCGCAACCCCGCGTCCTCCAGAGCCTCGACCTCGCGCGCCAGCTGGGCGTCCAGCGGCGCGTCCGGCAGGGGGACGACGTGCACGGCGCGGTCATGCCGCGCGGGTCGGCGCATGTCAACCAAGGATGGCCGCATGGTTGACAAAGCCAGACAGCGCACTGCCTACGTCTGCCAGCAGTGCGGGCATGCCGCGCCGCGCTGGCTCGGCCAGTGTCCCGGGTGCAACGCCTGGAGCACGTTGGTAGAGGAGGCGCTCCCCGCGCCCCGAGCGCGCGCCGCCCGGCCGCCGCTGGCCGAGGGGGGCGGACCCCAAGCCCTCTCCGCGGTGACGACGAGCGCCACGCTGCGCCGGTCGACGGGTCTCGGCGAGTTGGACCGCGTCCTGGGCGGCGGGCTTGTGCGCGGCTCGCTGGTACTCATCGGTGGCGACCCGGGGATCGGGAAATCCACGCTGGCGCTGCAGGCGTGTGGGGCGCTCGCGGCGCAGGGCGGGACCGTGCTCTACGTCGCCGGCGAGGAGTCGCTGGAGCAGGTCCGGCTGCGCGCTGACCGGCTCGGCATCCCGACCGACGGCGTTCTCGTGCTGGCCGAGACCTCGGCCGAGGTGGTGGCCGCCACGATCCAGTCGTCCCGCCCGGTGGCCGTGGTCGTCGACTCGATCCAGACGCTCGCTACCAGCGCGCTCGCGTCGGCGCCGGGCAGTGTCGGGCAGGTACGGGAGTCGGCGGCGCTCCTGGTCGGCTGCTGCAAGGGGACGGGGGTGGCGTGCTTCCTGATCGGCCACGTCACCAAGGAAGGCACGCTGGCGGGGCCGCGCGTGCTCGAGCACCTGGTCGACACGGTCCTGTACTTCGAAGGTGACGGCGCGCACGCGCTCCGTGTGCTGCGCGCGGTCAAGAACCGCTTCGGGTCGACGAACGAAGTGGCGGTGTTCGAGATGGCCGAGGGCGGTCTGATCGAGGTGCCGAATCCGTCGGCGGCCTTCCTGGCCGAGCGCCCTGCGGGCGCGCCCGGGTCGGCCGTGTTCGCCACGCTCGAGGGGAGCCGTCCGATGCTGGTCGAGGTGCAGGCGTTGGTGTCGCGGTCCGGGCTCGCCATGCCGCGGCGCACGGCGATCGGCCTCGATCCCGGGCGGGTCGCCCTGCTGCTGGCAGTGCTGGAGAAACGCATGGGGATGGCGCTGCACGAGCAGGATGTCTTCCTGAACGTCGTCGGCGGATTGCGCATCGACGAGCCGGCGGCCGACCTGGCGGTGGTCGCGGCGGTCGCTTCGAGCGCCCGCGGGCGCCCGCTGGCGGACGACGTGGTGGTATGGGGTGAGGTGGGGCTGACGGGCGAGGTGCGGGCGGTCGCGCGCGCCGAAGCCCGCGCCCGCGAGGCCGCGCGACTTGGCTTCCGGCGCTGCGTCCTGCCCGCCGGGAACGCGCGCGGGCTCACGCCCCCGCCCGGGCTCGCGTGCGACGGCGTGGCCGCGCTCGATCAGCTGTTCACCGCCCTGGCGCTCGCATGACGGCACTCGTGCTCGTCGCCCTCAACGTGGGCCTGGCGGTGTTCTTCCTGGTCCTGATTACGCGTCCAGGGCTGCTCGGGTTCGCCAGGGGGGGGAAGTGGTACCTGACGTGGTTTTCGGTCGGGCTCATCACGTTGATGGACGAGCTCACGTCGGTCTTCTACGCCCCGGCCGAAGCGCATCGGTTCATCGGCCGGGACGCTATCTTCTTCATCGCCGCCACGTCCCTGCTCATGCGCGTGCTGTCGAGCCGCATGGTCGAGATCGCGCGCATCCTGGAGCAGAACGACATCCGCGGCGGGGGCGTGTACTCGTTTTCGTACCTCGTGCTCGGGCCGGTGGCGTCGTTCGTGGCGGTGGCGTCGATCATGGTGTCGTACATCCTCACCGCCTGCATCTCGACGGTCAGCGCGGTGGTGAACGGCACGGCGTTCATCAACTTGAGCCCGGGCCTGGAGTACGGGATCATCCTGGCCGTCATCTGGGGGGTGGCCGGCCTCAACATCCTCGGCATCCGCGAAAACGCGCGGGTCACGTTCGGCATCTTCATCGTGGCGGCGATCGTCATCCTGAATCTCATCGCGCTCGGATTCCTGCATATGTCGGCGGCCAGCGCCGGGATCATCTGGGGCAGCGGCGAGAGCGTCGTACGCTCCGTGAGCGAGCGGGGGATTCCGCATGCGGTGGCCGTGGTCACGATCGGGGTCGCCAGCTGCGTGCTGGCCTACTCGGGCATCGAGTCCGTGATCCAGACCGCCGGCCTGGTGCGGAGCTGGCGCGACATCTCCAAGGCGTACTGGTTTCTGGCGCTGACGGTGGGCATCGTGACGCCGCTCATCTCGGCGCTCGCGCTGTCCGCGCCCATCGACTTCCACGCCCACGAAGGCGACCTGATCGTCCACTGGGCGTCGATGGTCGGCAACGTGCCCTTCGGGGTGATCGTCGGGCTGGTCGGCAGCATCATCCTGGTGATGGCCGTGAACACTGCCTACGTCGCGTCGAGCGAGCTCCTCGAGCGGGTGGCGCACCGCTACCACTTCGGCTGGTTGACCGCGGCCAACCAGCGGGCGTCGCTCTACCGCATCCACATCCTGAACGCGCTCCTCTACACCGGCATCATCCTGCTCACCGCGGGCTCGCAGGCGATCCTGGCCGAGATGTACGCCGTGAGCCTGCTGGCGAGCTTCTGCATCAACATCGGCTGCCTGCTGATCTACCGCTACTTCCAGGGCACCAAGGAGATCCAGGACTACTACACGTCGCGCACGGTGACGCTCGTCCTGTGGGCGCTCCTGGTGGCGTGCTTCGTCTACCTGGCAGCCCACCGCCCGTACGGGACGGGGCTGTGGGCGGCGGTGGTGACCATGCTGCTCGCCGCCGGGGTGCCGTTCTCGCGCCGCTACGGGCCCGAGGTACAGC
Organism: uncultured Binatia bacterium (SeqCode); assembly: GCA_964618895.1. Classification (GTDB taxonomy): domain Bacteria; phylum Desulfobacterota; class Binatia; order DP-6; family DP-6; genus CAZUDO01. The sequence continues at coordinate 91,988 of CAZUDO010000085.1, forward strand.
AGGTCCGGCGCAGCGACTACCCGATGGAGATGCTGCTCGCGCTCGGGGAGAGCGATGGCCCGCTGCACGTCTACTTCCGGCGTCCTGGCGAACGGGACATCGCCGACTCGTCGGGCGGGGCGGCCTTCATCACGCTGTTCTCGGCGCGCCAGGGCATGCCGCCCAAGCTCGCGCCGAACCACTACCGGTTCGCCCTCCAGGGTGGGAGCGTCTACCGCAGCATGACGGCGCTGCTCGCCCTCCTCGCCGAAGAGCTCGAGGGCCGTCCGGTGCACGTCCACTTCGGTTGGCCCACGTCGTCGTGGCTCGATCGCATGGCGGTCGGGGTGTTCGTGGCCAACCTGATGCAGCTCCCGAAGCAGTTCCCGAAGCTCACTTTCTCGATCGACTACACGGTGCCTGTGCCCACGCCGGAGCCGTCCGCGGCGGCGCAGGCCGCCGGGGCGTCGCCGGTGTGATCCCGCGTTCTAGGCCGGCCACCGCCAGTCACTGACCTGTACGCCAGAGCCCTCGACGCCGAGCGCGCCCACATACGGACCGTCCAGCGGGATGCGCGACAACGAGAAGCGTCCGTCGACGGTGCCGCGTACGCGGGCATGAGCGGTCGGGCCGGCGGCGATGTCCGACACGTCGATCTCCGTCAGATCGCGGGAGATGCCCTCGCCGGTCGCCTTCAGGTAGGCTTCCTTGCCGGTCCACAGCGCGAAGAACGTCTCCTGCCGGGCGGCCGGAGGACGGCTCGCGAGGACCGCGCGCTCGGCGGGCGCGAAGAATCGCCTCGCGAGGCGTTCGACCGCCGTGGTGTCGCGCACGCGCTCGACGTCGATCCCGACCGCACGGCCGGATGCGACCGCCACCAGGGCGGCGTTGTGGGAGTGGGACAGGTTGAAGCAGAGCCCACCCTCCGCAAGGACGGGCTTGCCCTGTGGGCCGACGCGGAATTCCAGCGCGCCGGGCGCCCGGTCCAGGTAGCGCGCCAGAATCAGTCGCAACGAGCCGTGGGTCACGACGAACCGCCGGCGGTGCGAGGCGGCGCGGAAGCGTTCCGCGCGGGCGCGTTCGGCCGGAGCAAGAACGGCGCTCAGCGCAGCGACGTCCTCGCCCGGGGCCTCGAGCGCCAGACGCCACACATGCACGTCGTCGGGGCCGAGCCGGAGGGGGTCAGACGACACCGCCACCCTCGATCCGTTCGAGGAAGTCGCCGGCCAGGCGGGCCACCTCGTCCCGGTCGTGATCGATCGTGATCACGTGCCAGCTGTTCTCGAGCACGCGGGTCTCGACGGTGCGGGAGCCGAGCCGGCGTCGGAGCACGCCCAGGTTGGTGAGCGGGACGGTGTGGTCGTGCCGGCCGTGGAGTGCCAGGACGGGCTGCGTGACCTGCTCGAGCTCGCGTCGGACCACCGCCTGCAGGCGGAGGAGCTCGACGATGCCGGCCAGCGGGGTGGCGCGGTAGCTCGGACTCGCCGCGCGCACGACGGGATCGGCGACGTCGGGCCCGCGGTTTTCCTTCGGGAGGACGGCATATCGCCGCGCCAGCGGGGGGATGCGGCGGAGGAGCGGGACGACGCGCAGGCGCCAGTCGTGGAGACGCAGCGGGGTGCCGCACAGGACCAGCGCCCCCACCGCCCGTGGCCGTGCGGCCGCCAGGTGGAGCGCGAGCAGGGCCCCCATCGACATCCCGACCACGGCCACCCGCGGTGCGATGCCCTGCAGCTCGGCCACGGCCTCGTCCACGGACGCGAGCCAGTCCTGCCAGCGCGTGCCGGCGAGGTCATCGATGTCCGTCCCGTGGCCGGCGAGCCGGACGGCGTGCACCGGAAACCCGCGCGCCGAGAGCGCCAGACCGAGCGGGCGCATCTCGTCGGGTGTGCCCGTGAAGCCGTGCACGAGGAGGCACCCGAGGGGGCGCGTTCCCGGCAGCGCGAAGCCGTCGACGTGCACGGTGGGAGCGGCGCGCGGCGCGATGGCGGTGGGCGGCGGGCGGCGGCCAGACTCCGCGGCCACGCCGGACCTACCCGCGCGAGAGGGCGTCTACGCGGACGTCGAGGGCGCCGGCGCGCTGCGCCTGTTCCTTCAAGCTGCTCATGAAGGCGGCGACCGCCGCCGAGCGCTTCTGCTGCAGCATGCTGTCGCGTAGGGTGTCGCGGGCGGTGTCCAGGCCCGACATGTCGGCCGGCGTGTGGCTCTTGAGCGCGGCGACCACGGCATCGCCAGCGGCGACGTAGACCTTGGGCGCCAGCGGCGCCTCAGCGGTCAGCGGGAATGCGTCGGTGCGCAGGTCCTGTGACACGCCGATCCTCGGAATGGCGCCACCGCGGCGCTCGAAGGAGCCGGTCGTGTCGGTGGTGAGGCCGGCGTCGGCGGCGGTCTTCTCGAGGCCGACCTCCCTGGCGCGGGTGAGCAGGGTCTCGCCCTTTTCTTTGGCGAGCGCCTGGCCGCGTTCCCGACGGACATCCGCCTCGAGGCGGGCGCGGACCTGGTCGACGGGGGGCGTGAACGCCTCGGTGGGCTCGAACGGACTCAGCAGATAGACCGCGTCGTCGGCTTCCACGAGATCGCTCACTTCGCCCGAGGCCAGGGCGAAGGCGGTTTCCGAGAAGTGCGGCACCGTGCCGAGCCCGGGCACTGTCCCGCCGGCGGCGAAGGCGGGGCTCTCCGCGAGCGGGCGGCTGCCGACCGCCTCGGCGAACGTCTTGCCCTGGACGACCGCGCTGCGATCGGCCTCGGCTTGCTTCCGCGCGAGGTCGAACGCGCGCTCCGCGCGCAGGGCGTCGAGAATCTGGTCGCGCACCTCGTCGAGCGGCTGGACGCCGGCCGGGCGCTTCTCGTCGACCTTGAGGATGTGGAAGCCGAACGGGGTC
>CAZUDO010000086.1:0-6694 GCA_964618895.1 uncultured Binatia bacterium (SeqCode)
GAGCGCCTGGCCGGGTCAGTGCTCAAAGTGGCGGCGATCTCCGCGGTCGATCGACCGCGGCCCCATTGAAGCATCGAGGCTATGGGCGATCTGGAGACCGTGCTGGAGCAATCTCCGCGGTCGATCGACCGCGGCCCCATTGAAGCGTCACGAACCGATGCTCGAAGACCTGCGCGTGCGAGTTATCTCCGCGGTCGATCGACCGCGGCCCCATTGAAGCATGCGCTGATAGCACGGACTCCGATTCCGCTCATTCAGATCTCCGCGGTCGATCGACCGCGGCCCCATTGAAGCGAGACGATGAAAGGGGAGATGCGATGAGCGCAGTGGAATCTCCGCGGTCGATCGACCGCGGCCCCATTGAAGCCATGCGTTCCTCGCCCGGGCGGTGGGGGAGGGGCGCGATCTCCGCGGTCGATCGACCGCGGCCCCATTGAAGCATTAAAATTTTCATCGCCATGAAGCACAACGCGATCGTATCTCCGCGGTCGATCGACCGCGGCCCCATTGAAGCTGCGCATGGGGAGTCGGCGGCGCCCCCCGTGGCGAATCTCCGCGGTCGATCGACCGCGGCCCCATTGAAGCCTCATCATTCGGCATGCGGGCGCCGGCAGCATTCAAATCTCCGCGGTCGATCGACCGCGGCCCCATTGAAGCACTATCGCGTGTAGCGTGTCGTGATCGGTCTTCAGGTATCTCCGCGGTCGATCGACCGCGGCCCCATTGAAGCCCGCGAAGAGGAGTTCGCGTTCCCGGTTCCGCCGGTTGATCTCCGCGGTCGATCGACCGCGGCCCCATTGAAGCGCCCTCAACGCGGCGTCTTTGGACATCCTCGAATTGATCTCCGCGGTCGATCGACCGCGGCCCCATTGAAGCGGCGTGTCGCCGGAGGCGCAGTGCACCGGGGACGTGATCTCCGCGGTCGATCGACCGCGGCCCCATTGAAGCTTCGCGGTGCTGCAACTCATCAAGGAGGGGCCGGAGGAAATCTCCGCGGTCGATCGACCGCGGCCCCATTGAAGCCTGCGCCAACCGTGCTTGCGTCCATCCCCGTCGCCGGCATCTCCGCGGTCGATCGACCGCGGCCCCATTGAAGCAGCTCGAACGAGAGGGCCACGGTGACGGTGCCATCGGGCCATCTCCGCGGTCGATCGACCGCGGCCCCATTGAAGGGCCACAACCCCCGCCGCACGCGCGAGCCGGGGGTGGGGGGGCTGGTGGGCAGCACGGGGGTCCCGACGTCCGATAAAAGGGATCGGTCAACTTTCCCGGTAATCCTACCTACGGACGGCGGAGGCAGGCGGACCCTTGACCGGGGAGGGCAGTCGGCCTACGAAGCGCTCGGTGGCGGGACGGGGGACTCGGGTGCGTGGACAGCAGCGGATGTCGCCTCGTCGAACTGCCCGGCTTCCGTCGAGCGAGGTGGAGCTCCGGCGTCCCGAGCTCGTCCTCGGGCTGGTCGCGGCTGTAGGGACACCACTCGACCGAGTACAGGCCTCGCTGGCCAAGCAGCTTGAACGGTTCGAGTACCAGACCGAGGTGCTGCACCTGAGCGAGTATGCCAATCGCTTCTCCCTGCCCACCAAACCACCGGGCAAGTCTGCTGGCGAGGCGGCGCGCATCAACGCCATGATGAACCGCGGGAACGAGGCACGGCACAAGACCGGCCGAGCTGACATCCTGGCGCTCGTCGCGATCGCCGATATTCGCGTCAAGCGCGGCAGCGACAATCGTCCGCTCTCGGGTCGGGCATTCATTCTCCGCCAACTGAAGCGGCCAGAGGAAGTGCACCTGCTCCGTCGTACGTATGGAACGGGCTTCGTGCTGCTCGGCATCTTCTCACCGCGCGCCGCGAGGGAAGAGCACCTGAGGAAGCTCGGCACCAGTGCCCAGGACGTCGACCGATTGATCGGGCGTGACGAGCACGAGCCGTCGGAGTCTGGGCAGCAACTTCGCAGCACGTTTCACCTGGCCGACGTGTTTCTCAAGGTGGACGCGGCGGCCAGGAACTCCTTCGAGAATGCTCTCGATCGCGCTTTGAAGCTGCTGTTCGGGGTCGAGATCGTGACCCCCACGGTGGATGAGTTCGGCATGTTCCAGGCGTTCGCGGCCGCCCTGCGCTCGGCCCAGCTCGGCCGCCAGGTCGGTGCGGCTGTCCTCACCGACCGGGGGGACGTACTGGCCGTTGGCGTGAACGAGGTGCCGCGACCAGGTGGCGGGTTGTACTGGGAGGGCGACGCGCCGGACGGCCGCGACCATCGGAAGGGGCGGGATTCGAGTGACGAGGCTGAGGAGGAGATCATCCGCGAGATCCTGGAGCGAACAAGACGGGACTGGTCGTCCCTGCCTGCGGACAAGAGAAGGCGCCTCGAGGAGGACCTCCGCTTGAGCTTGCGTGGCAGCAGGGTCGCGAGCCTCACGGAGTTTGGCCGAGCCGTGCATGCCGAGGCGGAAGCGATCGTCTCAGCCACCCGCATGGGCGTCTCCACGCTGCACGCGACGCTGTACTGCACCACGTTCCCGTGCCACGTATGCGCGAAGCACATCGTCGCCGCGGGGATTGACAGGGTCCTCTACATCGAGCCGTACCCGAAGAGCAGGGTTTCGATGCTCTATGGCGACTCGATCTCGCTCGAGGAGACAGAGGCCGGGAAGGTCTGCTTCGCCCCGTTTGTCGGAGTGGCGCCGCGCCGGTACGTCGAGCTCTTCTCCATGACGACGGCGGAAGGGACGGCGTTCCGGCGCAAAGATGAGCACGGACGGGTCATCACGGGAGAGCAACGCCTCCGCTTGCAGATGCCGTACCTGTCTGCGCTCCAGCGTGAGAACCGCGCGGCAAGGGAGCTGAGAGCACTGACCGTAGTGGGAGGGTGAACATGGCGGGGAAGCTCGTACGGAACACTTCGGACAAGGAGTCGCGCGCCTGGTGGCGGGCGGTCGAGGACGCTGCGGCGTCGGCCGTGGATCTCGACGTCGATGAGGACGCGGACCGGAAGACCGGGGATCGGGAGCCCGAAGGCAGTCGCCCATCGGCTCCGAAGTAGTCCGCGCCCGCGGGTATCGGAGTCGAGCGTCTCGCGAAGAGATCCCGGTCGTCCGGCGGCATCTTCCATGATGGCGCGCAACGCCACGCCTTGAATGCCGGATACACCTCCGCGGCCTTCGGCGTCGCCGAAGCAGTCGCGCGTGAGCGCGTTCACGATCGCCTCGTCGCCCCCGCCGCGGCGCCAGGAGTCTCCATCCTTCCATGCGTACTCGGCCTCACGCAGGTGAGCCGGCACAGGGTGCCGTGCGGGACTCGGGACCGACCAATCTACGGGCGGGCTTCCCGTGGGGAGCCAAGTCGCGACGCGATCTGATCCCTGTCCGTTGCGTCCCGCCGTGGCAGCGGCCGTGGACGCAAGATGATCGTCGTATGAGGGCGCGCGGGCGCTCAGGCGGCGGGGTGCATCGGCTCCAGGCGTCGCGCGTCGTAGGTCGTCCCATCGCGCAGGAGGTAGTACGCGATCCGCAAGAGATGGCGGGCCACCGCGACCACCGCGATCTTGCGCCGCCCGCGCGTTCCCTGGATGCGGAGCCCGATCGCTTGCAGCGGCGTAGCCTCCGCTCCGCGACACCGACTGAGCAGCACATGAACCGCCTGCACCAACGTCGCGCGCAGCGCCGGCGCCCCCTGTGTCAAGGCTCGGCAGACCTGACCGCGTTGCCGGCGGCGCCCGGGGGCGGGCACCGCCGCTGGTTGTCCTGGCAGGCGACGTTGGCTCGGGCAAATCGGAGCTCGCGGAAACAATCGGCGACGCGGTTGCGCGACAAGAGAGGATCGATGTCACGCTTCTGCCCCTCAGCCTCTCGGCCCGGGGGCAGGGTGAGTTGAAGGCGCGGCTGGCTCTCCGCGGCGATCGACCGCGGCTCTCACCCCGCGGGCCGATCGAGCCGGATACGAAGAAGCTAGGAACCACCGGGGCCCACGAGCAGGAAGCGCTTCCAGCTCGTGGCCGGCACGCCGAGGCGGTCGGCGGCCGGTAGCATCCCGGGGTCGCAGAGGAGGAGCGGTTGGAAGCGAGGGAAGCGCTTCGTGAACTCGAGGAGCCCGCGCAGGTCCGAGGCGCCGAACGGACCCGTCTTCACCTCGACGGCCCACGCGCCCTGGTCGCTCTCGATGACCCCGTCCACCTCCAGCGGCTCCTCGCGCCAGTACGACACGCGGTGCCCCGTGTTCCAGGCGAACGCGAGGCACGCGTTCTCCACCCAGGCGCCGAACCGGGCTGCCTCGTGGGTCGGATCCGGGATGCCCCGCGGGTCGACGACGGCGGCGAGCGCGTTGCTGAGCGTCACCAACTTGGGCGGCGCCGCACGCCGGCGCGGTGGGCGGGCCGCGTGTTTCTCGAGTGAGACCACAAGGTACGCCTCCTCGAGGAGCTGGAGGTAGTGCGCGATCGTCTCCAGCGCACCCGCATCGTGGAGCTGGCCCTGGAGCTTCTGCAACGAGACGATCTGCGCCGGCGACGCGACCGCGACCGCGAACACCTGACGCAGGAGCGCGGGCCGGCGCACGGGGGCGAGCGCGAGCAGGTCCCGCCCGATGGCCGGCTCGACGATGGCGTCGCGGACGTACGCCGTCCACCGGGGCAGATCGTTGGCCAGCGCGAGCGCGCCCGGGTACGCCCCCATCCGAACCACCATGTCCACGGCCGTCTCCGGCGCGAGGTCGAAGGCCTGCGCGAGCGCGCGGGCGGACCAATGCGCCATCGTCAGCCGCTCGAACCGTCCGGCCAGACTCTCCTTCGAGCCGCTGGCCAGGCGGAGCGCCGACGAGCCCGTGGCGACGACGTGTACCGCGAGACGTCTGCGCCGGAGCCGGTCCCATTCGGCCTTGAGTCGGGGGGCCCAGCCGGACACGTGCTGCATCTCGTCGAGCAGGACGATCGCCTTGCCGTGCGCCGCCGCCTTCCCCTCGGCATCGCGCCAGAGCTTTTCCCAGAACCCCGGAAGTGCGGCCTCCGGGCCGTCGGCGGCAACGTAGGTGGCTCGCTCGCCCAGCTCGGCCGCGAGGGCCAGGAGGAGCGTCGTCTTGCCGACCTGCCGCGGGCCGGTGACGAGCTGGATCCGTCCCGGCGCGGGCTCCGCGAGACGCTGGCGGAGCAGCGTCGCACAGCCCGCATAGTCGAGCCGGACTTCTGACAGAGACATGGTCGAATAATTATTCGAGCATGCCTGTCGATGTCAACTCGTTCCTACCGACCCTATCCCATGAAGGCCAACGGCCAGGGGGTCATGCCCGGACAGGAACACCCTTGCGGCCTCGCTTGACCCGGTTTGTGGACGGGTTCGACGTGACCGCCAGATTCGCCGGCGCTCGCGCGGCCGCAGTTGCGCGACTTGCTGCTCGTGGCTTTGCGACCTGAGCGATCTCGATGCCGAACATCGCCGAGAGATCGCTAGCGTCGAGGACCTTCTCGGCCGCTGGTCCCTTCTTGGCCCGCTGCAGGCCCTTGCCAGCCTTGACGATGAGATCCTGCTGGTCCACCTTCCGGAGCGCGAACAAAAGACCAGGGTGTTCGTCCAGCCGGGCGCCGATGCCGTAGAGGACCGCCGCGACGTGCTTGCACATCGAGGCCCAGTCGGGACAGCTACACGTGAACGTGATCTCCGCAGGCGACGGGAACAGTCCCGTCTGGTCGTGACAGATGCGCGCCATCACACTTTCGGACAACCGCCCCTGCAGCAGCTCGACCAGCGAGTCGATGGCGCCCGCGCAGTCCTTGCAGACCGCGCTCCAGCGGGTCTTCGCGACCGCCGCCACCTTCACCTGGACGCGGTAGATCTCGGACCCGCTCACCATCGCGGTCACCGCGCCGGGCGCAATCTGAAGGTCCACCACCGATCCGTTGCGCACGTAGCTGCGTCCGCGCGGCAACCGGTTCGCGTAGTCACTGTACCGCTCGAGGTTGTCGCACCACGCCTTGCCCCAGAACGTCTTCGCAATCTTGCGACCGTCGATCACCACCGGCGAGACGGGATGGCGCTTCTTCGCGAGCTTCGCCACTTCGCGCGCGGCCTGACGACGACGGGCGGCAACGGGCACGTAGGGTTTCCAGTCGTAGTAGTAGTCCATGCGTCACTCCTGCGATGCGGCGTGAAGGTCGAGCGCGACGAGTTTCAGCAACTCGTCATCGTTCATCTCGGTCAGCAGCAGCTCGGCGCCGCCTTCGAGCAGATCCTGCGCAAGCTGCCGCTTCGAGTCGATGAGCTGGTCGATTTTCTCCTCAACCGTCCCTCGACACACGAATTTGTGGACGAGTACGTTCTTCGTCTGCCCGATACGGAACGCCCGGTCCGTGGCCTGGTTCTCCACCGCTGGGTTCCACCATCGATCGAAGTGGATCACGTGCGAGGCGGCGGTGAGGTTGAGACCAGCGCCACCCGCCTTGAGCGAGAGGACGAAGAACGGCACGTCCTCGTCTTCCTGGAACTGCCGCACCAGCGCCTGGCGCTTCTTCACCTCGGTCTCGCCGTGCAAGACGACCCCGGGCCGCCCGAACACCGAGGCCAGAAAGGCGGCGAGCGGCGCCGTCACCTCGCGGAACTGTGTGAAGACGAGCGCCTTCTCCTGCTTGGCAGCGATCACGGAGGCGATCTCGCGCAGGCGCGCGAGCTTCCCGCTGTCGGCCTCCGCCCACCCGTTGTCGCCGAG
>CAZUDO010000087.1:0-39076 GCA_964618895.1 uncultured Binatia bacterium (SeqCode)
GGATGCCCGATCTCGTGATCGCCAGGGCCACGTCCCCTCATCACCACCCCCGCGAAACGCCAGGAGGGCAGAGGAAGGTAACGAACGCAGAAACCGCTTGACCCGGGGGGCCGCTTCACAGAAGGAACGATAAGCGGGGAAGTTGACGTATCCTTAGCCGGGCTGCATGAAGTGCACAGCAGCGCGGCACCTCGTAGCGGCTGCGCCTCACTTCGGGTTGCGTGCAGTGACTCTGTAGTTGTTCAATCACCCCCACGTGCCCGAAGCAGAAGACCCGACAGCGCCGTGAAGGCCGGCGGCGGCGTGCCATATGCAGGAGTGACGCGATGGCAAGACTCGGGAGTCGGGCACGCCCGGCGGTCGTCCGCGTCCAGACCGAAGGTGATCGTCGGCGTCGAACCGGAGGCACCCGAGGACGGGAGCGACGTGCGCACCTTCGGGACCACGACGGCGGAACTCGGCCACCTTCATGACCTCGAGCGGGACCGCCCCCGGCCCCCTTGAAGGCCCGTGGTCTCACGTCTAGGTTCGACGTGCGGTGGCCGGCACCGCGCACATGGTACCCGGTCCTCCCAGGCACGAAGAGCAACGGCGGTACGCCACGGTCCTGTTTGCCGACATCTCCGGCTTCACGTCCCTCTCCGAGCGCATGGATCCCGAAGACGTGACCGCGATCATGAACGAGTGCTTCACGTTGCTGGAGAATGCGGTCCTGCGGCACGGCGGCGTGGTCGACAAGTACATCGGCGACTGCGTGATGGCACTGTTCGGCGTACCGACGGCGCTCGAAGAGGCCCCCCGCAACGCGATCAACGCCGCCATCGAGATGCGCAGCGCCATCCACGACTTCAACCGCACCGATCCGAAGCTGGCTGCGCTCGACATTCACAGCGGCATCAACACGGGTCTGGTGCTCGCCGGCGACGTGGGCGGCGACCACAAACGCGACTTCACCGTGATGGGCGACGCGGTCAATCTCGCGTCCCGCCTGAAGGACGCGAGCCCCAAGGGCAGCATCTGGGTCGGCCCGGAGACCTATCGCCTGACCCGGGACGCCTTCGAGTTCCGCACCCTCAAGCCGCTCACATTGAAGGGGAAGGATCAGCCCGTTTCCACCTTCGAGGTACGCTCGGAGCACCAGGTCATCCACCGCCTGCGTGCCACCTCGCGACGCTCCATCGTCTCGCGACTGGTCGGACGCGATGCGGAACTCGAGCGGCTCGGCACGGTCGTCACCGCGCTCGCGGCCGGGCAGGGCGGCGCCGTCAGCCTGATCGGCGAGGCGGGCCTGGGCAAGACCCGCTTGACGACGGAGCTGATGGCCGCGCCGATCGCGCGCGACGTCACCTTCCTGCAGGCCCGCTCCCTCTCGGTCGGCCAGACGCTCAGCTACCACCCCTTCATCGACCTGCTCCGGTGCTGGGCGGCCATCGGGGAGGATGCGCCCGCCACCGAGGCGGGGCCGCAGCTGCACGCCGCCGTCGCGGCGTACTGCGGTGACCAGACCGCCGACATCTTTCCGTTCATCGCCACCCTGATGGGCGCCCCGCTCACCGGCGCCGACCAGGAGCGTGTGGCCGGCATCCAGGGCGCGGCGATGGAATCGCTCATCGTGAAGAGCCTGCGCCAGCTGCTCGAGCGTCTCGCGGCCGCGCGCCCGCTCGCGCTCGTGTTCGAGGACCTGCATTGGGCCGATCAGTCATCCATCGCGCTCGTGACGGCCCTCCTGCCGCTCGCGCGCGAGCACCGCATCCTGTTCCTGGGCGTGTGCCGGCCCGACTTCCCCGACACGGCCGGGCGCTTTCTGGAGAGCGCCCGCCGCGTCCTCGGCGCCGACCACGTAGAGGTCGCCCTCCATCCGCTCGATGCCCGCCACAGCCGCACGCTCATCGACAATCTCTTCCCCCACGACGACCTGCCGACGCACGTCCGCGGCACGATCCTCGAGAAGACGGTGGGCAACCCGTTCTACGTCGAGGAGGTGGTGCGCGCGCTCCTCGATGAAGGGGCGGTGACGCTCAGCGACGGAGCGCTCCGGGTCACGGAGAAGATCCACACCGTCGCCATCCCGAGCACGATCCGCGAGGTCATCCTGGTCCGCATCGACCGGCTGCCGCCGCGGCTGCGGCAGGTGTTCCAGGTGGCCTCGGTCATCGGCCGGAGCTTCGATCGCACCCTGCTCGCCGAGATCGTCGCGGAGCCCGCATCGCTGGACGACGACCTCGACTTCCTGGCCCACCTCGAGTTGCTGGTGAGCACCGACGTGTTCACGTTCAAGCACGCCATCATCCAGGAGGTGGCCTACGAATCGATCCTGCGCACGACGCGCGAGCAGTTGCACGCTCGCGTCGCGCAGGTGATCGAGACCCGTCACGAGCAGGTGCAGGCGGCCGGCTACGAATCGATCCCGGCCGGCGATCGCAAGGTGATGCACGGTCACGTCGCTGCGGCGATGGAAGCCCACATGCGCGGCGCCGGTGGCGTCAACAGCATGCTCGCGTACCATTTTGGCCTGGCCGGACAGCTCGAGCGCGCCGAGCCCTATCTGCTCAAGGCCGGCGACGAGGCGGCCCGATTGGCGGCATCCAACGAGGCGCTCCATTTCTTCCGGCAGGCGTCCGAGCTGACCCTGCGCTTGTATGGCGAACGCGGCGAGCGCAAGAAGCTCGCCCTGCTCGAGAAGAACCTCGCCCTCGCGCTGTTCAACCGCGGTCAGCTCATCGAGGCAGGCCATCACTTCAACCGGGCGCTCGAGTACCTGGGGGAATTCGTCCCGCACACGAGCCTCAGCCTCGGCATGCGGTTCTTGAGCACGCTGACCCGCGTCCTGTGGCGTACCTACGTTCCGCACCGGGTCCGGCCGCTGCGTCCCGCGACCGACGCCGACCGCCAGGTCATCGAGATCATGTACGCGCGCGCCCAGGCGCAGACGACGGCGGACCCGGGACGCTTCCTCTTCGACACCATGGAAACGCCGCGCCGGCTGGACACGGTCGACCCCCACACCGTTCCCAACGCGGGCGCCATCTACGCGTCGCTCATCGGCATCTTCTCGTACGGTGGCTTGTCGTTTCGCATCGGAGAGCGGTTCCTCGCCCGGGCCGCGCCGCTGGTCGACCCGGCCAACGTGCGCGAGCAGATGCTCTTCCGGCTCATGCGCTATCTCCACCACCTGCTGCGGGGAGACTGGCGCGACGACGACGACGCGATCGATGACGACCTGATCGCGCAGAACCTCCGCCGCGGCCAACTGTGGCCGGTAACGACGTATCTCGGCCTCGACGTGGAGCAGCGCATCCACCGGGGGGATTTCGCCGGCGCACGGTCACGGGTGCCCCGGATCGCCGCGATCGAGGAGACCTACGGCTACGATCTGGCCAAGTCGAACCGGCAGATGGCGACGGCGCTCCTGCTGACCGAGGAACGGGAGCTGCCCCGGGCCCTCGATGCCAGCGAGAGCTACTACGCCGAGCACCAGGACAAGCTGATCAACATCTACGCCCTCGGGGTCCTGTCGAAGGTCCAGGTCCTGATGGGGCGCCTGACCGAAGCCAAGGCCACGCTGGCGCACGCGGCCGAGCTGGTGCGGAGCGCCGGCACGGTGCCGCCCTTCCATCTGTCATCGTACCTGCGCTCCTGTCTGCTCTACGAAGTGCGCGCCATCGAGGAGGGCGCCCCGGTGGCCCGCGCGGCCGTCCGGATCGCGCGTCGCGCGCTCGGTCAGGTGCGTCTCGTGGCGTGGCGCCGCCCGGAGGTCTACCGGCTCGCCGGCACGCTCGCCTGGCAGCGCGAGCGCCGGCGAACGGCCGTCACGTGGTGGGAGCGCAGCATCGCCGAGGGCGAGCGGCTCGGCATCCGCCCGGAGCTGGGACGCACCCACCTGGAGATCGCGCGTCGCCTGGGCGAAAGCGGGGATCCGTCGCTCCGCATCGCCGGCCGCGGTGCACACGAGGCGCTCGCCGCCGCGCGCGCGATCTTCTCGGAGCAGGGCCTGGTGCACGACCTGGCGCAAGTTGCGGCCCTCGAGCGAGGCGGCGCGTAGTCACGGGGTGTGCCCGCCCCAGGTGGCGGGACGACCCGGCCCCCGGGCCGTTGCATCCGACCCCCGCCCGGGACTACGGTCGGCGCAGTGCACTTCCCTACGTCATGCGTCACGTGAACCGCGTGTTCACAAACCGCCGCACTACCGGCTACGTCATCCCCATGACCTACGGCCGCGACCTCGACTGGGCGCGCGACCTGCTCGCAGCCGGCGGCGGCGAGCTCGCGCGCATGGGCCGGCGCGTGCGGCTGTACAATCCGCGCGTCGTCGGGTTCGCCGAAGCCGAAGGGCATCTGCCCGCGGCGGTACGGGCGTTCTTTCGGGCGGCGGATATGCCGGGATTCGTGCTGACCGACTCGCAGGTCGGGCAGTCGACGCCCGGGGACTCGACCGGCGGGAGGTAGTCGGCGATGGCGCCGCGTCGGCACGTGCTTCCCAGCCTCTGTCTCATCGGCCTGTCGGTGTGTTCCGTCCCGCGGGCCCACGCCGGCTGCAACACCATCCCTCCGGTGCACGGACTCTACGGGTCGACGATGGGCGCCGTGCCCCAGCGGTTGGTCTCCCCGCAGCGCGGAACGCAGGTCGAATGGTACAACCACGTGCGCATCGAGCGACGACCGTGCGATGGTGGGGCCCCGTTCAAGAGTGGAGCCTCGACGGTGAGCGTCACCTTCACTCCCGATCCGGCGGACCCGAGCAAGAACACGACGCTCGCGCCGATCACCCCGACGTTCCCGGTGCCGTGTGCGAGCGGCTGCGACACGCTCGTCTTCACGATGCCCGACACCGACGCAGCGCTTCCACCTGCGGACGGATTGGGGCTCACCGGCCCCGTCCGCATCACCGTCGAGACCGCTGGGCAGCTCTCGGCCGACATCGGTCGGCTCCACCAGCCGAGCGACAAGTGCGACCCGACGCCCGACAACATGTTCGGCAGCTTCACGGTCCTCCCCCCGCTCAACGATGTATCCAAACTCGTCGCGAACCAACAGGTGCTGGCCACGCTCGACGGGAACGACAACGTCCTCATTCCGCTCGACCATCGAGGTGCGCGCGCCGCGTACCCGACGCTCGCCGTCTTCGAGCGCGGGATCGGCACGTTCTGCGCGCGCCGCCCCTTTCTCGATGTCGGTCCAGTCTATGTGTGCCTCGGGGCACGATGGAACAGGGCGCTCGCCAACGGACCGCGCACCGCGAACCTGTTGCAGGCCTTCACCATGGACGGCCACCGTATCCTGCCGGCTCTGGGGGTCGACGACGACGGCGCACTCTTCGGTGTTTCCGACGCCGACCTGTCGGTGCTCCGGCTCGAGCGCAAGGACAAGAGTACGACCAGCACCTCACGCTTCGATCTCCACCACCTGCGGCACCAGGCGAAGGGGCCCGTCGTCGTCCGCACGCGGTACGAGGGCGGCGCGTGCCACGAGGTACGCGTGCCGGGAACCCGGGCGACCGCCGGGATCATCACGCATACGGATGCGGCGATGCTGGTACACGTGCACGATGCCCGCACGGCCGGGGACGCGTCCTGCGGCGCAGAGACCGGCGTTCCCGCGGAAACGGTCGAGATCTGGCCCGGCGTCCGCGAGCCGATTCTCGAAGCAAGCGATATCGTCGCGGCAACGATCGAACGGAGCCGGCACGTGCTACGGGTGTTCGACCCGGTGGGGGGCGAACTCACGCAGGCGAACGAGGCGGCCGCTCTCGACGCCGTGATCGACGACTACCCGCTGGCCGCCGGCGCGCGCGTGGTCTACTTCCGCGCACCAACCGCCGAGCTGCGGACGTTCGCGCCTGGCGCCAACCCGCCCTTCGTCACCATTCGCAGGGCGGCCCGCGCCGCCGTACGTGGCGATCGTGCGGTGGGTATCGACATGCCCGGTCCCGGCAAGGCCTGGGTTCACGATGCGCGCACGGGGCAGACGAGGGAGCTGGGGGTCGATGCCTCGGCCGTCACCACCAGCGGCGACGTCGCGGCGGTCATCGACGCCACGTCGCAGACGCTGACGGCATGGCGATGGGGCAATGCGGGCCCGTCGCCGACGCCCGATGCGACGCAAGCGGCCGCCGATGCGATCGGCATCACGACGGGATGCGGAAAACAGTGCAGCACGCGGGTCGTGATCCTGGCATCCGAGGCGCGCGAAGGAAAGAGCCTGAACGGTGACCCCGACACCACCGACCTCGTGCCCCGGTTCCGCCGCTACGATGCGAGTGGGGAGGCCTGGGAGGAAACGGGGCTGGCGGCGCGCGACTTCGTGGCCGGAGATCGCATCGTCGCGTTCCGCGTGTCCGAGCGCGAGCAAGGCAACAGCGATCTCAACCGGGACGGGGACACGGACGATACGGTGATGCACGTGGCGGCGTTCGACGGCCTGGGCGGCGCGTCGCGGGTGATCACCACCGGCATCGCCGTGACCGAAGGGCCGGATCAGGTCTGGCAGCGTCTCGGGTGGCGCCGGCCGTATGTCGTCATGGGGGACAGCGTCCTGTTCCTGGTCTTCGAAGGCGACCAACGAGCCGACCTCAACCACGACGGTGATGAGCTCGATGTGCTGTTGGTCATCTTCCAGGTCCCCAGCATGACGTTCGTACCGGTGGTGCCCCCGCCGACTCCCGTCGACTTCCTCGACCTCCTGCCCGGGCCGTTCGGCGGCGTGCGGTTGTCGGGAAGCGGCCTCGCCATCGGCGATGGAGATGCGGACGGCGTTCTCGATCCCCTCGACAATTGCGTCGGTGTGGCCAATCCACTCCAGGTCGACGATGACTATGACGGCCTGGGGGATCGACGCTGCGACCTTACGTACTGCACCGATTTCCGGCCGCCCGATCGCCCGGGCCGACTTGCCGCCCCGGTGGCCGCCGCCGCGGTGGCATACCTGCACGCGCGCGCGCAGGCCGAGAACACGTGCCTCGCCGGCCTCGCGGCAAACGGCGAGCGCGATCTCGATGCTACCGTGCTCTGCCGTGGAAGCTTCGTCGGACGGGTCGAGAATGCCCCCCTCGACGCGACGACGCGGGGCGTGATCGCGCGTGCCGAACGCGAGTTCCTTCGCGCCCTCGCCACGCGCACTCGGCGGCAGGACGGGCATGATCTCCGCGACGTGATCCGCACCCACGGGGACGCCGTCAACGCCGCGACGCGTGTGGCGTTGGGGCGTGTCCGCCGGACACCCGCCCTGGCCGAGGTGCAGTCACGGCTGGGCACCGCCGTGACCACGCATCTGGTCGATCTGGTCTCAGCCATGATGGCGTGTGTCGTCGGCACGCAGGGCATGCAGCCGGTCGGGGCGACATGCCTGGGGCGAATCGCGGCCGGGGCGATCGTCCCGCCGACCGACGCGACGGTCGCGCGCGCCTTCGCCACGGCCCGCAGGCAACTGGCGGCCGCGCTGCATACCCCGGGGATCGCCCCGCACCTCGGCCGCCTGCGAAGCTGCGCGTCCGCGCCCGGCACGCCCGACTGTCTCGTCTGCACCACCTGGCGGAACGCCGTGCGCGCCGTGTCGAGCCTGCTGCCGGAGCGCGGTACGCCAGGGAGTCGTACGCCGTCCATGCGTTGACAGTGACGCCGCTGCCCGCCCGTCGAGTTCGACCTGCGCGATACGGCACCGGGGACGGCGTCGACTACACCGCCCACGAGAGCACCACCGGCCGGCCGGCGGTGATCGTGCTCGTCGGCCCCTGAGCCCCACGTCTCACGTGGGGGCCCGTCGCGTTGCGAGCGCGTCCTGGACGGACGACCTGCCGGGCGCTGGCGAGCTGCTCGCGTTCGATCCGGGTCCGCAACGCCTGGCTTGCCCAATGCGGGCGGACCTTGGCGGCGTTCGCCGAAATGCCGAGGGCCTCCGCCGCTTGCTAGCCGAGGCCCGGCCAGTAGGGCAGCCAGCGGCGCAGGATGCCGTTCAGCCGGCCGTCCTTCCGCCACTGATCGAGCGCGGCGTTGGCGGCATCGCGGAGCGTGTTGTCGTGCACGCGGAAGCCCCAGGCGAGCTGGTTGTCGTCGAGCAGCGCCCACACGCCGGCAAGGCCATCGTTCCGCGCGACCACCCACCCGAGAAGGTGCGCCTCGGCCACCACCAGCTTGACCCGCTGTTGCTGCAGCGCCCGCACGGCGTCTTCCAGGAGCAGGTACTGGGCCATGCGAGCGCTCGGGAACTGGCGCACGAACTGTGCCGCCGCCGAGCCGGCCACCACGCCCACCGGCCCGCTCGTGTTCATGACCGCAGCGGGGGAATCGTACGCCGCCGCGTCGGGCTGCCGGACGACCGTCGCCAGGCCGGTGTGCAGATACGCATCGCCGAACGCGATCCGGTAGTCCGGGGTGGACGGGATGGTCAGGCCCGACATGATCACGTCGATGCGGCCGTCGAGGAGCGCGGGCATGAGTTCTTCGCGCCCGAGCGGGAGCAGGACCAGCTCCCGGTTGAGGGCGGGGGCCAGCTGGCTAGCCAGATCGATCTCGATGCCCGCCAGCTGCCCGCCTTGATCGAAGGCGATGGGCGGGTTGTCGGTGAACACCCCGATGCGGAGCGGCGGGCCCGGCGGAGGTGGCACCTGCGTGGGGGCGCAAGCGAGCGCGCCGGCCAGCAGCCCGAGGACGATCGTGGCCCGGATCGAGCGTGGTCCCGTGCCCCGGCGCGGTGCAATGGCCGCAAGAGGCAAGTCGCTGGAAAGATGCGTCACTCGAACCTTCTAGCGGTCGAAGCCCCAGGCGTCCACGTTACCCGGCATCAGCACGTCAGGACGACTTTGCCCACGTTCTGCCGCTCCTGCAGGTAGCGGTGCGCCGCCGCCGCCTCGACCAGCGGGAACGTCTTCCCCACCACCGGGGCGATGCGTCCAGCGTCATAGTCGGCGAGGAGCGCGAGCATCTCGCGGCGCAGGAGGTCGATGTGGTCCCACAGGTGGCCCAGGTTGACGCCGATCACGGCCTTGTTGTCGTTCATGATGCGCGCCGGGTGGAACCACGGGATGGTGAGGTACTTGGGCAGCACCGAGAGCCAGCTCGGCGTCATGCCGGTGGCGGCCTGCGAGAAGCCGAACATCACCAGCCGGCCGAGCGGCGCCAGACAGCGGTAGCTCTTGCTGAAGGCGCCGGTGGCGTCGAGCACGATGTCGACGCCGCGTCCGGCCGTGAGGCGCTTCACCTCGGTCTCGAAGTCCTGCGTGCGGTAGTCGATCGTGTGGGCCACTCCCGCCTGACGCAGGAGCGCGTGCTTGCTCGCCGACGCCGTGCCGATGACCGTTGCGCCGGCGATACGGCAGAGCTGGATGGCGGCCATGCCGACGCCGCCCGCGGCGGCGTGCACCAGCACGGTGTCGCTCGCCTGCACGTTGCCGAAGCGCCGCAGCATGAGGACGGCAGTGAGGTAGTTGACCGGGATGGCGGCAGCCTCCTCGAAGGTCATGCGTGCCGGCATGGGGAAGATCTGCGCCTCTGGCACCGCGATCACCTCGGTGTAGCCGCCGAAGCGCGTGAGAGCGGCGACGCGCTGGCCGACGGCCAGGTCGCTGGTCACGCCCGGGCCGACGGCGGTGATCGTGCCCGCGACCTCGTACCCCACTACGCACGGCCGCGGCGGCGCGTCGGCGTAGAAGCCGAGACGCGCCATGACGTCGGCGAAGTTGACGCCGCTCGCGTGCACGCGGATGACCGCCTGGCCGGGTCCGGCGGTGGGCTCGGGGCCGTCGCGGACTTCGAGGACTTCGGGGGCGCCGGTGCGGGGGATCCAGATGGAGCGCATGCCGGCGCCTAGCCCGCGCCGTGTGTGGCTGTCAATCGTGCCGGCGCAGCGTGCCGGCGCAGCCCGGCTACGCCGCGAAGATGCTCGACATCGCCTGCTGCTCGCCCTTGAGTCCGGCGTACATCTCGCGCCACTCCTCGGTGCCGAGGAGCCCGGGCGCGAAGGCGCGCACCTCGGCCAGCACTTCCTGGCGCGCGACGCCGTTGTTCGGGTCGGTGGCGTCGACCAGGCGATTGGCGATTGCGACCACCAGGGTCACGTCGAAGCCGTGCT
The DNA here is from genome assembly GCA_964618895.1 of uncultured Binatia bacterium (SeqCode). Classification (GTDB taxonomy): domain Bacteria; phylum Desulfobacterota; class Binatia; order DP-6; family DP-6; genus CAZUDO01. The sequence continues at coordinate 10,063 of CAZUDO010000087.1, forward strand.
CGGCGGACAGCGGATCGTGGTGGCGCGCCACCGGGTCGACCACCTCGGGCGGCAGCTGCCAGAGCTGCAGCAGCCAGCCGCCGACCGTGCCGTGGTGGCAGCCGAGCGCCTCGACCTCCGCTTCCGCGGCGGTGAGCCCGTTCTCGAGCGCGTCGTCGAGCATGCTCCAGTAGGTGTCCTTGAGGCGCAGGCCGAGGACGAGCTTGCCCACGTCGTGCAGCAGCCCGGCGGCGAACGCGGTGCCGCTGTCGGCACCGGTGCGCTCGGCCAGCATCTTGGCGGTGGCGGCGACCGTGGAGGTGTGGATCCACATCCGGCGGCGGTAGCGCCGTGCGCCGGGATCGTCCTTGTCGAACGCGCCCCACACCGACAGCCCGAGTGCCAGGTCGCGCACACGCTTGAAGCCGAGCAGCGTGACCGCGTGCGAGATGCTGCTCACCTTGCAGCGGAGCGCGAAGAACGCGCTGTTGGCGAGCCGGAGCAGGCGCGCGGTGAGCGCCTGGTCGCGTGCGATCAGCTTCGCCAGGTCGTCGACGCGCGCGGTCTCGCGGTTCACCGTCACCAGCATGCGCTGGGCGATCTCCGGCGCCGACGGCAGGGTATTCTGCGTCATCAGCTCCCGGTAGAAACGCTCCTGGACGGGCGAGCGGGCGGCGGCGTCCCAGGGCGTCCGGGGCGCCGCCCGGGCCAAGGCGGGTGCGCCAGTCGACATCGACAACGGGCAGGCAGCAACGGGTGTGCCAGGGCGGCGCCTGACGGGCGGGCGCGGGGAAGGGGGCGAGCGTCACAAAAGTGCCGGCAGGCGCGGAGACGTCCAGGCTACCGGGGAGTGGGCCCTTCGATGTGCGCTTTCGTCAGCTCGTCCTGAACCGCCACCGCGAGGTCGCTGCGTACCTGTATCCACCGCCTGTCTTCGGTCCACACCCGAAGCTCGAAGTCGAGGCCGGTGTCGGCAAAGCCGGTGAAGAGCGCTTCGGGCTCCGGCTGCGTCAGGACGCGTGGGTCACGTTGGGCGACCGCGAGCAGCAACGCGAGCAGGGGGCGCGCCCCGGTGCCGTACGCCACCCGCAACGTCAGGGCGACCCGCCGCCGGCGATCCGAGAGCGTCCAGTTGGTCACACGGTGCTCGATCAACTGCGAGTTCGGGACGATCACCTCGGCTCCGTCGGGAGTCCGGATGGCGCTCGAACGGATGCCGATGCGGAGCATGTCTCCGCTCAGCTCCCCGAGCTGCACCGCGTCGCCGACCTGGACCGGACGCTCGAAGAGCAGGATCAGCCCCGACACGAAGTTGTTGATCACCTGCTGCAGGCCGAAGCCGAGCCCGAGCCCGAGGGCGCTCACCAGCAGGGTGAGATGTGTCAGGTCGAGGCCCAGACTCGCGACCGCGAGCAGGAACCCCCCCAACAGGAGGCCATAGCGGACGAGAGTCGACAGTGCGTAGGGAACGCCACGCGGAAGCGCCAGCCGCGGGTAGACATCTCCTTCGAGCGCCGCCACCGTGACCCTGGCGACGAGCCAGGCCACGACCACCATGGCCACGAAGCCAAGGACCCGGCCGACGGAGATATCCAGCGGGCCGGCGGGCAGGGGCGCAGTGAGCACGGCCTGCAGGGCGGTGGTGGTGGGGACGAGCAGCTCGAATCTCTGGAGCGCGGTCAGGCCCCAGAACCCGAGCGCTGCGAAGTCGACCAACCGGCCGAGGATCCGCGTGAGCGTGGCGCCGTGCGTCGTGACCGTGCGCAGTCTCGCCAATGGCGTGGCCACGAGCGCCAGCCCGAGGACGCCCGTCAGCGCGCTGCGGATGGCCACCACACCGATGGCGGTGCCGGCGAGGTAGAGCCCGCCGCCTCCTCCGAAGTCGGCCAGATCGAGGTACCCGCCGGCGGCCGCAAGTGACGCGAGTGCGGTGGCGAGGGCCACGACCCAGAACAGCCGGCGAACGGCGGTGCGTACCCACGGGGTGATGTGGACGAATTGGTCCCCGGACGGCTGTGCGCTGCGCGCAAGCGAGGTCAGGACGATGGTCGCGGCCGCCATCTCCACGATGAGCACCCCCTGTTCGGCGAACGGGTTGGCCAGCAACATTTCGCGGCCGGCGTCGACGAGCAGTAGCAGGGCCAGGCCGTAGAGCAGACGCCCCGCGTGTGCCCCGACGGCTGGACGCAGGATGGTCAGGGCGGCCGGCAGTAACACCAGCAACAGCCCCTGCTGCAGCAGCCAGGGCGGCGCCGGACGCAATGGGCGTGTACAGGCGATGGTCACCAGCAGTGCCGTCGAAACCGGGGCGGCGAGCGCGGATGCCGTGGAGGCGACGGTTCGGGGGCGACGAAGCATCCACGCCAGCACCAGCGTGAGCCCGGCGGTGAACACGAAGCCGAGCCAATGGGCCCGCAGGTACGCGCGTAAACCTCGGAGTCGCGTCCTGATCTCAGCGGACGCATCGATGGCACGCGCCGGCTCGCGGGCGTTCCCGACACCAGCGAACTTCCACACCGGGACCGTGCGTTGCCGGAGCATCTGGCCGACGGCCTGCCGCCGTATGTTCTGGATGCGGACCTGGGCGTCGTCACAGGTTTCCAGCGCCTGGCTCAACGCGTCCTGCAGGACCAGCAGTCGAGCGTTCTCCTTCTCGAACAGTCCGCGGCTCGTGTCGATGGTGCCCAGGGTCGCCTCGACGTGCGCGACGATGGGTGCCGGCGTTCCGTCGCCGCGCACATGATCGAGGGTCCCGCTCCAGGCGTCGCGTAGACGAGTGAGCGTGCGCAGATCCCCGTCGCTCCGAACCGTGTGCTTCGCAATGGCGGTCCGGAGGTCTTCGGTCTCGCTCTGCAGGGTGCGCCACTCGGAGGCAAGGGCCGCGAGCGCTGCCTGGCGGGGGAGCGTGTTCAGCAGGCGCGCCGTCTCCAGCCATCGCGTTGCGACCCGGCGGCGGACCTCGGACACGGCCGTCTCGAATCCGGCCACCACGCCTGCGCCGGCGAGGTCCGCCGTCATCGCGAGGAGTTGCGTGGTGACGACTTCGGAGTGCGTCCCGATCGCGCCCGGCGTCGGAGGCGCTGTGCTGGGGGGTGCGGGCAGGGTCGTGCCGGCAGGTGTGCCGTCGGGGGGTGTCTGTGCCCGGACGCGGCCGGCGGCGAGCGCCAGGACCGCGCCGGCCAGGAGCACGCGGCGGACCCGGCGGCTCGTTCGCTCGACGAGCAAGGGGCGGCGCCACGCCGCGGGTCTGGAGGTGCGTGCCATGGGCGAGGCGCTGTGTAGCATTGTCGAGGGCGCCGGGAACAGGTCACGCCGGCCTGCTTCAGCGCGAGACGACGAACGCCGGACGCCCGCTCGCGCCCTCGCGGGTTCCGTAGTCCACGCCGTCGGTGGACGCGCTGTCGAGCGCGAAGCAGTACGCACCGTCGCCCGCGATGGCGGCGGTCACGTCGAACGCGACCACCTGCCGCCGCGCCACGGCCCCGGCGGTGGCGAGCAGCGGGCCGTCGATGGCGGGTTGCGTGCTCCAGGTGATCGTCCGCTCGTCCCACCCGCACGGGCCGAGCCGGTGCAGGCGACCGCCCGACACGCTCTCGGCGCGCGACACGTCGGCCACCTGGAGCTGCAGTCGGGCCGCGGTGGGGGGAGTGCCGCCGAGGCCGCTCACCCGGACGCGGAAGAAGGCACGCTGGATCGTCGGCCCGGCGTCGATCGACAGCAACGCACTGGCGCCGAGGTTCGTGCCCGGTCGATCCGAGGCCACGAACACGTCCGCCTCCACGACTCCGCCCACCGGCACGGGAACGGTGGACGTGGTGGTGCTGGTGGTGGTCGTGGTGGTGGTGGACGTGGTCGTGGGGCTCGTTGTGGTCGTAGTGGTGGACGTGGTCGCGGTGCCCGTCGTGGTCGTGGAAGTGGTCGTGGTGATGCTCGTGGTCGTCGTGGCGCCCCCGACCGCGATCACCACCACCGGCGCGCCCGTGGCCGCCTCGCGTGCCTGATAGCGCACGGCGTCGACGGACGGGCTGGCGAGCGCAAAGCAGTACGCGCCGTCGCCCGGGAGCGCGCCGGTCAGGTCGAACTCGACCGTCTGGCCGAGCGCGACCGCCCCCGCGCTCGCGAGCACGGGGGTATCCATCGCCGGCTGACTGGCCCAGGTGACGGCGCGCTCGTCCCACGTGCAGGCCGCCACCCGTCGGACCCCGCCGCCCGTGTCGCTCTGCGAGTTGAGCGCGGTGGCCACCTGCAGGCGCAAGCGCGCGTCGGTCACGGCGCGCCCTGCGACGCCGCTCACGCGCACACGCAGGAAGGCGCGCTTCACCGCCGGCCCGGCGTCGACCTCGAGCAGCGCGCCGGCGCCGAAGTTGGTGCCGGGCTGGTCGGAACTCACCCAGGCATCGGCCTCGATGACCGCGGCGGCGGGTGTCACCGGCGTGCAGATACAGTCGGCGCGGCAACTCCCCGGGCAGGCCGCCGTGACCAGCCCGTCGCATTGCTCGCCGCAGGACTCGTCGAGGACGCCGTTGCCGCAGCGGGGCGTGCCGCGACACGACCCGGCCACGCACGCGTCCGCGTCGGTGCAGGCGGTGCCGTCGTCGCATGCACCGACGGCGGCTTCGTGGGCGCAGCCGGGGGCGCCGTCGCAGCGATCGAGCGTGCACGGGTTGCCGTCGTCGCACTCCGCGTCCTGGGTGCAGGATGGCACCAGCGTCAGCTGTAGACGCGGGCCCCGGCTCGCGGTCGGGTGCTCGCGCGACGCGTAGTGGGCGCCGTCGGTCGAGGCGCTGCGGATGGCGAGCGCGTACCGTCCCGCCCCCGCCTGGAACGCCGACGTCACGTCGACGGTGACGGCCTGCCCGAGGGCCACCCGGCCGAGGGTCGCGATCGGACGCGTCGGGTCCGGGACCCAGGGCGAGGCGTCGGCGGCGTCCAGGGTGCCGTTCCGGTTGGTGTCCACATCGTTCCAGGTGAGGCCGGGACCGCCCGCGCTGCGGGCGTCGACGCCGGTCTGCGTGCCCTCGATCCATCCCGCGTCGGGCACCGGATAGATCGTCCCGCCGTCCGCGGAGGGGTTGGTACAGGACAGCGTCAGCTCGGCGCGCGTGACCCGGCCCGGCGTCGTGTGCAGGTCGAAGGCCAGGTAGGCGAGGTCGGTCGGGGTGGCGTCGACCTCCAGGTGATCGGACACGCCGTGATCCCACGCCGCCTCGGTGCCGTTCTCGACGAATGTGTCGGCCACCGGTGCCAGGTCGACGAGCACCGGCGGTGGCGGGGGCAGGCATGTGCAGTCCGGCGCACAGCGTCCGGGGCAGGCGCTGCTGTCGGCGCCGTCGCACTGCTCGCCGAGTCCGTCGGCGCGGCCGTCGCCGCACCCCGGCGGCACGCCGTCGGGACAGACCGCGAGGCCGAGGGCCGCCGCGACCCGGTCCCAGCCGACCAGGTCGATGTCGTCGCCGCCGTCGAGGCAGTCGTCACAGGCGCCGAAGACGCCGGCGGGGAAACGTGTCGTGGGGGTCTGGAACACGTCGATGCCGTCGGTGGCGTTGGTGAAGTCGCCACTCGCATCCTGGAGCACGAATGCCCCCACGTGGCGGAAGGTGGTGCGTTCGAAGACCTCGAACTCGGCCGGCGCCTGCGAGAACTCGCGCTGGTCGGCGACTACGATCCAGCCCGCCGCCCCGCAGCGATAGACGGCGATCCCCTCACCCTCGGCCGTGACCGCGCCGGCCGGGAAATCGCCCAGGACCGTGCCGGCAGGGTTGAAGGCGCGCACCGTCCCGGTCCGGCCGTCGGCCACGAAGACGCGGTCGTGGAACGCGTCGGTGGCGGTCCCTTCCGGCCCACCGAGCCCGGTCGGGAACGTTCCCACCGGCGCCAGCGTGGCGAGGTCGTAGACGTGCACGTTCCCCTGCGCGTGGTCGGTCACGAAGGCGAGCTGCTGGCCGGCGAACGTGCCGAGCGCGAGCCCCTGCGGGTCGGTGAGCCCGGTGCCGCCGGTCCCGAGCAGACCGAGCCCCGGGAGCGCGTGCACCAGGAAGCGGCGTGCGCCCGGGTCACTGGTGACGAGCAGGTTGCCGATCACGTCGCAGTTGTTCGGGATCGTGAAGCCCGCGACGTTGGCGAGGTGCGTCCCGGTCCCGAGCCCGAACACCTCGACGACGCGAGCGTCCTTCGCGGTCACGAACACCAGCGTCTGCTCGGCATCGGTCGGATCGCGCCAGAAGCAGAGGTCGTCGTAGTTGCGCCCGCTGGCGGAGAGGGCCAGGTCGACGGGCAGGAGCGCAGGCTCGATCGCCCGGCCTGGTGTCGCCGCGAGCAGCACGGCCAGAAGGGCGATCGCGGCGCCGGGCATCGCGCCGCAGCATCCTGGACCGTGCCTGTACCTGCAAGGCGTTTCCGCTGCGGGGATTCCCGTATGCCCGCTTGACCGTACAAAAGGCGCCGTGAGACGTTCGGCGCCGTTCATGGGAGCGCTGGCGATACGAATCGGCTGTGCCGTGACCCTGGGTGCCGTCCTGGCGGCGACGCCCGGGGTCGCCAAGGTCGTGCCGTGCATCCCGCGCCGGTTCGTGGTGGTGGAGCCGGCGCCGCTGCTGTCGGGATCCCGTGGGCAGGTGAGCGACGCGGACATCGTGGCGTACGACCAGGTCGGCGCCCGCGTTCCGCTCATCCTGGGCACGTGCACACCGGCACGAGCCCGGATCGCGGGAACGAACAAGGGCACCAAGGTGACGGCGGCCTACCCGAAGGGGAGCTGTCCCGGCGTGTCCGGCCCGCTCCGGCTCCGCGCCCTGATCGACGAGGGCTGCACCACCTGGCGGGGCACTCTCAAGTACGGCAAGAGCAGGCCGCTGCCGTTCCGCGCGACCCGGTCGGAATGCGGCGACCGCAAGTTCGATCCGGCCAACGAGGACCACGAGCAGTGCGACGGTGACGGCACCGGCTTGTGCGCCGTCTGTACGGCGTCGTGCACGTGCCTGCCGGCCAGCACCACCCGGACGACGACCAGCACCACGTCCACCACCAGCACCACCCTCTCGCCGGACCGGGAATGCGGCAATGGCACGCGCGAGGGGGATGAGGAGTGCGACGGCGACCCGGGCGGCGTCGAGTGCCCGGCCGGCTCGCGTCCCGGCGGGCAGGTGAAGTGCGCCGAGGACTGCACGCTCGACTTCGCGGACTGCAGCGCGAGCGCTCAGGCTTCAATCCGCTGAGTTGATTCAACTACGTAGCGCACTTGACAGCGTGCGAACGGCTGTGCGAGTGCCCTCTTCCGAGGGGGGCCATGCTCAATCTAGTGCCCGCGGTCGCCGTGCTTGTCTTCGCTTGGGGGTTTCCACCGTTCGCTGTCGCGGCCAAGCGTCCGATCTGTGCGCCGGACCGCTACGTCGTCACCGCGCCCCGGCCCATCGTGGTGGCGCCGGGCGGACAGGCGACCGGCCCTGAGCTCGTCGAGTACACGGCGAGCGGACGGAAGGTGCCTCTCAGCTTGAGCGCCTGTGCGCCTGCGCGTGCACGGCTCAAAGGGACACGCGACGGGACGCAGGTGGTGGCCGTCTACCGGTCAGGGAGCTGTCCGGGGATTACGGGGCCGCTCCGTCTGCGTGCGATGATCGATGCGACCTGCGAGCGGTGGGCCGGCTCGCTCAAGCTCCCCCGCCAGCCGAAGACGCCGTTCACCGCGGCACGCTCACGGTGCGGCGATGGGGTAGTGGACCCGCGGAAGGACGAACAATGTGACGGACCCGGCACGTGTGCGGGCGGTGACGCCTGCGACGGGAATTGCCGGTGCGAACAGCCGACGGCGACCACCACCACGACCCGCACGACCACCACGGCAACCGGCACGGCGACGACCAGCACGACGACACGCCCCCCGCTCACCTCCACCACGACCGCGCGCACGACCACCACGCGACCGGCCACCAGCACGTCCACGACCACCTCCGTCACGACTACGTCCACCCCGGCGGCGTGCGGCAATGGTCGGATCGAGAGCGGCGAGGAATGCGACCCGGCCGCCAGCCCGAGCGGATGCTTCGTTCGCGACCTGTGCCAGGCGACGGGCGAGCACGCCTGCCAGTGCGCCCGCTGTCCCTTTGGCCGCCTCGAGTTCACCATCAGTCGCGCCGCGTCGAGCTGCGGCGGCGTGTGCACGCAAATTTGGTCCCGGACCTGTTTCAGCGACGCCGGTTGCGCCGCCCAGGACGGCGGCTCGTTGGGACGCTGCGGCGGGACGGTGTGCTCTTTCTCATACGCGCCATGCACCCTGGATACTGACTGCCTCGACGTGGCAGCAGGCGAACGATGCATCGTAGTGGCGCCAATCGCGGAGGGGTCGGCCTCGGGCGCACTCCTGTTCAACGACGGCTCACGCGCGTCGCTCTCGCCCGGATGTTTCTATTTCGGCGGTGGCGGAAACCGTGTCACGCCGCCCGCGCCGATCCCCGACGGCGCCACCATCCCGCTCACCACCGTCTGTGTCGGGGACGGCGCCGTACAGCTCCGTGGCAGCGACGGGCCGAGCCCGAGTACCTGCTCGCGCGGCGTCGCGTCCACCAGCCACTGTCTCAACGGATTACCGGGCACGGATGGGCAGGGGGCGTGCGCCGCCGACAGTGACTGCGGGGGGCAGGCCAACACCTGTGGACCCGACGCCCGCTGCCACTTCGGACCCCCGCTTCCCATCTCCGGCGGTCCCGCCCCTATCTGCCTGCTGAACGTATTCGCCAACGACGCCAACGGGACGCTCAATCCGGTCACGGGAGAGGCCAGCCTCGGCATCAATCTCTTCACCCGCATCTACGTGCAGGCGGCTACACGTCGCTGCCACAACGGTGCCACCGGCAACCCGGTGTATCCGAGTCCCGGACAGTGTGATGTCGACGCCGACTGCGGCGGTGCCCCCGGCTCGTGCAGGCTGGCCCTTCCTTGTCCCACCTGCGTCGCCCGCACGTGCATCGGCGGCGCGCGCCACGGGCAGGCATGTGCGCCGGTCGGCGCGACGGGCACGACGCTCGATTGCCCACTCCGGATCGATGCCGAGAACGCGTTCTTCCTGTCCACCCTCTCCGTGGGACTCGGGCCACTCACCACGGGCACATCCACGCTGACGCCGATCGATGGCGCCGGTTTCTTCTGCCCGCATCCTTCCCCCGGCGGCGCCCCCAGCCCGGGTGCGTTCGGACAAGGCTTCACGCAGGGGCCTCTGCGCGTCACGAGCATCAGCGAGACCGGCGCCGTGCCCGGCGACCTGCGCGACGGCGAGGCACATCCCGGGCGACTGGCGTCGACGTTCTGCATCCCGCCGACGGGCACCTTCGTTGACAACATCGCGGCGCTCCCGGGGCCGGGGGCGCTCGCGTTGCCGGGGACCTTCCGGCTGCGTCCGGGGGTGCAGGGGCCAGCGCCGCGGGGCGTTACGCTCGAGGTTGCCAGTGTCGGGTCGGACCTGGACATCGGATACAACGGCGGCGGTCACAACTTCCCGTTCCCCAGTGGTGCGCGGCTGGACGTGGCATTCGGCAGCTGCGACCCGGTCGCTGCGACGTGCGAGGGGACGGCGGCGTCTGCCGGGACCTTCGGCCCCCCCATACCGATCCTTGCTGCGACGCCGGTGTGCCTCGTCAATCGGTTCGCGTCGGCTCCGCACGTGCGTGTCGACCTCGCGACCGGTGACGTTGCGGCACGCCTCGCTCTCTTGACCGACGTCTTCATCACGACGCCGACGGAGGTCTGCCCGCAATGCTCGGGCAGCGAGGTGGGGGCCAGGGGCGTCTGCCGCGGCGGCCGCCGCAACGGTCTGGGGTGTCAGGTGCAGGGACGCGTGCGTGTCGCCCAGGCCCCGGTCGTCGACAAGGATTTCGAGGTCTCGTCGGACTGTCCCCCGAGCGGCAACCCGGTCGCAACGCTGCCGCTGTCGTTCGATGCCCTCACTACCCGGCGGGCGAGTCTTGACGGCGCGCTGCCGTGTGCCCGCCAGCCGCGTGCGGATTCGTGCGCGGCCGGAGGTACGTGTACGCGCGATTGCAGCGCGGTCACGGTCGGACGCGGCGGCCTGCAGCAGACCTGCTGCTCGACCCAGGATATCCCGTGCTTCCCGAGCACGGTCCAGGGGACGATCGAGCGCGCCGGCGCTGCGGGACCACTGTTTCCGCTCGAGGGAACTGCGACCCTCGCCGGGGTCACGTGCCTGGGGTCTGCCGGCGCGTCGGTCCTGGACAACATCGCTCTTGGCCTGCCAGGCCCGGTGGCGGCACTCCTTCCCATCCGGGTGCAGTGGCGATAGCGTCCGGGCGTGCCGTTTCTCGACACGCCGGGCGCGCGCCTCTACTACGAGACCCACGGCGCCGGCCCGTGGCTGGTCTTCGTCCACGGCGCCGGCGGCAACCACCTCTCCTGGTGGCAGCAGGTGCCGTACTTCGCGCCGCACTATCGCTGCCTGCTCCTCGACCAGCGCGGCTGGGGGCGGTCGACGTGCGAGGGGCCGCCGGATCCGGCGCGCTTCGCCGGCGACCTGGAGGCGCTCCTCGACCACGTCGGCGCGACCCGTGCCGTGCTGGTCGGCCAGTCGATGGGCGGCTGGAGCGTGCTCGGCTGCGCGCTGGCGTCGGGGCGCATCGACCGCCTGGTGCTGACCGGTACGCTCGCCGGGCTGACCGACGACGCCATGCTCGCCCGCCTGCTCCAGCTCCACGGCGCCCGCCCGCCGCTCGACTGGCGCGCCGCGCTGGCTCCCGACTTCCCGCGTCGCGAGCCGGCGCGGACCTTCCTCTACGAGCAGATCGCGGCCCTCAATCCCCCCGTCGCGTCCGACTTCCTGCGCGCGCTCATGGCCGTGCGCTACGCACCCGACCCGGCGCGGCTCCGCCTGCCGATCGCCGTCATTGCCGGCGGTCAGGATCAGCTCTTCCGGCTCGAGGTGGTGCGCGCGGCGCATGCGAAGCCGCCGGGGGCGGAGCTGGTGGTGGTCGAGCCCGCCGGGACTCGATCTACTTCGAGTGCCCCGACGCGTTCAATCGCGCGCTGGCCGCGTTTCTCGCCGCCTGATCGCTGGCGCCGGGGGTGCCGGCAGGGCAGGATCGCGCCCAGTGGTCGAGCGCGGCTTCATCCTGACGCCCACCTACCGGGTCGTGGCCGGGCGTCCGGAGGTGCACCTGTACGCCGTGCTCGAATCGGGCGAGCCCGCGCTCGTGCGCGACGACCGGCTGGCGCCGTACTTCTTCGTGCGCGCGCAGGATGCGGGCGCCGTGGGTGGCGCGGCGCGGGTTCACCCGACGACGCTCGCCACGTTCGCGAACGAGCCCGTGGCGCGTGTCGAGGTGAATATCCCGCAGGACGTGCCGTCGCTCCGTGCCCGGCTCGCCGGCGCGGGCGTCGAGTGCTTCGAAGCCGACCTGCGCTTCGCGTACCGCTACCTGATCGACGCCGCCATCCGCGGCGCGTTCACCGTCGACGGCCCGTTCGAGACCCGCCCCGGCGTGGGCCGCGTCTACCACAATCCGGCGCTGGCGCCCGCCGAGTTCGCCCCGCGCCTCCGCGTCCTCTCGTTCGACATCGAGACCAGCCCGGACGGCGCGCACCTCTACTCCATCGCCAGTGCGGGCGCCGGCGGGGAGCGCGTGCTGATCATCAAGGACCGCCCGGTCCCGGGGGCGGAGGTCGTGCCCGACGAGCGCACGCTCCTGGAGCAGTTCCTCGCGCACGTGCGCGCCGCCGATCCCGACGTGCTCACGGGCTGGAACGTGTGCGACTTCGACCTGGCCGTCATCCAGCGCGCGTGCCGGCAGGCGGGGCTGCGCTGCGTCCTCGGGCGGAACGACGACGAGCTCGCGCTGCACCGCGACCAGAGCTTCACACGCGAGTCCCGCGCCGTGCTGTGCGGGCGGGTGGTGCTGGACGGCCTCGCGCTCATGCGTGGCGCGTTCATCCGGCTGGAAGACTACCGCCTGGAGACGGCGGCGCGCATGTTCGCCGGACGCGGGAAGCTGATCGCCGGCGAAGACCGCGGCGGCGAGATCGAAACCGCCTACCGGGACGACCCCGCCCACCTGGCCGCCTACAACCTGGAGGACGCGCGCCTGGTGCTCGACATCCTGGCGCGCACGGGGCTGGTCGAACTGGCGGTCAGGCGGAGCCTCACCACCGGCATGCAGCTCGACCGCGTGAGCGCCGCGATCGCGTCCGTCGACTCGCTCTATCTCGGTGCGCTGCGGGCGCGCGGGCGGGTGGCGCCGTCGGTACGCGCGCCCGACAGTGATACCGGCATCGTGGGCGGCCTGGTGCTCGACTCGCGCCCCGGGCTCTACCGCAACATCCTGGTCTTCGACTTCAAGAGCCTGTACCCGAGCCTGATCCGCACCTTCAACGTCGATCCGCTGACCCAGGCGCCCGCGGATGCGCCGGCCGACGCGGTGATCCGCACGCCCGGGGGCACGGCCTTCCGCCGCGACCAGGCCGGCATCCTGCCCGAGCTGGTGGCGCGCCTGGCGGAGGAACGCGCCCAGGCGCGCGCCGCGGGCGACCCGGTACGGGCGCAGGCGACCAAGATCCTCATGAACTCGCTCTTCGGCGTCCTCGGCTCGCCGGCCTCGCGCCTGTTCTCGCCCGCGGTGGCGAATGCGATCACCACCGCCGGGCAGCACGTGATCCGGCTCGCGGCCGCGGCCGTCGAGGCACGCGGCCATCGCGTCATCTATGGCGACACCGATTCGCTGTTCGTTGACTATGGCGATACCGACGCGCTGTTTGTTGATCCGGGGGAGGCCGACGGGGCGCGCGCGGCGTCGCGCGCCGAAGCACTGCGCGCCGCCATCGACGATGCGGTGGCGACGGCGCTCACGCGCGAATTCGGGTGCACGAGCTACCTGGAGCTCGAGTTCGAGAAGGTCTACGCCCGCTTCTTCATGCCCGAGGTGCGCGGCGGGGCGACGGGCAGCAAGAAGCGCTACGCCGGGCTGGTGGCAGGCCCCGCGGGGGACGCGCTCGACATCGTCGGCCTCGAGGCCGTGCGGCGGGACTGGAGCAGTGTGGCGCGGCGCTTCCAGCGCGAGCTCCTCCTGCTCGTGTTCAACGATCAGCCGGTGGCGGACTTCATCCGGACCTTCGTGGCCGACCTGCGCGCCGGCCGCGCCGACGCCGAGCTGGCCTACCGGAAGGCGATCCGGAAGCCACTCGACAGCTACACCAAGACCACGCCGGCGCACGTGAAAGCCGCACGCAAGCAGGCCGGGGACGTCGGGCGGATCGTCCGCTACGTGGTGACCCGGGCGGGGCCGGAGCCGGTGGGGGCGCTCACCGCGCCGCCCGACTACGATCACTACGTGACCCACCAGCTGCGTCCGATCGCGGAGGCCATCCTGCGCTTCGTCGCCGGCCCCGACTTCGACACGCTCACCGACGCGCGCCGGCAGCTGTCGCTGTTCTCGTGAAGTGCGGCGGCTGCGCTGCGTTACGAAAGAGCGTATTGACGGCCACGCGGCCCGGTGGGATACGTTCACCAGGGGCGCTCTCGAATGATCATCCGTGCACTGCTCGTACTTGCCGTGACGATCGTGGCGCGTCCGAGCCTCGGTCTCGACGTAACCGCCTGCAACACCATCGTGCCGGACAACGAGGTCGCCGTCCTCCAGACCGACATGAGCTGTGGCGGGGCGTTCGTTGGCGTCCGGCTGCTCGAGAACGCCACCCTCGACATGCAGGGGCATTCGATCACCGGGCCGTTCCCTCCCTCGACCCTCGGCGCCGTCGAATGTGCGGGGGTGCGCTGCACGATCCTCTCGTCGACCCCCAGCCCGGGGCGGATCGGAGGCGGCGACTTCAACGCCGTGGCCATCGGGTACTGGACGTATAATCGGGCGCGGCTCCGCATCAGCAACGTCGATCTGCACGACGCCCGCAGCGGTATCCAGGGGGCGTTCTACATCGGCTACCAGTTCGACACGCGCGTGAAGGCCGAACAGGTGACCTCGCACGGCCATTCCCGATACGGCCTCTGGGTCGAGCGGCTGACCGGCACGGACGTGAGCGCCACCGAGAACGGGGTTACCGGCTTCGCCGTCGGCAGGCTGCGCGGCACCAACCTCACCGCCAGCAACAACACCAACTCCGGGGTCTTCGGCGACCGCGTCTCGGCCGTCAACCTGACCGCCAACGACAATGGGGAGACGGGCGTCCGGGTGGTAGCGGCCAAGCTCAAGAACTCCACCATTCTCGGCAACAACGGCCTCGGTCTGGGGGTCGATCTCGCAACCGTGCGCCGGCCCGGCCTGCGCAACACGGTGTGCGGAAAGAGTCAGGTCCTCGGCGGCCTCGGCGGGCTGGGGTGGGGGGTCTGTCAGAACGATTGAGCTCGGTCTTCGTCGCCCCAGTCCCAGAAGTGGCGCGTCGCGGGCGCCGACCAGTCGAAGTCGACAGAATCCCACTGCTGCAGTCGCCGTAGCAGCGGCGACGGCCTCAGGGTCAAGCCCGCGCGTTGGATCCTGGCGCGGTTCACGTGCCAGCCGATGGCTAGCTCGCTCGGATCGAACGGTCGCCCGACGTACTTCGCGCATGCGTGCTCGACGCTGAGCGCGATGTAGTGGCGGAGAATGAAGTCGATCGGGTAGATCGTGCCGCTGCCGAGGAGGTGGCCGCCGGTGGCGAGGTTGTCGGTGTCGAGGTCGCGGCGCCAGGCGCGCACGAGATGCGGGTACCTGGGCTGGAAGAAGTAGTACGTCGTCATGGCGCGCGTGTAGTCGACGGTCGTGAAATCCTCGTGTGCCCACGGCACGAAGACGGCCTCGTGGAAGTTGATGCAGTCGAAGCCTGCGGCGTCGACACGCTGGATGGCGTCTACGAGCGACATCCCGGGCCAGGGCGCGCAATGCCATTCGTCCGGGTCGGCGTGGATGACCCAGTCGTGATCGAGCTCGCGCATGATGCGGTTCTTCAGTACCAGCAGGTCCTTCATCGAGAAGCAGCCGCGCCACGGCAACCGCTCGATGCCGAGGAGTCCCCGCCCGAGATAGTGGCGCGCGATGGGAACCGTCCGGTCGTGCGAGTCGTTGTCGATCAGGACCACGTCGCAGCCGGCGCCGATCCAGCGGTCGAGACATCGGCGGATGTGCAGCTCTTCGTTGCGGGTGCCGATGACGGCCGCCACGCGCAGGCGTCTCACGCGCCCACCTTGCGCCACACGGTGGCGAGCCACGGCTGCGCGTGCCGGGGCTGGCCGGCGGGGCGGTAGTAGTGCTCCAGCTCTGCGAAGCCGGCGGCGGCGCCGAAGCGCTGCCAGGTTCCGGGCGTGTGGAAGACGGCGTAGCGCCCGCCCCGGAAGCCTTCCTCGTCGTGCCCGTGCGGGTTCGACGCGAACAGGACGCCATCCGGCCGGAGGGCGGTCCACAACTCGCGCAGCACGCGCGGGAGCTCCTGGCGCGGGACGTGGAACAGCGAGGCGTTGGCGAACACGCCGTCGAAGTGCACGGCCGGCAGGTCGAGCGCCAGGAAGTCCTGCTGCAGAACGGGGCAGCCGGAGTGCCGGCGCGCCATGGTCACGAACTGCGGCACGGCGTCGAGCCCGACCGGCTCGTGGCCGAGCGCCCGGAGGTGGTGCAGGTCACGTCCCGGGCCGCAGCCGAAGTCCAGGATGCGGGACGGCGGCGGTCCCGTCATGTGGGCGAGGAGCGCGTCGAGATTCTGGCGCACATCGTGGTCCCGCGTGGCGTCCCAGAACGCGTCGGCCGTGGCGGCGTAGTGGCCGACGGTCCGGTGGGTGAGGTCCCCGAGCGCGGCGCGATCCAGCATGCCCACGAGCGCGTGTCTTTCATCGCCCACCGGTTCGCGTCAACCGCCCTGCACGGCGGGGGCAGCGGTTGAGCGCGGTGGGCGATTTGCTAGGTTGCGCCACCGTGATCGACTGGGTGACCGAGCTGGGACGCTGCGCCGACGTGCTCGAGGCGCTGGCTGCCGACCACACGCGACTGAGCCTCGTCGAGCCCGACCTGCGCCGCCGGCTGGTCACTGCCGCGGGGCAGGTCTCACGGCCCGACAAACGCGAGCGGCGACGCTTGGCGCGTGCCCTCTGGCGCCGGGAGCGCGACGACGTACGCCGGGCCGATGTCGAGGTATTGGAGCGCACGGGCATGCGCACGCTGCGCCGGGCCCCCGTGTATCCGACACCCCTCCCGGGGCCACCGGGCACGACTCCGGCCGACGCCGGGTCATCATCCGGATCGCCCGCCGCCGGCGCCGAGCTGCACGCGCCACGCAAGTGCTACGTGTGCAAGGCCCCGTTCCGGCAGGTGCATGTCTTCTACGATGCCATGTGCCCGCGCTGCGCCGACCTCAACTGGTCGAAGCGCCATCAGACCGCCGACCTGACCGGACGGGTGGCGCTGGTGACCGGCGCGCGCGTCAAGATCGGGTACCAGGCGGCCATCAAGCTCCTGCGCGCGGGCGCGCGCGTGATCGCCACCACACGCTTCCCACGCGACGCCGCGCAGCGCTACGCCCGCGAGGCCGACTTCGCGGACTGGGCCGATCGGCTGGCGGTGTACGGGGTCGACCTGCGCCACACGCCGAGCGTCGAGACCTTCTGCCGCGACCTCGTCACGCACTACGATCGGCTCGACGTCATTCTCAACAATGCGTGCCAGACGGTCCGGCGCCCGGTCGGATTCTACGACCATCTGATCGCCGCCGAGACCGATGCGCCAGCGTCGCTCCCGGCAGCAGCGCGCCGGTTGCTCGCCGGCCACGAGCGCCTGGGCGGCACGACCGCGCTCGCGCCGCAGCGCGTGCTCGTCGACTCGGCCCGCGCGAGCCAGGTGGCGCTCCTCGACGAAGACCGGCAGCGCGGGCACGACATCTTCCCGGCCGGCCAGCTCGATGTCGATCTGCAGCAGGTCGATCTCCGCGACCGTAACAGCTGGCGCTTGACCTTGGCGGACGTGTCGTCGATCGAGCTGCTGGAGGTGCACCTCGTCAACGCGGTGGCGCCGTTCGTGCTGAACGCCCGGTTGAAGCCGCTCATGCTCCGGGCCCCGACCTGCGATAAGCACATCGTCAACGTGTCGGCGATGGAAGGGCAGTTCTACCGCGAGTTCAAGACCGACCGGCACCCGCACACCAACATGGCCAAGGCGGCGCTCAACATGATGACGCGCACCTCGGCGGCCGACTACGTCAAGGACGGCATCCACATGAACAGCGTCGACACCGGCTGGGTCACCGACGAGGACGCGGCCCCGCTCGCCGACCGCAAGCGCGCCGAGCACGACTTCTCGCCGCCGCTCGACGTGGTGGACGGGGCGGCACGGATCGTCGACCCCATCTTCTCGGGGTTCCGCACCGGCGAGCACGTGTGGGGCCTGTTCCTGAAGGACTACAAGCCGGTGCCGTGGTGAGGCGGACGGTGCCCGCTCAGTTGGCGCGGCCCTTGAATTCGACCGTGTCGTTCCGGACGACGCCGGCGCCGCCGTAGGTGGCCTCCCAGCAGCCGCCGTTCTCGGCGCGCAGCTGGACGCGGAGCGGCAGGGAGAGGGGCAGCGCGGGCAGGCTCAGATTCGGTCCCTTGGCGTGTGCCGCGATCTTTGCCTTGCCCGCGGCGCCGGCGGAGAGGACGAGCGTGTTCATGCCTTGCGGGGAGCGCTCGCGGTCACGGTACTTGATGCGCTCGGGCGTCAACGAGAAAATGCGCCCGGATGGCAGCTCACCTGGTGTCGCCTGTGGCGGGCGGCTATACCCCGCCGGCATGCCCGAAGCCCTGTTCGAGCCCGACGGGACGCGTTTCGTGCCGACCGCGCTCGCCCGCGGGCCATGGTCGCCGGACGCGCTCCATGGGGGCCCGGTGGCGGCGTTGCTCGCGCGCGCGGCGGCGGGCGTTGCGGCGGATGGGCCGATGCACCCGGCCCGCCTCACCATCGAACTGCTCCGCCCGGTGCCGCTGGCCCCGCTCGACGTGACCACGCGCGTCCTCCGTCCCGGGCGGAAGGTGCAACTGGTCGAGGCGTCGCTCCGCGCCGGGACGCAGGAGGTCGCGCGCGGGACGATGCTCCGTATCCGCGCCCGAGCGCTCGCGCTGCCGCCCGGTCTCGGCGATGCCCCGACCGTCCCCGGCCCGGCGGCGGCGGCGCTCCTCCGGCCCGGCTGGGGCGGCGACGAGGTCGCCTTCCACTCGCACGCCACCGAGCATCGGGCGGTGCGCGGCTCCTGGACCGAGCCGGGACCGATCACCGACTGGATCCGCCTGCGCTACCCGGTGGTCGCCGGCGAGCCCCCGTCACCGCTCGAGCGCGTGGCGGCGGTGGCCGACTTCGGCAACGGCGTCAGCTGGGTGCTGCCCTTCCACGAGTGGATGTTCATCAACCCCGACCTGACCATCTCCCTCCACCGGCTCCCGGTCGGCGAGTGGGTGTGTCTCGACGCGGTCACCCTGCCCGGGCCGGATGGTGTCGGTCTGGCCGAGAGCGCGCTGCACGACGAGAGCGGGCGGATCGGGCGGGCGATCCAGAGTCTGCTCATCGAGCGTCGAGAGCACTGACGTCGCGGCGGCTGAACGCCACGTACTCGAACGCCGTCCACTGCGCGGGTGAGTCGCGGGCGTCGATCTCCATCCGCAGGAGGGTCTGCCCGGCGGTGAGGGCGGCCGGCACCTCGAAGTCGAGGTCGGCCCAGCGCAGGAAGGGGTTGACCTCCGTCGAACGCCAGACCCCGGCGAAGGCGCCGTTCACCAGGACACGTGCCGCCTGCCGGCCGCCGCCGAGATCCGCCAGGCGGCGCAGGCGGACGCCGTGGTTCGACGGATCGACCGCGACCCGGAAGCGGGTCGTGCGCGCGGTCATCCCTGTCGCCGCGACCGACACGTCGCTGGCGTCGCCGCGGAAGGCCGACGTGAGTGCCACGTCCGCCCGGTCGTCGACCGCCAGGCCGTGCGCCGCCTCCGAGGTCGCATCGCCGATCGCGAGGCGGTCGGTCTCGACCAGCGCCGCTCCCGACTGCACGTAGTGGAAGACGAGGCTCGAGAAGTCGGCCGGCACGTCGTTCACGGGCCCGTGTTCGATGGCGAGCCGGATGCCCGTCTCGTACGGGATGGCGTCGCCGAGCAGCAGCCGGTAGACGCTGCGCAGGTTCGAGCCCGGACGGCGGGGGGTCGTGGCCGGGACCTGCACCGGGTTGCCGTGCGTCGGCAGGGCGAACGCGCCGTTGATGAAGTAGAAGCCGCCGCCGAAGAAGTCCTCCAGACCCGTGCCGTGCCACTGCGGCCAGCGGCTGCCGTCGACGGCGATGCGCTCGTCGCCCTCCAGGTGGGCGCCGTCGACGCCCGGCAGGTTCGGCAGCTGGCACTGACCGGCGGCACCGCAGCCGACCGTCATCACGACCCCGACGACGTGTCCTGCACCGGTCCGCTCGAGCAGGAGGTAGTCGCGTCCGTCGGCTGCCAGGTGTGCCTCGCCGGGCGTAGCGTGGAAGTGGGTGGGCGGGCCGGGGGGGAACGTGTCCACGGTACCGACACGTAGCGACCAGCCGTCGAACGGCGCGGGGCCGTCGTTCTGCACCTCGAGCCGGGCACCGGCGCGGAACGGCATCGGGAAGTAGCAGTAGAACCGCTCACCGTCGCGACCGAAGGCGACGCTCCGCGCGCCGGCGCCGAGCGACGCGCCGAAGAAATCGTCCAGCGGCGCGTCGACCTGCGGCGCGGCGGTGTCGTCGAAGGTGGCGCGCAGGCGCAACCCCGTGGGCAGGTCCGCACCGGACGGTCCGAGCAGTTCCAGGCGGACGATCGTGCCGCCGCCCGTCCGCGACCACGCCACCTGCGTGCTGCCGGGCGCGATCGAGAGCGCCGTCTCGTCGACGCTGGCCGGCGTGACGGTCGTCGCCGGGTCGCCGGCCCGTGCGAGCAACGCCGCCACGGCGGAGAGGTCGGTATCAGGGTCGAAGCTCGCCGGCACCTGGTCGGGTGGAAGTCGCGCGAAGGTGATCTGCAGCCAGTTGGGGACGGTCGAGGTCGTGATGCGGAGCCGGCGGGCGAACGCGATCGGGACGGCGGAATAGAAGCCGCCACTCGAGGCGGTCCGATCGCCCGCCAGCGGTGCCAGGAAGGGAGCGGTCGCGCCGGCAAAGAGCTGCGCGCGGTCGAGCCGCAGGCGGGGCACGCTGTCGTCGTCCAGCTCGAAGGCCACGTCGCCGGCGAGCCCGCCGGCGAGCAGCGCGTCGAGCCCGGTCATCCAGATGCGCCAGACGACGCCCGGGCCGACTTCGTCGAAGACGACGTACCGGTCGCCGTCGCGATAGAGGTAGGAGAAGTCGAGCTGCACGACCGGGAGCCCGAGGGTTGCCAGCAACGGCGCCGTGTCCGGGCCGATGCCGAGGTCGGCGTTGCCCCCGGTCCGATCGTAGCTCGACACCTGCGCCAGGCGCGTCGCGCCCGGGCGCGGCGTCGGTAGACGCCAGAGATCGACCAACGCGTCGGCGGTCGCGGGGGCGCACGCGGCCGCCGCCGGGAGCGCCTGGCTGAGCGCGCATGCCGTCTGCGCCCGTGTGCGGGCGAGCACACCGGCCACGGCGGGATCCGCCAGCCCCGCCGATGTGCAGCGCCGTCCGGCGGCACGGCGGGCCTTGGCTTCGGCGGTTGCGATCCGCGCCGCCGTGCGGGCCGTGCGGCATGCGTCGCCGGCGAGCGTGCAGGTGGCGGTCGCGGCGAGCGTCCGCACTGCGAGGCGCGTCGAGGCCGCGGCGAGCGCCGCCAGGCAGGCGCGGGGTTCCGTACCGCCGAGCGTGTCGGCGCTGCCCGCGACCAGCGCGGCCGCCGTGCCGAGGCAGGTGGCCGCGAGCCGAGCCGCCAGCACGTCGGGGCCGAACGGCGGTGGGTAGTGCGCGGCGCAGATGGCGGTCTCCGGGCAGCGCGCGATGACCTTCCGGCGCAGCTGCGCCCCTGCACGGGACGCGGCGCCGTCCGCCGCGCACGGCGCGCCACGTCGCCGCGTGCAGGTGCGCAGGGCATCCGCCGCGCGTCCGAGGCAGCCGACGAGGGCTTTCGCTACCGTCGTCGGGCAGTCGCGCGCGGCGCCGTCGGCGGACCCGTGCACGACCAGCGCGATCGTCACCATCAGCGCCCAGGGACGCATGGCGCCACCTCGCGCACAGGGTGCCCGGACGTGTCAACGCGAGACCGTGGCGCAACGCCTCGTTTCCGGTGTTGCGACTACGACCCCGGTTGCGCTCGATGCGACCGGCGCGATCGACGGCACGTCCGTTGCTACCCGGACGTCGTATGGCCATGCTATCGTTCCGTCGATGTCGCAGCCGAAACGACGGGCTACCTACGAGGATCTGATGCAGGTTCCCGACACCAAGGTGGCGGAGATCGTCGACGGCGAGCTGATCGTCAGCCCACGCCCGGCGTCGCCGCATGCGCATGCCGCCACGCTCTTGGGAGGCGAGGTGATCTCCCCCGCGACCGGCCGCATCGACCGCAGTCGGAAGATGCACATCTACGCGCGCGAGGGCGTCGACGGCCTCTGGTTCGTCGATCCCCTGGCGCGCACGCTCGAGATATATCGGCTCGACGTCGGGCGCTGGATCGTCGCCAGCACCCACGGCGGCGACGACGTCGTCCGCGCTGAACCGTTCGCCGCGGTCGAGCTCGCGCTCGAGCGTTGGTGGTTGCCGGGAGCGGCCTGATCCCGGCGCGGGTTCTCGGCATGCGTGCTCCGATCGGTCGTCCGCTCCTCCTCCTGTGGGGCGTCCTAGTGGCCCGTGCAGGCGCGCAGACCGCCCTGCCGCCGGAGATCCTCGGCAGACTGGTCGGTCCGGGCGCCGCGCCATCCCCCTCCGGGCTGCAGCTCTACGGGACGGATCTCGGGTGGACGTTCGAGCACCAGGGCCAGCTCGTCATGTTGTTCGGTGACACCTGGGCGACGGCGCGATCGCTGTGCGAGGGCGAGCCCCGTAACGACGACACGGTCGCCACGCTGCCGCTCGCACATCCCCCCGGTGTCCCGCCGCTCACTTTCGTCACACGCCCCGAGGCCCCCGAGCAGTTCGCACCCATCGCGGTTCTCCGCGGCGCCGAATCGCTGCCCATGGCCTACGGCCAGGTGCCGCTCGCGGGGTTCAGCGACGGCACCCGCGCGCTCGCCCTGCTGGGCCGTGGCCAGATCGTACGCTGTACGCGCCGGTCGCCACGCAGCGCCCCGGCGTGCGCGCGACGGGAAGGCCTCACCTGCACGCAGGAGGTGGGCGAGTGTCTGCCGTCGGTGCTCGAGATTCCGGTGCTCTGCGACCGCGCGACCGGTGCGGGCTGCCTGCCCGGCACGACCTGTCAGCCGAGCCCGACCGGCGTCTGCGTCGATCCGACCAGTTCCCAGAACGACGGCTCGCGGGCCAGCCTGCGTTTCGCGGTGGCGCACGACCAGGAGATCGCGATCCAGGATCCGGCGGAGGCGTCGCGCTTCCGTTCGGTCGCCCGGCTCGCGACCAACAAGTTCATCAACGCCACCGCACGCACGGTCCGGTGCTTCACGGGACGGCGGTGCGGCAGCGACTACGGGTCGGGGCACGGCGCGGTGCTGGTCTGGGGGCGGCCGCTGTTCACCGGCGAGCAGGGCCGCCAGGCGCAGCTCTATCTGATGGCGCACCGGTTGCCACTCCGTCCCGGCAGGCGAGGACGCCTGCGCCCGCGCTACTACGCCGGCGTCGATCCGAGTGGGGAGCCGCGCTGGACGCGCCGGCAGTCGGAGGCCGCGCCGCTCGCGCTCGACGGCGTCGTCGGTGGCAGCCCGCATGAGGAGCACCCGATCGTCGCGCAGATGGCCGTCAGCTGGATCGGCGCGCCCGTGAACAAGTGGGTGATGCTGTACGGTGGCGACCTGGCCGACTACCTGCTCGCCGATGCCGCCAACGCGCGGCCCGGACCCGCCCCCGGCGCGATCCGCATCCGCTTCGCGGATCATCCCTGGGGACCGTGGACGCCGCCGGCACCGCACTTGCGGCCGGGTGGCCCGTCGGTGGTGGGTGAACCGTACGGGCCGGGCGGCGTGCTGTTCCACACGCAGTGCGTGGACGCCGGCCCGGCGGTGTGCGCCCGAACCGATCCGACGCGGCCGCCGGACTTCTTCCTGCCTGGCTGCCCGTCCTTCGGGGCACTGTTCGACGTCGGACGTTTCTATGGTCCCAACGTCATCGATGCCTACACGCAGGTCATCGGCACGAGCGCCGCGGACATCCTCTGGAACGTGTCGACGTGGAATCCCTACGGGGTCGTGGTGGTGCGGAGCCGCATCACCCCCGGTCCTGCGGCGCCGCCCGCGTGCACAACCGACGGGGCCGCGCGCGGGCAGCGCCGCCCGCCGTTCCGGTGGTGCACCGCACGCCGCCGGGAGGGAAGCGATGCTCAGCGGCGGTAGAAGGTGCCCGTGAGCACGCACATCTCGTCGTCGGCGCCCAGGCCGAAGAAGAGCGTGGTGGGGTTGCCGCCACGGTCGCGGCGGACCCCGCGCGTGACGCCGTTGTCGTGCACGCACTCGTAGTCGATGCCGTCCCCGGGGGCGAGCACCAGCGCCGGGGCGAACGCACGCGTCGCCGGGTGGCCCCAGTCGAACGACTCGTAGAGCATGTTGGCATCGGTCCTGCCGCCGGCGCGCCACGCCGTGAAGCGGACGCCGCGCTTGTGCATGTGTCCCTGGATGTCGAGTAGCGCGAGCGAGCCGGGGCCGGGGTTGTAGAAGCGGCCGCTCTGCGTCCGTTGCGAGAACGGCGGCACCACGATCGACGCCATGTCGTCGAGGTCGAGGAAGCTCTCGGCTCGGTGCACAGGGGTCCCCTGGTAGGGGTGGACGTTGATCCAGGCCTTGATCTGGATCGGCACCGCGAAGCCGTTGGCGTAGTGCGCGTTCAGCCCGAGATACGTGCCGGCTCGCAGCACACGGGCCACGCCCGTGGGGTAGGCGACCTCGTAGTAGGGCGCCTCGGGCGCGCCGGCGACCGGCGCGCTGGGGTTCGCGCTGCCGGAGCCGGTGCAGGCCACGTCGCCCGGGTTCCACCCGCTGGCGTAGGGCACGGTGCCGGTCTGTTCGTAGAGGAGGATGTGGTGTGTGCCCGGGTTCATGGCGAACTCGAAGCGCGCCGCAACGAAGTCTCCGGTGATGGGGGCGCGAATCCACAGGCAGCCCTCCTGTTCCTCCCCGGGGGCAAGGGTGGGGCCGTCGAGGACGAGCTGGAACCCGCCCGGCGGCGGGGCTGGTGCAGGCGTTGGCACGTACTCGGGCGGCGGCAGACAGGGGCTGTCCGGGACGAGCCCGTCCGCCGGCGCACCGCCGGCGATCCACGTGGTGACCAGGCCGAGTTCGGCGTCGCTGAGCGGCGCCCCGGTGAGCGGCATGCGACTGCCCTCGTGCGCCCTGAGCGTGCCGCGCAGCTTGGCGATCAGGAAGCTCGCCTCCGGATCGCCGGCGACGACCCGGTGCCGTCCGGTGGCGCCGCTGGCCGCCGCGCCCACCAGGCTCGTGTATGCGCGACCGGGACGTAGATCGAGACCGCCCGACTGCGCGACACCATGGCAGCTCGCCACGTTGCAGCCCCGCGCTGCGAAGATGCGCCGTTCGACCGCCGCGAGCGTGCTCGGGTCGTTGCAGGTGATCGGGGCCGCGGGGGCAGCGGTCGCGACGAAGGTGCGGTGCTGTCGCCGTCGCCCGACCGTGTACCGGAGCGTGCCTTCCGCGAGTGTGCACGTCTCGCTGACGGTGGCGCGCAGGCGGACGCGCCGCTTGTCGCCGCACCGCTTCCAGCGCGCCCGCAGGACGGCGCCAGAGCCGGTTGGTCGGAGCCGCGCTACGCGCGGGCCGCAGCCACTTTGGATCGACACCATCGGCTGCTCGACCATGAGGGTGTCGCTCCCCGCCGGCCCGGACGACAGCAGCGGCGCGCCGGAGACGAGCAGCACGGCGCGCCGGCAGCTGAGGCCCTTCGCCTCCGTCGTTCCGGCGACCAGCGTGGCGAGCGCGACCACCAGCAGGCTCCGCATCGGTCCTCCCGTCACCCCGCTCATGCCACGGCGACCAGCAGCTTCACGAGAATCGCCGTGTCGAGATACACCGCGTCAGTCCCGAGCGTCCCGGTCCTCTCGCACGAGACCGTCGGCGGACCGCCCGCCTCCGCCTCGCCGCAGCAGGCCATGGTTCACGCGAAACGGCCTGGGGGCATGCCCGAGTCCCACGATCTTTGCCTTCGGGCGGCCGTCTGAAGTGATGATGATCTCTTCGCCAGCAGCAGCGCGTTCGAGGAGTTCGGAGAAGTAGGCTTTGGCGGTTCGCACCGTGGCAATCATGGCGGCTCAGTGTAGCCACCGGTGACTACATGTGCAACGGCCGGTCAGGTGCGCAGCGCGTCGATCGACACCAGCGCGAGCGCGCTCCAGATGAGGCCGAACGTGACTGCCTGCAGCGACGTGAACGGCTCCTTGAAGGCGTACACGGCCAGGAGCAGCGTCAGCGAGGGCGCGATGTACTGCAGGAAGCCGAGCGTCGACAGCCGGATGCGGCGGGCGCCGAAGGCGAACAGGAGCAGGGGGGCGGCGGTCACCGGCCCGGTCGCCACGATCAGCATGTCCGTGGCCAGGTCGCCGCCGAGGAAGCTTGCCGTTCCGTGCGCGCTCCGCCACACGAGGTACGCGACCGCGGCGGGAGTCATCAGGGCGGTTTCGATCACCAGGCTGTCGAGCGATCCGACGGCGACGGTCTTCCGGACGTAGCCGTACAGCCCGAAGGTTGCGGCCAGCAGCAGGCTGACCCAGGGCAGGCGGCCGAGGGCGATGGTCTGGTAGGTCACGGCCCCGGCGGCGAGCAGCACCGCCGCCAGGCGGGCCCCGGCGACGCGCTCGCGCAGCAGGAACGCGCCGAGGGCGATCGAGACCAGCGGGTTGATGAAGTAGCCGAGGCTGGTATCGAGGATGCGCTGCTGCTGCACGGCCCAGATGAACGTCAGCCAGTTGGCGGCGATCAGCGCCCCCGAGAGCGCGAGCGCCCCCACCGCGCGGCGATCGCTCGCTACGATTGCCCGGATGGCGCCGGGGCTCGTCCACGCGGCGAGTGCCGCCGCGCACGCCGCCGACCACACGAAGCGATGGGCCAGGCACTCCACAGGATCGACGTGCGCGAGCGCCTTCCAGAACACGGGTACGAGGCCCCAGAGCACGAACGCCCCGGCGGCCGCGACGATGCCCTGCCGGTCGTCGCCGGTCGTGGCCATGCGCCGCGGGTGGCTCAGTTCTTCTGCGCCGTCGGGCGCACGAGGAGGTCGTGCACCTCCATGTGCGGTGGGCGGGTGACGATCCAGCGAATGGCCTCGGCGACGTCGGCCGGCTCGAGCGTTTTCATGCGCTGGCTGAGCGCCGCATCGGCTCCCGGCCGTCCGGAGAACACCTCCGCGAACTCGGTGAACACGTAGCCCGGCGACACGGCGGTGACGCGAATGGGGCTCTGGCGGGCGCGCAGCTCGACGCGCAGGGCCTCGGTGAGCGCGCGCACAGCGAACTTGGTGGCGGCGTAGACGCCGCTGTCGGCGCCCGGGATGCGATGCCCGGCCATCGACGAGACGTGCACGATGTGGCCGGCGACGGCGCGGCGGTCCATGTCCTGGATCGCCTCGCGGGTCGCGATGCAGAGGCCGAGCACGTTCACCTCGAGCATCTCGCGCCAGGCGTCGGTGGCGCCGCTGCTGAGCGGCGCGCTCCGCCCGAGGCCGGCGTTGTTGACCAGCACGTCGACGCCGCCGAAGCGCTCGCGTGCGCTGGCGACCAGCCGCCGGATGTCGTCCTCGCGGCGCATGTCGGTCGGCTGTACGGCGACGGTGCCGCCGTGCGCGCGGATCTCAGCGGCGAGCTGCTCGAGCCGGTCGGCGCGCCGGGCCGCGATCACCACCCGCGCCCCGGCGGCCGCCAGCACGCGCGCCGTCGCCGTGCCGATGCCGCTCGACGCCCCGGTGACGATCGCCGTCCGCTCCGCGAGCTCGCCCGTCATGCGGACCTGATACGGCCCCTTGACCTGAGCCGTCAATCGGTGTGAGTTCTGCCGCATGCCGGTCGATCTGTCCGCCGTGGGCAAGAAGCTCGGGTCGGTCACGCACACCTACGTCGAGCGCGACGTGATGCTGTATGCGCTCGGCGTCGGCTGCGGCACCGACGACCTGCCGTTCACGTACGAGGGCGACCTGAAGGTGCTGCCCACCTTCGCCGTCATCCCGTCCTTCCCCGCCATGCTGAACCTGGGCGGCGCCATGCAGGTGAACCCCATCATGGTGCTGCACGGTGAGCAGCGCATCGAGCTGCTGGGGCCCATCCCCACCAGCGGCACCATCACCACCACGCCCACCATCAAGGCGATGTACGACAAGGGCAAGGGCGCGCTGGTGGTGGTCGAGACCGAGAGTGTGGATGCGCGGGGCAAGCTCCTCTTCCGTTGCACGTCGGGCATCTTCGCACGCGGCGAGGGCGGCTTCGGCGGCGAGCGCGGGCCGAGCGGCTCCAAGAACGTGCCGCCGGACCGGCCGCCCGACCAATCGATCGCCTACAAGACGCTGCCGAACCAGGCGCTCCTCTATCGGCTGTCGGGCGACATGAACCCGCTGCACGCCGACCCCAGCTTCGCCGCCATGGGGGGGTTCGACCGTCCGATCCTGCACGGGCTCTGCACCTACGGCCACGCCGGCCGCGCGGTCCTGCAGGCGTACTGCGGCAACGACCCCGCCAGGCTGAAGGCCTTCGAGGTACGCTTCTCGGGCGTCGTCTTCCCGGGCGAGACCATCACCACCGACATGTGGCAGATCGCCCCCGGCAAGATCGTGCTCACGGCCAAGACCGAGCGCGGTGAGGCCGTGCTGTCGGGGGCGGCGGCGGAGGTGGTGGTCTGATGCCCCGGGGGGCCGCGTGCGTGGTCGTCGCGGCGGCCGTACTCGCCGCCGTCGGCTGTCGCAAACCCGCGCCGGTGCCGCACCCGGCGCCCCCGTTGCTCGCCGAGGAGCCGCTGCCCCCGTCGGGCGAGGTCGAGTTCCAGATCGGCGACATCCGCCACAGTACCTTCCACGTGGAGGCGATCGGGCGATGAACCCGCCGGCGGGACGGATCCAGATCGGCGACCAGGTCGCGGTGCCCGGCGGCCGCCGCGGGCGCGTGGTGGGCGAGCGGCTCATTGCCACCAACGGCGCCTGGGCCTATACGGTCGCGCTCGACGGCGGGGGCACGGTCGAGCATCTGGACTTCGAGCTGAAGCGCATCGCCGCGTGAGCGCCTACGAGCACATTGATTACCGCGTCGATGGGCGCGTGCTCACCATCACGCTGAATCGCCCCGACAAGCTGAACGCGTTCACGGTCCGCATGATGCACGAGCTGATCGACGCGTTCGGGCGCGCCGACGCCGACGACCAGGTGCGCGCCGTCATCGTCACCGGCGCGGGGCGCGCGTTCTGCGCCGGTGCCGACCTGTCGAGCGGTGGCGGTACCTTCGACTACGCCGGCGCCACGGCGCCGCAGATGCCCGAAGAGCATCGCGACGCCGGCGGCCAGGTGGTGCTGCGTATCTTCGAGTCGAAGAAACCCGTCATCGCCGCCATCAACGGTCCTGCGGTGGGCGTCGGCATCACCATGACGCTGCCGATGGACATCCGCATCGCGTCCACCAGCGCGCGCATCGGCTTCGTGTTCGCCCGCCGCGGCATCGTCCCGGAGGCGTGCAGCAGCTGGTTCCTGCCGCGCCTGGTGGGCATCAGCCAGGCGACGGAGTGGGTCTACACGGGGCGCATCTTCCCGGCCGAGGAGGCGCTCGCCGGCCGGCTCGTGAGCCGCGTGGTCGCGCCCGAGGCGCTCCTGCCGACGGCGCGTGCGCTCGCCGACGAGATCGCCGACAACACGTCGGCGATGTCGGTCACCCTGTCGCGCCAGCTCCTCTGGCGCATGCTCGGTGCGGACCATCCCATGGAAGCGCACAAGGTCGACTCGCGCGGAATTTTTTCCATGGGCAGTTCTGCGGACGTGAAGGAAGGGATCGCTGCATTCAAGGAAAAGC
>CAZUDO010000088.1:0-10608 GCA_964618895.1 uncultured Binatia bacterium (SeqCode)
GCGACGGTGCGGAAGAGCCGGCGCGCGCCGAAGAAACCCGTGCCCAAAGGCTACGTCGCGCGGAGTGTCGCCCAGCGCCATCACTCCACGGCGCGGCTGATGGCGGCGGCGCGGACCAAGAAGACACCTTGAAAGGGGTGACTTTCAGAACCTCGTCTTCCAGCGCTATGCCGCGGCGCACGACCTGCTCTTCGTGGACGTAGCGGGTGACTTCCCGCTCGACCCCGATCTCTTCCTCGACGCCATCCACTTCCATCCCGATGGCGTGCGCGTGCAGGCCTGGCGAGTTTTCCAAGCGCTCCTGCCGCGCGTCCGCGCCCGTCTTCAGGCCGGCACGTGGCCGCGGCCCGACCGGGAACACCTGGCCGCGCACCCAGTCCTTGGCCCACCCCGGCCACATACCGTCCGCTGCCCCGAGTGATCACCCACTGACGTCATCCACCACGGTCGGTATGCACAGGTACGACATCCTGCGCGTGTCCACCTGGAGCGGCGCCGGGAAGCCGTTGCCAGGCATCGTGAACGGGGCCGTCCCGCGGGCGATCTCGCGGCGCACGTGCTTGCGCTGCGCGACGCGGTCCTTGAGCATTGCGGGTGGCACCCGGCCGGCGAGCAGTCCCGTGTCCAGCAGCTCCTGGCTGAGAAGCCGCGTCGCCAGCCGCACGCGGTAGCAGAGCAGCGTACCCGCCCGCGCCGGGGTGGAGCCCGCGATGGGGGCCATGGTGGTGCGCGGCGGCGTGCCCCCCACGGCCCGCGTGCCCGCGGCCGCGCACAGGAAGCGCGGGCGGCGGACGGTGAAGAGACACGTCCCCTGCACGGCCGTGCCCGCGAACGACGGCTGCCCACCGGCGTCGAGCGCGCAGTCGGCGGCCAGGAACGTGTCGCTGGCGAAGGTCTGCAGGTCGCGCCGGAACCGGCCCAGGCCGCCGCCGGCGTCGGGTGTCTGCCCGGTCACGTCGGTGGTCGCCTTCACGTCGTAGCACTGGTAGTGCGTAGCGTCGCCGGGCGCGGCCGGCGGCACGCCCGGGCGCATGGCGGCCGGGACCCAGAGCAGCCTGGTGCGCTTGGAGCGCACGCGCAGGGTCCCGAACCGGTTGGCGACGCGCCAGGTCCGCGGCTGGTGCTTGACCGGACGGGGATACCGGCCCGCCATCGTGTCGAACGCGCGTGCGCCCTCCGGCGCGGCCGCGAGCTGGTAGCCGACGTAGTGCAGCGCCGGGGTCGCGGGCGCCGGCCCGGCATCCAGCCTGGCGGGCAGCGCCAGGCCGCACGCGCGCCGCACCTGGTGGTTCTCCGGGTCGTCCGCGGCGCCGGCAGCCAGGGTCGCGTCATCGACCTGCAGGTTCCATCCCGGGGTCGGAAACCGCCCGTGGCGCGGGAGATCGGGACGGTTCGACGCGCGCACGGTGTAGACGACGTAGGGATCGGCGGGCAGCCGGCAGACCGACGGCTCACCTGTGCAGGTCGCCCCGGGCTCGAGGGCACACGCCACGCTGCATCCGTCGCCGCCGGCCATGTTGCCATCGTCGCAGGTCTCCGCGCCCGCGACCACGCCGTCGCCACAGACAGGCGCGGCGCCCGGCCCACTGAAGACGAGACGGAAGACGTTCGCCCCCACCGTGACGTACAGCTCGCCGTCGCGGTCTTCGCCGAACGAGGTGAGGCCGAAGCCGGCGGTGGCAAGCAGCGTGCGGGCCCACACGCCCGGCGACGTCTCTTCCAGCGCCCACACGTGGCCGCTGCAGTAGTCGCCGAACAGGTACGATCCGCGCGCGTCGGCGCGCGCGCCGCGGTAGCGGTAGCCGCCGATCACCGAGCAGTCGTTGCCGACCCCGAACCCCTGGTTCACGTACTCGAAGAGCGGCGCCGTGTAGCCGGGCGCGCCGCAGGGCGGCGTACCGACCGGGCACTCTGCCGCCACCGGGTCGGGCGCGAAGCAGGCCGTGCCCTCGTGCACCTTCCAGCCGTAGTTCCTGCCACCCGGGGTGCCCGCCGGCTCGATGCTCACCTCTTCGCGCGCGGCCTGGCCCACGTCGCCGATGAAGAGGTCCCCGAGCGCGCGATCGAAGGAGAAGCGCCAGGGGTTGCGGAAGCCACGCGTCCATATCTCGTCGCGGACGCAGTCGGCCGGGTCGGCGTACGGATTGTCGCGGGGGACGCCGTAGTACGGCGCGCCGTCCAGGTTGCCGTCGACGTCCAGGCGCAGGATCTTGCCGAACAAGCCGTCGCCGAGCTGGGCGCGGCAGCCCGGCCCACCGCCCCCGCCGCCGTCGCCGAAACCGACGTACAGGAAGCCGTCGGGCCCGAAGGCGATCTGGCCGTTGTTGTGGCTCGCGTGCGGCTGCTCGAGCGTGACCACCACCCGGCCGCTCGGCGGGTCGGCCACGTTGGGATCGGCGGCCGACACCCGGTAGCGCGCGATCACGGAGCGCAGCGGCGCGCTGGTCGCGGTGTAGCTCACGAAGAACGTGCCGGTGGTGGCGTAGCGGGGATGAAAGGCGATCGTGTACAGCCCGCCGTCGGCGGAGTCGTCGACCAGGTCGCGGATGTCGAGGAAGGGCATCGGCAGCACGCCCGTGCCGGGCACCGACACCAGGATGCGACCGTCGCGCTCGACGATGAAGAGGCGCGCGTCGCCGGCGTGGGTGGCGTAGAGCGGGGCGGCGCCGGTGGTGGCGAGCTGCAGGGACAGGGACGGGAGTGCGCGAGCAGGAGCGGGGCAGCACGCCAGCGCGAACAGTGAGCAGACTCCGCGCCCGCACCGGGCGCGTCTTCCCGTCACCGCCACGGGGGCGAGACGTAGCACGCGGGTGGGAGGCCGCCAACCCATTCCGTCTCGCAACTTTCGTCTCCCTCTCGCACCTTTCGTCTTGCGCGTGCACGCCACCTGCGGCAGGATGCGCTCGCGATGGCAGGTGGGGTGGCGGCGGACCGACGCTCGACGACGTTGCCTGCCCCCGCGCTGCAGGCGCTCCAGCGCGCGCTCGACGAGTTCGAACCGCGCACGCGGGCGCGCGGTCGCGAGTACGTGCGGGAGCGGCGCGTCCTGGACGTGACCGCCGGCGGGGACGTGGTGACTGCCACCGTCCAGGGCAGCGAAATCTACGAGGTGGAGTGGTGGCTCGAGGACGGGCGGTGGACCTCGGCGTGCAGCTGCCCGGTCGGGCCGCGATGCAAGCATGCCTACGCCGTGGCGTGGACACTGGTGCGCGAGACGCTGGCGCGGCCCGCGGCGCCCCCTCCACCGCCGAACGCCCTCCGTGCCGTGCTCGAGGCGCACACCCCGTGGGAGCGGCAGCAGGCGCTCGGCCGCCTGTTCGGATCGTCGCCGTACGACGACCTCGGGCTGCACGGGACCGACCTCGAGGACCTGCTGCTCGAGTCGGATGCCGAGCTGCTCTGCTGGCGCCTGGCCACACTGCTCGGCGATCGGGCCCCGACTCGGGTCCGCGCCGAGCTCGCACCCTATCGCGAGCGCCCGGATCTCGCCGCTCGTTCCGACGAGCGTGTGCACGCGCACTTGCGCCACGATCTGCTGGCGTGGGCCGAGCGCGCGCGGCCGGCGGGAGAGCGCAGGCTGCGCCTGGTGCTGGATCTCCAGCACGACCAGCACGGCCGCATCGTGGTCACATCGCAGGCGCGGCTCACGTCCCACCGCCTGACCGACGAGCCGCGCACGGTCCCCCAGCTCCAGCAGCTACGGAACGAGATACGCGCGCATCCGTGGCTGCTGCCGCCCGAGGAAACGGCCCTGCTCTCCTGGCTGACCGACGGCTTCGGTCTCGGGCGGATGCCGTCGTTGCGCGAGATGGTCGAGCGCTTCGTGGGCACGTCCGTCCTGTGGTGGAGCAACGACCTCGCCCCCGAGCGGGCGGCGCTCGGGGGCGTCGTTCCGGGCGCTCCGGTGCGCCTGCGGGCGGAGCCGGCCCGGCTGCTTCCGTGGTGCGTGGCGCGCGACGGCGAGGCGTACATCGAGCCGCGGTTCGTGTGGCCCGACGGTACCACCCGCGCCCCGGACCAGGTCCTCCAGCTCCAGCTCGCCGCCGGCTACGCCGGCGCAGACCTGACACGCCTGGTGCTGGCCGACGGCAGCTTCTCGCTGGTGGTCGAAGCACTGCCCGGAGCGCTTCTGGAAGGCCTCGCGCACACGGGGGGCATGCGTATTCCGGCGGCGGAACGCGCCGACGTCCTCAGCCGCCTGGCGACGCGCTACCCGCACGTCGGCGACACGGTGCGCGCCCACACACGCTTCCACCGTGTTACGCCTGCCGTCGTGCTCGACCTGCGCGACGACGGCTGGCTGGCACTGCGGATCGTCGCCCACGACGCCACCGGCTGGACCCCGCCGCAGCCGCTCCCGCCCACGGCCGTCGCCTTCGAGTACGCACCGCCCGGACGGTGGGGCCGGACGGCGGCCCCGGCCGTAGAGCCGGATCTGGGCGTGATCGGCGAGGCGACGCCGGACGCCGTATCCGCAGACGTGCCCGCACCAGACGCACCCGCACCGGTCGGCGACCCGTGGATCGACCTGCCCGACCTCGAGGCGGTGACGCCGGCCGTCGCCTGGCTCGATCTCCTCGCCCAGGGGGGCGGGCTCAAGTCGGGACGGCCCGGGCTGGAGGAGCCGGCGGGTATTCGCCCCTGGTGGCTGTACGCCGGCGGCCGCCGCCTGGAGGCGCTCGCCGACGCGTGGGAGCAGCGCCCGCCGGGGGTCGCGTTCTTCGGCACCGAGCGCGTGCGCCGGCTGCTCACCGCGCCGCGCGCGGTGCCGCGCATCCGCGTGCACAAGAGCGGCATCGACTGGCTCGCCGTTTCGGCCGACTGGGAGGCCGAGGGCCAGAGCCTGACCGACGCCGATCTCGCCGCCCTGCGCTCGGCCACCCAGCGATTCGTCAAGCTGCCGTCCTCCGGCGAGTGGGTCCGCTGCGACGTGGCGGCCGCGCATGACGACGCCGCTCGCCTGCTCGCGGATCTGGGCCTCGAGGCCGGCGCGGGCGAAGCGCGCGTGACGCTCTGGCAGCTCGCCGGGGCGCGTGCCGAAAGTCTGGCGGCGTTGGAGCGCCTGGGCGCGGATCCCGACACGGCGCGCGCCGTGCAGGAGATGCGCCGGCGCGTCGCCGCGTTCAAAGGCCTGCCGCGCGTGAAGCCGCCGAAGGGCCTGCGCGGGACGCTCCGCCCCTACCAGCGGGCGGGGCTCGACTTCCTCGTGCACGCCTCGTCGCTCGGCATCGGCACCGTACTGGCCGACGACATGGGGCTCGGCAAGACCGTGCAGGCGCTGGCATGGCTCGAGCATCTGCGCGCGGCGGAACCCGCCGGCGGCCCGAGCCTGGTGGTGTGCCCCGCCTCCGTCATGGGCAACTGGGCGCGCGAGGCGGCGCAGTTCGTCCCCGGCCTGCGCGTGCTGGTCCTCGGTCGTGGCGCGGAGCGGCACGCGCTGCGGGCAGCGATCGGCGACCACGACCTGGTGGTCACCAACTATGCCCTGCTGCGCCATGACGCCGAGGAGTGGGCCAAGATCGAGCTCCGTGCGGCCATCCTCGACGAGGCGCAGAACGTGAAGAACCCGGACGCCGTGGTGACACGCGCCGCGCTCGCCCTCCAGGCCCGCCATCGCCTGGCGCTCACCGGCACCCCGCTCGAGAACCGCGTGCTCGACCTGTGGAGCATCGCGAGCGTGGTCAACCCCGGCTACCTGGGCACGCGCGCCGCCTTCAACGCCCGCTTCGACCGCATCGACGCCCCGCCCCATGCCCGCGCGCTCCTGGCCGCCAAGCTGCGTCCCATGCTGCTCCGCCGCCTGAAGCGCGACGTGGCCCCCGACCTGCCGGAGCGCATCGAGGAGCGCCGTGACTGCGAGCTGACGGCGGCACAGCGCCGCCTCTACCTGGCCGAGCTGCGCCGCACCCGCGAGCTGATGGCGCGCCTGGTCGGACAACGCGGCGGCCTGGAGCGGAACCGCATCACCATCCTGGCCGCGCTCACGCGCCTGCGGCAGCTCTGCTGCCACCCGGCGCTGGGGGAGGGCAAGGCCGCCGCCGGCTCCGGCAAGTTCGACGCGCTCTTCGAGCTGCTCGAGCCGCTGCTGGCCGAGGGCCACAAGGTGCTCGTCTTCTCGCAGTTCGTCCGCTGCTTGGACCTGCTCGGCACCGAGATGGACGCGCGCGGCATCCGCCGCCACGTGCTCACGGGGTCGACGGTGCGGCGCGACGAGGTCGTGGCCGCCTTCGCCGCCGACCCCGAGCCGTGCGTCTTCCTGCTCTCCCTCAAGGCCGGAGGCACCGGCCTCAACCTCACCGCCGCCAGCTACGTCGTCCTCTTCGACCCGTGGTGGAACCCGGCGGTCGAGGCACAGGCCATCGACCGCACGCACCGCATCGGCCAGGACCGGACGGTGATCGCCTACCGGCTGGTGGCCAAGGGCACGATCGAGGAGCGCATCCTGGCGCTGCAGGAGCAGAAGGCGGCGATGGTGCGCGACGTGCTGGGCGAGGACGGGTTCGCGCGCGCGATCACGCGGGACGACCTGGAATACCTGCTCGGCCGCGAGTGAGGTCGCCGTCGAGCGGGCACGGAATGGCTTGTCCATCTCGAAATGGCCATGTAGGATCGTAAAATGGACATTTCGGTTACGCGCTTCCGCGCGACGTGCCTCGAGCTCATCCGCCGCGTCGAGGCCGGCGGATCGCCCGTGGACATCAAGCGACGGGGCAAGGTGGTCGCCCGGCTGGCACCGCCCCCGGCAGCCGGTGCCGCCGCGCGCAAGCCGTGGGAGCAACTGCGCGGCTCCGGTGAGCTGCTGGCTGAGCCGGGCGAATCGGTGCTCAATGCGCAGGATTTCGAGGCGTCCCGTTGACCGTCCTGCTGGATACACACGTCTGGCTCTGGTGGCTCCTGGGTTCGCTTCGACTCCCTGCGAACGAGCGTACCGCCCTGAATCGCGTGGCGGCGCGCGGCGGCGTACGCGTGGCGGCGGTCAGTCTCTGGGAGGCGCAGATGCTGCATGCGAAGCGCCGGCTGACGCTGGACCGGCCGTTCGACGGCTGGATACGAGACGCCGCGGCCACCGGGGTCGTTCAGATCGTCCCACTCGATGTGGACGTCGTGATCGCGCTCGACCGGCTTCCGCCGGCGTTCCATGGAGATCCGGCGGACCGGCTCATCGTCGCCACGGCTCGCGCATTCGACCTTCCGCTGGCGACCCACGACCGCACGATCCGCAGGAGTCGGACGGCCGCGCTCTGGAAACCGGCATGATAGCCCGCTCACGGGCTCGCCTCCTCGATCGCCCGCAGTACGGCGGCGGCATCCACGCGTCGTCGGTAGCGCACGACACGCGCCAACGACGGCAGCTCGCTCTCGGCGCAGTTGCGGTCCTCGGCGATGCAGAGCAGCAGATTCGGGATGCTCGCGGCCCGCAGTCCGGCGAGCTTCCTGGTGACGTAATCCGGGGACCAGAAGCACAGTATCTCGACCAGCCAGCGCCGCCCGTCGTGGCGGTGCTCGAGCGCGAAGTCGGGAAAGACGAGCGCTCCGCCCGCCGGGACCGCTTCGGGCTCACGGAGGACGTTCCACTGCGGGGCCAGCCGGGCGAAGTCGCGCGCGAACCGCTCCTCGACCAGACTGTTGAAGCGCGTAGGCTCAGGGCCGGGAAAGATGGGGGCACCCGACCGCAGGCGGAACACCGACGACCGTCCTGCCACCAGGCATTCGGCGTCGAGACGGAAGCCGGGGCACCACGCCAGCGCGGGAACCAGTGCCGCCAGTGCGCGACCATACACCAGGGTGCGGCGAAAGAGGGCGTACGGGCCCGAGATCGACAGCTCCTCGTGCGGGTGCACGGTAAGCAGCAGCCGCTCGGGGACCAAGACCCGCTCTCCGGTGTGCAGCCCATCGCACCTCGGGGGTGCGCGCCGTCACCAGCTCGTACACCAGCGCCCGCTTCCCCGCGCGCGGCCGGAGCAGGCGCCCGACGCGTTGCACATATTCCCGCCGTCCAAGCGAGCCACCGACGACGACGGCCACGTCGGCCTCGGGAACATCGATGCCCTCGTTCAGGACGCGCGCCGACACCAGGGCGCGGAGCTCGCCGTCCCGGAATCGTGCCAGTGCAGCCGCGCGTTCCGCACGACCGATGTCACACGTGACCGGCATCACGAGGTGTTCCCTGGCGAGGGCGTACGCGCTCGCGTTGTCGGCCGTGAAGACGAGCGCCCTCGCCGCCGCGTGACGGCGCAGCAGGAGGCCGGCGATCTGTCGCTTCGCCTCCGTGAGGGCGAGCAACCGCTGCATACGGCGGAGCGCCTCGACGGCCTGGCGGCCGGCGTCCGTTCGCCGCGCGAAGTGAGCGAAATCGGCTCCCGCCGCACCGGGGACGTGGCGGCGGAACTCGGCGTAGACGGGGCGGAAGCGGGCCATGTCGCGCTCGTACGCCGCGCGCTCCAAGGGGGTCAGCTCGAGGCGGAGCGTGATCACGTCGAAGTCGCTCAAGAACCGCCCGGCGAGATCGTTGATGGCCAGCTGGTAGACGACCGGCCCAACCAGCTGAGCAAGCCGCTCGGCGGCGATCGGGTCGGATGCCGGGGTCGCCGTGAGACCGAGCCGTGCGGGGGCGATCGACATCTCGAGCGCTTCGTCGCGCTGGTTGCATCCGAAGTGATGCACCTCGTCGACGACCAGCAGCTCGAAATGGTGGCCGAGCCGGCCCATCCAGCGATAGGCGGACTCGAAGGTCGCCACCGTGACCGCGTGCAGCTCGCGCCGGCCGTCGCCGAAACAGCCCACCGGGCCGGCATACGCCGCCGCCAGCGCGCGCTCCCATTGCTCGAGCAGCGCGCGCGTCGGGACGAGGCAGAGCGTCGGAAGGCGCAGGCGCGCCATGGCCGCGATGGCCACCCGGGTCTTCCCGCTGCCCGTCGGCAGCGCGACCGTGCCGCGCCGGCCCGCCAGCTCCCAGGCGCACAGCGCCGCGTCCTGGTACGGGCGCATATCGGGCACGGTCCACGCACCGAGGGGCGCGGGCGCAGCACGCGTCAGATCGACGAAGCGGACGGCATGCCACGCGAGCCAGGTACGGAGGGCTGGGGCGCGAAAGGCGGGAACGCGATGGGCACCGACACGCGCGTCCCAGAGGACATCCGCGAACCCGGACAGGTCGAGGTGCGGCGGCGGGTCGAGCAGGAGAAGGGTTCCGCGATCGAACACGAGGCGCACGGGCATGCTGGGTGCAAGAGGCGGACCGCGACGGGATCCCGCTGGTGGGCGTCTCTGGCTACGAGGGCGTGCAACACGTGCAACGCGGTGATTCCATAGGCGCCTCTCCGTCCTCGAACACGTTCGTCGGACTGGTCGGCCCGTGCAGATCACCAAGTTCGGGAAGCCGCTCGCTCAGGTGGGGCCGCCTGTCAAGGAGACACGACGGTGCGCATGGCTGGGGTGCATGGCGACGTCCGGGAGGATCGTCGGTGACGTCGTATCGCCGGCATCCACCGAAAAGGAGTGGAACGTCCTCCGGCGGTGAGGCTGCTCCGCGACACGCACGTGTGGTTGTGGAGTCTGCTCGAGCCGAAGCGACGTCCACGAACGCAGGGACGCAGCACCGGGCGCTCCGAAGCGCGTCGGCGAACTCCAGCCTGACCCTCATCGACCCAGCGATGGTGTGACGGTGAAAGCGCGCGCCGTCGCATACATCAGGTGCGAGCCGACCCTGCGATCACGGTCTCCACGTACACACGTAGGATGCGCACCGCCGTGAGGACATCTCGCCTTTCGACTTGCGAGTCGTCCGTCGGATCCTCGTAGCGGAGGATGGTCCCGAAGGGGGTCAGCCGGTCCAGGTCCGTAGCCTCGGCCGGAAGCGAGTGGCCTGCGTCCTCCAACAGCGCCTCGTCCTGGCACGCCTTGCGGAGGAGGACACCGGCCTGCTCACGCCGCTTCGTACACCACCCTACCGTGGGTCGCGGCCTCGAAGTAGATCGTTCCCGGAATCACGGCCCGCTCCCGGAACGCCGCTTCGCTGATCACGACGAGGTCTACCGGAATGCGCAGCGGCCTCAGCGCTCTTGCAAGTCGCACCGTCTCCGCCATGCGATGCGGGACGTCCCGCTCGACGACCATGATGTCCACGTCACTACCCTCGTCGGCGGCTCCCCGCGCGTGAGAGCCGAAGAGGATGATCCGCGTGGGCTGCGCCACGTCGCGCAGGACGGCTACGGCCTGCGCAAGCTTGGGGAACTCGAGTCGACCCGCCGTCTGATTCGACATTGAGCGGCACTTTAGCGCTCACGGCAGGGGGTCTCAAGGTTGCTCTTAGCACCGATTTTCGCGGAAGGGATCACCGTCACCCGGCATAAGAACGGCCGGCGGACGCTCACGTGAACCGCAGGTCCAGCTCGGTGCCCGGATGGGCGGGTAACTGCATGGGTAGGGTGCGCCAGGGGACCTGGCGCAGAAGGGGGTTGTGGGCGCGCCGGGGGTACGTCACCTCGACCTTCGCGCCCGTGACCCGCACCGCGGCCTTGCCCGCGACGAAGTGGCGGAAGAGCTTGGGGGCGTTGCAGTCCTCGTGGCCCCGCAGCTTGCGGGCGAGCATGGTGTAGAGGGTGTCGG
>CAZUDO010000089.1:0-13596 GCA_964618895.1 uncultured Binatia bacterium (SeqCode)
CCCCGCGGCGCCGCTCAACACCGGTTTGCCGCCGCCGCGCGCGCGGCCGTCCCGCGCTCGGCCGGCGCAGGCTGCGCGCGCGGCACCAGCAAACCGCCTACTGGTTCGGTCACATTTCCCCGGTTATCCCGCCTACGGACCACGCTGATCTGCACCCCCGACGCCTTGCAATACTCCTTCATCAGCGCGTAGCCGTGCCGGAAGAGTCGGGTCGCCCCGGGCAGTCGCCCACCCGGGGCTCCCACGGATCCGGACATGCGCGACTCGCGCATCCGGCTCCTCAGGTCATGGGTTTGCTGCGCAACGGTCACCCCGTCGTGCACCCGTTCTGCTATCCGTTGGAGTTGCGTTGAGATGGTCACGGGGCTCGCCGCTTGACAGTGTTAAGCCGGTGGTGACACTGTATACCCTACGTTAACACAGGAATGATCCGGAGCTTCGCGCACAAGGGCCTCGCACGCTTCTTCCGAATGGGCGACCACCGGGGTATTCCTGCGAAATTTGCACCACGGATCGAACGGATGCTCGATCGACTAGACGCCTGCGTGCGCCCCGGCGACATGGATGTGCCCGGGTATCGGTTTCACCCGCTCAAGGGACGACGGGCGGGCGAGTACGCCGTTGCGGTGTCCGGTAACTGGCGGATCACGTTCCGCTTCGACGGCGAGGATGCAATCGAAGTGCATCTCGAGGACTACCACTGACGCAGACGGAGAACAGACGATGAAGAGTCTTCGCAACCCGACCCGGAGGCCGACGCACCCAGGTGCCGTGCTGCGCAAGGATGTGGTGGCGGCACTGAAGATCACGCAGGGCGAGTTCGCCAAACTGCTCGGTGTATCGCGCGTGACCGTGTCGCTGGTGCTCAATGAGCGGCGCAATCTCTCGGCGGACTTTGCGATGCGCCTCGAGAAGTTGCTGGGCGCGAGCGCGGAATCCTGGCTGCGCATGCAGGAGGCCGTCGACCTGTGGGAAGCGCGGCAGCGGCCAGCTCGCTTCGCTGCGGTCAAGCGGCTGCCGGCCCGCATGAGCGCAGGCGCCGTCCATTAGGGCACGTTCACCCCCACGGAGCCGGAGCTGGCGAATCACCACGGCAGCCGACCGACGCGTTGTACTGGTGTAGCCGCTCACGCTGGTTCCCGTCCTGAGGGTACGTTTCGGACCGGCTGAGTGATGTTGAGGAGGCGAGAGGCCATCACGGAGCCGGCCCTGCCGCGGTCGCGTCCGATGAGGTAGAGGGCGCCTCGAAAGGACGGAGCGTACGGGCGCGGGGCCCGCCCAGCAGAGAGGGTGACGAGGTGAGTGCAACGAACACTCACCCCGTCGTGCTCCGGACGAACCCTGTGAAGAAAGCCCGGAGCAAGTCGAACATCGTCCGCAGTACGATCGACGTCAAGACCTGGCGAGCGAGATGCCCGTCGGTCGACGAAGTGCGACCGGGGCAATGTCCGCAGTGTGCGGCCGCCAGCCGGCCGGTGGGGCCTAACTAACATCCCAGAGTGAGCCCGGCACCTGAATGGCTCGTGATCTACTGCGGTTGATACGTGTAGGCCCCGAGAGGTCTGCGGTCAAGAAAAAAAGCCCTGGTAGCGCACGTGCGCGGTCGGGGCGCCTGGCGTCGTCCGGACCGTTTGATGGCTCGCCGAGCTGCTGCGCGACCTGCGCCACGAGGATTGGCGGGCACGCCGCCAAGCGCGCCGGCTCGTGGAAGACCGGCTCGCCACATCGGTCAACGTCGTCCACCCGGAGCGGGACGCCGTCGAGCGTGGCCCGGACGTTGTCAGGAAGAACACCGAGCCGATCTTCTCGCCGCAGATGCTGTTCATCAGGGGGTTGGTGCTGCTGCCGAACGCCCACTGCATCCACCGCTGCTACCAGGTGACCAGCGACGCCCCGAACGCGCCGGAATGTGCGGGCGGCGTGCGCCCCCGGCCGCGGCGGGAGCCGTCAACCTCGCGATGAGGAACGGGACGAGCATGAGTGAACGCTTCATCGGATCCTCCTTTCTGGTCATCCTGCGATACGGTCTCGAACGCGCGCTCCCCGAAGTGTGCTACGCGTCTATGCACTATGCATGACTCGAGGACCGGAGAACAAGAACAAAATCCCACCTTGTGTGAAGATCGCGATGATCGCCGCCCCCTTGCAACGGCGTATGGCGTTTGGCAAGGTACGTGGGCATGGGGGGCACGTCGCAGGCTTGACGGGTGCCTCGCCCGGGGCGTAGGGATTCGGCTCCCGTATCGGAGGGGGGGCGCGATGCGTCGACACGCTGGCCTGGTTCCCGTGGGTCTTCTTGCGCTCGTGGTTCTCGCGGTGCTGCCCCACGTCGGTGCCGCGGCCTCGTACGTCACCCGCGTCGGAACCGGGCTCTTTCTCGACGGCAGCCCCTACCGCTTCACCGGCCTCAACATCTACAACGCCAACTCCAACGGGCTATGCTGGTATGCCATGGACGGCACCGTCCTGGCCGATTCCCTGACTGCGATCGGGCCGGGCAAGGACGCCTTCCGGGCCTGGTTCTTCCAGGCCCTGGCGACACGGAGCGGCGCCCGCGACTGGAGCGCCTTCGACCGCACGCTCGCCACCGCCAGCGCGCGCGGCCTCAGGGTGATCGCCACCCTGAGCGATCAGTACGGCGAGTGCGGCGACGGCGGGATCAACGGCTTCAAGCCCCGGGAGTGGTACACCGGCGGCTACACCCAGACCGACCCCGGGCTGCTGGTGCCGTACCGCGATTGGGTCGCCGAGGTCGTCACCCGCTACAAGGACGAGCCGACCATCCTCGCCTGGCAGCTAATGAACGAGGCCGAGGTGACCGAGGTCCTCCCGGGCGGCACGCGCGCCGCGTGCCCGCAGGGCACCAACGAGCCCGCCGACATGCTGAAGGCGTGGGGGACCGATGTCTCGGCGGCCATCAAGGCCATCGACGCGAACCACCTCGTCAGCCTGGGGACGCTCGGGAGCGGGCAGTGCGGGGCGCAAGGGCCCCAGTACCAGCTCGTCCACGACATCCCCACCATCGACCTGTGCGAGTACCACGACTACCTGCCGACCGCGTCGATGCCCGGCGACGCCTTCAACGGCCTGCAGGAGCGGATCAACCAGTGCAACGCGCTCGGGAAGCCGGTCCTCGTGGGCGAGAGCGGTATCCGGCCGCTCGACGTCGGGGGGACGCTGACGGCCCGGGCCAACGCGTTCGCCGTCAAGTTCGAACGGCAGTTCGCGGCCGGCGTCGCCGGCGAGCTGGTCTGGGCCTGGGACAAGGACGGCTCGCTTCTCGGCAACTTCGACGTCGGCCCCGGAGACCCCGTGCTCGGGGTCCTCGCGCGGGCGGCGGCCGTCGCGGCCCAGGCGAATCCGGGGAGCACGGAGCGGGCGAGCCTCGACAGCACCGGGGGCGAGGGCAACGCCGCCAGCGTCGAGTTCGAGGGGTCGCTCGCGCTGAGCGACGACGGGCGGTACCTGGCCTTCGAATCGTCCGCCTCGAACCTCGTAGCCGGCGACGGCAACGTCGGGCGCGACATCTTCGTCCGCGACCGCGCCACGGGCGTGACCGAGCGCGTGAGCGTCAGCAGCGCCGGCGACGAGGCGAACTCCGTCAGCGACGACGTAGCGATCAGCGCCGACGGCCGCTACGTCGCCTTCAGCTCGAACGCCTCAAACCTCGTCCCCGCGGACACCAACGGCCTCCAGGACGTGTTCGTGCACGACCGCCTCACGGGCGCGACCGAGCGCGTCAGCGTCGACAGCACGGGGGCGCAGGCG
This sequence comes from uncultured Binatia bacterium (SeqCode), assembly GCA_964618895.1. Classification (GTDB taxonomy): domain Bacteria; phylum Desulfobacterota; class Binatia; order DP-6; family DP-6; genus CAZUDO01. Next base: position 3,769 of record CAZUDO010000089.1, read on the forward strand.
ACGGGCCCGAACCGGAGCTTCCAGCCCGCGATCAGCGCGGATGGCCGCCACGTCGCGTTCACCTCGAATGCGCCGCTCACCCCCGACGACGGCAATGGCGATTCCGACGTCTACCTGCACGACCGCCTCACCGGAGCGACCGAGCGCATCAGCGTGAGCAGCACGGGCGGGGACGGGAACGGCAGCAGCTCGGCGCGGTCGATCAGCCGTGACGGCGGCCTGGTGGCCTTCACCTCGCGTGCCTCGAACCTGGTCGTCGGCGACACCAACGGCGTCGAGGACGTCTTCGTCCGGGATCGGCTGGCGGCGGGAGGCACGACCGAGCGGGTCAGCGTCGACGGCAGCGGCGGCCAGGCGAACGGCCTGAGCGTCGAGCCCTCGATCAGTAGCAACGGGCGCTTCGTCTCCTTCACCTCGCTGGCGTCGAACCTCGTCGCCGGCGACACGAATGGCGCCGGGGACATCTTCGTGCGCGACCGCCTGGCGGGGACCACGGAGCGCGTCAGCGTCGACGGGACCGGCGTGGAGGGGAACTCGGACAGCGTGGACTCCGCCCTCAGCGCCGACGGGCGCATCGTCGTCTTCGAGTCGTTTGCGAGAAACCTCGTCGCGAACGATACGAACCTGGCCACCGACATCCTCCTACGCGATCGCCAGGCGGGCACGACCGTCCGGGTCAGCGTCAGCACCGCGGGCGAAGAGGGAAACGTGCCCAGCGTCGAGCCCGGCGTGAGCGGGGACGGGTCCGTCGTCGCCTTCGCCTCCTTCGCCTCGAACCTGGTCGACGGGGACGCGAATGGGGCATCGGACGCCTTCGTGCACCAGCCCCGGCTGGCGGTGCAGAGCGCCAGCGAGACGGTTCCTCCCGGAGGGACCGTGAGCACATACGGCGCCGACGGCGTCACGGCCGGGGACCCGGTCGCGACCGCCGTCACGACCCCGACCGGGGGGCTCGTCTCCATCGAGGAGACGCCGGCCGGCCAGCCACTTCCCCCCGGCTTCGTCCTTCTCGGCCAACAGGTGAACATCTCGGCGCCGGCGGCGACCGCGACGACGCCGCTCACGATCGTCTTTCGCATCGACGCCTCGCTCCTCCCCGACGGGATCGACGAGACGAGCGTCCAGCTCTTCCGGGACGGGGTCGCGATCGGGACCTGCACCGGGGCGCCGGGCACCGCCGCCCCCGACCCGTGCGTCGCGGCCCGCGGGGCCCTGGGCGCGGGTGACATCCAGCTCACCGTCCTCACCTCGCACGCCAGCGTCTGGGCCTTCGGCGCCCGCTCGGCGTACACCTTCACCGGCTTCTTTGACCCCGTCCGGAACCCCCCCGCGCTCAACGCCGTCCGGGCGGGGGGCGCCGTCTCCGTCAAGTTCAGCCTGGGGGGCAACCAGGGTTTCGAGATTTTTGCCTTCGACTCGCCGGGATCGCAGCCGATCGATTGCCGGTCGCTGGCATCCCCCGGTGCGTTCCAGCCAGCGGCGGGGCCCGGCAAGAGCCGCCTCTCGTACGACGCCAAGCGCGACCGCTACACCTACGTCTGGCAGACCGACAGGTCGTGGGCCGGGACCTGCCGCCAGCTCGTCGTGCGCTTCCTCGACGGGAGCGCGCGCCGCGCCAACTTCAAGCTGAAGTAGAGGAGGAGTCAATGGCACCAGCGAAATGGATGTGCTGTCTGGCCGCTCTCGTCGGCGCCGCGACGCTGCGGCCCACGCCCGTGGCCGCGGACCCGGTCGCCGTCGGAGACCTGTTCGTCGATGCGAACGGATTTCCCAACCTCACCGGAACCGTGACCTTCGACGACGCCACCTTCGACGTCTTCGACACGCCAGTGGATCTCGGCACGGCCGTGGGCACCGTGACCTTCACGGTGCAGATCAGCAACTTCAACCTGACGCGGGGCGGGGACTTCGCGGGCCAGTTCATGAGCGTGGTCGCGGGGCAGCTCGCCTTCGACGAGGCGGGCAGCTTCATTTGCGGCCCCGGCGGCTGCACGCAGGGGGCGGCGCTGGTCGGCGATTTGTCCAACGTGACAGGCACCGCGCTCGCGGGCCTCCCGGGCGGCGTCGTCTACGTCGGCGACGGCGCGGCCCTGGCCACGGGATCCCTTCTCTTCTCCGGTCGGATCGCGCTCAACGCCTTCCAGCCCGTCGTCACGTCGACCGGGACCAACCAGACCGTCTCGAGCAACACGACCTTCTACGACAGCCAGACGGGCGACACGCTGCCGATTGCCGTCGACGTCACCTACGCGGACGTGACCACCGGGGGGACCACCGTGGTCACTACCGTCTCCAACGTGGCCGGCCAGCTGGCGGCGAACTTCAGCCTGGGCGGGCTCCCCGCAGCCTTCTTCGACGTGTCGACCACCGCCACGGTGAGCGGTCCGATCACCGTCTGCACCCACTACCAGGATACGAACGACGATGGGATCGTGGACGACACCAGCGTCGCCGAGACCAGCCTGGCGCTGCTGCACGAGGTGGGCGGGATCTTCGTCAACGTGACCACCAGCCAGGATACCGCCGGCAACGTGATCTGCGGCACGGTGCCGAGCCTCTCGCTGTTCGTGGTCGCGGTGCGGACGAACCGTCCGCCCGACTGCAGCGCCGCGGCGCCGAGCCTCCGCGAGCTCTGGCCGCTGACCGGCCGGCTCGTGGCCGTGGCCGTGACCGGCGTAACCGACCCGGACGGGGACGCGGTGACCACCACCATCACGGGCGTGAGGCAGGACGAGCCGCTCAACGGGGGGTCCGACGGCAACACCTGCCCCGATGCGGGCGGCGTCGGCAGCGCCGCCGCCACCCTGCGGGCCGAGCGGAACGGCCACGGCGACGGGCGCATGTATCATGTCATGTTCGCGAGCAGCGACGGCCAGGGAGGTGAGTGTACGGGGACGGTGAGCGTCTGCGTGCCGTACAACCAGCGCAAGCGTCACTTCTGCGTGGACCAGGGACCGCTGGTGGATTCGACGGGGCCCTGCCCCTGACGAGCGTCGCGAGAACGCCCTGCTTCTGCTCCACGAGGAGAACGGTGTCTTCGTCAACCGCACCGTGCCGAGTACCGCACCGCGATCAGGAACACCGCGCGCGCATTCATGGCGGGCCGTCCGGCCCCATGAACGGAGCTATTGGCAGGCGGGACGAAGGGCCACGACCAGGTCGGCCACGTTCGTGCCCGTCGGGCCGGTCACGATCAGGTCGCCGGTAGCGGCCAGCACCGGATGGCTGTTGGTAGCGGCCAGCGCACGGTGCGGATCGAAGCCGCGTGCCCGTGCGCGCGCGCATGTCGTGCCGTCGACGCACGCGCCGGCCGCAGCGGTGGGTCCGTCGATGCCGTCCGTCCCGGCGGCGAGCACCACGCCTGCGCCATCTTCGAGCGCGCACGCCGCGGCGAGCGCGAGCTGCTGGCACCGTCCGCCCTGGCCCCCGGGGACGACCCGCACCGTCGTCTCCCCACCGGCGACGAGCGCGACCGGTCGGTCACGCGGGAGCGTCTGCAACCGGGCGACCATCTGGCGTCCCGCCGCGGCGGCGTCTCCCACCATCGGCTCTGGCACCACCTCGACCAGGTAGCCCTGCGCGCGTGCCCGATCCGCCGCGGCCCCGACCGCGTCCCGATTCCCTCCCACGACCAGCGTCTGCGCGCGCGCCAGCACGGGGTCGTTCGGCTTCACCGTGTCCTGGCACCCCCCGGCGCGGCCACGCGCCAGGTGCGCTCGCACCGTCGCGGGAACATCGCCCGGGTCCAGGTAGACGGCGAGCACCGCGGCGGCGTCTGCAAAGGTGGTCGGATCCGCGACCGTCGGCCCGGAGGCGATGGCCGCCAGGTCGTCGCCGACGACGTCCGAGAGCACCAGGGTCCAGAGCCCCGATGCGCCCCTGGCTGCCCGGGCGAGTCCCCCGCCCTTCACGCGCGAACAGTGCTTCCGGACCGTGTTGAGGGCCGTGATGTCGGTCCCGGCGGCGAGCAGGCGGGCGGTCAGATCGCGCTTGTCGGCGAGCGGCACTGTGGTCGGCGGCGCCACGAGCAGGGCCGAGGCCCCGCCGCTCAGGAGCACCAGCACCAGGGTCGTGGCGTCCGCCGACGCCACGCAGGCCAGCAGGAGCGCGGTCGCCGCCTCGCCGCGCTCGTCCGGCAGCGGATGGCTACCCGTCCAGACGTGGAGTGCGCCCGGACCCGGCCCACCCTGATCGTGCGGCACGATGACGCCCCCGCCACGGCACGCCGTCTCTACGATCGTGGCCGCGGTGCGTGCCATCGCCAACGCCGCCTTGCCGGCCCCGACCACCACTACCGGCCCGGCGTGTCGTGCAGACGGTCGCCCGTCTGCGCCGAGGAGCACGACGCCGCCACCATCACGAACCAGACGCCGGGCCACGAGAGCCCCGGGCTCGACCACCGCCAGCGCGGCCGCGTGACACGCGCGCGCATCGGCACGGAGTGCGGCGAGGGTCATCCCGGGGCGCCGTCCACTGGACGCGGGACGTCGTCCGCGCCTATAAGCGTCGCGCGATGGCCGACGCCGCCTTCGAAGCGCACACCGCGTTCGACGCCTTCCCCACCACGTGGCGACGCGTGGTGACCGCGCCGCACGCCTTCTTCGCCGAGCTCCCAGAAACCGGCGGACTCGGGGCCCCGGCCGCCTTCCTGGCCGCATGCGCGGCGATCGACGCACTCGGCCATCTGCTGGTGGGATGGGGCATCGCCGGTGCGGTCGGCGTGTTCGTGGGGCACGTGCTGGGTGCGGTGGTCCTGGCCGCGCTGCTGGTCTTGATCGCACAGCACCTGTTCGATGGCCACGGCGGCTTCGAGCCGACCTTCCGGGTGGTGGCGTACGCGGCCGCCCCGTTGGTGGTGTACTGGGTACCGGTCCTCGGGCGCGCTGCGTGGCTCTATGGCGCGTACCTGATGCTGCGCGGGATCGAGCGCATGCAGCGACTCGATGCGACGCGCGCCGTGTTGACGCTGGTCCTGGGTGTGGCCGCCGTGTGGCTGCTGGGCAACGTCCGCGCCGGCGGCGCGGTGTGGTTCTGAGCTACGAGCCTTCCTCGTCGACGTCACTCGTCCCGAGGCGGCGGTAGGTCCGGTCTTCGTCGGAGCGCTTCATCGACTTGGCTTCCTTCTCGCGCTCCGCCTGGCAGCCGATACAGAGACGCGTGAATGGAAGGGCCTCGAGGCGGCCTTCGGCGATGTCGGACTCGCAGATCTCGCACGCGCCGTAGCTACCGTCCTCGACCCGCGCCAGGGCGTCATCGATGGCCTGCAGCTTGTCCCGGTCCCGGTCGGTGAGGATGAGACTGATCTCGCGGTCACGGGCGTCGCTGGCGAGGTCATAGGTGTCCATGCCCTCGTCCTTGCTCTGCTCGCGTCCCTGGTGCAGCTCGGCCTGCACGGCACGCAGCAGTTGTCCCCGCATGCCGTCGAGCGCCTCGCGCGCCTTCTTCAAGAACGCCTTCCGCATGTCCCGTCCGCCTCCGGAGGGCGGCGAATCTATGGTGTCGGCCCCGATGTGTCAACGACGACGACCTCGCCCGTGAGGTCGTATACCGCCGCATCCGTGATCCGGACCTGGACCAGTTCGCCGGGTGCGGCAGGACCGTGGCACCGGACGACGCCGTCGATGGCCGGCGCCTGCCGTGCCGTCCGTCCGATCACCCTGCCCTGCCCCTGGGTACGCTCGACGAGGACGGTCACCGTCTCGCCGATCGTCGCCTGTCCGTGCCGCGCCGCCACCGCGGCCTGAGCCGCCATCACCCGCGCCCGGCGCGCCGCCTTCTCCTCGGGCGGCACGTCGTCGACCAGCGCGGCCGCGGCGGTGCCCTCCTCGTGCGAGTACTCGAAGACCCCGACGTGCGCGAACTCGGTCTCGCCGACGAAGTCGATCAGCGCCCGCACGTCGTCCTCGGTCTCGCCCGGAAAGCCGACGATGAAGCTGGTCCGGAGCGCGATCCCCGGCACCGCCGCGCGAACACGTGCCAGGAGCCGGCGGATCGCCGCGCCGCTCCGTTCGCGGCGCATGGCGCGCAGGAGGCGGTCGCTGATGTGCTGCAGGGGCATGTCGAGGTACCGGCACACCGCCGGCTCGGTGGCCATGACCTCGAGCAGGTCGTCGGTCACCGACGCGGGGTAGGCGTACAGGAGCCGGAGCCAGCGGACCTCCGGCACCCGCACCGCGAGCGCCCGCAGGAGCATCGCCAGCGACGTGCCGTCCCGCCGGTCGCGGCCGTAGGCGGTCAGATCCTGGGCGACCAGGTTGAGCTCGAGCGCCCCCTCGGCGGCCAGCCCCCGGGCCTCGGCGAGCACGTCGTCCAGGGGACGGCTCTCGTGCCGGCCGCGGATGGTCGGGATGATGCAGAAGCTGCAGGTATGGTCGCAGCCCTCGGACACTTTTACATAGGCCGTCCACCAGGCCCCCAGCCGCACGCGCGTGGCCAGCTCGCGCGCCGGCAACACGTGCTGCGCGCCGCGGTACACCACCGGGCCGTCGGCGGGCGGCGCTTCGACCGCGTCGGCGATGCGCAGCAGGTCGCCGGTGCCGACGAACACGTCGACCTCGGGTAGCGCCTCGCGCAGGTCGTCGGCGTAGCGCTGCGCGAGACAGCCCGCCACCACCAGGCGCCGGCCTGCACGTCCAGCCTTGACGTGTGCCAGCTCGAGAATGGCGTCGATCGACTCGTCCTTGGCGGGCGTGATGAAGCTGCACGTGTTCACGACCAGCACATCGGCGGCCTCCGGGTCGAGCACCAGCTCGTGCCCCCGGCGCGCGAGCACGCCCAGCATGATCTCGCTGTCGACCTGATTCTTGGGACACCCGAGCGTGGTCAGGTGCACGCGGCGGCGTACGGTCGCGGGAGCCTCCATGGCGTCAGTCCCGGAAGTTGGTGAACTGCAGCGCGATGCCGAGATCGTGCCCGCGCAGAAGCTGGACCACCGTCTGCAACTCGTCCCGCTTCTTTCCCGTCACGCGCACCTGATCGCCCTGGATGGCGACCTGGACCTTCACCTTGGCCTCCTTCACCAGCTTCACGATCTCGCGCCCCTTGTCGGTGGTGATGCCCTGCTGCAGGTCCATGCGCTGCTTGGCGCTCCCCGCCGGGCCAGGCTCCACCGGCCCCACCTGCAGCGCCTTCAGCGGCACCTGGCGGCGCGCCAGCTTCTCGCGCAGGATCTCGCCCAGCGCCCGGACCTTGTAGTCGTCGGCCGACAGCAGATGCAGCGCGTTCTCCTCGCGCCGGAGCTCGGTCTTGGCGTTCTTGAAGTCGAACCGCTGGCCGATCTCCCGCAGCGTCTGCTGGACGGCGTTGTCGACTTCCTGCAGGTCCACGTGACAGACCACATCGAAGGACGGCATCGGCAGGGCTCAATAGGCGGGCGGGCGCACCACGTCGACGCCGGCGGGCGGCGTGAAGTGGAAGAGGCTGGTGTCGAGGGCGACGTTGCGCCGCTCCGCGGACAACCGGATGCGGGTCGTCGTGCCGAGGGGATCCGTGATCCGTGCTTCGCCGATGGCGGCATCGGGCTTGTGCACCACCAGCGTGAGCGTGCCGATGCCTTGATCCTGTCGGGGCACGAGGCGCAGGACCCAGTCGTCGGCGGTCTCCGCCTCGAGCGTCGCCTCGAAGTCCCGCTCAAGACGCCCCAACCCGGCCAGGAAGCTGACCGGCGTGCGGGCCTGGAAGGCCGCTCCCAGGGGCGCCTTGATCACCTGCTTCTCGGCCGGCTGGTAGATCCAGAGCGTGTCCCCGTCGCCCACGATGGTCTGCTCGTCGGGGGGCCGGTAGTCCCAGCGCATGCGGTTGGGTTTCTCGAAGGCGAGCGTGCCCTTCGACTGCAGGCCGCCGGCGAGCGTCGGTGACTCGATCACCTGCTCGAAGTCGGCGGTCAGCGTCTTGGTGGTGTCGTAGCGCTCCTGGAGCTTGTGCAGCACCTGCGCCGCCACGTCGCCCGTCCCGGCCGATCCGGCGGCGCCGGACAACACCACGACCACCCCGACCACCGCACCGGTGATGCCACGTCGCACGCAACCCACGATGACGGGCAAACGCCGGCGGCGCAAGGGGGCCGGTCGCGCGCGGCCGTTCACCCTTCGATCCGGCGCGCGATCACCTCGCGCGGCCGGGCACCGGACGCCGGCGTGACGACCCCCTCACGCTCCATGCGCTCGATCATCCGGGCGGCCCGGTTGTAGCCGACCCGCAGCCGGCGCTGCAGCCAGGAGATCGACGCCTGGCGGTGCTCCGTGACCATCTGCACCGCCACGTCGTACATCTCGTCCGACAGATCCTCGTCCTCGCCCTGGCCGTCCTCGTCGTCGCCGCCCTCGAGCAACTCCATCTCGTAGCGCGGCTGCTCCTGGCGCTTGATGAAGTCGACGGCGCGGTGCACGTCGGCGTCCGACACGAAGGCGCCGTGCAGGCGTTGCACGCGCGCCGTGCCCGGCGGCAGGAACAGCATGTCGCCTTCTCCGAGGAGGCGTTCGGCGCCGATCGCATCCAGGATGGTGCGCGAATCGACGCGTGAGGTGACCTGGAAGGAGATACGGGCCGGGAAGTTCGCTTTGATCAGGCCCGTGATGACGTCCACCGACGGTCGCTGCGTGGCCAGGATGAGGTGGATGCCGGCGGCGCGTGCCTTCTGTGCCAGGCGCGTGATCGACTCTTCGATCTCCCGGCCGACGGTCATCATGAGGTCGGCCAGCTCGTCGACGATGATGACGATGCGCGGCAGATGGCGATGCGTCAACGGCTTGCCCTTGGCCTCGTCCGCCGACACCAGCCCGGTGTCGCCCGCCACCGGCGCCGCCTCGGGCGGGTGCTCGCGCACCAGCTGATTATAGCTGTCGATGTTGCGCACGCCCTTCTCGTGCAGCAGGCAGTAGCGTGCGTCCATCTCGCGGATGACGTTGGCGAGCGCAGCGGCGGCTTTCTTGGGTTCGGTGACCACCGGCACGAGGAGATGCGGGATGTCCTCGTAGATGGAGAGCTCGAGCATCTTCGGATCGATCATGATGAAGCGCACGTCACGCGGCGAGCTCTTGAACAGGATGCTCATGATCATGGCGTTCATCGATACCGACTTGCCCATGCCGGTGGCGCCCGCGACCAGCACGTGCGGCATGCGTGCCAGATCGGCCACGCACACGTTGCCGGTGGTGTCCTTGCCGAGCGCGATCGTCAGCTTGGACCCGGCCCGCTGGTAGTCGTCGCTGGCGAGCAGGTCGCGGATGAACACTTTCTCGCGGCGCGGGTTCGACACCTCGATCCCCACTACCGGCTTGCCCGGAATGGGCGCCAGGATGCGGATGGAGAGCGCACGCAGCGCCATGGACAGGTCGTCGGCCAGGGTCACGATGCGCGTGACCTTGACGCCCGGCGCCGGCTCGAACTCGAAGGTGGTGATCACCGGGCCCGGCCGGACGGCGACCACCTTGCCGACCACCCCGAAGTCCGCGAGCTTGGTCTCGAGAATGCGCGAGCTGGCGAGCAGCGCCGCCTCGTCGAGTGGCTGCACCGTCTGCACCGGCGGGTCGAGCATCGTCAGCGGGGGCAAGCGGTAGGTATCGGGCGCGAACAGCTCCTCCTGCACTTCGGGCCGTCGCCCGCGCTTGGCGCCAGCGGGGCGCTCGGGCTTGCGCTCGGGCTCGCGGATGATGGGCGGCGGCCGGTCGTCGGCGATCTCCGTCGCCGCGCCGGCCAGCGCGTCATCGAGTGCGTCGTCGAGCAGGATGGGAGCCGGTGCGGAGCGGGACCCCCCGGGGCGCCGGCCCGCCGGCGCCGGCTGCCGGCCCCGGCGCGCGCGCGCCCAGGCCGCGCGCGCCACCGCGTCGG
>CAZUDO010000090.1:0-9671 GCA_964618895.1 uncultured Binatia bacterium (SeqCode)
GGGGAACGCCGTCCGGCCAGGGAGAGTCGAACTCCGAGGTCGGCACGCACGCGTGCAGTAGCAACGCTCCCCGAGCGCCGGGACGCGTTTGGGTGAGCATCTGCGCCGGTAGGACGCCCAGAGAGAAACCGGCGTAGACGATCTCGGCTGGCAGACCCTCCGCAGCCGCCGCGCCTCGTTGCATGATCACGTCGAAACCGATCTGCTCGGCGTAGGCAACCCCGTCGGCGAGCTCTGCAAACGTCTTTCCGTCGTAGAGATCAGGGGTGTGTACGACGTGGCCCGCACGCCGCAGGTCATCGGCGAAAGCGAGGAATCCCTCGGTCTGCCCCTGTGCGTGGTGAAAGAGCAGTAGCTCGGCCATGCGACGCCACCCTACTCACGCCCGAATCTCGCAGACCAGGCCGCAACGACGGTGGCCCGATACGTACAGACGTCCAGGGGGTGAGCTGCGTCGCCTGTGCGAAGTGATCGGGAATGTCCTTGACCGCCCGCACGCGGCGGTACGAACGGCGACCGACGTTATGTACGTTTCGTGGCGATGGCTACCCGAGAGGCCGCCTGTCACTGTGGGCAACTTCGGCTGGAAGTTGCGGGCGATCCGTTCGTGATCTCCATCTGTCACTGCCTTGCCTGCCAACGTCGGACAGGAAGTGCCTTCGGGATGCAGGCGGCGTTCACACCGGATCAAGTGGAGATCGTTGGTCGCTTCAGCGATTACCTGCGAGTCTCCGACGAGGCAGATAGAAAGGAGCACGTCTTTCACTTCTGCCCTGACTGCGGCTCGCAGGTCTTCTACACAGAACCGACGGAGCCAGACCTGATCGTCGTTTCGGTCGGCGCATTCGCCGACCCATCCTTCCCGCAGCCGACCGAATCGGGGTACGACTCACGACGGCATCCGTGGCTGGCTGTGCCTGCCACGATCGAGCGCCACGACGGAAACTAACTCCGGGCGAAAGCCGAGTCTCGTACGCGAGTGTGCAGGAATGACGCTTGACGCTGCAGCACAGCCTCCGAGGTCTGAGTCTGACCTGCCGCTGAAGCCAGTATCCGGAGCCGCAAGGCTGAAGGCAGGTAGTAGGCCGACACTGGTGCCCACCAACGTGACGGGACCGGACCACGGTTTGCCCGAGAGTTCAGGAATGTTCCCTGGCAGTTCTGGGCCGTCGGACCTGAGTAGTTGGGAGCTAAAGGACAGAACGACCTTGCGTCGCTACGGCTCCCCGACCCGGTTCGGTGGCCAATAGGTAACTGCTGCCCTGCCGGTGATGTTGTCCCGAGGGACGACGCCCCAACGGCGCGAGTCGCAGGACATCGTGCGGTTGTCGCCAAGGACGAAGTAGCCCTCGCCGGCGATACGCGCCCAGTCTCCGCTCTCGCGACCGCGGTAGCCGGGCCGCAGATAGGGCTCTACGAGCGGGACACCGTTGACCAAGACGAATCCGTTCCGCATCGACAACTTCTCGCCGGGTAGTCCGACAATCCGTTTGATGAAGGTGCCACCAGCGTTGCAGGCGGCCGCGACCCGGGCAGGTGCGTTAAAGACGATGATGTCTCCGCGCCGGGGCTCGTGGAATCTATACACAAGCCGGTTCGCGATTACTCGATCTGACACCCGCGAGAGGCAGCCGCTGACAGGTTTCGCGCAGTGCAGGGTCGGCTCCATCGATGGTGAGGGAATCCGGTACGGCTTCGCAACCTCCGCTTGGAAAACAAGCACCGAGACGGCAGCCAGGGTGATCGTCAGCGCCCAGTCCATCAAGGTTCGGAGTGGCTTCGGAAGTCGTGACCGAGACCGATCAAGAATGTGCACGCGACTCAGAATGCCAGCAACGTGCTCCCAGCACTTCCTCGCTGGGCCGTCGGACCTGAGCAGGAACGACAGACAAGGCCAGAACTACAGCGTCCGTTCAGCGTCGTCGCGCGCTTAGTACACCGCGAGCGCCGCATGGACTTGCGCCTAGACAGACTGCGCCAGTCGGGAATGTCACCCCGAATGCGGAAGCGTCCCGGGGGACGAGCGTCCCCACGCACGGCGAGGGGGCGACGGGGTAGCGTTGTCCGCGTGGAGACGGGGATGAAGCGGGAGCATCCTCAGGCCGGTCCGGGCGTGCAGGTCAGTGCCCCGAGTACCGTGTTTTCAGACCAGCGGCGGCGGTACCTGGAGTGGTGACGTCGGACGAGATCGGTCGGGTCACGGTGTTTGCGGGTCTCGAGCCGGCCGATCGCGAGCGCCTCTGTCGCGTCGCAGCCGACATCAGCCTCGGCGCCGGCGAGTACGCAGTTCACGAGGGAGACGAGCCAGCGCTCTTCGGACTGCTCGAGGGTCGGATCGAGGCGGTCAAGCTCGTCGACGGCGTGGAGCGCGTGATCGGCGAGCGGCGGCCCAGTGACGTCTTCGGGGAGATCTCGATCACGCTCGGAACGCCCCACCCTGCCGGGTTCCGGGCAGCGGAGGCGTCGCGCGTCTTCCGGATCGAGCCGCACGACTACCACGCCGTCGCTGCAGTCGCGCCGGAGGTCCGGAAGCGAGTGGGCCTCCTGGCGAGCGATCGAATCGGCGGCCCACGAGGCCTTCAGAGCGTCATCTCCGAATCGACTCCCTACCGGGCGATCGTGCTCGGCCACCGGTGGGACGCCTCCTGCGCCGAGCTGCGGCGCTTCCTCGACCGCAACCAGATCCGGTTCAGATGGCTCCAGCCCGACGTGCCGGAGGACGCAGAGCAGTGGTCGGGGGCGGTGCCCGCCGAGGGCGACTATCCCGCGATTCGCGTCGTGAATGGCAAGACGGTCGTACGCCCGCAACTGCGGCGCGTGGCCGAGCTGTTGGGCATCGCGACCGAGCCCGCCGCCGCGGAGTACGACACGGTGATCGTCGGTGCGGGGCCTGCCGGACTGGCGGCGGCCGTGTACGGCGCCTCGGAAGGTCTCCAGCCGATCGTCGTCGAGCGCGAGGCGCCCGGCGGCCAGGCGGGCACGTCGTCCCGGATCGAGAACTACCTCGGCTTCCCCTCGGGCGTGTCGGGCGACGAGCTCGCGAGCCGGGCACTCCAGCAGGCGCGCAGACTCGGCGCCGAGATCCTCGTGACCCGATCGATCACGCGAGTCGACGCCGCTACGCGCCACGTGCACCTCGATGGCGGCGACGTCCTGCGGACTCGGACGATCATCCTCGCCTGCGGGGTCTCGTGGCGGCAGCTCGAGATCGAGGGGTTCGACAGGCTCGCCGGCAAGGGGATCTTCTACGGTGCGGCACGCAGCGAAGCAGCGAACACCCACGGCCTGGACATCCACATGATCGGTGCCGGCAACTCAGCCGGCCAGGCAGCGATGTTCTTCTCGTCCCACGCCCGGAGCGTCACGATCGTCCACCGGGGCGACACGCTCGAGAAGAGCATGTCGCGTTACCTCGTCGACCAGCTCGCGACCCGGGCGAACGTCCGCGTGCTCTATCGCACGGAGGTCGCTGCTGCCCACGGCGACACCTCGCTCGAAGCGATCGACGTCGTCGACAACGCGACCGGCGACACGACCCGACTCGAGTCGGGTGGGCTATTCATCTTCATCGGCGCGGACGCCGAGACCGCGTGGCTCCCACCGGAGATCGCACTCGACCCGAAGGGCTACGTGCTCACCGGCTCCGACGTTCGCGCCGCGGGGCGCTGGGAGCTCGACCGCGACCCGTATCTGCTCGAGACGAGCGTGCCCGGCATCTTCGCCTGTGGTGATGTCCGGTTCAGTCCCGTGAAGCGCGTCGCGGCGGCCGTCGGCGAGGGCAGCATGGCCATCGCTTTCGTACACCAGTACCTGAGAGACGCCGAAGCCCGCTCTGAACCCGCGTAGGGCCTCGGCAGCGCCGAGCTCCATCGAGCCGGGTCGCGTTCGCCAGTGTTCGGGAACGTCACCCGATCGCGCCGCACTTCAATGCCACGGGGAGAACGAACCATGAGCAACCCGCCGGTCCTTAACGGGATCGATGCGTTAGTCATGCGGATGATCGTCGAACTGGTTGAAGCGTTTGCCCCGCGCCTGTTGCTCCGGGCTACGGCTGCTTACGGCCCCAGACAGACCGACCGGCCGAAGTCTCACAGTCTCTTGACGAGCGTGGCCATAGCGCTCGTGAGCTAAGCGCTCGTCAACTGCCGAGGAGTAGGCTCTTACGCGTCGCCTTCGTTGCGCGCTTCTCCTGAAGCCTGTTTTTTCGCAGCACGGCACCCCGCCTCGGAAGGGAGTCCCATGACGAGCACCATTGCTCTTATCCGCCATCGCGTTGCCGACTTCGACGCGTGGAAAAAGGTCTACGACGGCTTCGCGCCGATCCAAGCCGAGCACGGCGTGCACGGCCACCAGGTGCTGCGCTCGATCGAGAATCCCAACGACATCATCGTCACCCACACATTCGACTCGCGCGAGGCCGCGCGCGCATTCTTCGCAATGCCTGAGCTGAAGGAAGCAATGAGCCAGGCGGGCGTCAGTGCCGACTCTGTTGAGATCTCCTACTTCGACGAGGTCGAAACCGGCGCGCTGGTTGGCGCGTAGTCAGATCGATAGCCGGGCCTCGTTGCTTCGCAGGCGTCGTCCGGCTCATCTCTGAGCGTCGCCGATCTGCGACTCGAGCGAGGAGGCGAATGACCCCGCCATCCGATTCCCCAACCCTCGAGACCCTGCCTTCCAGGGGACGCGTGCACGTGGTCGGCGCAGGACCCGTCGGTCTTCTGCTCACGGCACTGCTCCAGTCGATGGAGGGGTTCTCCGTGCGTCTCTACGAGAAGCGGCACGAGTACACGCGCACGCGGATGGTCCAGCTCGCACCGTACCTCGTGGCCGACTCAGTCGACACCTACCGTACGGATTCCATCGACGGAGATAGCATCGAGGCCGTCTTCGATCCGCGCGACCTCGACGAGGGCCTCGCGTTCAGACAGTCCATTCCTGCGGACCTGATGGCGCTTCTTCGCGACTGGGCCTTGGGGTTCTGTCCGCTCAACGCCATCGAGCGCTCCGTCAGCGATCTGATCGATGCGCGCGTGTCGAATGGGGTGCGGCGCACGGCTGCCGTCGTGACGGCGGAGGACGCAATGGCGATGCTCGAGCCGGGAGACATCCTGATCGACTGCACGGGCAGCAAGTCGCTACTCCGAGACCACCTGACGACTGGCACTGGCGAGGTTGCTGGAGAGGCGAATACCCTCAAGATCCGGCTCGAGTACGCGCTCGTCATCACCTTCCTCTACGGCCAGACCTACGACTGCAACGAGTACTGCAAGTACTACAAGAACGCCGAGAACGCGCAGTACAAGTTCATTCCGATGGTCCACCGCACACACTACGACGGCAGCGTCAGCCACATATCGGGCATCGTCAACATCTCCGCCGACGACTATGAAGCGATGCCGTCCCGATTCGACGGTCAGTGGCTTCGCAGCAACTTTCCCAGCGTCGCTCAGTCGATGGACCGGTTCATCGACAAGATCAAGGAGGAAACTCACGGCGAGATACTCGGCGACCTCGAGATTGTCCGGATACCCCTGGATCTGTACCGGGCCCGCAATGCGACCAGCCGGCAGTGGCTTGCAGCGGGGCCGAGCGACCACCCCTTCGCCAGCTCACCGGTGTTCCTCGCCGGCGATTCGGCCATCGGCTCTCCGTACTTTCAGTCGATTTCGCTCGGTTTCGAGTGTGCGATGTACCTCGCGGGACTCATCGCGCAGCGTGACCTACCACTCAGAGACATGCTCGATCGCTATGAGCTGTACATCTACAAGCAGTGGCTTCGCGTCTACATGCGCAGCAAGATGATCAAGCACAACAAGGATCTGTTCGAGTCCCTCGACGACCCGCTCGCGCTCCTGGACAAGCTGCACATCTATTAGCGGGCGTCGAGTCTCTCTGGCAGCGCCCTTTGCCTGCCACCCGATAGCGTCGTCTGCGTGAGGGTCACTGCTGAGGCCGCACGTCGCTTTCTCGTCGCGCGCCACGCGCTCGCGCCAGCGCGTTCGCTCGAGGGAGGACCAGACGCCGTGCTCGGTGTCTTCCGCCGATGGGGCTCGATCCAGTTCGATCCGCTCGCGGTTGCCGGTCGGAACCATGACCTCGTGCTGCACGCGCGCGTGGCCGAGTACGACCCCGCCTGGTGCGACTTGCTCTACGAGCGCCGCGAGATCTTCGAGGCGTACAACAAAGGACTTTCGCTCGTCTCCACCGGCGAGCTTCCGTGGTTCCGCGTGACCTTGAGCAAGAACGCGTCCCGCATCCTCGCCGAGAACGCCGACGTGGCCGGGCGCGTACTCGAGCGCATCCGCGCCGATGGCCCGTTGTCATCGCTCGACTTCGAGAGCGAGCGGGGGGGGACGATCGACTGGTTCGGAGCACCGACGAACACCGTCCGCGCCGTGCTCGAGGCGTACGCCGTCACGGGCGTGCTCGGCCTCGCGCGACGCGACGGCAACCGGCGCTACTACGACATCGTCGAGCGGCTGCTGCCAGCCGACCTGCTCGCTCACGAGATTCCGCTGAGGGAGCAGCTTCGCCACAAGCTCCTCTCGCGCTATCGCGCTCACGGCCTCCTCGGTGTGGGTGGCGGGGGTGACATCTTCAGCGGCCTTGGCCCCGCCAAGCCCGATCCGAGGTGGCCGGAATATCCGGGAAGAACGGCTCTCCGCGAGGAGCTCGTCGCCACCGGCGAGCTCGTTCCGGTGGAGGTCGAGAACGTGCGCGGGAAGCGCTTCGTGCTCAAGGAGGAAGTCGACCTGCTCGAGCGCCCGCCAGAGCCGCCGCCCTCCGTCGCACTCCTGCCGCCGTTCGATCCGTTGGTGTGGGACCGGGGCCTTCTCGGATCCCTGTTCGAGTTCGAGTACGTCTGGGAGCTCTTCGTCCCGCCGGCCAAACGGCGCTGGGGTTGGTACGTGCTGCCGATGCTCTTCGGCGACCGCCTCGTCGGCCGGATCGAGCCGCGCATCGACCGCGCCGGTGGCCGCGTGCAGGTGCTCGGCCTTTGGTGGGAGGACGGCTTCGCGCCGCGCGGCACTGAAGGCTTCGTCGACGCGATGCGCGACGCGCTCCGCGCCTACCTGCGCTTTGCAGGCGCGACGCGTCTCGAGTGGGCGCCGCACCTCGCACGGGAGAGACGACTATTTCTCACGCGTCCCTAAGGGCGTCTACTGGCGCCTGAGGTGGCTTGCCCTGAATGGGTGAGTGATCAGAAGTGTCCTTGAGCGGATCTGTCTCCCCGCTCTGGGCACATTTCCGCGCGACGACGTGACACCGGCACGCGCAAACCGGAGCTTCGATGGAGGAGACTCTCGCCATGCGACCGCCCGATGTGAGCTACGCGCGCAGCGGGGACGTCGCGATCGCCTACCAGGTGGTAGGGGAAGGCCCGACCGATGTCGTCTTCGTGCGCGGTCTCACCGGAGATCTGCTGTCGACCTGGGAGCAGCCGCTGCTCGTGCGCCACGTCGAGGGTCTCGCCGCGTGCGGCCGCGTGCTCATGCTCGACAAGCGGGGGACGGGCCTCTCGGATCGTGTTCGAGAGGTGCAGTCGCTGGAGACGACGATGGACGACGTGCGGGCGGTCATGGACGCGGTTGGCTCGGAGGGCGCCGTGCTCTGGAGCGGAGGCTCGAGCACCGGCATCGGCGTGCTCTTCGCAGCGACGTATCCGGAGCGCTGCGCAGGCCTCGTCCTCTTCGACCCACGCGTCAAGGGAACTCGATCTTCTGACTATCCGTGGGCTCCAACCGAGGAGGAGTGGCGAGAGCAGCTCGCCGTGGTGCGCGCCGGGTGGGGGGAGCGAAGTTATCTGGAGAGCCTCGCCAGTGAGTGGGCTCCGGAGGTCGCCGGCGACCACGACTTTTGCGACTGGTTCGTCTGGCACATGCGCCGCAGCCTCAGCCCGGGCGCTGCGCTGACGTCGTTTCGCGCGGCGATGGAGCTGGACGTGCGAGACGTTCTCGCCGCCGTCCGCGTGCCAACTCTCGTCCTCCCCCGGCCTGCGCTTCCCGGCCCTGGTCACTACACGGCGGAGCGGATCCTAGGAGCCGAGATAGTCGAGCTACCTGAGCTCCGCGGCGTCTACACCTGGGTCGACGATGAGGCCCACCGGGCGACGATGGATGCGACGGAGCGCTTCATCTCGCGGCTCACTGAGCGCGCCGGCTCGGAGCGGGTGCTCGCGACCGTCCTCTTCACTGACATCGTCGGCTCCACCGAGCTTGCATCGAAGCTCGGCGACTCCGCGTGGCGGCAGCTGCTCGAGCGTCATCACGCAATCGTCCGCCGCGAGCTTGCGCGGTTCAACGGCCGGGAGCTCGACACGGCTGGCGACGGGTTCTTTGCCGCGTTCGATGGGCCTGCCCGCGCCGTTCTTGCCGCCTCGGCGATCAGCGATTCGCTCAGCGCCCTCAAGATCGCAGTCCGGGCGGGGGTTCACACCGGTGAATGCGAGGTCTCGGACGGCAAGATCGCGGGCATCGCGGTCTCGATCGGCGCACGCATCGCGTCGCTAGCCGCCCCGGGCGAGGTGCTCGTCTCGAGCACGGTTAAGGACCTCGTGGCGGGCTCCGATCTTCGGTTCGAGGATCGCGGCGAGCATCGCCTCAAAGGGATTCCGGAGCCGTGGCGCCTCTTCGCGGTCACGCGCTGAACCCCCGCACATCCCCCTGCCAGTCGACGCTCGCGTGCGCGAGTGTGCGGGAAGGTCGCTTGAACGCGACCCGAATGCCATCCCGCCGAGCGACTTGCACGCCTCTGATCCGTCGCTGACTGCACAACCGCTGGTGTACTTCGAGGCTTGATCGAGAAGAGGGTCGTCCGAGCTGAGGAAAGCGCCGGTCACGGAGCCGCAACTACCCTGACCGCCATCGACATCCGCATCCAGGAGCCCCGCTGAGCGTCCGGCGATCGAGGCGGAGGTCAAATTGCTAGGACTCGTTCGACGCACGGAGGTGCTTCGCAATGGCTGAGAGGAAACCCGCAAAGAAGGGCACTAAGACGTCCGCAACGACCGCTACCGGCGAGGCGTCCCAGGGATTCACGGACGAGGAACGAGCCGCGATGAAGGCTCGTGCCCAGGAGCTGAAAGCGGAAGCGCGGGCGAACAGGAACAAGGCGGACGGGGAACGTGACCTGCTCGCTGCGATCGCCGCGATGAAGGGACCGGACCGTGCAATGGCGAAGCGGCTCCATGCGATCGTCACCGCCGCTGCGCCGGACCTGTGGCCGAGAACCTGGTACGGGATGCCCGCGTACGCGAGGGACGGCAAGGTCGTCTGCTTCTTCCAGAGCGCGCAGAAGTTCAAGTCGAGGTACGCGACGTTCGGCTTCAGCGACGAGGCGAACCTCGACGAGGGCGCCATGTGGCCGACGTCGTTCGCGCTGAAGGAGTTGACCGCCGCCGAAGAGGCAAGAATCGGCGCGCTCGTGAAGAAGGCGGTGAGCTGAGGATGGCTCACTGCGGAGAATCCTCGGGTTGTGGAATATCGCAGCGGCGCTTCGCGCTGACGTGAGCCACAGTCGTGTGCCCGAGTGTGCGGAAATGTTCCCTGAAGGCGTGGAGCGCGCTAAGGCTCAGCTCGGCGGTGCTGCAGCCGGGTCGGAAGCACGAATCGCGAGGAGGATCGCAACGATGACCGTCCAGACCGGCATCAGGAAGATGATGCCGACGAACC
>CAZUDO010000091.1:0-5644 GCA_964618895.1 uncultured Binatia bacterium (SeqCode)
GCATGGCGTGATGGCGACGTCCGCTATGGGGATAATTCGCTTCCTCGCTTTACCACCGAACCGGGCTATATGTGGATGGTGGTCGAACGGATGGAACGTCTCGGCTACGAATGGAACATCAAATCCGAAGGAACGAAGAAGAACGGCGGCATCGTCAAGTACACGGTGGTCTTTGGCGAGGGCAATGCGACCGACGAGAGCATCCAGATGGCGATCTGTTTGGCGGCTTTCAAGACGCTTCGGGTTAAGATCGAGGATTAGTTCGATCGTCTACTTGCGGATCAGAATGTAGACGTCCCACTCCGCCCCTCCAGCGGCCTGTTCTTCCTTCGAACAGCACATGGCGCTGGCCGCGATCCCGATGGCTTCCCCGCCGGAATTCTGGGTTTGAAGTTCGGCACTCTTGGCCGCTTCGTCGGCCGAGGCATGCGACTTGCCGACCACGACTGAATAACTGTACCGGGGACGCCAGAAGAGAAACCTGAAAAGTCGCCAAAGCATATCGGTCTCCTTAAGAGACCATGGATTCTAACAGAGAGGGCGAATTGTGATCAGAAAATTGCAGCACACGCTGGTGAAACATGTGCGTACCGGGGTTCTTCACCTTGTCCGGCTCTGCGAAGATCCAACGCCAGCGGAGCTCAAGAAAGCCGGCGAAGCTTATGGTGAGCCACGTCATGTTCTTCAAAAGGGGAAGATCGGTTTGAAGCGCCGCAAGCGTGGGGTCTGGCAGTATGACCCGGACGATGAAGATTACATTTTCTTCACCTGTCCTTGGTGCGGAGCGATTGGTCGTACGGAATCACACTACGTCGGCAGCGATGGATATGAGTCGATCTGGTGTGGTCGGCAGGGTTTGAGCGAAAAGGTATCGGCGAAGGGTTGTAACCGGCATCTTTCGCTCTACTACCATATAAAGCCCAAGGCGATGCAGGTGATTTCGCCCCACGACCTCTAAACCATAGTCCCTGATCAAGAGGGGAAAGTGACAAGGGGGAGCGGTTACTCTGGCGGGGAGGAATCCCGCATCATCTGTTCGATGTCCGGGCGGCCTTGGCTGGGACCATGTTCTTTGATGTATCCTGTCGCCATCAGGATCGTCCCCACGGCGTACGGGAAGCTCTTATCGAGCATCTCTTGGGCCTGAGTGCGTTCTTCTTCGGAGGCCGGTTCGATCGTAACCGCCTTCGTGGCTTTCCAAGCGGCAAGCAGCTTCTCCTTGGCGCCGGCGACATCTGATTCCCAAGAAGCTGTCGTTTCGGCATCGTCGATCAGGGTGCGGAGAAGCTTGATCCGACCGGTCACCGGCGGAGGGAGATTCGGAGGAGGCAGACTCGGGGAGATGTCAGGAGGGTCGATGCCGAGCCCGTTTACTCTGGCGCCGTCTTTCCAGATTTCGGGCGTGAGTTCCTTCTGGGTCAGGATCTCGATCCGCGGGAAGATGGTCATCCCCATGTACTTGGTGATCTTGAGTTTGTCTTTGTATTCCTTCCAAAGCCGAAGCGCGCGCTCGAGACCCTTGTCGCCGATCAAGTTCTTGGGCGGTGGGATCCGGCCCGCTTCTCTCGGGAGTCCGACGACATCGAAGAAGGTCTCGCGAATGACCTCGGGAGAAAGCGGAACCCGATGCTCGTAGCGGCCCTTGGCCCATTCCAGAAGGTGTTTCCCGAGGAGGGTGGAGTAGAGGAAAGACCTCTTGGGATCATAGGGGAGACCGGCCTTTTTAAGGATCGATCGGAACGCTCCTTCGTAGCGTTTCCGGCTCTCCACATACTTCTTGGCCATGTCCGGACGATTTTCCCAGCGGCCCTGAATGCGGTCTTTGACGAGCTCCTCATAGGTGAGCGGCCGGAGGGTTTTGAAAGGATCATGGGAGTAGTGGACGAGGGTTTCGCCAAGTCCGGAGATCGATTTGATCTTCTTGATTGCTCCAAGTTGGGCGACGATGAAACCCAGATCGCGGGCCAGTTCCATTCCGGTTTCTTCGTCGTACGCCCCACGCTCCAGTCTAGCCCGATATCCGTTCTTGAGCGGCACGAGCGTGTTGATGAGCTGCTTCGGCCAGTCGGGCCAGTTGGTGAAGATGTCGATGATGTCGAGGAGGTAACTGATGTCGTATTTGATCCCGTCTCGAAAGTCCTCTCTCTTTCCGATTCCGCTCGGTGACGGACGGGTGCGATCGATCGCGGTGCCGAAGTCGATGAGGACGACTCCGTTCGGGGTAAGAAGGATGTTGCCCGGATGGATGTCGTTGTGGGCAATCCCCTCCCGATGGAGAAGACTGGCCATGACGGCTGTGGCGGCGACGATGGAAATGCCCTTGAACTCGGTCATCCCGCTCTTCAACTCGTCTGACATCGATATCCCATCGACGTCCTCCGAGGTGAAGTAGTCGGTTCCGATTTCGATTAGGCGAGGAACAAAGGGGAACTTCTGAAGCTTCATCAGCGTCCTGATCTCTTCCGCCATTCCGCGGATGATCACCATGGTGGAGAAACCGGCCCTGCCGCTGGAATGAGCAACTTTGACGATGACCTTCTTGCCATTGAGGACCGCCCTGTAGACGGTGCCAAAGGATCCTTCGCCGATCCGCTGGAGATCCTTATATCGGTTCCTGACCTTGGAGAATGGCTTGCCGCTGGGGACGGCAGGATTCAGTTCTGTACGGAGGCGTGGGGTGATCTGTCCGAGCATCCTAATTGTTCTCTGTCTTTGGAGATCCGCGGAAGAGGATCACTGGCGCCAGACCTTTAAGGCCTCTTTGGGAGGGACTCCATGTTTGGCAACCGTGATGAGCTTTCTCATGATGTCCGCACTGGACAACATGATTTGAGCTTCGGTTCTCTGCTGGAGCGTCGGTTCAGATTGAAGGATATATTTTGAAAAAGTCTCGATAGAGTCCAAATAGAACTCGAGACCTTTGATCGTTTTGGGAGATATGTCGCCGTCCATGAATTTCTTGGATATAGGCTTGACCCATCTTTCGGAGTTGCGCGCATACACGAGTTCTATGGGAGTGGTGGCTTTAAGCTTGGCCTGATCGTGCCGGTGCATCATCCGTGACATGAGTTCGGGAGAAACTCCACCGGAGCGCATGGCCTTCTTGAATTCCTCTTCGATGGTTTCAGGGTCACTGCCGAATCCTCCGAGACGTGGACCCGATACCGGCATGACCGACTGCTCGATCCGTTCGATCCGTTCGATCATCTCGATCCGCTCGTCCGCCGGGTCGGTGTCGGGAAGGGATTGCCGGATCGCGGTAAGGACATTCTTGACCATGAGAAGGTCGAACGCGCCATCGCGCAGGTTCCCGGCGGCGATCTTGTCCACCGCCTTGTCGACCGCTTCGTCGAGACGATCGAAGAGCTGGGGAGTGGCTCCTTTGACCATTACAGGAGTGCTTTGACGGGCGCGAATATAGGCTTCCGGTTCGGGCTTCCATTCCTCCGGAAGCTCCTGAGGGGTCAATGCGCGCCCCCAGTATGCGGCGCCAAGTCCGAACATCCCGGTAACCTTGCCTGCTGTTGCAAAGGCGCCTGCAACACGGCGGGCGTTCTGTCTTTGAAAGTCGTCGGGAAGACTGTAAATAAGTTCAATCGCCTGCTTGGCGGCCTTCTGGGCCATGGGGCCCTGAGAGCGGGCCGCGACACTCGCGGCGAATTCAGCCCGATCCAGATTGTGGTAGTCGACGGGGTCGAACGCGGCGCCCATCTCGATCCGCGGATCTTCGCCAAGCGATCTCATTAGCAAGATTATAAAACCGTAACCTCACAATCACAAGGAGAGAGAATTAATATGGCCGATACGCCGGACTTTGTTTCAGGGCAAAGGGTCGTTCTGGATGACGGCAGAACAGGAACGCTTTGTAACCCTCGTGGCTGCCACTGCGGGCCCAACGGGGAAGCCTGTTGGGACATCGCCTTTGAGGATGGGTTTGGGATCCAAGCCCACGGCGGTACGTTTCGTCTGATCAAAGAGGAAGGAAGCAAGAAACCATGACGACGGCAGGCCAACTGAGAGTCATAGGAAACGGATCCGGGGCCTACATCTACCAGAAGCAGAGTTTCGCCGGTAAGAAGAGGCTCGAACGAGTCGGTTTCTGGGACACCATGGACGGCCGGAATTATGCCGCTTGTGTCAGTTGCGGTACCATCAATCACTTTGATAACAATGTGGGGGACTCGATCTACTTCGATCGTCAGAAGTTCTACGGCAACGTCGCTAGCTGTATCGTCTGCTTACGCTGTGATTGTCACTTTTATATTGTCATCGAAGACTGGGTGCCGGAACTTACAGAGAACCATAAAAAGATAATCCGGATCGTCCGTCGAGGGCTTGGATCTCATCTTAAAATTGCGTACTTCAACAGGCATCTCGGCCCCTACGCGAGGACGGTTGCCTCCGTAAACATTTCTTCCGGGAGACACGCCACCGTGCATGAGAGGAACGGAGGCGGATACTTTATTGAGGCGTGGGGGTTGGATGGGAAATTCCTTGAATCCTATTCCGACTGGGAACCAGCCGTTCGAAAGATGATCAAGGTTCTCAAGGAACATGCGGAGACGGTAAACCCATGATGGATTATCCCGTACAGGACGCCACGATGACCGAAGCGCAGTCGGCCGGCTTCATCCGATCCGTATCGATGATGATCTCGGCTGCTTCGGGTTCCTCGAAGGGCGATGAAAGACCGGTGAATTCTGGGATTTGTCCGGATCTAGCCTTGGCCCAGATTCCTTTCGAATCGCGGGATTCGGCGACCTCGGAAGGGCAGCGGACATACACTTCGGAAAAACGGACACGGTCGATCCGGGCAAGGTCACGGACGGCGTTCCGATCGGAGCGGTAGGGGGATACGGCGGCCACGATGGCCCATACGCCGTTCCGCGCCAGCATCCGGGCCACATGGCCGATCCGGACGGCGTTTTCAGCCCGATCCCCACGTGACCACCCTAGGCCGTTCGATATCGTCTTCCGGAGCTCGTCCGCATCGAGAGTTTCGGCGTGGGATCCTTTACGACGGAGCTGTTCAACGACAAGGGCTGCAGTCGTGGATTTTCCCGAGCCCGGGATACCGGTGAGCCAGATGATGCCACCCATGGCCTCTTCTTTTGCCCTTGGTCGAAGAAGAACCGAACGGGCCGCCCCGGTTGTGGCGCCAAAAATCCTTTTCGACAGTTCCTGCACTTCGGGGTCGTGGAACAATTCGATGAAGCGGGGATTCCGCGAATAATAAAGCCATCGATTCAAGATGTCCATCTGCTGACCAAGTAGTGCCTGATCATCAAAACTCGATCCTTTCCCCTCTTGGCTCACGCGGTTGAGTGTCTGATCGGTGAACTCAAGGCCGAGATTCTTGGAAAGGGTCATCCGGTAATCCCGATCCACGAACCAGTTGTTGAACGAAACCTTGATCGTATCAGAAGGGAGAAAGGACGTTTCGCCGACAAACTCCCGGGCGTGTTGTTTCCAGAGATCCATATGCTGGCGCGGTGGACAGTACCCGTTCCTCTCGACGGCTTTCATACAACTGGCCGCCCAGTTGTAAGGATCGCGGAGAACGAGAACCGTCGATACCCGTTCGGATCTGCCCCGACGGGTCTCCCATTCGTTGGACTCGATCGATGCCGGCGCGGTTTTGAGA
>CAZUDO010000092.1:0-98164 GCA_964618895.1 uncultured Binatia bacterium (SeqCode)
CGCGTACGGTCGGATCCCTGCCCCCGTCGGTTCCGCGTACGGTCGGATCCCTGCCCCCGTCGGTTCCGCGTACGATCGGATCCCTGCCCCCGTCGGTTCCGCGTACGATCGGATCCCTGCCCCCGTCGGTTCCGCGCGCGATCGGGTCCCTGCCTCCGTCGGTCAGTCGCGTGGTGATCAGGGCGAGATGCCGTGCGACGGCGCCCGTGCCACGCTCGACGATCGCCTGCGCCCGCTCGCCCATCGCCGCGCACGCGGCGGGGGTGGCGAGCAACTCGGTCACGGCCCGCGCCAGCTCGGCCGCCGTCCCGACGCGACGCGCCCCGCCGGCCTCCAGCAACTGCACGACCACGTCGGCGGCGTGTTCCGTATGCGGCCCGACCAGCACCGGGCACCCGACGCGCGCCGGCTCGAGCACGTTGTGGCCCCCAACCGGCACCAGGCTCCCACCCACGAATGCAACCGTCGCCAGCGCGTAGCAGGACGCCAGGGGACCGATCACGTCGAGCAAGACGACCGCGGGCGGCGGAACCGCGGTGACGGCGCCGCTGGCCAGGGCGCTGTAGCGCACCAGTCGCCACCCGTCGCGCTCCACGGCGGTGGCGACCGCGTCCCACCGCTCCGGATGGCGTGGCGCGAGCACGAGGAGCACGTTCCCCGCACCGGCGACGACGGTGCGGTAGGCCGCCAGCAGCGCCGCCTCTTCGCCCTCGTGCGTGCTGCCGCCAACCAGCAGGCGATGGTGATCGAGCGCTAACGCCGCCGCCACCCGTGGCAATTCCGGCGGTGGCGCGGGTACGCTGCCGTCGAACTTGAGGCTCCCGGCCACGTGCACACACGCCGGGTCGGCCCCGAGGGCGATCACGCGGGCCGCGTCCTCGGCGCTCTGCATGCAGCACACCACCGGGGCCAGCGCGCGCTGGAACAGCAGGCGGAGCCAGCGTGCGCGCGCCGCCGTGTGCGCGCTCACCCGGCCGCTCACCATGAACGTCGGCACCCCGGCCGCCGCCAGCGTCCCGAGACACGTCGGCCAGATCTCCGTTTCGGTGAACAGGAACGCCTCCGGACGCCAACGCTGCACGAGTCGCGCGACCGGCCCCGGCGCATCGAGCGGAAACAGGAAGGCGCCATCGACCTCGGGCAGGCCGCGGGCGACCGCGAGGCCGGTCCGGGTCACGGTCGACACCACCAGCGCCCGCCGGGGCAGCCGCTCGCGCAGGCCTCGCAGGAGCGGACGCGCTGCCATCAACTCGCCCACCGACGCCGCGTGCAGCCACACCGTACGGCCCCCTCGGTCCCCGGCGTCCACCCCCCATCCGAGCCGGTCCGCCAGCCCCATCCACGCCGCCGGCGCCCCCGGCACCCGGGCCGCGATCGATGCCACGCCGGCCACCGCCGTCATGACACCGCGGTACGCCGCCTCGGCCACGCGGTCGGTCACCACCCGGCCGACGGGTGACGGGCGGTCATGGCGCCACCTTACGCACGCGGCTTCCCCCGGCCTGGGCCGTCCCCTCCTCACGGTCCTCGAGCGCGTCGACGATCTCGTCCCGGAACTGGAGCTCGTAGAGCTTGCGGTACTCGCTGCCACGCGCGAGCAGCTCGTCGTGTCTCCCGGCCTCGACGATCTCGCCATTCACCAGCACGATGATGCGGTCGGCGCGGCGGATGGTCGACAGCCGGTGCGCCACCACCACCGTGGTCCGTCCGGTCATCAACCGCTCCAGCGCCTCTTGCACCAGCCCCTCGGATTCGGTGTCGAGCGCGGACGTGGCTTCGTCCAGGATCAGAATGGGCGCGTTCTTGAGCAGCGCCCGTGCGATCGCGACGCGCTGGCGCTGGCCGCCCGACAGGCGGACGCCGAGGTCGCCGATCGGCGTGTCGTAGCCGAGCGGCAAGGCGCTCACGAAGTGGTGCGCATTGGCCGCCTGCGCCGCCGCCACGATGTCCTCCATCGGCCGGCTCGGGTCGCCGTAGGCGATGTTGCTCCGGATGGTGTCGTTGAAGAGGAACGTGAACTGCGTGACCATCGCGATCCGCGCCCGCAGGCTGGCCAGGGTCACGTTGCGGATGTCGACGCCGTCGATGGCGATCCGCCCGCCGGTCACGTCGTAGAACCGCGGGATGAGGTCCGCCAGGGTGCTCTTGCCCCCGCCGCTCATGCCCACCAGCGCCACCACCTGCCCGGCCGGCACCACCAGATCGATGTGCCGCAGGACCGGGATGCCGTGCTCGTATGCGAAGCTCACGTCCTGGAACTCGATCCCCCGGTGGATGCCCCCCAGGGCCACCGCCCCGGGCCGATCCTGCACCGCGGGCTGCGTATCCATGAGGTCGAACACCCGCTCCGCACCGGCGAGCCCCTGCTGGATGGTGTAGTTGGTTCGTACCAGGCGCTTGAACGGTTCGTACAACAGAAAGAGCGTGATCACGAAGCCCATGAACGCGCCCTGCGTGCGCGTGCCGCTGATCACGCTGTGCCCGCCGTACCAGATGATGCCGGCGACGGCGATGCCGGCCAGCACTTCGGTGATCGGCATCGCGCGCACGATGCTCACACGCATGAAGAGCTGGAACAGGCGCTCGTTCTGGTCGCGGAACCGCACGCGCTCGTAATCTTCCTGCGCGAACGCCTTCACCACGCGGTTACCCTGGACGTTCTCGTGCAGCATCGCGTTCAGGCGTCCGAGTCCCTCCTGCTGGCGCCGGCTCGTCACCCGCAGCTGCTTGGAGAAATGCCGCAGTGGCACCGCCGCCACCGGGAACAAGCCCACCGCCAACAGGGCGAGCACCCAGTCCATGTACACCGCGACGCCGATCAGTCCGACCAGGCGCGTGACGTCCTGGAAGAGCGACGTGAGTGCGTCGGTGACGGTGCCCCGGACCTGCAGGACGTCGGCCGTGATACGCGACACGATCTGGCCGGCGCGGTGACGGTTGAAGAAGGCCAGGTCGAGCCGTTGGAGATGCGCGGTCAGCTGGTTGCGCAGGTCGGTCACCACCCGCTGACCGATCCAGTCGCTCAGGACGCCGGCCGCGAAGTCGAGGCCGCCCCGCACCAGCGCCAGCACCAGCACCCCGGCGACCGCGAACGGCAGGGCGTCCAGATGCTGCTGCGTGAACACCTGGTCGAAGGTGTACTTGGCCAGGAACGGGATGGCGCTCTCCACGCCGCTGAAGGACACCATGCACACCACGGCAAACACCCCGTGCGGCCAGACGTACGGACGCAGATACGACAGCAGGCGCCGGTAGTGCGCCATCAGGGCTCCGCGCGGGCGCTCATCATCTCGTGCGCGATGACGGCCGCCCGGTGTGCGGCCCCGCCGCGCCCGAGTCGCCGGCGCACGTCCCGCAAGTCCTCCACCACGGTGGCACGCCGTGCCGGGTTCTCCAGGATCGCCCGCCCGGCGGCGGCGATCCCCCGGCCCGATGCCTGACCCTGGAGCAGCTCCGGCACGATCTCGTGCCCGGCGACGATGTTGGGCATGCCGAAGTAGCGCACGCCGCGCACCAGCAACCGTGCCAACCCGTAGCTGATCGTCCCCAGCCGATACACGATGACCATGGGCGTCTCGAGGAGCGCGCACTCGAGCGTCGCCGTCCCAGACGCCACCAGCGCGAGGTCCGCAGCCGCCATCAGGTTGTAGGTGTCTCCCTCGATCACCGGCACCGGCACCGACACCCCGGCGGCCCGCACCCGTGCCTCCACGTCCGTCCGCGACAGCGTATGCGCCACGGCGAGCAGGAACTGATAGTCGCCGCCCGCACCGAGCTCCCGCACCGCCTCGAGCAAGTGGGGGAGCAGTCCATCGATCTCGCTCTGACGGCTGCCCGGCAGAAGGACCACCGTGCGCCGCCCGGGATCGAGGCCGTTCGCGCGCAGGGTCTCCTCCCGCCCCCGGGTGGTGAACACGCGGTCGAGGAGCGGATGGCCCACGAACTCGACCCCCGGCAGGTGCGCCGTGTACAGCGCCGGCTCGAAGGGGAACACCACCGCCAGCCGGTCGACGCGGCGCGCGATCTTGCGCACCCGCCCGCGGCGCCACGCCCAGACCTGGGGCGCAATGTAGTACAACACCGGCACCCCCGCGCGCTTGGCGACGCGCGCGAGGCGCAGGTTGAACTCCGGAAAATCGATCAGGATACACAGGTCCGGCGGATTGTCCCGCAGGCGTCTGGCGAGCGTCCGGTACGCACGCCAGAGCACGCGCACCCGCCCCGCGCCGGCGAGCAACCCGACCGTGGCCACCTCGCCCGCATCGGCGATGGTCTCCATGCCGAGTTGCCGCAGACGCTCGCCCCCGAGACCGAACACTTCCACGTCGGGCGACTCGGCACGCAGCGCCATCAGCAGATCCGCGCCGTGCAGGTCGCCCGACGCTTCGCCCGCGACCAGCAGGACCCGCCGCGGCCGCTCGGGCACCGGCCACGAGCGCGAGGCCTCGCTCCGGGCGCGCACCATCAGCCTACCCGCGCGACCTGCGCAGCCCGCCCTTCCGTGGCGAGACTCTCCCGGATGACGTGCGCCACTTCGAGGGCCCGCAACCCGTCCCAGCCGTCGACCGGCGGTTGCTCGCGCAAGCGGACCGACTCGACGAAGGCGCCGATCTCGGCCTCGAGCGCATCGGTCTCGGCGACCTCACGGTTCTCGATTGCGAGAGCCACCTGCCCGTCCGGCCCGGTCTGGCGCCGACACACCATGACCCGCCGCTCGCCGAAATCGACTGCCAGGTAGGCGTCCGGCTGAAAAATGCGCATCTTGCGCTCGCGCTTGAGCGACACCCGGCTCGCGGTCACGTTGGCGATGCAGCCGTTGGCGAACCGCAGGCGGGCATTGGCGATGTCGACCGACGCCGACAGCACGGGAACGCCGACCGCCTCGACCGAGCGCACCGCCGAGCGCACGATGCTGAGGATCACGTCGAGGTCGTGGATCATGAGATCGAGCACCACATCGACGTCCGTCCCGCGCTCGGAGAACGGCGCCAACCGATGGCATTCGATGAAGCGGGGTTCGGTCACCATCCCGTCCAGCGCGACCAGCGCGGGGTTGAAGCGCTCGAGATGCCCCACCTGCAGCACCCGGGCGCGGCGCATCGCCAGCTCGATCAGCGCCTTGCCCTCCTGGATGGTCTCGGTGAGCGGCTTCTCGACCAGCACGTCGATGTCCGCATCGAGCAGGTCCCTGGCGACGGCATGGTGATACTGTGTCGGCACCACGACACTGGCACAGTCGACGCGACCGCGCAGGGCCCGGTGATCCGTGACCGCCTCGACGCCGAGCTGCGCCGCGATGGTGTTGGCGCGCACCGGATCCACGTCGACGACGGCCACCAGATCGACCCCCGGATGAGCGGCATACTTCTCGGCGTGGAACCGACCGAGGTACCCCACGCCGACCACGGCAGCCCGGAGCGCACTCATGTAGTGGTCCTTTCCGCGCCGACGCCGTCGAGTGCGACCACGGCGATGTCGGCCGCGTTCGCGCGCGCGATGAACTCCGCCCGGTCGAGGATGATGGTGTGACCCGCCTCCACGGCCAGCGCCCGGCCGCGGGCGTCGGCCAGGGCAGCGATGGTGTCCGGTCCGACGGCGGGCAGGTCGAAGCGTGTGTCCTGGGTGGGCTTGCACACCTTGACGAGCACGATGCCCCCGTTGGCGAGCGTCCCGGCCCGGCGGATGGTGGCATCCGTGCCCTCGATGCCTTCGACGGCGATCACGCCGCCGCTGCGGACGATGACGCTCTGCCCGATGTCGAATCGCCCGATCACCTTCGCCGCCTCGAAGCCGATGCGGATGTCGTTCCATTCGTCCGCAGTAGGGGTGCGCGCCCCCAGGACCCCCGCCGCCGCCACGATCTCGTGTAGATACATGGTCGAGGGGGCGACCGCGATCCCCTCGGCTTCGAGCTCGGCGGCCACCGCGCGCAGCACCAGGTCGTCGCGCAGCATCCCGACCCGGGCGAGCAGGGCCATGGCGCGCGCATCGGGCCGCATCTCGTTGAACAGGCGCGGCTTGCCGATGCCACCGACCAGCACGGTGCGGGTCACGCCGGCGCTCTTGAGGGCCTGGATCATGGTCTCGAGCTCGCCCGGAAAGATCCAGGTGATGGACGACACCACCTGCTCGAGCTCGGGCGCGGTTTCCCCCCGATGGGCGACGGCGACCACCTCGACGCCGTGTCGGCGTGCCGTTTCGGCGAACAGCACCGGGAAGCTTCCGCTGCCCGCGATCAGGCCAATCCGCTCGGCGGCGCCCATCACCGACACACTCCCCGCCGGCTGCCCTCGACGAACGCCAGCAGCCGCGCCACCTCCGGCACGTGCGCCAGCGTCGCCCGCGCCTGGAGCACGGCGTCACGCCAGGCCAAGCCGCCCGTGAACAGCGTCCGGTACGCCCGCTTGAGCGCCCGCACCGTGTCGGACGAAACCCCCCGCCGGCGGAGCCCCACCACGTTCAGCCCGTGCAGACGGGCGCGATCGCCAGCGACCATGCAGTACGGGGGCACGTCGAGCGACACCATTGCGCCCGCGGCACACAGCGCCGACTCGCCCACGTGCACGAACTGGTGCACCCCGGCAAGCCCGCCGACAATGGCGTAGTCGTCGACCACCACGTGTCCCCCGAGGGCCGCCCCGTTGGCAAGCACGACGCTGCTCCCCACCCGGCAGTCGTGCGCCACGTGCGACGACACCATGAAGAGACAGCCGTGCCCGACCCGGGTCACCATCCCGCCCGCCGCCGTGCCGGGGTTCAACGATGCATGCTCGCGCACGATGTTGCCGTCGCCCAGCTCGAGGGTGCTCGGCTCGCCGCGATACTTGAGGTCCTGCGGCGGGGTTCCGACGCTCGCGAAGGAGAATATCCGGGTCCGCTCGCCGAGCGTCGTGCGCCCATCGACCACGGCGTGCGGGCCGATCCATGACCCCCGGCCGATGCGGACGTGTGGGCCGACGACCGCGTAGGCCTCCACCACCACGCCGGGCCCGAGCTCGGCCCCACGGGCGACGACGGCGGTCGGATGGATGTCGATGCCCTCCGGCGCGGGCCCGGCCGTGAAGTCCACCTCGGCCACCACCGTGGCGCCCGCCTGCGCCCGTCCCCGCAGCCGCCAGGGTGGGCCGGGCGCGAGGCACGTGACCTCGAGGTCGAGCACGTCGCCCGGGACCACCGGGCGACGAAAGCGGGCGCGCTCGACGCCGAGCAGGCGCAGCCGACCCTCCGCCGCGGCCAGGTGCCCACTCAACTGGACCAGCGCCTCGCACAGTACCACCCCCGGCAGCACCGGGGCGCCCGGAAAGTGCCCCACGAAGTACGGCTCGTTGGCGCTCACGCACTTGGTCCCGGTCGCCCGCACGCCCGGCTCGACCGTGACCACACGGTCGAGCACACGATAGGGAAACGCTGCCGACGGCGTCAGCCGGCTGTCGACCACGGGGGAGATATCGCGCTACTCCTTGTCGTCACTGCGCCGCCCGCCGCGATCCCGGCGGGGGGAACTGTTGTACAGGCGAACCACCTCGTCGGTCACGTCGGCGGTCTTGTCGGCGTAGATGAGCGCACCGCTCGAGGCCTCGAAGACGAGGTTGTAGCCCTCCTTGGCCGCATACTCGCGCACCACGCTGCCGAGGTCTTCCACGATACCCTGCGTGAGCTCCGCGTCGGTGCGCTTGAGCTCGCGCTGAAAATCCTCGTACTTGCGCTTGAAGTCGAGCGACTGCGTCTCGAGCTCCTTCTCCAGGTTGCGGCGCTCCTCTTCCTTCAGGACGAGCGCCTTCTTGTCGTAGTCCTGCTTGAGCCGGTCGAGATCGTCGCGCTGCCGCTTCAGTTGATCCTGGGAGCGCTCGAACCTCGCCTTCACCTGGTCCTTGGCCTTCTTGCCGGCATCGCACTCGTTGAGCGCGCGCTGCAGATCGACCACCGCGATGCGCAGCTCGGCGCGAACCACGTCGGCCCCCAGCACCATCGCCAGCACGCACACCGCACCGGCCGTCGTTCTCCGGACTTGCCTCATCGCAGACTCCCTGGTCAGAATTGGAATGGCCCCCCGAACGAGAACAGCACCAGGCTGGTCTCGTCGTGGGGCTGGGTGTTGAAGGCTTCGCCCACCTCGACCCGCAGCGGGCCCACCGGGGACAGCCACCGGAGGCCCACGCCCGCCGCGTAGCGCGTGGCATCCAGCGAGAACCCGTTGGTCCCCGTGATGTCGTCGTTACCATACGCATTGCCGGCGTCGATGAACACCACGCCCTTGAGCCCGATGCTCTGCGCGATCGGGAAGATGATCTCGTTGGTCAGGATGATTTGGCTGCTGCCCCCGATGGGATCCGTCGCGATGACGCGCCCGAGGGCATCCTTGCGGACTTCACGCGGGCCGAGGGTACGGCTCTTGAATCCGCGCAGCGAATTGATGCCGCCCGGGAAGTAGCGCTCGAACAGCGGCAGCTCGTCGCCGTCCAGCCCCTCCTCGCCGAAGCCGTACCCCAGGGCGGCACCGAACGAATAGGTGTAGTCGCCCTCGAGGAAGCGCTTGGCGTGCAGGAACGTGTAGTACCAGCGGCCGCGGGCCTCCGCCTTGAGGAAGCGATCCCCGCCGAGGCCCGCGATCTGGACCGACACGTCCTGCAGGGACCCCGCCGTGGGGTCGAAGGCGTGGTTCAGGGTGTTGCGGGACGCGCGCGGCGTGATGCTGCTGATGGTGCTGGTGCCCTCTTCGCTTTGGATGGACCGCGTAGCGTCGACACTCACGTTGGAGATCGTGGCCTGCTCGAGACGATAGTCGGCCCCGACCCGGACATCCTCGAGCGGCAAGCCCCAGAGCGACGTGTAGCCGAAGGCCGTGACGGGGTACGTCAGCTGGGTGCCGATACCCGTTCCCTGGCGGTCGAAGCTGTCGAATTCGAGCCGCCAACTGAAGGCGTCCACACCGACGGTGAGCGGCGTATCGCGGAAGTACGGCTCGGTGAACGACAGCAGGATGTTCCGCCGGATCGTGCCCGCGTCGGCGTTCACCACCAACCGCTGCCCGCGCCCGAACAGGTTGTTCTCCTGGACGCGCACGTTGAGCAACAAGCTGTCGGCCGAGCTGAATCCCGCGCCGGCGCTGAACGCGCCCGTCTGGCCTTCCTTCACGTCGACCAGGACGTGCATCGTGTCGTCGGTGCCGGCCTTCCGGGTCGCGATGTCGACTTGCTGGAAGAAACCGAGGCGCTGGAGCGCTTCTCGACTCTTGCGGAGCTTGCGGGCGGAGTACAGCTCCTGCTCTCCGATGCGCATCTCGCGCCGGATCACCTTGTCGCGCGTCTTGGTGTTGCCGGCGATCTCGATGCGCTCGACGGTGACCGGATTCCCGCGTTCGGCCTGAAAGGTCACGTCGACCAGGCGCTCGTCGGAACGAATGGTGGTGGACGGCTCGACGCTGGCGAAGGCGTAGCCGTCCTCGGCCAGCCGCTCGGTGAGGAGCTGCGCGTCCTCGCGCAGGGTGGTGGCCTGGAAGGTCTCGCCCGGGGTCGTGGCCAGCCCCAGTTGCAGGCCTGTCGCTTCCATCGGGAGATTCTCGCCCTCGACGCCGACGGTGCCGACCTGGAACTGGTCGCCTTCGTCGATCTTGACGACGACGTGGAGTCCGTCCTCGTCCCGATCGACGCGCGGCTCGTCGATGCGCACCGTGATGTAGCCGTGGTCGTAGTACCAGGCCGTGAGCCGCTCCATGTCCGTGCGCAGCACGTCGCGGTTCAGCACGCCCGCACCGGTGATGAACCCGAAGAGCCACTCCTCCCGGGTCTGCAACACGCCACGGAGTTTTCGATCCGAGAACGCCTGGTTGCCCTCGAAGACGATGTCCGACACCTTCACGGGCTCGCGCTCGTCGACGGTGTAGAGCATGTCCACCTCGCGGTCGCCGACCGACTCCGCGCGGTAGGTGATCTGCACATCGAGGTAGCCCTTCTCGATGTAGAGCTTCTTCGCCGCCTCGACCCCCTGGCGGGCCTTCTCCGGGTCGAGAATGGTGTGCGGACGGATCTTGAGCGCGCCCTCGACCTCTTCGCGCTTGATCTTACCCGCCCCCTCGACCTTGACCGCGCGCACGAGCGGCCGCTCGTCGACCTGCAGGGTGAGGACGACGCCCCCCCCCTCCCCGGGCGTCACGTCGGCGGTCACCTGGTCGAAGAAGCCCATCGCATAGACGGTGCGGATGTCTTCGTCGAGCGTCGCCTGCTCGAACGGGTGCCCGGGTTGCGAGCGCAGATGCACCCGGATGGCGTCCTCCTCGACCCGCAGGTTGCCGTGGATATCGACGCGCGCGATGGTCGGCGGACGCGTCACCTCGACCGTCCGTGCGCTGGCCCCGGCGACCAGCCCCCAGCCCACCGCCACCACGACCCCCCACCACCTCCGCCGGACCACGGTCATCCCGCCCCGCCCCAGCGTGCCGCCGAGGTGCTCACCTCCGACTCCAGCCGTCCGGCCACGAGACGGACGGTCCGGCCGAGCACCGTTGCCAGGGCGTCGTTGTGGGTCGCCACTACCAGCGTCGAGCCGTACTCGCGGTTGAGGTCCAGGAGCAGTTCCTGGACGCGCTCGCCGGTCGCGGGATCGAGGTTGCCGGTCGGTTCGTCCGCGAGCACCAGGCGTGGGCGCTGCATCACCGCCCGCGCCACCGCCACCCGCTGCTGCTCTCCGCCGGAGAGCTGTCCGGGCCGATGGGCGAGTCGCCCGCCGAGACCGACCCGCTCGAGCAGGATTTCGGCGCGCGCGCGCGTCGGCCCCATCGGCGCGCGCGCGATCAGGCTGGGCAACATGACGTTCTCGAGGGCCGTGAAGTCCGGCAGGAGGTGATGGAACTGGAAGACGAAGCCGACTTCGCGATTACGGAACGCCGCCAACCCCCCCTCCGGGCGGGCATAGATGTCTTCGCCGTCGAAGAGCACCTGGCCGCCCGTCGGTCGGTCGAGGGCGCCGAGCAGGTGGAGGAGCGTGCTCTTGCCGACCCCCGACGCCCCCACCACCGCGACCCGCTCGCCCGCCTGCACGTCGAGGTCGAGGGCCGCGAGCACGTGCACCTCGGTTGGACCGTCGACGTAGCGTTTGGTGAGCTGGCGCGCCTGGACCAGCGGCGGGGTGGGCATGCGGCGCTACTCATACCGGATCACCTCGACCGGAACCAGGCTCGCGGCGCGGCGGGCGGGCGCTACCGCCGCGATCACGCAGATGGCGATCGACACGGTGGCGACGACGAGGAAGTTGACCGGGTCCATGCGGACCGGCAGCGTGGTGACCAGGAACACGTCCTTCGGCAGTTCGATGAACTGGTAGCGGGCCAGGAGCCAGCATCCCATCACGCCGAGCGCGTTGCCGAGCAGCGTGCCGGCGACCCCTATCACGGCGCCGTTCAGGACGAAGATGCGACCGATCGACGAACTCGAGGCGCCCATCGCCTTCAGGATGGCGATGTCCCGTCGCTTCTCCTTCACCACCATGGTGAGCGTCGCGAGGATGTTGAACGCTGCCACCACCACGATCAGGCACAGCACGATGCCGTAGACCACCTTCTCGAGCTTGAGTGCGGAGAACAGATTGCGGTTGACCTCCATCCAGTCGCGTGCCCGATACGGGAACCCACCCAGCGCCGATTCGATCCGTCGCGCGACCTCGCGCGCCCCGTAGACATCGCGCACCCGCACCTCGATCCCCGTGATGCCGTCCTTCACGTCGAAGAAGCGCTGCGCGTCGGCCAGGGCGAGGTAGGCGAGCGTCGTGTCGTAGTCGTACATGCCGGAGTCGAACACCCCGCCGACCACGAAGCGCTTCATCCGCGGGACCATCCCGCCCGGGCCTGGCGTCCCGAGGGGTGACACCAGATTCACGACGTCGCCCGGCCCGACGCCCAGCTGGCGCGCGAGCTCCGCGCCCAGCAGGAGGCCGCCCAGTTCCACCCGTCCCCCGCCCTCCTCTGCCGGCAGGGTCACCTCGTGGGGGTGTGTCAGGGCCTCCAGGCTGCCGCGCTCGAGATGCTGCCCGACGTCCACCACCGCCCCGGCCGCGGCCGGGTCGACACCCCGCACGACGACGCCGGCGGCGCTCCGCCCGACCGCCAGCATGGCCTGGCCGTAGACGAACGGCGCCGCCGCGGCCACTCCGGGCACCGCGCGCACCCGTTCGACGATCTCCGGGTCGCCGGTGAGCGTACCGCTGTAGCTCATCACCACCACATGCGGGTTGAAGCCCAGGATCTTGTCGCGCAGCTCGTGCTCCAGCCCGGTCATGACGCCGAGCACGATGTCGAGCGTGGCTACGCCGATCGTGACCCCGAACAACGAGATGAGGGAGATGAGCGAGAGGGCTACCGCACGTCGGCGGGCGCGCAGATAGCGCAAGCCGACGAACAGCTCCCACCTCACGCGGGCGTCTCCGGACGGAGCTGCGGGAACAGGATGACCTCGCGAATGGTCGGGGCCCCCGTGAGCAGCATGACGAGGCGGTCGATGCCCATTCCCTCTCCGGCGGTGGGCGGCAGGCCGTACTCGAGCGCCCGCACATAGTCTTCGTCCATGGCGTGCGCCTCCTCGTCGCCGGCCGCACGCGCGCGCAGCTGCTCCTCGAAGCGTGCCCGCTGGTCGTCGGGATCATTCAGCTCGGAGAAGGCATTCGCGATCTCCTGGCGCGCCATGTAGAGCTCGAAGCGGTCGACGAAGCGGGGGTCGCGATCGTTGCGCCGCGCGAGCGGGGAGACCTCTACCGGGAACTGGGTCACGAACGTCGGCTGCACGAGCGTCGGCTCGACCAGACGCTCGAACACCGCACAGAGCAGCTCGCCCGGCGCCATGCCGGGGCGCTCGATGCCGCCCGTTCGTTCGGCCAGCCCGCGGATCGTCGCCGGGTCGAGCAGGCGGTCCGCGGCTACGCCGGCGTGCTCGGCGACCAGGTCGGCCATCGTCCGCCGCGGCCACGGCGGCGTCAGATCGAGGTGGAGATCGCGGTAGGTGAGCGTCGTACCACCGGCAACGGACCGCACCAGCGCCACCAGCATCTCCTCGGTCAGGTCCATCAGGTCGGTGTACGTCGCATACCCCTGGTAGAACTCGAGCATGGTGAACTCGGGTTGATGGGTGGCGTCGATGCCTTCGTTGCGGAAATTGCGGTTGATCTCGAACACGCGGTCGAGTCCGCCGACGACCAGGCGCTTCAGGTACAGCTCGGGAGAGATGCGCAGGTAGAGGTCGATGTCGAGGGCGTTGTGATGCGTGACGAAGGGGCGTGCCGCGGCGCCGCCCGCGATCGCCTGCATCATCGGTGTCTCGACTTCGACGAAGCCCCGTGCGGCGAGGAAATCGCGCAGGAAGCGGATTGCGCCCGCGCGCACCTCGAAGATGTGCCGCGCCTCCGGGTTGACGATCAGGTCCAGGTACCGCTGGCGATAGCGCGCCTCCACGTCCTGGAGCCCGTGCCACTTCTCCGGCAGCGGCCGCAGCGCCTTGGCGAGCGCGCGCAACCCGGTGGCCTCGAGCGTGAGTTCTCCGGTGCGCGTGCGGAAGGGCCGCCCGGTCACACCGATCACGTCGCCGAGGTCCAACAGGCGATAGATGGCGAACGTCTCGTCGCCCA
Organism: uncultured Binatia bacterium (SeqCode); assembly: GCA_964618895.1. Lineage (GTDB taxonomy): Bacteria > Desulfobacterota > Binatia > DP-6 > DP-6 > CAZUDO01. The sequence continues at coordinate 13,609 of CAZUDO010000092.1, forward strand.
GTCGATCGCGGCGAACATGGATCTGAATGCGCCCGGAGCGATCCTGCAGCTGCAGAAACCCCGCCTTGCCGAAGTCGCGCAGCGCCAGGATCCGTCCGGCCACGGCAACCGCACCGGCGTCTGCGGCGGTGGCAAGCTCGGCCTCGGGGAGAGTCCCGAACCGGGCATGCACCTCGCCGGCGGTGTGGTCAGGACGGAAATCGTTCGGGTACGCTGCCACGCCGCGTTCGCGAAGGGCGTGCAGCTTTTCCCGCCTGACCACGGTCTGCTCGTGGTCGTCGGGCATGCCTCGGAGGTAAATCGAAAGTCGTGGGTCTTTACCGACTTCGCCGAGGACAGTCAAGGAAATCCGCGGCCTGCGCGCGGTTCACGGCGTGGTCGATTGCAGGAGCACCGCACTCGCGGCCTCGGCACCCACCAGGTCCGCCGTGAAGGCGATCAACCGTCTCCGGCTACCGGTCGGGACTCCGAAGGCGAGGAAGCTGCCCCCGATCGGCGTCGGCTCCCCCACGATCGTCAGCTGCTCGACCGCCGGCGGGGCAACCTCCGGCGTCGCGCCGCCGCGCCCGATGGCGACCTGATAGAGCCCGGCGCCCACCCCCCCGACCGCGTCGGCCCGGAACACGACCGCCCGGCCGGCGAACGTCGGCGGCCCGAAGCTGCGCCAGCGTGCGCCATCCGTGCGCGGGTCACCGCTGCCCACGAGCGCGATCAGCCGTCGTCCCCCGGCGAGGAAGACGCCCTCCAGGCCCTCCTGGTCGAGCGTGGCACGGAAGGCCACCCCGTCTGCGCCCGCCGCGGGCGAATCGAAGCTGGTGAAGCGCCCCCCAAGGCGCGTGCGTGTCTCACGTCCGACCGCCGCCACCACACGAGTCTGGTTCCCGGTGCGCAGGAACACGGCCGCTCCCCCACTCCCCCCGGCGTACGTGGCCACGAACGCCACCCGACGTCCGGTCACTGCCGGGGTCCCGAAGCTCGTGTAGCGCCCGCCCGCAGGCGAACGCTCGCCGGCGCGGGCCACCGCCTTCAGGCGGTGGCCGCTGTGCACGAACAGTCCCGTCGTCGCGCCCGTCCCGTCGAGAGCGGCATGAAACGCCACCCCGTTGGCCCCAACGCCGGAGCGATTGAGACCATCGAGCGGATCGGCGAACAGATCCTCGACCTCGCCGCCGCCCGGCACTCGTGCGCCCGCCATGAGCAGCAGGGCCGGCCCGCGCCGGCCGAGCGTGAACAGCGCCTCGTTCGCCCGCCCGCCAGCGACACTGGCCCCGAACACGATTCGACCCCCGACCCCGGCCGCGGGCGTCTCGAAGCCCGCGTAGGTACCGTCGATCGGCGTGGGATCGCCCAACAACGCCAACGGCTGCACCTCGCCCCGCGCGACGGCGACATAGACGCCTTCCTGCAGCCCCAGAAAGACCCCGTCGTCGGCGGTGGCGCGCACGCTGGCGTCGGTGAAGCGGAACCCGACACCGAGATCCGTGGTGTCGGTCAGGATCGCGAGCGACGTGACCCGCCCGTGACGGGCGACGAACAAGCCGGGCGCGCCGCGGGAGATCGACGCCCGCAGCAGCACACTGCCGTCATCCGCGATGGCAGGGTCTCGCAAGCGGACCAGCCGGGCGCCCTCGGCACGATCGTCGCCGTCCGCCACCACGTCGCCCACGGCGACGATGGTCGCCAGCGCCCCATCGAGACTGCGCACGAACACCCCGGCGCTCGCCGTCCCGTCGCGCACGCTGGCGCGGAACGCCACCGTCCCACGCGCGTTGATGGCGGGGACGAGGGACGTCGGGATATTGCGAAACCTCCCGCCGAGCGGGCTGGCATCGTCTTCGAGCGCCACGGCAGTGAACCGCGCGACGGATGTGGTCGCATCGGCCGTAAACACCCCGTTCAGCGTTCCAGCCGTGCCGGCGCGGGCGACCGTGCCCCGGAACGCCCATTGGTCCGCGTCGTTCACGCTGGCGAGCCCAAGCGCCGTGAAGCGACCGCCCACGGGGCTGGCGTCGCCGACCACGGCCAGCGGACGCACAGCGCCGCCGTCCCATACGAACAAGCCATCGGGCCCGGCCGTCACCGCGCTCCGGAACCCGACACGCCCGCTCGCCGATACCCCGACCAGACGAAAGGCGGCGAACGTCCCACCGGCGGGTGCGGGTGCGCCGGTGCGCGCCACCTCGGTGAGCGCCCCGGGCGCATCGGCCACGAACAGGGCGGTACTGCCACCGTCGAGCAGCGCCGAGAACGCGACTCGACCAGCGCTCCCGATCACGATCGCCTGGCCGAAGCCGAGCAGTGCTGGCCCGTCCGGACCGAGGCGGCCGACCCGCGCGAGCAGATCGGTGCCCGCGGCGCAACGCCGGTAGATCGCCGACCCGCCGCCAACGAAGTCGGCACGGAACGCGACGCACCCATCGGCAGCGAGCGCGGGCGGGCCCACCCCCGCGACTGTCCGGCCATCGAGCGTGTCGTTGGCCCCGACCACGTGGGCGACACGCGTACCGGCGCGCCGGAAAATCGCCGCCGACGCGCCGACGAACACGACCCGCGCGCGATCGTCGAGCGCCGCCTCCGAGAAGCGCGAGAACGGTAGCCCCGCCGGAGAGCGATCGCCGGTCGCGACAAACACCTCGGCCGGAGCCGCCATGGCGACCGCGTGACACACGAGGAGCATCAGGAGCGCCGGGCGCACACCCACAGCGGTTCGTCCCGCAAGCCTGATGCCACCCGCGATCCTACCGTCGCACGGGCCGTGTAGGGGCTCTCCTGCCCGGATCGGGTGCTCGTGCACGATCCCCAGACCTCCGTCCGAACGACTGCCCGACCTACGTCCCGAACCGCGCAATCAGGTCGGGAAGCCGATCGAACGCCGGGCCACGATCGAGCCAGCGCTCGCGGCCGCCCCGCCCGCGATCCTCTGCCGTGATGTGCCCGAGCTCCGACAAGCGCGACAGGACGTTCCCGAACGTGATGACCGAATTACCCTCCCGCTTCTGCGCTTCGCCGAGAAGCAGGGCGGTGGCGAACTGCCGTCGCATCCGTTCCGTGAGTGCGGCCTGGGCAATGGGCCATTCCTCCTGCGCCGCCACGGTACGCGTCGCGATCAGATACGCTTCGCGGAACGGATCGAGAATGCCTTGGGTCGCTCGGAAAATCGCGTGATCGGACACCACCGTTGCAGCGCCCACGGCATCGACCCGCCGATAGTGCTCCATCCAGCGCGCGACTTCCGCCGCCAAGGCGTCGCGCTCCGGGAGCGGAAACTCCCAACGGTAGAGATCGAGCCACCACGCCACATGCGCGCGCATCGCCTCGTCGGGTACCCCCGCCAGCAACGCCCGGCTCATGAGCGAGGGGAGGAGGAAGAAGTGGATGATGTTGTTCTTGTAGAAGTCGAGGTTCAGGCGCTTTTCCGTCGGCACATGCAAGACGACACCCCGACTATCGACCAGCCGCTCGACCAGCCCACCGTCGGTGAGCCACCGAAGGCTCTCACGAAAATCCTCGGCGACGTTGCGCGTGAGCGACGCCGTGAGGCGCACCCCGCTCAGCTGCAGCAACTCGACGAGCACATGCGCGGAGCGGACGAAGTCCGCCATCCGGCTCGCGGCCCGGGGAGCGGCCAGGAGTACCGTCGCACTGATCGCCGTGGCGCCCGCCACCGCCGCCCCATTCACCTCCCGGAGCAGACGAAACCCCAGCCGCTGCACGAACCGCGTCCGCTCCTGCTCGATGTCCGGCGCGCCCGTGCCCACGCGCATCCGCTCGCGTTGCGGGCCGAGCGCAGCTTGCAGGGAGATCGGCTCGGCAAAGCTCACGTACACCGTCCCGTAGCGCCGCGACAGCACGCTGCGGGCCCGCAGGAGCGCTCGCAGCGACTCGCGCTGCTTCTTCTCCCCTGCCACCTCGCGCCGGTACACTTCCTCCTCCGGAATGCGCCCGTAGTGGATCGAGATCGGCACGAAATACAGATCGCGGCGCACCCCCTCTACGTACGCGTTCACGAGCGCCGCCAACATCCCGAGTTTGGGCGTCAGGATCTTGCCCGTCCGGGTGCGGCCGCCCTCGATGAAGAACTCCTGCGTGTAGCCCTCGCGGATGAGGAAGGCGAGGTACTTGCGGAACACCATCTTGTAGAGCTCGTTGCTCTCGAACATCCGCTTGATGAAGAACGCGCCGGCACCCCGAAAGAGCGGGCCCATCGGCCAGAAGCTCAGGTTGTCGCCGGCCGCGATGTGCGGCGGCGAGAGGTAGTTCGAGTGGAAGATGTAGGTGAGGATCAGGTAGTCGAAGTGACTGCGGTGGCAAGGCACCAGGACGACGGGGTGCTGCTTGACGCAGTCGACGACCTTGTCGAGCCCCACGATCTCGAGGCCGGAGAACACGCGCGTCCACACGCGGTTGAAGACCGCCTCGAGGATACCGAAGTACAGCCCGTTGAAGTTCGCCGCCATGCCGTCGAAGTATCCGCGGGCCTCCTTCCAGACGCGCCGCGCGGTCAGGCCCCGTTGGGCGGCGAGCCGGCGCACCAGCCGGGCCAGCTCCACGTCGTGCAACACCTGGCGGCGCACCACGCGCCGGGGCAGTAAGGTCGGCCCCCACACCAGGCGCTCCTCGCGGTACAGGACGATCTGCAGCGCGCGCGCGAGGCGCCGGACGACGCGCTCGTCCCCTTCACGCCGATACTCCTCGACGAAACGGGCGAGTCCGATCTCGCGCCCGAGCGTGAGCTGGGTCTCCTCGACGTTCCACAGGTACGTGAATAACCGCTTGGCTTCCCCCGGAGCCTCCTGGACGCTGTAGAGCAGCGTCGCCAGACGAGACTCCTTGCGGCGGAATCCCTTGCCGCGGAATATCCCCACTGGCACTAGGTACACGGGGCGGGCACTTGCATGTGCGCCTCGGATCACGTCGCGCAGGTACTGCGGCCCGAGCCGCGCGGCCGCGAGCGCGCCCCGCGCGCGCCCCGTCACCACTTGGCTGCGCATGAACACCAGCACGGAGGAGCCCCCGGCGACCAACCCCGTGCACGCCGCGTGGCTCACTGCGCGCCCCAGGCGGCGACCACGCAGGCGCCACCGCAGGATCTCCCCGAGCGGCCGGAAGCGCGCCGTCGACACGCCAGGTGCGAAGCGTGCCAGCGGCAGCCCCTCCCGGAGCAACACCGCGTTCACGAGCAGGTAATCGAGCGTCGAACGGTACCGCATCACGTAGATCAGCGTCCCCTGTCGCGCGAGGCTCCGGAGGTGCTCGATCGCCTCCGGTCGCACGTGGACGTGCCGGAACAGGACGCGCACGAGGACGCGCGCCAGGAGCCCGAAGCGCTCGAGCATGGTCGAGCGCTGCTCCGCTACGGGCAGCGGGGCCGCCGACGCGTCGGGCACGAGCCGAACCGACCCGAACGGCTCCGCCATCAGAGGCACCGCTCCAGCCCACGGCGGCGCACCGCATCCACCACGAGCCGCACGTCCTGCGCACGCCGCTTGTCACACACGAGGAGGGCATCGGGGGTGTCGACGACGACGAGATCCCGCACCCCGAGAAGTGCCACCAACCGTCCCGGGGCATCGACCACGCACCCGGCGCTCTCGACGGCCACCGCAGTCCCGCGCACGGCGTTCGCGTCACGGCGGCGCTTCCAGAACGGCTCGAGCGCCGCCCAACTCCCCACGTCACTCCACGCGAAGTGTGCCCGCACGACGGCGACCCGGGCCGCACGCTCGAGGACGCCCACGTCGATCGACACGGCCGGCAGCCGGCGGTAGGCCGCCGCGAGCCGGGCCGGCCCCCGCCGCATCGCCCCCATCAGCGGCTCGATCACCGCCGGCAGATGCGTGCGCAGAGCCGCCAAGATGCTGCGCACCCGCCAAGCGAAGATGCCGGCGTTCCAGAAGGCGCCCTCGGCGATGAGGGCTTTCGCGCGCCTGTGATCGGGTTTCTCGACAAAGGCCGAGACCCAGGCGGCGCGCCCGCGTGTCCCCGCCACCGGTGGACCGGGCCGGATGTAACCGTAGCCGGTCTCGGGATGCGTGGGAGGCATGCCCAGAATCACGAGGGCATCAGTGGTCTCGGCGATCGCGAGCGCCACCGCCAGCTCACGCCGGAACGCCGCGCCGTTGGGAATGGCGTGGTCGGCAGGCAGCACCGCCATCACGGCATCGGGCGCAATCCGCTCGAGTTCCAGCGCCGCCAACGCGATCGCCGCCGCCGTGTTTCGTCCGACGGGCTCGACGACGATCCCACGTCGCCCGAGTCCGGGCACCTGCGCACGCACGGCCGACGCCTGCGACCGGCTGGTCACGATCCGGAGCCGGGGGCGCGGCACAAGCGGCGTGATCCGCGCCACCGTGTCCTGCAGCAGACTCCGCGTACCGAGGATGCGCAAGAGCTGCTTGGGTAGGCGCTGACGGCTGCGCGGCCAGAAGCGTGTTCCGGAGCCGCCCGCCAGCACGACAGCGTAGCGGGGCGCACGCCCCAGCGCAGCATGGGAGTCGCGGGCCAAGCGGAATGCTTACGCAGCGCCCGCTCGAAAAGCAAGGTATCACTTGACAGAGACGCACGGAGCGAGTGTCTTCGGCGCATGCGCGCGCTGGTGGCCGGCCTCGCCGGAGTGCTCGCCCTTGTCGGCGGTGGCACCGTTGCGCTCACGGTGCTCGCCGTGGTCGGCTTCGGCATCGTCACGTTCACTGCGCTCGCGCAGTTGGGTGCGGCCCGCTACCGACGCCACCATCCGCCCTCCTGCCCCGCCGATGAGGACGCGGGCGAGCTCCCCTGGCCCGCCCGATTCCTGGCCGCCTGCGCCCTCTTCGCGCGCGAGTGTGCCGCGACGGCTCTGCTGGTCATCACCCTGCCTTTGCCTACCCCGCGTGCGCGTGTGGGGGAGCGGCACGCCGCCGACGATCGGCGCCCGGTCCTCCTGCTGCACGGCTATGCGCAACGGCCGGCGCTCCTCTTCTGGCTTGCGCGCGCCCTACGACGCGACGGATGGACGTCGTGCGTGACGGTTCGCCATCGGCCGCTGTGGGGCGACATCGAGGCCAGCGCGGCGGCTCTGCGGACGGCAATCGACGACTTCTGCCGCGCTACGGGCGCCTCCACACTCGACGTCGTGGCCCATTCCATGGGAGGTCTGGTGGCACGGGCGTACGTGCGCGCGAGCGGGGACGGGCGCGTCGCGCGCCTGATCACGCTCGGCACGCCGCATCAGGGAACGGAGGCGTTCCGGGACTGGACGGTGGACCCGATGGTCGCCCAGATGCGACCGGACTCGCCCTTCCTCCGCGCACTCGCCAGCAACGATCCCGTGCCGAGCCTCACCGACTGCATCTCGATCTACTCCACGGATGATGCGGTAGTCGTCCCGGCCGGCAACGCGTACTACCCGGGCGCGTTCAACATCGCGGTGCGCGGGCTTGGCCACCTTTCGCTGCTGTTTTCCCACCACGTATACGTACTCATCCGGGAGAACCTGGTCGCCGAGCTGACGCCGCGGGCGCGTGCGTCCTGAGCGCCAATGGCCGAGCGGACGCTCATCGCGAGCAGCAGGGAGCCGGTCCGCCTGGACGCGTTCGTCCGCGCCGCCCTGCCGGCCTTGTCCCGTCGCCTGGTCGGACGTTTGATCGCCGCGGGCGAGGTTCGCATCAACGGACGATCCGCCCGCAAGGGCACCCTGGCCCGCCCCGGCGATCGCGTCACCCTGCCCGACCTCGGGCCGTTGCATCCGGAACCGGAGCTCCCGGTAGCAGTCGTGTACGTGGATGACGTGCTCATCGCCATCGACAAGCCGGGCGGCATGCATGGTCATGCGCTGGAGCCGCGTCAACGCGGCACGGCGGCCGCGTTTCTGCTCGGACGGTTTCCGGACATCGCCGGCATAGGTACGCCGCTCGCCCCCGGGCTCGTGCACCGGCTCGATACCGGCACCTCGGGGTTGCTCCTCGCCGCGCGCACGGAAGCCAGCTTTGGCACCCTGCGTACGGGGTTACGCTCGCGCCAGGTCGAGAAGCGGTACCTGGCCCTCGTCGCGGGTCGCATGCGGCACCAGGGCGTGCAGCACATCACGACCGCCCTGGCCCACGATCCGCGCGCGCGCGGCCGCATGATCCCCGCCACGGCAGCACTGCGATCCTGGGTGGCCGAGTCGGCCATCGAGGTCCTCGACGCCGGCGCCGAACGGAGCCTCGTCCGCGTGGCCATCCGGACCGGCGTCACCCATCAAGTCCGGGTACATCTCGCCCTGCTCGGACACCCGGTGCTGGGCGACACCGTCTACGGCACGCCGCATCCGGATCTGCCTCCGGGGCGCCATGCGCTGCATGCCGCCGACCTGGTGTTCGCCCATCCGGGACGGGGCACACGGCTCGAGGTGCACGCGCCGCTGCCGCCGGAGCTGCAACGCCTGCTCCCCTGTGCCGCGGGCTAGGCTGCGACCGCGGGCTAGGCTGCGGCGGCCTTCCCGCCCTTGCCGCCGCGCGGCTCTTTGGCGGTCGAGCACACGGTACACAGGTTGTTCAGGTTGTTCGGGTCCTCGACCAACCCGTCGTCGACGTTGTGGCACACCTTCCGGCACGAGGCACAGATGAAATAGATGCCTTCGATGGTCTTGTTGATGCGCTCCCGGTTCAGGATGCGCCCACGGAGCTTCTCGATGCGGATACCGAGTAGCTCCTCGTACTGGCGCTTGATCTTGCGCCGGCCGGCTTCGTCCTTGGGGAGCTCCTCCTGGCCGTCGTCGGCCTGGTGATCATCTCCGTCGAGAAGATTGAAGCCCTTCGATTTGGACCCGCCGCTCTTGTCCGCCTTGCGTGCCCGTGCCATCGCGGTCCCGTCCCTTCGAGAGAATCAGCGCGTGCGCTCTTGGTACCCGCAGTTCTTATCGCACACCCAGAAGTGGCCGTGGGGGCCGTAGCCGGTGAACTGCACGACCCGGCTCTCCGCGCCACAGGTGGGGCATAGACGCTTGCGAGCTGCGTCGGCACCCTTCTCTGCTGTCTTGGCCTTCTTCTCCGCCATGGTGCTGGGCGTGCGATGGTCACCGCCATGCGCCCGGAGCGTGCCCGGGTCGGCATTCGCCGGATCCGGGCAGGCCCCCGTCTATAGGGGGCCGCTCTATCTCTGTCAAGGCAAGACATCATCTCCGCATCGTCACCTTGAGGGGCCAGGGGCTGCGTGGTAGCGTCGCGCACTCTTCCATGCGCGTCCACCTTCGCCCGCAGCACCGCACCATCCTCGTCGACGGCCGACGACGGGTGGGGCAGCTGCTGGGCGAACTCGGCATCCTGCCCGGCACCGCCATGGTCATCCGCGGCGACCTGCTGCTCACGGACGCTGAGATGGTAGAGGACCTCGACGAAGTCGAGGTCCGGGCCGTGATCTCCGGAGGGGCGTGAGCGTCGATGAAGTGCACCCGTTGCCGCGCTCCCGCCGAGGTCCAGCTGCGCGCCCACAACGCCGCCTTCTGCCGACCCTGCTTCCTGTTCTTCTTTCAGCGCCACGTCGAGCGCGCGATCACGAGCGAACAGATGTTCCAGGTCGGCGAGCGACTGCTGATCGCCGTATCGGGCGGCAAGGACAGCCTCGCCCTGTGGGACGTGCTGGCCGACCTCGGCCACGACACGACCGGCTTGTACGTCGGCCTCGGCATCGGCGACTACTCCGATCGCTCGCACGACAAGGCCGTGGCGTTCGCGGAGCGCCGCGCGCTCCCGTTGCGCACCCTCCGCGTCGCTGAGGACACGGGCGGCCTCACCGTCCCGGTGGTGGCCCAGGTGACCCGCCGTCCCGCGTGCGCGGCGTGCGGCACCATGAAGCGGCACTACTTCGACAGCGCCGCCGTCGAGGGCGGGTTCGACGTGTTGATCACTGGCCACAACCTCGACGACGAGGCTGCCAGGCTCCTCGGCAACGTACTGCGCTGGCAACGCGACCAGCTCGCTCGCCAGCGTCCGGTGCTGCTTCCCACGCATCCGAAATTCGTCCGCAAGGTGAAGCCCCTCTTCCTCACCAGCGAGTACGAGACGGCAGTGTACGCGTTCATGCGCGGGATCGACTACATTGTCGACGAGTGTCCGAACGCGGCGGGCGCCACGCAGCTCGTGTACAAGGACGTGCTGAACCGGCTCGAGACGGCGAGCCCGGGGACCAAGCTCGCCTTCGTCCGCGAGTTCCAGCGCTCGGGGCAGCCGGCGTTCGCAGCCCCGTCGCGCGGCGAACCGCAGGCCTGCAGCCGTTGCGGCATGCCGGCCTACGGCACGACGTGCGCGTTCTGCAGCCTGCTGCACACGACGGAACGGAAGCGCGCCGCGACCCTTGCGGCGTCGCCCACGTGACCACCCCGGACGCCGGCGCCCCGTCCAGCGGCGCGCTCCTCCGCGACCAGGACGCCGTCGTCCTCATCGACCGCAAGGAGCGCGTTTACCTGCGCGTCCTGCGGCGCGGGGGTCGGCTGTCCGTGCGCGGGGCGCCCATGGCGTGCGACGCGCTCATCGGGTTGCCGGAGGGGAGTACGATCGAAACCCCGCATGGCGAGCCGTTGATCGTCCTCCGTCCCACCTACGCGCAACTCATCCCCCACCTGCCGCGCCGCGCACAGCCGATCTACCCGAAGGACGTGGGCCCCATCCTGCTGTGGGGCGACATCGGCCCCGGCATGTCCGTGGTCGAGGTCGGCACCGGCCCCGGCGCGCTCACGATCGCACTGCTGCGGGCCGTCGGGCCGGCCGGCCGACTCGTGTCCTACGAGGCGCGGGAGGAGTTCGCCACCCTGGCACGCGAAAACGTCAGCCGGTACCACGGCCCGGCCTCCAACTGGACGCTCACCGTGGCCGATGCGTTCGTCGCCTTGTCGGAGCGAAACGTCGATCGTCTCGTGGTCGACTTGGCCGAGCCCTGGGGTCTCCTCGACGCCGCAGCGACGATGCTCCGTCCCGGCGGGGTCCTGACCGCCTTCCTCCCCACCGTGTTGCAGGTGAAGCAGCTGGTGGACAGCCTGCGCACCCACGGAAGCTTCGGGGCTATCGAAACGATGGAGACGCTCACACGCTTCTGGAACGTCGGCGAGCGCAGCGTGCGCCCGATGCACCGCATGGTGGCGCACACCGGCTTTCTCGTCTTCGCACGACGCCTCGTTCCGGGCATTGCCCATGTGCCCGTCGCCGGCTCGTGAGCATGCGACCCGCCCGGTCGCCTCGACCCAATTGACTCCCCGGATACCCTATAGTAGCGTTCCCACCGGTCGCGCTAGCGCCGGCTCGCAATGACGAAGTCGGAGATTCGCCAGAAAGTCTGGCAGTCGATTGAGCGGGAGGGTGTGGCGCGATTCCCCGGCGCGCTCGGTCGCATTCCCAACTTCGTAGGCGCCGAGCACGCGGCGCAGCTCCTGCGTGAAATGGCCGTCTGGCGGCGCGCGCTGGTCGTGGTCGTGAACCCCGATGCCCCGCAGCACCCGGTGCGTCGGCTCGCGCTCGCCGAGGGAAAGATCGTCTACATGGCGGTGCCCCAGCTCCGTACCGAGCGCTGCTTCGTCGAGATCGACCCGCAGCGCCTCGGCAAGAAGGCCGTGCTGGCGGCCAGCATCGCCGGCGCCTGCAAGTACGGACGCGCCGTGTCGCCGCGCGAGATGCGCACGGTCGACCTCGTCGTTTGTGGCTCCGTGGCGGTGGCCCGCGACGGCGCGCGCCTGGGCAAGGGTGGCGGCTACAGCGATCTCGAGTACGGGCTATTGCGCGAAGAGGGCAAGGTACGCGATTCCACACCCATCCTCACGACCGTGCATGCCGCCCAGGTCCTGACCGAACGCATCGCGATGCTGCCACACGATCTGCCCGTCGACTTTCTCGTCACCCCCACCGAGGTGATCGCGACCCGTCCGGTCCATCCACGTCCACGCGGCATCTACTGGGACCTGCTCCGGCCGCTCAAGATCAACGGCATCCCGCTCCTCCGCAAACGCCTGAAACACGGAAGCACGGGCACGCTGTCGCCGCGACGGGTCTGATCGTCGGGCGCGTGTCGACGTTCGAGTCAGAGGACAGCCGCCAAGTCAGGCAGCGTCGTGAGCACGAAGCGCGGGGGTACGGCAGCGGCGGGGACCCCCTGGGACGCGGCGTCGATCCATGCCGCATCCATGCCAGCCGCCCTCGCGGCCAGCACGTCCTCGGCGAACGTGTCACCGACGAACAGCGCCGCCTCTGCGGGCAGATCGATTCCTCGCAAGCCGGCCCGCACTAACACCGGATGGGGCTTTCGTACCCCGAGGGCCTCGGAGATCACCACGGTCTCGACGCTGGCCGCAATCCCGTGCCGCACGAGGATATGGTACGCTGCCGCCGTGTCGTCGAAGTTGCTCACCACCCCGAGGCGATAGCGTCCCCGCAGCGAGGCGAGCAGCGCAGCGTGCCTGGGTGGGAAGACCGTGGCCCCGGCAATGACCGCCAGGTGGGCACGCGAGAGGTGCACCGCTGCTTCCTCGAGATGATCCTCCGGGCATCCGATTCGGACCAGGGTGCGTCTGAACCGTTCCCGGGACGGCAGCTCGACGTGGCTCGTCGCGCGTGCCTGCGCCATCTCTTCACTGACCGTCCGGAGCGCCTGGGCGAACGTCGGCAGGCTGGTCTCCGGGACGAGTTCTGCGAGCAACTCCCGCAGTCCGCCGATGGTCGTCCGCACCTCCTGTCCGTCGATGGTGATGACGGGCAGCCGGCCGGCGTCGATCTGCACGAGCGTGCCGAACAGATCGAAGAGGATGCCCCGGTACCCCCCTGCCACGGCCGTCACTCGCGCAAGGCGGCCGCCGCACACCCCAGCCCGGCCAACCCGGCCACCAGCGCCAGACCGTTCAACGCAACCGCCTCGCGATGCAGCCGCCCGAAGTCCGGGCTGTCCGCCGGAGCCGTTCCCTCCGCGTGCAAGGCCGCCCGCAGCCGCTGCGTCTCTGGATACACGACACTGGCCGCCCAGACCGTGGCAGCAAGGCCGACCGCGTGGACACACGCGGCCGCGTACCAGCGCCCGGACGCCGACGAGCCGCGACCGAGCAGAACCGCGCCGGCGACGGCCAATACCCCCGCAACGCGGCCGAGCCGGTAGTACGGACCGAGGACGGCGCCGACGACGGCGCCAGCCTGCGGGGCCTCGAGGACACGAAACACCGCCGGCGCCACCACGAACGAGAAGCACACGATCGTCCCCAACCACACGCCGGTGACGAGGAGATACCCCGTGCGGAGCGCTCCCTTCACTGGAGGTAGCGGGGTCCGCTTGCCCCGGGAAGCGGCTGACGGCCCGCGAAGCCGTGCTGCGGCCGATGCCAGAACGCCACCTCGGGCTCGCCGAACTGCCAGCACAGATAGATGACCTCCCCGTCGCGCTCCGCCGGAAAGTCGACCAGCCCCAGACGGACATCCTTGAAATGCGCGCCACTTTCCTCGATCTCCCCGACGATCGCATCGAGCTCCTCCACCAGCACGCGGGCCGTCGGCCGGCGGCGCACGAGCTCGGCGGTGGAGACGGCGTCGATGGGGATGCCGTCTTCGCCCGCGAGACTCTGCAGCTCGTCTTGCAAGCGGAGAGCACCGCGCTGCAGACGCTCCATCAGGATCTGCAGCCGGGGAACAACGGCGTTCGCTTCCTCGAGCCGGAACACGCGCTCTGGTCTCACCGGGCCGCGATGCTACCCACTCGGAGACGGACTGTCGAGGGTGTCACCGTCGTGCGACCGTCCGGATACTCTTGTACGCTCGATACCCCTGCGTTAGAGTCCGCCGCATCCCGCTGCCTGTTCTGCATCCGCGCCACGGGCGACCACACTCACGCATGGCCGACGACGATCCCACTCCAGAAGGGGAAGGTGATGCGCCGGAGAGCGCTCAGCGGTTCTTCGGTTTCGACGAAGACATCAGCGGCGTCGCGGTACCGAGCGAGCTGCCCATCCTTCCGCTGCGCGGCGTCGTCATCTTTCCCTCTGCGATCGTCCCGCTCCTGATCTCGCGCGGAGCGTCCCTGCGGCTGGTCGACACCTGCCTGCAGGGTGACCGTATGCTCGGCCTCCTGGCCCAGAGGAACCCCGAGGAAGAGAGCCCCCCACCCGCCACCCTTACCACGCGCGGCACGGCAGGCCGCATCCTGAAGATGCTCAAGTACCCCGATGGGAGCGTCCGCATTCTCATCCAGGGGCTCCGGCGGATCGAAGTCACCAGCTTCACCCAGCACGAGCCCTTCTTCCGGGCACACGTGCGCCACCTGCACGATGTCTTTCAGCCCTCGAAAGACGTCGAAGCGGTGCAGGCGCACATGGTGAACCAATTCGCCAAGTTCGTCTCGATGATCCCGTACCTGCCCGACGAGCTCCAGATCGTGGTCATGAACATCAAGGATCCGGGGAAGGTGTCGGATCTGATCGCCTCGAACCTGAACATCTCGGTCGACGAGAAGCAGGACCTGCTGGCCACCCTGGACGTGCGTGCCCGCCTCGACAAGCTCTCGGGCATCTTGAGCCGCGAGATCGAGCTCCTGGAACTCGGCCACAAGATCCAGTCCCAGGTCCAATCCGAGCTCAGCAAGAGCCAGAAGGAGTTCTACCTCCGCCAGCAGCTGAAGGCGATCCAGAAGGAACTGGGCGAAGGGGACGCGCGCACCGCCGAGATCGACGACCTGCGGCGGCGCGTGGAGGAGGCGCGCATGCCGCCCGAGGCGCGCAAGGCTGCCGACCACGAGCTCGATAGACTGCGCCTGATCCCGCCCGAGTCGGCCGAGCATACGGTCGTGCGCACCTACCTCGAGTGGCTGGTCACCCTCCCCTGGGCGACCGCGACCGAAGACAACCTGGACCTGCACCACGCCCGGCGCGTCCTCGACGAGGACCACTTCGACCTCGACAAGATCAAGGATCGCATCCTCGAGTACCTGGCCGTCCGCAAGCTGCGCAAAGACCCCAAGAGCCCCATCTTGTGCTTCGTCGGTCCGCCGGGCGTGGGCAAGACCTCCCTGGGGCGGTCCATCGCGCGCGCGATGGAGCGCAAGTTCGTGCGCCTCTCCCTGGGCGGTATCCGCGACGAGGCCGATATCCGCGGGCACCGGCGGACCTACATCGGGGCACTCCCCGGTCGAATCATTCAGAACATCCGCAATGTCGGATCACGCAATCCGCTCTTCATGCTGGACGAGATCGACAAGCTCGGCATGGACTTCCGCGGCGACCCCGCCTCGGCGTTGCTCGAGGTCCTCGATCCCGAGCAGAACAACACCTTCCAGGATCACTACCTGGATGTTTCGTTCGACCTGCAGCAGGTCATGTTCGTGACCACAGCCAATCTCCTCGACCCGATTCCGCCGCCGCTCCGCGATCGCATGGAGGTCATCGAGCTGTCGGGCTACAGCGAGGAGGACAAGCTCGAGATCGCGCGCCGGCACCTGATCTCCAAGCAACTCGACGAGAACGGCCTCACCGACCAGAACCTCCGCTTCGAGGACGACGCCGTGCTGCACATCGTCCGGGCGCACACGCGCGAAGCGGGGCTGCGCAACCTCGAGCGCGAGATTGGGCGCGTGTGCCGGAAGGTGGCACGCGGCATCACAGAGGGGCGCACCGCACCCGTCAACTGCACGGCCGAGACCGTCCGGGAGTACCTCGGCCCGGAGCGCTTCTTCTCCGAGATCGCCGAGCGGACGTTCGAGCCGGGCATCGCCGTCGGGCTGGCGTGGACACCCGACGGCGGGGACATCTTGTTCATCGAATCCACTCGCATGGCGGGCAAGAAAGGGCTGACGCTCACGGGCCAGCTGGGCGACGTGATGAAAGAATCCGCCCAAGCGGCTCTCAGTTACGTGCGTGCGCGCGCGGATCGGCTCGGGATCCCGCCGGACTTCTTCGAGTCGTCGGACATCCATCTGCACGTCCCGGCGGGCGGCGTCCCCAAGGACGGCCCCTCGGCCGGTGTCACCATGACCACGTCGCTCGCCTCCCTGCTCACCAGCCGTCCGGTGCGATCGCACGTGGCCATGACCGGAGAGATCACGCTGCGCGGACGCGTGCTGCCGGTCGGCGGCATCAAGGAGAAGGTGCTCGCAGCCAAGCGGGCCGGCATCGAAACCGTGATCCTGCCGCAGCGCAACCAGAAGGACCTCGAGGACGTGCCGGCCACGGTCCGCGCGGCCCTCCGCTTCGTGTTCGTCGAGACGATGGACGAGGTGCTCGATCACGCCCTTGAGCCCATCCGTCGAGACGCCATCGTTCCCGAGGGCCTCGCGCCCCGGACGATCCACGCCTGACACCCCGGCGTTCGCACGCTACCGCCGGAGTCGCTACAGTCGCCCGCGATGCCGGAGCTTCGCAAGGATCCGACCGTCGGACGGTGGGTAGCCATCGACACCGAACGCGTCCGGTCGCCGCGCGACTTCGTCCGGCCGCGCCCGCCGCGTCGCGGCGGGCCCTGTGCCTTCTGTCCCGGCCACGAGCGCGAGACCCCGCCCGAGATCCTCGCCTACCGCGACCCGCCCGGTTCACCCGCCAACGCCCCGGGTTGGCGGGTGCGCGTCGTCCCGAACAAGTTTCCCGCCCTGCGGGTCGAAGGGGACCTCGAGCGCCGTGGGGACGGATTGTACGATCTCATGAACGGTCGGGGGGCGCACGAGGTGATAATCGAATCCCCCGCCCACGACCAGACCCTCGCCTCCCTGCCCCCGTCGGCGATCCAGGACGTTGTGCGCGCGTACCGCGAACGCATCCTCGATCTCCGGTGCGACGAGCGCCTTCGTTCCGTTCTGATCCTGCGCCATCACGGGCTCATGGCCGGCATCGACCACGAGCACCCGCACTCGCAACTGCTCGCCGCCCCCATCGTTCCGATGGCGGTGAGTGCTGAGATCGATCACGCCCGGACATACTACACCTACCGCGAGCGGTGCCTGTTCTGCGACATCCTCCGCCAGGAGATCGACCACGGCACGCGTCTGGTGGCGGTTTCGTCGCACGTGGTCGCGTTCGCCCCGTTCGCAGCCCGTTTCCCGTTCGAGACCTGGCTGATGCCCCGCCACCATGCCGCCGCGTTCGAGAGTGCGGACGATGCGGTGTTGCGCGACCTGGCCTCCATCCTGCGCACCGTCCTGCGCAAGCTGGAGCATACGCTCGCGGACCCACCCCACACCCTGTTGTTGCACAGTGCGCCGTTCGGAGACGGTGAGAGTCCCTCATACCACTGGCACGTCGAAATCGTCCCGACCCTGGTGGGCGTCGGGGACTTCGAATGGGGCACGGGACTCCACCTCAATCCGCTCCCGCCCGAGGACGCCGCCCGCGTCCTGCGCGACGCTGCCAACTAGCGTATCGCGCCGGCCACCAGGGCCACGATCTCGGCCGGGTGTGTGACCAACTGCTCCGGACGGGCAGCCCGCAACGCCTCGGGAACGATTCCCCACTCGACGCCGCAGAACGCGATCCCGGCATTTCGCGCGGTATCGACGTCGATCCGCGAGTCGCCCACGAGCAACATACGCTCGCGGGGCGTGCCGGTGTGTGCGCACAGAAGGTTGATGCCGGCAGGGTCCGGCTTGCGCACGGACAAGGAGTCGCCACCGATCACGTCGACGAATCGTTCATGCAACCCGAGGCCATCCAGGATCGCCCGGCTGAACGCGATCGGCTTGTTGGTGAGCACCGACAGGGCCACCCCACGCTCCGCGAGCTCGGCGAGTGCCTCGGGGATACCCGGGTACGGACGCGTCGCGTCGAGCAGATGGGTGCGATAGTGCACCAGGAACGTGGCCACGGCCCGCTCGACGATCGCGGCGTCCACATCGCCCAGCGCCCGCTCGACCAGGACACGTGCGCCCTCGCCGACGTAACGGTAGAGTGTCTCGGGCGCCTGCAGAGGAAGCCCCAGGGTGCCGAGGACGTGATTCACGGCGGCAACCAGATCGGCGCGCGAGTCGACCAAGGTACCGTCGAGGTCGAACGTAACGTGCTCGTAGACGAGCGACGAAGGGATCACGGTCGGAGAATGGAGACCGCGCTACGCCGAGAACGACGACCCGCAGCCGCAGGTGTGCGTCGCCTTCGGGTTCGAGAACTTGAACCCACCACCGTGCAGGCTACTGACGAAGTCGATCTGCGTGCCGTTCAGGTACTGAGCGCTGGTCGGGTCGATCACCACCCGGATACCCTCGTACTCGACGGTCACGTCATCCCCCTGCGGTTGCTCATCGAAACCCAGCTGGTAGCTGAACCCGGAGCAGCCCCCGCCCACCACCGATACCCGAAGCACATGCGCGTCGGGGAAACCTTCCTTCGTTCGGGTCTGGCGGACCATCTCGACCGCCTTCGGGGTGAGGGTCACCAATCCGGGCTCTGTCCCCACCGTGGCGTCGCTCATGGGCCCACGATAAGAAGCGGAGCCTCGAAAGTCAACGTGAGCGCGCGGTATCTACCCGACCGGACCGGGAGCTTGCCGATTCTCCGTTTTCGTGCGCTGATGCGAGACGCCGCGTCGAACAGCCGCTCAGGCGATGCCCTCTCGGATGGCACATCGGTTGCTGACCATGACGAGGACTAAAGCAGGCGCCAGGATGAGAACCGGACCCCGATCAGCCCCCTTCGGCATCGCACGTGGCTCGCGTCGCGTACCCGCCCTGGAAGCCTTCTCGCGAACCGAGAAGATCATCGCCTTCTGCCGTGTCCTGCTGGCGATGGCAACTCTCGTGGTGGTGGGGCTGGATTCCAGAGCCCAGGCCGCCCAGCCGACCCCCGGGACCCTGCTCCTCGTCGCCTACGCCGCGTACAGCGGGCTCCTCTTCCTCCAGGTACGCGCCGAGCGCCTGCGGCAGGAACTGGTCGCGCCCTACTCTACGGCCGCAGACGTCGTGTGGATATCGCTCATCAGCGTATTCACCGAGGGCGGCGTGAGTCCGTTCTTCTTGCTGCACGTGTTCGTCATCTCGAGTGTCAGCGTCCGCTGGGGGCTTCGCGCCACGATGGCCGTCACCCTGCTGCTGGCAGCGCTCTATCCCGTGACGCCGTTGCTCGCCAGCTGGTTGCTCGCGGCTGACGAACTCGGCTTCCGCCGGCCCCACCTCGTGCGCCCGATCTATCTCCTCGTCCTCGGGTACCTGATCGGCTACCTCGGCGAGCACGAGCGTCGGTCCAAGCGCAAACTCGGCTTCATGCTCGAGTTGCCAGCCGCCTTCCGGCGCAACCGTCCCCCGGGCCGCGCGCTGGCACGCATGATGGGGCGCACACTCGTGCACTTCGAAGCGCAACGCGCCCTGCTCGTGCTCCGCGACCCCGACACCGGACGCTACGTCACCTGGGACGTGGCCCGGCCGGGGCGCCACACTCGTGTGGGCCTGCGCATCACGGAAGCCGATCCGCTCCCTGTGCCGTTCGCCACACCCGCCGAAGGGTTCCTGGCCAACGACCTCCGACCGGGCACGGGAACCGCCCTCTGCTACGACGTGCTCACCGGAGCAATCACTCGAAAGACCATCACGCCGGTCCTCGCGCTGCCCGATCCCGGCGCGGCGCAAGCGCTGATCGCTGCGCCCATCCTACTCCAGCTCGAATGCCGGGGACATGCACTGGTCATCCGGGAGGCACGCGGCAAATTCACCCGCGACGATCTCGAGTTCCTGCTCCTCCTCGTCGGGCAGGCCGCTGCCGGCTTCGAAAACGTCCGCCTGCAGGAGAAGGCAGAAGAGATCGCGGTGCTCGAAGAGCGCGCGCGGATCGCACGGGATCTGCACGATGGCTTCATCCAGTCGCTGGCCGGCATCGACCTCCGTCTCGAGGCCGTAAAGCTGCTCTTCCGACGCGACCCGACGCGCATTCCGCGCGCCCTCGAGGAACTGCATCAGGCGGTCGACCGCGGCTACCGCGACGTCCGCCAGTACATGACCCGCCTGCGGGCCCCGCGGCGTACCGCCGACGACCTGTGGTCGTCGCTCGACTGCTTGGCCGGGGAGTTCGCGTCCCGGGATCGCCTGCAGGTCCATGTCGAACTCCCGACCACCGTGGCGCAGCTACCGGCTGCCGCGGGCCACGAACTCGCCCACATCGTCCGCGAAGCCTTGCAGAACGCCGTCCGGCACGGAAATGCTACCCAAGCCGTGGTCAAGGTGGGAGCTCGACCGTCGCACCTCTATCTGGTCGTGCGCGACAACGGTTCGGGTTTCCGCAGCAACAACGGCAGCATCGATGCCGATGGGTTTCTGGCCCCCACGGCTGCCCCTTGGTCCATCCGGGAGCGCACCGCGGCACTGGGCGGCTCCCTGCATATTCGGACCCAGCCGGGCCATGGGTCCGAGATCATGGTGATGATCCCCGCCGGCGAGCATACCGGCCGGCCCGCTTCTGATCGGAGGATGCGCGCATGACTCTCCCACGCCCGAAGATCCGCGTCGTGATCGTCGACGACCACACGCTCTTTCGCGACGGTCTCCGCACGATCCTCGAGATGGAAGAGCACGTCGAGGTTGTCGCCGACGCCGAGAGCGCCGAGGACATCGTCGAGCTGATCTGGCAGACGAAGCCCGATGTCCTGTTGCTGGACATCCGCATGCCGCAGGGGAGCGGCCTCGATGCCGTCCCGGCGGTACTTCGCATCAGCCCCCGGACGCGGGTGCTCGTGCTCACGGCGTGCGACGAGAAGGAAGAGCACGTCCGCGCCTTCAAGCTCGGCGCCAAGGGAGTCGTCCTCAAGGACTCGGCCCGCCAGACACTCATGCAGGCGCTCGAAAGCGTCAGCCAGGGACACGTCTGGGTTGACCCGCGCATGGCCGGCACCCTGGTCGAAGAGATCTCCCATCTCGGGCCGGGCGGCAGCCAGACGAGTACGCGCGACGAAAACGGTCTGACGGAGCGCGAGCTCGAGATCGTTCGCTTGGTCGCGTCGGGATACAAGAACAAAGAGGTCGGCATCACGCTCACGATCAGCGAGCGTACCGTCAAGACGCACCTGACCAACGTCTTCCAGAAGCTCGGCGTCCGCGACCGCGTAGGGCTGGTCATGTACGCGCTTCGCCACGGCCTCACCCGCGCGGCGTGACACTGACGAGCACAGGGGCCTCCCGACCCAGGTCGAACTCCGGACAAGTGCAGGTGGGGCGGTAGGTCGCCACGCGCACGCGACGTCCGTCCGTGCGCACGGTCACCGCTCCGCAGTCGTCCGTGCGCAGGACGCATCCCCCGGCCGCGCGATAGCGCGCTTCGACTTCCGGCGCCGGGAGTCCGTAGCGATTGTCCGCGCCGACCGAGACGACCGCGATGCGCGGCGACACGCGGGCCACGAACGATGGCGTACTCGATGTGCGGCTCCCGTGGTGCGGCACCTTGAGCACCGTGGCCGATGCCAGCTCGTCTCCGATCACCAAGCGACGTTCCGTCGGCGCCTCGATGTCCCCGGTGAGCAGTACACGGACCCGGCCGAACGTGACCTGCAGGGTCACGGAGGTGTCATTCACGGACTCCGGGAGCACAGTGGGGTCCGGGTTGAGCACGGCCAAATCGGCACCGAACCCGGGCACGAGCGCGCCCACGCCCAGCACGCGGGACCGGATGACCTTCTCCTGCATCACCGCCGACAGTCGTCGCCAGGCATCGCCCGTTCCGTCCGTTCCTGGCCACCACAGCTCACGGGGGGCGAAGCGCTCGAGCAGGTACGGAACGCCGCCGAAGTGATCTGGATGGGCGTGGGTCACCACCACCGCATCGAGCCCGAGGATCTTGCGTGACCAGAGGAACGGGCCCACCACGGCGGCCCCCGTATCGAGATCGCCACCGGCCATCCCGCCGGCGTCGACCGTCATCACCCTCCCATTCGGAAACTCGAGCACGGCGGCATCGCCCTGCCCCACATCGAGAAAGGTCACGCGCAGCTCACCACTGCGCCAGCGGTACCGTGCCCACCAGCCCGCGTCCATGAGCAGCCCAACCAGCGCCGCCACCAGGACGATCCGCCCCTGCGGCCGCGGCAGAAGGAGAACGCCCGCGATCGTGGCGTAGACGAGGACCAGTTCCACGATGCTCGGAATGGGCGTGTCAACCGCCGCCCACGGTAGGGCCCCCAGCGTCTGCACCACGGCGATCGCCGGTCGGAGGAGCACCCCCGCCGCCTGAAGGAGCCCCCACGCCACGGCGGGCGCGATCGGCTCCACCAAGGCACCCGTGAGGCCAAGCCCCACCACGACGCTGCCGAACAGGGGTACGACGACCGGGTTCGCGACCACGGCCACCAGCGACACCTGATGAAAATGGAAGGCCGTCAGCGGCGCCGTTCCGAGGAGGGCCCACACCGACACCATACTGGCTTCGCGCAGCCAGCGCGCGACCCGGCCCAGCCCCCGTGCCGGTCCACGCCCGGCACCTCCGCTCCAACGGACGCCAACGATGATAGCGAGCACGGAGGCGAACGACAGCTGGAACGCGATCTCGATCGGGGCGCCCGGCCACATGAGCGCAATCGCCAACGCCGCGGCAGCAAGCGTCCGCAGCACCTCGACGGGTCGCCCGAGCAGGACCCCGCCCACCGCCACCGCAACCATCACGACCGAGCGAACCGTCGCGAGCTGCCATCCCGCCAAGGCCGCGTATAGCAACACGGGCCCGAGGCTCACCACGGCGGCCACCTTTCGCACGTCGACCGCCAGCAGGATGCACTCACTACGTGCCAGCAACCAGCGCACGGCCCCGAACACCGTTACCGCCACCAAGCCCACGTGGAGACCCGAGATCGACAGCACGTGCACGACGCCGGAGCGCGCGAAGCGCTCCCGCAGGGTGTCGTCGATACCCCCTGCGTCTCCGACGACGAGGGCCTGCAGCACCGGACCATGAGGCGAGGGGACACGGGCGATGATCTCCGTCACCCGTGCCCGCCAGCGCTCGACCCGCAGCCGCATCGAGGTGCGACGCTCCGGCCGCGCCTGCACCGTCGCATCGTCCCAGACGAACGCGGTCACATGAACTCCCTGCCGCGCCAGACGGCCGACGAGGTCGTAGCTGCCGGGATTGGCGAAGTTGCGCGGCTGGCGGAGCGTCGTCTCCGCCCGGAAGCGATCGCCATACCGCCACGGCCGGCTGGCCCGACGCACGGTGACCCGCACCAATCCACACGCGCGCCGGCCGCCCGCGCGCTCACTTTCGACCAGGAGCCGCGTCCGACCTCCGTGCCGCTCCGGCGGGGCGACGACTCGGGCCTGCAGCACCGCGCGCTGGGGCAGCTTGAGGTGGGCCACGTGACACGGCGGCAACGCAGGCGCCGCGACCGCCTGCATCTGGAGCACCCCCAGGGCGAACGCCCCGGCACCGATCCCGGCCCCGACCAGCCCACGCCCGTGCCTCCCGGACGCGATCCATCCGCCGAAGGCGCCGATCGTCCCCGCCACGCCGAGCACGCCCGCCCACCAGCTGGTCTCGCCGGTGAGCGCGCCACCCGCCCACTGGCCCACCAGCACGCCCATGGTCATCAGGCCAAGCTTCGCCCCTCCGCTCACGGTGGTCCTCCCACGGGGCGGGGTGGCCCACGGCATGTGCACGCGCCGCAGCCGCGACGCGTCACGCCATGCGCGTCTCACGATCCAGCTGCTCCTTGATGCGCGTGGCCAGGGACTGTGTGATTCCGGGCACGCCGACGAGGTCCTCGATCGTCGCCTCGCCCACGCGCTTGAGGCTCCCGAAGCGGCGCAGCAGCGCCCGACGCCGACGCGGGCCGACACCGGCAACGGCATCCAACGGCGACGCCAGGCGGGCCCGCGCGCGCAGCTTCTGGTGGTACGTGTTGGCAAACCGGTGCGCCTCGTCCCGGATGCGCTGCAGCAGGAACAGGGCCGAGGAGTTCGACCGCAACACCACCGGGTTCTTGCGCCCCGGGATGAACACGCGCTCCGGACGCCGACGGATTTCGCTGGCCCGGGCATCGCGCTCGACGCGCTCCTTGGCGAGCGCCACCACCTCGAGCTCGAGGCCAACGTCCGCCAACGCTGCCCGCGCCGCACCGAGCTGCCCGAGTCCGCCATCGATGACGAGCAGGTCCGGCACCCCATGCTGGGCGGGATCACGAAAGCGCCGCCGGACGACCTCTGCGACGGCGGCGAAATCGTCCGTACCGACGACGCTCCGCAGCTGATAGTGCCGGTATCCTGTCTTGTCGGCCACCCCATCCTCGAACGCCACCAGGGCGCCGACCGAGGCGGTCCCGTGGATGGTCGCGATGTCGACGCATTCGATCCGCTTGGGAACGGCACGCAGGTTGAGGCGCCGCTGAAGATCGGCGCTCATGCGTGCCGCCTGCTGCCCGGCATCGCGCCGCGCGGCGAAGCTCTGCTGGGCGTTCTCGCGGGCCATGGCGAGCAACCGCACCCTGTCCCCGCGCTGCGGTACTGCGATGGTCACCCGCCGCCCCCGCCGTTCCCCGAGATAGTCGGCCCGCACGGCGGCGTCCGAAATCGGAGTCGGCAGCAGGATATCGTCGGGCACGTCATGGGTGGTGGCGTGGTAGAACTGCGTCAGCACGGCCTCCAGCACCTCGGCATCCGGGAACTCGAGGTCGTCGAATCCGTAGCTCCGACTGCCGACCAACGCGCCCCCGCGGACGAACAGCACCTGCACCGCGATGCTGCCGCCCTCTCGGTAGAGGCCGAAGACGTCCTGGTTGCCCCCCCAGTGCTCGACCGCCTGCTGGCGCTCCTGCGTCTTCTCGATCGCCTGCACCTGATCCCGGAGACGCGCGGCCTCCTCGAAGCGCTCCGCCTCGGCGGCGCGCGCCATCTGCTGGCGCAGGGTCTGCACGACTTCGCCGTTGCGTCCCTCCAGGAGGAGCATCACCTGGCGCAGGTGCTCGCCGTACGCCGCGCGATCGACGGGTAGGACGCAGGGGCCGAGACAGCGCTTGATGTCGTACTCGATGCACGGCCGGCTCCGGTTGCGGAATACGGTGTCACTGCAGGTCCGGAGCGGGAACACCTTGCGGATGGTGTCGAGCGTGTCACGGACCGCCGACGCACTGGCGAAGGGACCGAAGTAGCGATGGCCGTCCTTGACGATACGCCGCGTGACCAGCACCCGCGGCCAGGGGTCGCGAAGCGTCACTTTGACGCTGACGTAGCTCTTGTCGTCCTTCAGACGGATGTTGTAGCGGGGGCGGTACTGCTTAATGAGGTTGTTCTCGAGGATCAGCGCCTCCTTGTCGTTGGCGGTGACCAACGTCTCGAAGTTGGCCAGGCGCTCGAGCAGAAAGCGTATCTGACTGCGTTCGTCTCCACCGCGCAGGTAGGTTCGCACCCGAGCCCGGAGATTGGCGGCCTTGCCGACATAGATCACCTTTCCGTGGCGGTCCTTCAGCAGGTACACCCCCGGGCGCTGTGGCACCGCGGCCAGCCGATCCTCCAGGGAGCGCGCGGCGTCTTCGCGCGCGCGCAAGTTCACGATCCCTCGGTCGTCGCTCATCGTCTCGGGGCACTCGTCGCGAACTCGAGGGGCGGGTTCGCGACCGTGCATGGCATCACCGGCTGAGTCAAGGGTACCTATCCCGCCGTGATCCCCAGCTGTCGCGCCTCGAGCGTCTTGACCTGGTCCCGGAGCTCCGCGGCGCGCTCGAACTCGAGCTGTTTCGCAGCGTCGCGCATGTCCTTGCGGAGCGCCCCGATGCGGGCGGCCAGCTCCGCCGGCGTGAGCGCCTCCTCCCCGTCGGCCGTCTCCGCCACGGGCACCGTGAGGTAGTCCGCCTCGCACACCGCGGTCATCGGCTCGCCGATGGCCTTCTCGATCGTCTGCGGCGTGATGCCGTGCACCCGATTGTATTCTTCCTGGATCGCACGCCGCCGATTGGTCTCGCCGATCGCCTTGCGCATGGACTCCGTCACCACATCCGCATACATGAGCACGGTGCCGTTCACGTTCCGCGCCGCACGCCCAACGGTCTGCACGAGCGAGCGTTCCGACCGCAGAAAGCCTTCCTTGTCCGCGTCCAGGATCGCGACCAGCGACACCTCCGGCAGGTCGAGTCCCTCCCGGAGCAGGTTGATGCCTACGAGCACGTCGAACTCGCCCTTGCGGAGATCCCGGATGATGTCGACCCGCTCGAGGGTCTCGACGTCCGAATGGATGTACCGCACCTTGATCCCCACATCCTGGAGGTAGTCGGTCAGGTCCTCCGCCATCTTCTTCGTGAGCGTGGTCACGAGCACCCGTTCGGTCACGGCGATACGACGCCGGATCTCCTCGAGCAGGTCGTCCACCTGATGCCGCGCGGGACGCACGATGATCTCGGGGTCCGTCAATCCGGTCGGCCGGATGATCTGCTCGACGATGCCGCCGCCGGCCTGCTCGCGTTCCCAGTCGCCGGGCGTCGCGGAGACGTAGATCACCTGCCGGATGTGGTTGCTGAACTCCGCGAAGTTGAGCGGCCGGTTGTCGAGCGCCGACGGCAAGCGAAAGCCGAACTCCACCAGGGTCTCCTTCCGGGACCGGTCGCCGCGATACATGCCGCCGATCTGCGGCACGGTCACGTGGCTCTCGTCGATCACCAGCAGGTAGTTTTCCGGGAAATAGTCCAGTAACGTGTAGGGGGGCTGGCCCGGTTCGCGGCCGTCGAGGTGGCGGGAGTAGTTCTCGATCCCCGGGCAGAAGCCCATCTCGCCCAGCAGTTCCAGGTCGTAGCGCGTGCGCTGCTCGAGGCGCTGGGCCTCCAGCAGCTTGTGCTCGCGGTTGAGCTGCGCCAGTCGCGTGGTCAGCTCTGCCCGGATGCCCTCGATCGCACGCTTGAGCGTCTCCTCGCCCGCCACGTAATGGCTGGCGGGGTAGATCGCCACCTGTTCGAGCTTGCGTAACACCTTCCCGCGCAGGGGGTCGATCTCGGCGATGCTCTCGACCGTGTCGCCAAAGAGCTCGACGCGAATCGCCTTGCCCTCCTCGTAGGCCGGGAACACCTCCACCACGTCGCCGCGCACCCGGAATGTCCCGCGATGAAAGTCGTAGTCGTTGCGCTGGTACTGCATGTCGACCAGCTTGCGGAGCATGACATCGCGCTCGATCGTGCCGTTGCGGTCGATGAACACCAGCATGTCGAAGTAGCGCGCCGGCGACCCAAGCCCGTAGATGCAGGACACACTCGCGACCACGATGACGTCGTTGCGCTCGAGAAGTGCCTTGGTGGTGGCGTGGCGCATCTTGTCGATCTCGTCGTTGATCGAAGCGTCCTTCTCGATGTACGTGTCCGTCGATGGGACGTAGGCCTCGGGTTGGTAATAGTCGTAGTAGCTCACGAAGTAGCGCACCGCGTTGTCGGGGAACAGCGTGCGGAACTCGCCGAAGAGCTGCGCCGCCAGCGTTTTGTTCGGCGCGATCACGAGCGTCGGACGATTGAGCGTCGCCATGACGTGCGCCATCGTGAACGTCTTCCCGCTCCCGGTGACGCCGAGCAGCACTTGCTGCCGTGCGCCGGCGCGGAGCCCCGCCGTCAGCGCCGCAATGGCCTGTGGCTGGTCTCCCGCAGGCGCGAAGTCGGCGCGCAGGCGGAACGTGCCCTCCCGACGCATGCGTGCGATGATAGCAGCACGGGGCTCGCGCTCAACGGCCGCGTTGCGCTGCGCGGACGGGTGTGGTTAGGGACACGGGCACAAGGCATCACGGAGGATCCTGGCATGCGCATGATCGCCGCTCTCGGCGCCATCCTGGGCGTCGCACTTTTCGCTGGCGCCACCGCCGCCGAGGGACCCGCCCTCAGCATGACGATCGTCAACGTCGAGTACGAAGGCTCCAAGCTCTGGTTGCCCGGAACCATCACCGTGAAGAAGGGCACCAAAGTCACGCTCAAGCTGATCAACAACGTCCCCTCGGAGCCGAGCCAGCACGGCTTCGCCATTCCGGACTACGGCATCGCCGAGATCGTGAATCGCGGCGAGCCCAAGACCGTGGCCTTCGTCTCCGACAAGGCCGGCATCTTCCCGATCATCTGCCAGCTGCACCCGGCCCATGTCGGAGGCCAGCTGGTGGTGCTCGAGTAGGCGCCCCGTCAGCGCCGGTCGGTCTTCCAGCGCCGGTACTTTTCGGTGAACTCGCGGCGCTGCTCGGGGTCGAGGCCGCGATACGCATCGTAGTTGTTGCGCAGCCGCTGCTGCTGATCCGGCGGAAACGCCTGGAACTGCTGGTAGCGGCGCTCGATCATCCGCTGTCGCCCTTCGGGCAGCGCCTGGTAGCGTTGATAGTTCTCCCAGGCACGGTGCTGCTCCTCTGGACTGAGCTGCTGCCAGGGCCGCGCAGCGTCTTGCTGCGCGGCCGCACCTCCGCTCAGTGCGCCGATCACACCCGCGACCAGCACGAGGCGCCCCCACATCATCCGCTCGACCTCTCCTCGGCATCCCCGCCGGCCCCGGGAACGTCGTCGCCGACGGTCGTCGTCTCGATGGCCTCGAAATGTTCGAGCTTCTCCATGTGGCGCAGGATGGGCAGGTCCATGAACAGCTCGGGCGCCGCCGCCAGGGCGGGCGGGGGCTCGGTCAGCAGCTCGGGCACGATCGGCGGGCGGGGCTTCTTGGCCACCTGCGGCTGCGTCCCCTTCCCGACGGCGGGGGCGATCGGTGCATCTCCCTGATGCGCGAGCACCACGGCCAGCATCGCCGCGGCTGCACACGCCAGCGTGGGAATCGTCCACTGCCGCCACCACGGCGTCCGTGTGGAGCCATCGGCCTCTTCGGCCGCCACCAGCCGCACCTGCCGCAGCGTCCGCTGCTCCAGACCGGCGGAGACCGGGGCGGTACTCGGGAGCCCGGCGAGGGCCGCAAGCACCGTCTCGGTTCCCGCCATCTCGTGACGACAGGGGTCGCATCCCGCCAAGTGGCGCTCGAGCCGCCGCCAACGCCAGGGTCGTAGCTCGCCATCGACGGCCGCGGGCATCAAGGTCTGCGCTCGTCCACAGTGCATCGTGCGCGCTCCTCTTCTACTCCAAGAACTCCCGCAGACTTGCCTTGAGCGTCTGCGTAGCGCGAAAGATCAGTGCCTTGACGGCGCCCTCGCTGCAACCGAGGGCGTTCCCCACGTCGCAATAGGCCAACCCGTCGACACGCGACAGCAGGAGCGCCGCCCGCTGTTTCGGAGGCAATGCGGCGACGGCGCCTTCCAGCCGACACGCCAGCTCGCGGGCCGCCGCCCCCTCCTCCGGCGTCCACGCCTCCGGATCGGGGAATGTCGGCCCATCGGGGTGATCCTCGTCGACCAGATCGACCCGCCGCTTGCGTTCGGGGCGCCGGAGCTCGTTCAGGCAGAGATTGGTCGTGATGGTGAAGATCCAGGTGGTGAGGCGGCTCTGCGGACGGTACCGATGGCGGAACCGGAACACCTGGACGAACACGTCCTGCGTGACCTCCTCCGCCTGCGCTTCGCTCCCCACCAGGCGCCGTGCGTACTGGAGGACGCGTGGACTCAGCTTGCGGAACAACTCCGGGAACGCCGTCTGGTCGCCCGCCTGGACGCGGAGCATCAGCTCCACGTCCGGGTCGGCGATCTGGCCGGGCACGGGTGTGCCCTCGACCCCGTCGGTCCGCGGCGGCGCGTCCATCGGCATCCCTTCCGGGCCCGGGGCATCCCGCACCGGCCCCGTGGCCCCGGCGCGTGCACCCCCCTCACCTGCTCCGGCAGCCGCCATGCGCGGCCAGATTCTACGCGACCCCAGGGCCGGTTCCCAGCTGATCGCACACCTGGTCACGGGGCCTCGAACACTCTCGCCGGGACCCGGTTGCGGGCCGCCACGCGCGGCTTTCCTGGGCTCGGTGAAGCTGGTAAGCCGCTCGCAGTGGGGGCAGACGCGCTCGATGCTTCGCTGGCACGCCACATCGCCCGCATCGCCGTGTACATGCGCGGGACGGGCCTGCGGCGGGTCCCGGTGGCAGACCGGACGCTCCGTGCGGAACTCGCCGGCTTCATCGTCGAGCGCACTGCCCTCCTGGTGGAACCCTGGCTACGCGAGATCGGTGCCCCACTCGCCATTCCTGCGGCGGATTGGCCCGGGATCGTCGCCGACCAGGCCGCGGCCCTTGGTCGCTGGGCACAGCACATCGCCGATCCCGACGACATCGACACGTATCGCTTCCTCAACCAGCACACGCGGCGCGGGTTCATCTCGAAGTTTCCGGCCTCGCGGTTTCTCGCCGCCCAGATGCGCCTCGTGCAGCTGCTCGGCGATGAGCTGCGGCGCAGGTATGCCTCCGACCCGAGACACGCCGATGCGCTCCTGCGCTTGCTCGAACAAGAGTTCCAGGAGCGCGTGTTGCACGTCACCGACTTTTTCGTCGAGGCGCGCGAGCAGGAGCTGCTCGAGCAGGAGGCCAACTATCGCCGCGCCATCGATCGGGCTCCGGCCTGCATTCTACGGGTCGACGCCGCCGACGGCACGATCTCCGACGCCAACCACGTCGCCGAGCGCCTGCTCGGCTTCGCCCGCACGGAGCTCGTGGGACGTCGATTCGTCGACCTGCATCCCCCCGCCGAGCAGGCCCGGGCAGCCGCCCTCTGGCAGGCGGCGCTCGACCTCGGCCATGCCACGCGCGACGACCTGCATCTCGTCACCCGCCGGGGCGAGGCCGTGCCGGTGTTCTCCACCGCAGGCTACCTGGAGCAAGGGCCACGGCGCTGGGTCCAGCTCATCTGTGTCGACCTCTCCGAGCGCAAACGCCTGGAGAGTCAGCTCATCCAATCCGAAAAGATGGCCGCCATCGGCCAACTGGCCGCCGGCATTGCGCATGAGCTCCGCAACCCGCTCGCCATCGTGATGAACGCTCTCTACGACCTGGGGCACCTCCTGAACGGCGCCAGTGCGGGGGTATCCGAGGACCTGCGCATCGCGGAAGAGGAGATCGGCCGGGCCCAGGCCATCATCAAGAATCTCCTCGAGTTCTCGCGCGAGTCCGGGGCCGACCTCGAAGCCTTGTGCGTCAACGACCTGGTGGAGCGCACCCTGCAACTGATGCAGCGCTACCTGCAGGACAACGGCGTCCGCGTCACCACGGTCCTCGGCCGCATCCCGCCCTGTCTGGCCAACACCAACGCCATGCGCCAGATCCTGCTCAACCTGATCACCAACGCCGTGCAGGCCATGCCGGACGGCGGCGAGCTCGCCGTCCGCACGACGCTCTCCGGCCCGAACCTCATTCGTCTCGAAGTGCGCGATACCGGCGTCGGTATTCCGCCCGAGCATCTCCAGGACATCTTCAACCCCTTCTACACCACCAAGGCGCCCGGCCAGGGAACGGGCCTCGGGCTGTCGGTGGTGCACTCGATCCTGCAGCGCTACCACGGGGACATTCGCGTCACGAGCGACGTTGGCGTGGGAACGATCTTCACCATCGAGGTCCCGTGCCAGTGTCACCCCGACGTCGCCGCGCCGGCGGCTTCTCGCTGACGGAGACGCCTGGCGATGGCTACACGCATCCTGCTCGTCGAGGACGAGCCGAACATGGCGCGCACGCTCGCCAAGAATCTCGAGCGTGCCGGACACCGCGTCGAGCATGCCGCCAACGGGGCCGAGGCACTCGCACGTCTCACCGACACGCCATTCGACTTGGTACTCACGGACCTCAAGATGCCCGTCATGGACGGCATGGCGCTCCTGCGCACGCTTCACGCGCGCGGGCTGGCGCCCGTGGTGGTGGTGCTGACCGGCTACGGCACCATCGAGACCGCCGTCGAGGCGATGAAGCTCGGTGCCGCCGACTACCTGATCAAGGATGCCCGCCCGCAGGAGATCCTGCTCACCATCGACCGCGTCCTCCGGCTCGACGCGCTGCGCCGCGAGAACGAGCGCCTGCGTGCCGAGATCGGACGCCTTCACCGTGTAGGTGAGCTGATCGGCGACAGTGTTCCGATGCGAGAGCTCTACCGCGTGATCGACGCGGTCAAGGACAACAAGAGCACCATCCTGATCAGCGGCGAGAGCGGCACAGGCAAGGAACTCGTCGCCCGCACCATCCACGATCGCGGGCCACTCGCCGACCACCCCTTCGTCGCCATCAACTGCGCCGGTCTCTCCGAGACGCTCCTCGACAGCCAGCTCTTCGGCCACCGCCGCGGGGCCTTCACGGGCGCGGTTGCCGATCACGACGGCGTGTTTCGCGCTGCCGAGGGCGGGTCCCTCTTTCTCGACGAGGTGTCCGAGATTCCCCTCGGACTGCAAGCCAAGTTCCTCCGGGCCGTCCAGGAGCGCGAGGTGACACCGCTCGGCGCCAGTCTTCCGGTCCCAATCGACGTGCGCCTGATCGCCGCCACCAACCGCGACCTCGACGCCGAGGTGCACGCCGGCCGCTTCCGGACCGATCTCTTCTACCGGCTCAACGTCGTCCGGGTAGAGCTTGCACCGCTCCGGGCCCGTCGTGAAGACATCCCGCTGCTCGTCGATCATTTCATTCGTCGCTACAGCGCCCAGTACCGCGTTGCGCCCAAGCGGGTCACGGCCGAGGCCCACGACCGGCTGTGCGCCCACGCCTGGCCGGGCAACATCCGCGAGCTCCAGAACGCCATCGAACGCGCCTTCGCCCTGTCGGTCGCGGACACGGTAACGGTCGACGACCTGCCCCCTGCGGTCCGGAGACCCGGGTCGACGCCGGTGCCCGACGGCGAGCTGCCGACCCTCGGCGATGCCGAGCGCCGCCTGATCGCGGTCGCCCTCGAGCGGAGCGGGGGCAACAAGAACGAAGCCGCGCGTCTGCTCGGGATCGACCGGCAACGACTGTATCGCAAGATCGAGAAGTACGGGCTCGCGTAGTTCAGTCCCGTCCGGCCGCGCGCCGTCCATCTCACGTCCGCGCACCTGCACGGTCTCGAGTCGGGCGCCGAAGCCCGCGATCATGCGACTCGCCATGCGCAGTGCGGGAAGAAAAAATGTGTTGTCAGCATGAGGTCGGAGTGGTATTCCAGCCGGCGCACCAGGCCGGAGGAGATGCGATGGAAGAGATGGTCCGCCAAACCGATCAACTCATCAATTTCACACGCGAGATCAATCGGCGCATCTCCGAGTCCGGGATATCGGGCGTGGAAGGCCTGGTGTCATTGTATGACCAGCTCCGTAGCGCACTCGGCAAGGTGAGCCCGCAGGAGCTTGACTGGGCGCAGACGGAGGTCACGCGTGTCCTCGAGAGCTTGAAGCGTCTCTCCGAAGAGCTGCAGCACCTGGCCGCCCTGAAAACGGCACTCGAGACTGGGCACTGAGCGGCACGTCTCGGTTGTGCCCCCCGCCAAGGCCGCGTACCATGACGCCACGTCCGGCGAGGGCTCCTTGTCCGCGCCGCCTCCCGTTCGACTGCCGTGCGCCTCCTGCTATCCATCCTGACCTGCACCTTCGCCTTTGCCCCCCCGGGTACGGCCGCGGAGATGGTCCGCGTGCGGGGCGGCGGAGCGGCGCACACCGATTGTATGCTGGTGACGGACGTGGTCGGGGCGGCGGCAGCCGGACGCGGACGCACGGTGCGCTGCACCGACGGGGATCCCGTCTGCGACGCCGACCGCCAGGCCGACGGGGTATGCACGTTCTCGGTCCGTATCTGCCTCGACGATCCGACCGCCCTTCGGTGTCAGCCCGCTCCGCTCGCGCATGCCGATCTCCTGGCGCCCGTGCCCGCCTTGGCGGGTCTGGCCGCCGCCGTGCACGCCATCTCCATGCCGGTGGTAGCGCCCGATACGTGCACGGTCGTCTCGGCCGTCCCGGTGACCACCCGCGGGCGGCGACGCGGACGGGTCGTCCTCCGCGCGACCGCAACCCCGATGACCGGGCCGGTCGATCGGGACCGGCTGTCCTTGGCATGCCGCCCGGGCTCGCCCCTCGCGCCACTCTCGACGGTGCAGGAGAAAGTCTTCACGCCCAGTTGCTCCAGCGCGTCCTGCCACGGTGACGCGCGGGCGGGCGGCCTCGATCTCCGCCCCGAGGCATCCCCGGCTGCCCTCATCAACGTCCTGGCGACCAACGAGGATGCGCGTGCGGGCGGTCTTCTGCGCGTCGTCCCCGGCAACCCCGACGCGAGCTTCCTCATGCACAAGCTGATCGGCCCCCTCCCCCGGGGTCGGGGGGCGATCATGCCGCGCGCCGGCGTCCGTCTGCCCGAGCGCCGGCTCGGCCTCGTGCGCCGATGGATCGCCGGGCTGCCGACGCCTTGACGCTGTCGCCCACGCTGGGCTAAGGGCGCGGCGGCGTATCGCCGCACCCGACACATGCGAGGGAGACGACTTGGGCGCCGGGCGCCCCGGGGGCTGACATTGCTCCTGGGGGCCTGGCTGAGTGCCTGTGCGGGTAGCGGCCCCGACGGGGGCAGCACGCCCCCGCCCAAATGTAAGCCGAGCGTCGATCCCGCCAGCGTCTCGTTCCAGGGCAACCTCCAACCGGTCTTCACGGCCTCGTGTGCGCTCGGGGGCTGCCACGACGCGGCCTCCAGCGTCCAGGGGCTCAACCTCTCGGTCGGGGCGTCCTATAGCCAGCTCGTCAACATGCGCTCTACCGAGAAACGCACCCTGAAGCGGGTACAGCCGGGCGCTCCGGACGCGAGCTACCTCATCCAGAAGCTCGAGGACACCCCCGGCATCAGCGGCACCATCATGCCGCCCGGCTGCAGTGCCGGTGGCACCGGCACGAACGGCGCGCCGTGTCTCACCGCCGACCAAATGGAGATGTTCCGCACGTGGATACTCGCCTGCGCGCCCAACAACTGATCGCCGGCCTGACCCTCGGGGTAGCCTGCGTGTTCCTTCCCGTGCGCGCCGGCGCCGAGCCGTACCTGATGGTCCGCCAGGGGGCAAAGTGCGGCGACTGCCACACCAACCAGACCGGTGGCGGCAAGCGCACGGCGTTCGCTCACATCCACGCGAAGGAGATCCTGCACGACCTCGACCTGCTCCCCATGCCAGCGGGCGTGAAGCCGTTCCGCGGCGACATCAACCAGTACATTTCGATCGGCGCGGATTTCCGCGTCCGCAACCAGACGCTGTTCCAGGACCGCCCCAATACGCAGGGGCGCGTCCCGGAGAACCGGGCCTTCCGGCGGCAGGTCGCATCGAACGACACCAGCCTGGAGGAGACCTTCCTGTACCTCCAGGTCGACCCCATTCCCGATGTCCTGACCTTCTACATCGACGAAGACGTCACCGGTGGCAACACCCGCGAGGCGTTCGCCCTCATCCGCGGCTTCCTGCCGTGGGACACGTACGTGAAGGCGGGGCGCTTCTACCCCACCTACGGCCTGCGGGTGCAGGACAACGAGGCCTTCATCCGTGCCGACACGGGGTTCACCTTCGACCGCTCGGACGACGGCGCCGAAATCGGCATCGCGCCGGGCCCCTTCTTCCTGGCCAGCTCGGTCACGAACGGCACCAGCGGCGACTCGGACGTGCTGGCGACGGTCAACGGCTACGCCCTGATCGACGAGGTGCCGGTCGTCCGGAACGTGCTCGCCGGCCTGTCCTTCGCCCGCAACTCGAACAAGCGTGACGAGGCCGCCTTCTACGGGGGCGCCAATCTCTGGCAGTTCACGTACCTGGCGGAGTTCGATCTGATCAACGACCGCACCGTGCTCCCCCCGGGAACCGGCCGCGACCAATACGCCAGCTACTTCGAGCTCGACTGGCTGCTGTTCGATTGGCTCAACCTGCGCGGCACCTTCGAGTTCCTCAAGGTGAGCGGCGCCCGCAACCAGACCCGCTACACCGTCGGCGCCAACCCGTTCATCAGCCGTTTCCTGCAGCCGATCATCGAGTACCGGATCAACAATGCGCCGGGCAATGACCTCGAAGGGAACCAGCCGCAGCTCTGGTTCGAGCTGCACGCCTTCTTCTAGAGCGGCGGCCTACTTGACGGCTTCGACGACGAAGCCCTGCGTGCCGCCGCCGCTCACCTTGGTGCCCTCGACGGTCACGGTCTGCGCCGCCTGCTCTTTGAGGGCGGCGTACGGCTTCGGGTTCTCGTGGTCCTCGAGCAGGACGTACACCTGCTTGTCGTCGGTCAGGAGGCCCATTGGCAGGCCCTTCTTGACGCACGTTTCGGCGCACTTGCGGTGGCCCGGGCCCCGGCCCGTCTCGGGATGGGGCAGGTAGCAGGCGAGGTCGATGATCTCGCCCGTGAGGGTATCGGCGGCACGTACTGGCACCACCCCCAGGACCAGGGCACCAAGCACCACCGCACCGGCAAGGACGCCATGCGTTCGCATGTCTGCCTGCCTAGCTGCCACCCGACGGTGAGTCAATCGGCGCCGGCACGTAGTCCGGCGCGTCCAGCGGCGGCGTGAAGGCGACCAGGGCGGCTGCGTCACCGCCCGCCGGGGCGAACCAGTGTACGGCGCCGCGGGGGATCACCGCCGCGTCGCCCGGACCGAGCGGGATGCGCTCCGCGGCGAGGGTGAGCGTGCCTTGCCCCCGGAGCACACGGATGGCGAGGTCATGGTCGACGTGGCGATGCGGCTGTTCGCTCCCGCGCAGCTGCACGACGTGATAGCTCGCCCCGGCCACGCGCAGCACCTCGTCGACGCGTGCCGCCTGCTCCGCCCCGAGGGCATGCCCAGCCAGGAAGGCATCCACCCCGCCCCGGAGCGCGCCGATCATCAATTGGGGGGCAGGTCTGGCACGCGCGCACGCACCCCCAAAAAACACGAGCGCGAGGAGGCTCGCCCCTCGCGCTCGTTGCTTCGGCGGCCGGGCCGGGAACCCAATCAGGTTCCCGGCCCGCGTCCACCGTTCTCTACGGCTCACCCGAGCGTC
Organism: uncultured Binatia bacterium (SeqCode); assembly: GCA_964618895.1. Taxonomy (GTDB): domain Bacteria; phylum Desulfobacterota; class Binatia; order DP-6; family DP-6; genus CAZUDO01. Next base: position 50,318 of record CAZUDO010000092.1, read on the forward strand.
CGTCGTCCTAGAGGAACTTCTCCGACGGGATACACAGCTCGAGCTCCTTGATTACGTCGAGGGACTCCGAGCCGAACTGGCTCGTCACCTGCACACCGTTCCGCCGCACGAACAGCGGTGTCCCGGCTGCCGGCTTCACCTTGTAGCAGACCAGGTGCCGGTTCGCGTGCAGGATGCCTTCCCCGTTCTTGTCGACCGGGGTGCACAGGCGCTTCGGCTTGACGACCGTGAACGTCCCCGCCGGGCTCCGGAACTGATCCTCGATGGTGACGTTGATCGGGATGAACTTGGCGTCCGTCCGCTTCGCCTTGTAGCACTTGTAGTGATCGACCTCGTGGTTCAGCGGATTCGGCGCCGGCGGCGCCGGCGGGGTGAGGCTCTTGTTGGCCGGCGTGAGCAGCTGTTCGCGCCGGATGATGTCGACCGTGAACGGTCCGAACTGGTTCGACACCTGGATGCCGTAGCGCCGCACGAACGACTGCGGCACGCTGGCAGGATTCGGCCGGATCAACCGGCCACGGAGATGCGTGTCCGGGTCGATGATGGGCACGTTGTTCTTGTTCGCCGGCGTGCAGAAGGTCTTGAAGAAGTCGCCGTCGAACGACGTGCTCTCGAACTGATCCACCAGGCTGAGGGCCGCCCCGCCGGTCAGGATGGGCAGCTTGGCCGTTCCCTTGGTGTTGACCGCCTTGTAGCACAGGAACTCGTCCAGGCAGGCGTCGAGGTCGACCACGCCCACGCAGATGCCGTTCTGGCAGGTGTCCATCGTGCACGCGTTGCCGTCGATGCACACCGTACCGTCCGGCTCGAACTCATCCGGCGGACACGGCTTGTTCACACCGTCGCAGAAGTCGGCCACGTCACACTGGCCGGCGTCGGGCCGGCACTCGACGAACGCCCCCGCCACGCTGTCCGGCGGACAGAGCGGGTTCACGCCGTCGCACTCCTCGTCCACGTCGCACACATCGCTGGCCGGGCGGCACACCAGCCCCGCGTTACCCGGAATGTGCTGGCACAACGGGCCGTTGCCGTCGCACTTCTCGTTCGTACACACACTGCCGTCGTCGGTGCACGGCGTGTTGTTGGGCAGGAAGCCGTCCGGCGGGCAGGGCTTCATCACGCCGTCGCAGTTCTCGATCACGTCGCATTCCCCAGCCGACGGCCGGCAGGTCACGAACGCGCCGGCCACGCTGTCGGGTGGGCAGATGTTGTTGGTCCCGTCGCAGAACTCGTCGACATCGCACACGTCTGTTGCCGGCCGGCACAGGACGAACGCGCCGGTCACGCTGTCGGGCGGGCAGTCGTTGCCGACGCCGTCACAGGACTCCGGCTGATCGCAGATGCTGGCCGGGGCCCGACACACGAACGTACTCTTGGCATCCGGCGGACAGGCGGAGCCTGTGCCGGTACACAGCTCAGTGAAGTCACAGACGCCCACCGACGGTCGACAGACCGTCCCCCCTGGCAGGAAGCCGTCCGCGGGGCACGCGTTGTTGATGCCGTCGCAGAAGTCGGGCGCGTCGCACACGTCCGCCACCGGGCGGCAGAGCGCCGTGCTCTTCGCATCGGCCGGGCAGGTCGGCCCGGTGCCGGTGCAGTTGTCGGTCACGTCACACACGCCGGCACTCGGCCGGCACACGACCGTGCTCGCCTTGAAGCCGTCGGCGGGGCAGTTCACGCCCACACCGGTGCAGTTCTCGGCCACGTCGCAGTCGCCCGCGGCAGACCGGCACTGCACGAACGCGCTCGCCACGCTGTCGAGCGGACACGCCCCGGTACTGCCGTTACAGATCTCGGCGAGATCGCACACGCCCGCGGCTGCCCGGCAGAGGTCGCCGGCCGACCTGAGCGTGCAGGTGCTGGTGCAGCAGGAGAGTGGCGAGCCGTTGGCTCCCCCCTCGTCACAGGTTTCCCCGGCGCAGGCGTCGATCACACTGTTGCCGCAGAGCGAGGTGAACGTGACCGTGACGAAGTGGCCGTCGGTCGCCTGCGTCCGTGCCGGGCTACCGGCGTAGCCGCAGGCCGTGCAGCCGGTCGTTGTGCCGTTCGACGCGCCCTGGCGGACCGCGGCCTCACAAGAGTTGCTGCGCACCGAGCCGCTCCACGTGAACGTGAGCGCGTGCGCCTGGCCGACGCCGTTGCTGGTTCGGCAGATGGTCGCCGCTCCGGCCTGGCTGAACGGCACGGTGGTCGTCCCGCCGCCCGTCCCGATCCCGCCCGGGTCCGCCAGCCCGAGTGCGCCGGTGGTCAGCGTGATGTTCGAGCTCCCCGCGATCGCGCCCGTGTCGGCGCTCCCGCTGCACAGCAGCAGGTCGCTGAGGCGGTTCATGTCACCGACCCGGCTGGTGGCGATACTGAGCTGGTACCCACCTACGGCCGTCGCCGTGAAGCTCAAGTTGTGCTGCGCGCTGCTGCTCGTGTCGCGCGTAGTGAAGGCGCCCACGTCGGCATTGATGTTCCACGCGTAGCGGGTGGCGAAGGTCACGCCCGTGCTGGTGACCACGCTCGCGGAGAAGCCGCAGAAGCCGCTGCTGTTGTTGGCCCCGGTACAGCTCGACCCGGCGGTGGTGACCGCCGACCCCGACAGCTGTGCCGCCGCCGGGACCGCCGTCATCGCCAAGGCGACGGCGAGCCAAGACACTGCTCGCACCCCCGTAGTTCGCTTTCGCTTGTCGCCGATTGTCGTATGCATCACGCATACCCCCTTTGATTTGGTTACAGTAGCTTCTCCGATGGGATGCAGAGCTCCATCTCCTTGATCACGTCGACCGATTCCGAACCGAACTGCGTCGTCACCTGCACCGCATTCCGCCGCACGAACAGCGGCGTGCCGACGGCCGGCTTCACTTTGTAACAAACCAGGTGTCGCGACGGCTCCTGGATGCCCTCACCGTTCTTGTCCACCGGGTTGCAAAGACGCTTCGGTTTGATGACGTTGAAGGTCCCTGCCGGGCTCCGGAACTGATCCTCGATGGTGACGGTCAACGGGACGAACTTGGATCCCGTCCGTTTCACCTTGTAGCACTTGTAATGATCCACCTGATGGGTCTGGGGATCCGGCGCCGGCGGTGGCGGTGGCAGCAGGCTCTTGTGCGCGGGCGTGAGCAGCTCGTCGCGCCGGATCACGTCGACCGTGAACGGGCCGAACTGGTTCGAAACCTGCACGCCGGTGCGGCGTACGAACAGCGGCGTGGCCGGGTTGGCCCGCATCAACCGGCCGCGGAGATGCGTGTTGGGATCGAGGATGGGCACGTCGTTCTTGTTCGCCGGCGTGCAGAACGTCTTGTGGATGTCGGCGTCGAACGATGCCATCTCGAACTGGTCGGCGAGATTGAGCGCGTTCACGCCGCTCAGGACGGGCAGCTTGGGCGTACCCTTCGTGTTGACCGCCTTGTAGCAGAGGAACTCGTCCAGGCAGATGTCGAAGTCGGGCACGCCGACGCAGATACCGCTCTGACAGGTGTCGAGCGTGCACGCGTTGCCGTCGAGACATGGCGTGCCGTCGAGCTCGAACGCATCAGCCGGACAGGCGACGTTCCCGCCGTCGCAGTGTTCGGCCACGTCGCACTGACCGGCGTCGGCGCGGCATTCGACCGATGCGGCGGCGACGGCGTCCACGGGACAGGTGGCATTCGCACCGTCGCACAGCTCGACCACATCGCATACACCGGCAGACGGCCGGCAGACGGCGTTGGCATTGCCCGCTGGATGGGTACACAGCGGCCCGCTCCCGTTGCACTTGTCGCGCGTGCACGGATTGCCGTCGTCGGTGCAGGCGGTGTTATTGGACAGGAAGCCGTCGGCAGGACAGTTGAGGTTCGAGCCCGAGCACGTCTCGGCGACGTCGCACTCCCCGGCCACCGGCCGGCAGGTTGCACCGGCGTTCCCGGCGGGGTGTGTGCACGCGTTGCCGCTGCCGTTGCATACGTCGCGCGAGCACGCGTTGCCGTCGTCCGTGCACGGCGTGTCGGTCGCGCTCTTGGCATCGGCAGGGCAGTTCACGCCGGCCCCGTCGCAGGTTTCCGCCGGATCGCACTCGCCCGCCGATGCACGGCACTCGACGAACGCGCCCGCGACGCTGTCGGCCGGGCAGCTCGTATTCGCGCCGTCGCACACCTCCGGCGCATCGCACACGCCGGCCACCGCCCGACAGAGCGCGCCAAGGTTCCCGGCCGGATGGGTGCACAAGTCACCCACACCGTCGCACTCGTCCGCCGTGCAGGGGTTCCCGTCATCGGTACAGGGCGTCCCCGCGACATCCTTCTGATCGGCTGCCGGACAGGCCGGTCCACTTCCCGTGCAGGTGTCCGGCGTATCGCATTCGCCGGCTGCCGGGCGGCAGACCGTGGCCGCGGACGCGAAGCCGTCCGCGGGGCAGTCGTCACCCACGCCGTCGCATTGTTCGGCCGCATCGCACAGGTCGGCCGCGGCGCGGCAGATCGTCGTCGTCGGCTCCTTGGCGTCTGCCGAACAGGTAGCGCTGCTGCCCGTACAGTGCTCGGCCGGGTCGCACACGCCAACCGACGCGCGGCAGAGCAGCGTGCTGGGCTCGAACCCGTCCGCGGGACACGCCGCCCCGGTGCCGGTGCAGCTCTCCGCCACGTCACAGTCTCCGGCCACTGCCCGGCACTCCGTGGTCGAGGGCTCGAAGCCATCGGTCGGACAGTCGGCGTCGATCCCCGTGCAGCTCTCGGCCACGTCGCATGCCCCGGCCACGGGCCGACACACCGCGGTCGACGGGGACAAGGCATCCGCCGGGCAGCTGGCGGCGTTCCCGGGACAGTTCTCCGCCGCGTCGCACGCGCCGGCCGACGCGCGACACACCGTCGTCGTCGGCTCGAACCCGTCGGCCGGACAGGCGACCGCGTTGCCCGGGCAGTTCTCCGCTACGTCGCAGGAGCCCGCCGATGGGCGACACACGACGGTCGACGCCTGGAAGCCGTTCGCCGGGCAGCTCGCGCTCGCGCCGGTGCAGTTCTCGGCGCTGTCGCACGGGCCCGCGGCGGCCCTGCACACCGTGGTCGAGGGCGAGAGTACGTCCGCCGGGCAGGCGGCGGCGGTGCCGGGACAGTTCTCCGCCGGGTCGCACCCGCCCGTCGAGGCCCGACACACCGTCGTCGACGGCACGAAGGTGTCCGCCGTGCAGTTCGGGCCGTTCCCGGGACACGCCTCCACCAGGTCGCAGGCCCCCGCCGACCCCCGACATCCGGCCGAGGTCGGCTTGAAGCCATCGGCTGGGCAGTTGGCGCTGTTGCCCGGGCAGTTCTCGGCGTTGTCGCACACCCCGGCGGCCGCGCGACATACGCTGGCCGTCGACAGGAAGGTGTCGGCCGGGCAGGCACCACTCGCCCCGGCGCAGGTCTCGGGCGTGTCGCATCCCCCGGCCACCGGGCGACACGTCGCCCCCGCGGTACGGAAGGTGCAGTTGCTGTTGCAGCACGAGGTGCTGCTTCCGTTCCCCGCGCCCTGGTCGCACTGCTCGCCGGCGCATGAGTCGAGCACGCCGTTGCCGCACAGCGCCGTGAAGGTCACGGTCACGAAATGCCCGTCCGTCGCCTGCGTGCGCGCCGGGCTGCCGGCGTAGCCGCATGCCGAACAGCCGCTGGTGGTGCCGTTTTGCGCGCCCTGACGGACGGCGGCCTCGCACGAGTTGCTACGCACCGAGCCGGCCCACGTGAAGGTGAGCGAGTGACTCTGCCCGACCCCGCCACTGCTCCGGCAGATGGTGGCCGAACTCGCCTGGCTGTACGGGACGCTGGTCGTGCTGGTCCCGCTGCCGATGGCCCCCGGATCCACCAGCGACAGGGTCCCCGACGTGAGCGAAATATTCGAGGTGCCGGTTACCGCGTTCACGTCCGACACACCGCTGCAGTTGAGCACGTCGTTGACGCGGTTCATGTCGCCGAGGCGACTGGTGGCGATGCTCAGCTGATAGCCCCCGATGGCCGTGGCGGTGAAGCTGAGGCTGTGCTGCGCCGTGCCGCTGGTATCGCGCGTGCTCCCGGCGCCGACGTCGGCGTTGATGTTCCACTCGTAGCGGGTAGCGAAGGTGCTCCCCGTGCTGGTCTGGACAGCCGCTCCGAAGCCACAGAACCCGCTGGTGTTGTTGGCGCCCGTGCAGTTCGAGCCGCTCGAGCTGACCGACGCGCCCGAGAGCTGCGCCAGCGCGGGCTGCTGCAGGCCGAACACGACGACGGCAAGCGCGAGCCCTCCCCTCAACATCAACCGCATCGTCTCGTGCTCGACCCTCGTCATGCTCTTCCGTGCCCTCCGGCACCGCGACAACGCACGAGGCCGCCCCCCGAGAGGAGGCGGCCTCGCACGACGGACCTACATGAATCGTGCTCCGATCACAGGAACTTCTCCGACGGGATGCAGAGCTCGAGCTCCTTGATCACGTCGATGGACTCCGAGCCGAACTGGCTCGTCACCTGTACGCCGTTCCGCCGCACGAACAGCGGCGTGCCGGCAGCCGGCTTGACCTTGTAGCAGACCAGATGCCGCTCGGGGTGCAGAATGCCTTCCCCGTTCTTGTTCACCGGGGTGCAGAGGCGCTTCGGCTTGATGACCGTGAACGTCCCCGCCGGGCTCCGGAACTGATCCTCGATGGTGACGTTCAGCGGGATGAACTTCGACCCGGTCCGCTTCGCCTTGTAGCACTTGTAGTGATCGACCTGGTGGGTCTGCGGATCCGGCGCCGGTGGCGGCGGCGGGGTCAGGCTCTTGTTGGCCGGCGTCAGCAGCTGGTCGCGCCGGATGATGTCCACCGTGAACGGGCCGAACTGGTTCGACACCTGGATGCCGAAGCGCCGCACGAAGGTCTGCGGCACGGAGGCAGGATTCGCCCGGATGAGGCGGCCGCGCAGATGCGTGTCCGGGTCGATGATCGGCACATTGTTCTTGTTCGCCGGCGTACAGAACGACTTGAAGAAGTCGCCGTCGAACATGGTGTTCTCGAACTGATCGACCAGGCTGAGCGCCTGCGCGTTGGTCAGGATGGGCAGCTTGGCCGTGCCCTTGGTGTTGACCGCCTTGTAGCACAGGAACTCGTCCAGGCAGGCGTCGAGGTCGGGCACACCGACGCAGGCGCCGTTCTGGCAGGTGTCCGCCGTGCAGGCGTTGCCGTCGATGCAGATCGTCCCGTCGGTCTCGAACACATCCGGCGGGCAGTTGACACCGACGCCGTCGCAGAAGTCCGCCACGTCACACTGGCCGGCGTCCGGCCGGCACTCGACGAACGCGCCCGCCACGCTGTCCGGCGGACAGAGCGGGTTCACGCCGTCGCACTCTTCATCCACGTCACACACCCCGGCGGCGGGCCGGCACACGAGGCCGGCGAACGCCGGGATGTGCTGGCAGAGCGGCCCGTTGCCGTCGCACTTGTCGCGCGTGCACACGCTGCCGTCGTCGGTGCACGGCGTGTTGTTGTTCTGGAAGTCGTCGGTCGGACAATCGACGTCGCCCCCGGTGCAGTTCTCGACGATGTCGCACTCGCCCGCCGACGGCCGGCAGACGACGAACGCGCCGGAGAGGCTGTCCGCCGGGCAGTCGACCCCGACGCCGTCGCAGTTCTCGGCCGGGTCACAGACGCCTGCCGAGGGCCGGCAGACGACGAACGCCCCCGACACGCTGTCCGGCGGACAGAGCGGGCCGGTGCCGGTACAGTTCTCCTGCAGGTCGCACACCCCGGCAAACGGCCGGCACACGGTCGACGACGGCTCGAAGATTTCCGGCGGGCAGTCGTCGTTCACCCCGTCGCAGAATTCGGCCGGGTCGCAGACCCCAGCCGACGGCCGGCACACGGCCGTGCTCTTGGCATCGGCGGGGCAGAACGCTCCCGTCCCGGTGCAGTTTTCGGCCGGATCACAAACACCCGCCGACGGGCGGCACACCGTCGTCGACGCCTGGAACCCGTCCGCCGGGCAGTTGACACCGGCGCCGTCGCAGTTCTCGGTCACGTCGCAGATGCCGGCCGACGGCCGGCAGACGACGAAGGCCCCGGAGACACTGTCCGCCGGGCAGTTGTTGCCCACGCCGTCACAGAACTCGGCGATGTCGCACACGCCCGCCGCCGGGCGGCAGACGAACGTGCTCTTGGCATCGGCCGGGCAGCTCGGACCCGTGCCGGTACACAGCTCGGTGAAATCGCACACCCCGGCAGACGGCCGGCATACGGTGCTGGGCGGCTCGAAGCCGTCGGCCGGGCAGGCGTCGTTCACGCCGTCGCAGCTCTCGGCCACGTCACACACGTCGGCCACTGGGCGGCAGACGGCCGTGCTCTTGGCGTCGGGCGGGCAGGTGGCGCTCGACCCGGTGCAGTTTTCCGTCAGGTCGCACACGCCGGCCGATGGCCGGCATACCGTCGTCGATGACTGGAACCCATCCGCCGGGCAGAGGGCGCCCGACCCGGTGCAGTTCTCCGCTACGTCGCAGACCCCCGCCGACGGGCGGCAGACTGTTGCCGTCGACTGGAAGCCGTCTGCCGGGCAGCTCGCGCCCGACCCGGTGCAGTTTTCCGCTACGTCGCAGACCCCCGCCGACGGCCGGCACACGGTCGTCGACGGCGTGAAGCCATCCGCCGGACACGCCGCGCTCGACCCCGTGCAGGTCTCCGGTAGGTCACATGGGCCCGCCGCCGCGCGGCATATAGTCGTCGACGGCGTAAAACCATTCGCCGGACACGCCGCGCTCGCGCCGGTGCAGTTCTCCGCCGGATCGCACACGCCCGCCGACACGCGACACACCGTCGCCGTCGACGACAGCACATCCGCCGGACACGGCCCGCTCGCCCCGGTGCAGTTCTCGGCCGGATCGCACACCCCTGCCGACGCACGACATACGGTCGTCGACGGCGTGAAGATGTTGACAGGACACACCCCGTTCACGCCCGTACAGTTCTCCGCCGGGTCGCACACCCCGGTCGACGGGCGACACACTACCGCCGTCGACGCGAACCCATCCGCCGGGCAACTTGCGCTCGCTCCCGTGCATGTCTCCTGCACGTCGCACACGCTCGTCGCGACGCGACATACGGACCCCGCCGTCCGGAAGGTGCAGTTGGTGTTGCAACACGAGGTTGCCGATCCGTTCGCGCCGCCCAGGTCGCACGCCTCGCCGGTGCCGTTCACGATGCCGTCGCCGCAGTGCGAGGTGAAGGTCAGCGCCACGAAGTGGCCGTCGGTCGTCAGCGTGCGCGCCGGGCTGCCTGCATACCCGCACGCGCTGCAGCTGGTCGTGGTCCCGTTCGCCGCACCCTGTCGCACCGCCGCCTCGCAGGAGTTCGAGCGCACGCTGCCGCTCCAGCTGAAGGTCATCGTGTGGGCCTGCCCGACGCTGTTCGAGAGGCGCAGGATGGTGGCAGGACCCGCCGACTGGCTGATCGCGGTGCTGGTGGTGCTGCCACCGGTGCCGAATCCGCCCGGGTCGGCCAAGCCGAGCCCGCCGGTGGTCAGCGCAATGTTCGTGCTGAAAGTGACGCCGCCCGTGTCGGCCGCGCCGGAGCAGCCGGCTAGGTCGTTGATGCGGTTGATGTCGCCGAAGCGCGTCTCCGAGATCGACACGGTGTACGACCCGATCGCCGTCGCCGTCCAGCCGACGGTGTGGACGGCGCTACTGCTCGTGTCGCGCGTGCTGCCGACGCCCACGTCGGCGTTGATGTTCCACGCGTACCGCGCCGTGAAGCTCGTCGCCGTGGGCCCGGCGCTGAAGGCGGTCGAGAAGCCGCAGAACCCGTCGGCGTTGTTGGCGCCGGTGCACGAGCTGCCGCCGGTCGCGGTGGACGCGCCCGAGATCTGCGCCATCGCCGGTCGTGCGACCGCGAGCAGCGCGAGTCCGACGACGGCACCCGCCGTCAGGATCTGCTTCACCTTCAGCGTGACGTTACTCATGTCTCAGGCCCTCCTCAGAGCGTTTGTCTGAGCGTGTTCTTCTGTCCGACCGGGCTCTTCGTTCCTACGTCCTACGACTCTCGGACTTGAGCTAAGACGTTCGGGCGCGCTGTGTAGTCCCACAGGGCAGGTCGGTAGCACAGTCGCCAGGGACCTTGTCAAGAAAAAAATCCCTGGACTGAATGAAAATCGCCTGCGGCAGTCGGACGGCATTGTCTCGCATTTTCGCCCGAACATGCGGATGCGCATGGCATTCCGCAAAAGCATGCGACCATGCCGGAAGCTGCGGCGTCTGCCCAGGGGCGGAGCGCCTGCGCGGGCTCTCCTGAACGTCACCCGAGCCGCGCGACGATCACCGTTGCGGCCTGCGCGGGCCGAGACTAATGTCGCCCGCCATGAAGCGTGTGGCACCCCTCACCGTTGTTCCTCTCGGGCTGCTCCTCTGCTGCGGTAGCGTCTCATACGCCGAAGATGCGCCCGCCAAGCCCGCCGCCGACGCGGCCAAAGCACCCGACCGGGTGATCGAGTACCGCGACGACAAGCTCACGCTCAGGGTCCAGAACGCGCCGGTGCCCGAGGTGATCGAGGAGCTCCGCAAGCAGTCGAAGGCCGAAGTCCGGGGCCAGGGAGCACCGGACGCCAAGGTCACCGCCGATTTCGAAGCCGTGCCGCTGAACGACGCCCTGCTGCGCATCCTCGGCCCGCACAACTTCACCCTCACCTACGCCGAGGATGGCCGACTCAAGATGATCGACTTGAAGGGCGGCCCCGAGGCGGCACGTGCGCTCAAGCCGAGCGCCGACAGCGGCGACGCCAGCGACAAGCCCTACGTGTCCGAGCACCCCAAGTGGGACAACACGGTGCGGACGTTCGAGAACCGGAAGCGCGTGCCGGTGACTGGCAAGCTGCGCGAGCTGTCCGAAGGGGACGACGTCAACTGGGACTGGCTGATCCAGGGCATGTACGCGATCGATGATCCGCAGGCCCGCAGCGAGGCCCTGCGCACCGGACTGAAGGCTCTGGAAGAGGACAAAGAGCTGCGCGACGCGACCCTGGCGGCACTGAACCAGATGAACGATGTCGAGCTGGCCGAGTGGGTACGCGCGGAGTGCAAGCACACCTCCGAACGCTTCATGAAGGCGATCACGCGCACCAGCACCAACCCCGAGTGGCAGGCGCGCGCGCGTGCGATCCTGCGCGAGCTGCGCAAGATCCCGAACGCCCCCGGCCCCCACCCCGAAATGCACTGACCAGGGCGCCGTCCGGGAGGGCAGGTCAGCCGACGCGCTCCCGGAGCAACGACGTGGCGTGCAGCACGCGGGCCGATTCCCGACGGAACTCGGCGGAGATGCGTGCGTCGGTCGCGGCACGTTGCCAGAACGCCTGCGCGATGTCTGCGGCGCGTTGCCAGAGCGGGCGCTCGGGGGGGGGCGGGAGCGGCGGCACGAACCCGCGGGTCACCACCTCGCCGGTGGCCATGGGCCGGTAGTGCATGGGCAGCATGTCGTAGGCGGGTGCGAGGTGCAGCGGGCGGGTGTGATCGAGCGCGAGGCTCAGGTTGGCGAAGTGCATGTCGGTGTTGCCGATCAGCCCGCCGAACCACCACAGCAGGCGCAGCGTGTCGGCGTCCTCGCGACCGAGCCAGCCGTCGCGCTGCAGGCGGTCGGCGGCGGCGATCCAGGTGTCGAGATGCCCGTGGTAGGCGCTGTCGAGCGCCAGCAGCGACACGAAGCCCCGGCGTCCGTGGCCACCGACGCGGTCGAACCGGCACACCTCCAGGAAGCCGCGGCCGCCGGCCTCCGACCACATAGTATCGCAGGCGACGAGGCCATGCGTACGCAGCGTTTCGGATGCCAGATGCTCACAGACGAGCATGTCCGCCCAGCGGCGGCCGGAAGGCGTGTCGCGGGGCGGCGAGAACTTCACCAGCAGATGACGGTACGTGCCGCCGCCGTCGTCCACGCAGACGGTGAACTTGGGTTGCTCGCCTCCCGCGGAGGACGCGGGAACATCCCCGGCCAGCGCTGCTTCCGCGAGCTCGGCATAGCACGCCAGACGCCGCGTGACTCCGACGCACGTCGGGGGACGGAGAGCAGCCTGCTGGACGCGCTCCAATGCTGCGTCGCTGATCACGAAGTCGCCGGGCAGGTCGTCGCCGTATCGGAGGAGCGCTGCCAACACGCCCTCCGCGGTCCAGAGCTGCGGGTCGGTCCCGAGGCCGAGCGCCTCCGCGTGCCGATGGGCGAAGGCACGGCCCATGAACCCCTGCGGCCGCATGTCGTCGAGGAACCACGGCAGGTCGGGGAACAATCCGTCCGCGAACTCGCCGTGGAGCCACGCCGGTGCGGGCGCGGGAGACTCGTACCACCACGTGCGTGGGGCGAGAGCATGAAGGTGCGCCGCGGCGTGGGCGCGGCCATCGGCGCTGATCCGATAGACGGGCCACGTGTGCCCGAGTGCGCCGACCTCCCGCGCCGCCGCGTAGCGCGTCCTGCGCGCGTGACCGATGCGGACCACGCGAGTCCCCCACGAGCGCACGACCCGGGACAAGGTCGGCTGGCTGACGCCAAGGGCCCGGAGCAGCTCTCGTGTTGGCGTCGGGCCCTGCCGGCGCAGAAGCGCGAGCATGGAGTCGGAATTGATTGCGAATTGATTTATATCACGACGTTGACCAGTAACCACCTGAAAGTCAAGGCTTGTTCGATTGGCACTGACACCTGAGTGAATTGATTTGCTCAGCTGTCACGCGGCGGCGGCAGGACCACGTCCGGCTCCTTGAACACCGGCCCCGGACTGGTGTCGACGTAGCCGAGGCTCTCGAGGCTCTGCCGGATGTTCTCGGGCAGCGGCGATTCCTCGTGCCGGCGGCTCCGTCGCGTGGCCAGGGTCGCGTACTCGCGCCGGAACCGATCCAGCGCTGCACGCGCCGTCGGGTCGGTGAAGGTGCTCGTGTGTCGGTCGGCCGGCTCGGCGGGAAAGCGCGTCACGTCGAGCCACGCGAGCTGCTCGCGCTCGTACTGTGCCGCCGCCTCGCGCCGTAGCGCCGCCTGCACGTCGGCCGGCGCGTCACCCGGGAACTGCGGCCAGCTCCGGGTGCGCGTGATCTTGATCGCGCCGGTCCGGAACGCATCCTGCACCACCACCTGCCGGAAGGTGATCGTCCGCGAGGCGTCCACCTGCACCTGCCCCTCGAACATGGTCACCAGGCGGGCGAGGACCGCGCGGTCGGTCGCGTCGGCGCCACCGCGCATGAGCGGGAGGAAGCTGGCCGACCCCGGGCCGTCCTGGTGCGGCAGGCCGAGGATGTCCAGCACGGTCGGGAGCACGTCGCTCGACGACACCGGCCCGGGCACGGTCACTCCCGCCGGCAGCACCGCCGGCAGGCGGACCAGCAGCGGCACGCGCACCACCTCCTCGTACAGGTTGTGCCGATGCCCGAGCGTCCCGTGCTCGAAGAACTCCTCGCCGTGGTCGGCCACCACGATGACCAGCGTCGTCGAGGCGAGCCCGCGCGCGTCGAGGGCGTGCAGGATGGTGCCGACGTTCTCGTCGACCCACGCCAGCTCGCCTTCGTAGAGCGCCCAGATGTGCTCCAGGTCACGGTCACCGATGGTGCGCACCATGCCCCCCGGCCGGTCCGGCGACGGGTAGCCGATCTCCCGACCGGCCAGACACCCCGCTCCGGTGATCGTCCCCGTGTAGTCGGGATCGAAACGGCGGTCGTACGGCGGCGGTGGGACGTAGTCGCAATGGGCATCGAAAAAGTGCGCGAATACGAACCACGGGCGACCCTCGCGCGCGAGGCCGTCGAGTGCCGACACCACGCCGGAGGCGACCTCCTGCGACGTGACCGCGCGCTCGGAGGTGGTGTTGAGCTCGCGCTCGACGTCCACCTGCTTCCACTTGAGGTCGTCGTAGCGTGGCCAGTCGCTGTTCTCCGCTGCGTGCTCGACCTGGGTGCGGATATCGGCGGCGCGCTGGGACGCCGTACGGACGGTGGCGTCGTAGACGCCGACGTAGCGGTCGAAGCCACGGTCGAAGCCCCAGTGCGGCGCGAGATACGGGGCGGAGTAGAAGCCGACGGTCTGGTAGCCGTGGCGCCGCAGGATCTCGGCCAGGGTCGGGGTGTCACGGTCGAGAGACCAGGCCTCGGTCTCGACCCCGTGCACCAGCGGCGGCTGCCCGGTGAAGAGAGAAATGTGCGACGGCAGGGTCCACGAGCTGGACGCATACGCGTCCGTCATGCGGACGCCTTCGCGGGCCAGCTGATCGAGCACCGGGCTCGGTGACAACGTTGGCGCGTGTCGCGGCCGGTGGCCGTAGCAGCCGAGGATATCCTGGCGGACGGTGTCGAGGGAGATGAGCAGAACGTTGTACGGGTGCGCCGGCGTAGCGGGGCGTTCACACGCGCACGACCACCACGCGACGGCGGCGAGCAGGACCAGACGCAGGCGGGGCATCGCCGTCACAATCAGCGGGGGCGCTCGACGATGGTGGTGTCGCGCGTCGGCCGCCCGGCGCGGTAGTTGCGCAGGCGGTCGTCGAGCTTCTCGATGAGGGCGGCGTTGCCGACCGCCGCCGCCCGGGTGCGTGCCTGTTCGGCGGTGGCGACGGCCTCCGGCCAGCGCCCGCCCTCCGCATAGGCCGCCGCCAGGATGTCGTGCACCTCGGCGCTGTCGCCGCCCTCACCCGCCCGGAGCCCTTCCGCCAGCCGGATGGCGTGCTCGCCATCGCGCAGCTGGTCCGTGACCGCCGTCGCGCGGATCCACGCCAGGGTGCCGGCCACCGGTCCCCACCCGGGGCGGTACCGGAGGGCCTCACCGTACGCCGCGGTTGCCTCCTGAAACCGGCCGAGCGTCGCCAGGGCGACCCCCAGGCTGGCGTATGCGTCCGCCGACGTGGGCTCCAGGCCGAGCGCGTCCCGATACCACCGGATCGCCTCGTCGAGCTTCCCCTGGCGTGCCCGCACGTCGCCGAGGGCGAGCACCACCCGCACGTCGCCGGGGTTGAACAGGTTGGCCAGCTGGTAGTTCCCGGCGGCCTCCTCCAGCTCGCCCGTGCGGGCAAGCGCGCCGGCGATGTTGACGTACGGCTCGATGTAGGCGGGGCGGAGCTTTCTCGCCTCCTTCCACGCCACGATCGCCGCCCGCAGGTCTCCGATGGCGGCGAGCGCGACCCCGAGGCCGTTCAGTGCCGCCGGGAACTTCGGCCGTAGCGCCAGCGCCTCGCGATAGTACACCATCGCCTCTTCGGGGCGACCGGACCGTGCCAGCGCGTTGCCCAGGTTGACACGCGACTCCGGATGGCGCGGGTTCAAGCGCGCCGCCTCCGTGTAGTGGGCCACCGCCTCGTCACGCTTGCCCTCCCGGGCCAGCGCCTCGCCCAGATTGTTGTGCGCCAGGTAGTTGCCGCTCGTCACCGCCAGCGCGCGCGTGAACAAGGCCACGCTGTCGCGCCAATGCCGGAGCTGCAGGGCAGTGGCGATCGTACACGCGACCACGATTGCGCCCGCCGCGCCGACCAGCACGGCCCGCCCGCCCGGCCGCCCGCCGACCACGTCCACCACTGCCCACGTCACCGCCAGCGCCAGTCCGATCAGCGGCACGTACAGGAACCGGTCGGCGTGGGACTGCATCCCCACCTGCACGAGGCCGATCACCGGCAGGAGCGTGACCACGTACCACCACCACCCGACCGCCAGGTACGGTCGCCGGCGCGCCAGGCTGGCGATTGCCGCCGACATCCCCACCAGCACGGTCGCAGCCGCCGCCCCCTGCCACACTGGCCGGGCCACCCACGGGTAGAACACCGCCAGGTCGGCCGGCCACACCACCATGCCGAGATAGCGGAGATACGACACCGCCGCGTTCACCAGCCGCGCCCTGATGGGGATACGGTCCAGGGCGACCATCGCCCCCCCGATCGACTGCGCGACGAGAATGGTCACGCTCGCTACGGCCGCCAGTCCGAACAGCACCGCCTTCTCGCGTACGCACGCCCACGCCGTCGCCCGGTCCCGGAGCCGGCCGAGCGGCCACCAGTCGAGCGCGAGCAGAACGAACGGCAGGCTGACGAGCATGGGCTTGGCCATGAGCCCGAGCGCGAACGTGACCACGACGGGGATCCACGTCCCCCGCCGCGGCGTCCGCACGAAGCGCTCGTAGGCGAGCATGGTGAGCAGCCAGAAGAACGTGCTCAGCACGTCCTTCCGCTCCGTGACCCAGGCGACCGACTCGACCCGCAAGGGGTGGAGGGCGAACACCGCCGCCACGAACAGGCTCGCCCACGCGCGTCCGGTCATGCGATCGAGCACCACGAAGACCAGCCCCGTATTGGCCGCATGCAGGACGAGGTTGACCAGATGATGTCCCCCGGCCCATAGGCCGAAGATCTCGCAGTCGAGCATGTGCGAGAGCCAGGTCACCGGCGCCCAGTAGCCGGCCTGGACGGTGGTGAACGCCCACACCACCTGGTGGACGACCTGATCGCGCAACTGCCCGACGGTGACCCCCGGGAACGGGAGCACGAACCCTGCCCGCACCCCACTCTCGGTGATATTCTCGGGGTCGTCGAAGTTGACGAACTGGAAGCCGATCGTTGGCGCGTACACCGCGACGACGACGACCACGAGCATCCCTGCTGCCACCCACACGCGCCGCGTCGGCTCAGCCATCCGATCCCTCCCGGTAGCGCCGCACCCGCTCGGCGATCGCGTCGGCGCGCGTCGTGTCGCCTGCGCCGCGCGCCAGCCCGGCGGCGCGCTCGCCGAAGGCAATGGCGTCCGCCCGGCGGCCGAGACGCGCATAGGCCATCGACACCCGATCGAGCAGTAGCGGGTCCTGCCCCCCGCCCAGACGAATCGCTTCCTCCAGGTGCCGGACCGCCTGGCGGGCATCGCCGCGCGCCAGATACACGCCGCCGAGTCCCGCATGCGCCCCGATGGAGCGGGGGTTCACGCGGAGCGTCGCCGCGAAGTGCTCGCCTGCGTCGTCGAGCCGGCCCTGCCCTTCCAGCAGCAGGCCCAGGTTGTGGTGCGCGTCGGCGTAGTCGGGATCGAGCCGGAGCGCGTCGCGGTAGTGCGCCATCGCCTCCGCCGTCCGTCCCTGGGCGGCCAGGACGTTGGCCAGATTGTTGTGCGCGTCCGCGTAGCGCGGCCGCAGGCGGATGGCGGTCTCGAACGCACGCACCGCCCCCGTCAGGTCGCCCTGCGCGGCATGCGCGTTGCCGAGGTTGTTGTGCGCCTCGACGTTGCCAGGCTCCGCCCGCACCGCGGCCTCGAACTGCGCCCGTGCCTCGTCCAGACGACCTTCCGTCGCCAGCACGTTGCCGAGATTGTTCATGGCGAAGGCGTCGTCGGGCTTGGTCTCGAGGGCGGCAGCGTAGTGCGCCTTCGCTTCCTCGATCCGGCCCCGGCCGGCGAGCAACAGGCCGAGGTTGTTGTGCGCCATCCATGCCGCCGGATTTCCTGCCAGCGTGTCGCGCCAGAGGGTTTCCAGGTCCACGTAGCTACCCGCCTGCCGCCAGGTGAGCGCGCCCAGGACGGCCAGCAGCCCCGCCACGGGCAGGTGTACGCCGATGCCCGACGCGCGCGTCCGGGACGCCGCCAGCACGACCAGGGGCACAAGGACGAACAGGCTCGCCAGGTACTGGAAGTGATCCGCCACGAACGAGTAGCGCATCGGAAAGACGTCGATGAAGCCGAGCGCTGGCCCGAGCGTCGCCGCGAAGGCGAGCGCCGCCGCCAGCGGACCGCGTCCGAGACGCGCACGCGCCATCCACAGCCCGGCGATCGCGCACACCGCCATCAGCGGATAGACGTACTGCCACCACACCGCAGCATCGATCGTCCAGCGCGGATAGATGAAGGTGAGGTGCGAGGGCCATACCAGCGAGGCGACATAGAACCAGAGCACCCGCCCCGCGAGCAATCCGCGCGCGACCAGCGACAGATGCCAGTCCTGACCGACGGCGCCGACGTGTGCGCGCTCCATCCACACGGTCACGCCCGCCAGGGCGGCCCCGACGGCAAGAAACGGCAGCTGCCGCCGGAGCTCGCGCCACCCCACCCGCCCGGTCCGCCACCAGGTGAGCAGCAGGACCACGACCGGGAGCGAGCAGGTGACGGTCTTCCCGAGCAGTGCCGCGACGAACAGCGCCAGCCCGGTCCAGTAGCGGCGCGCCGGCAGGACGCGGCCGTCGACGAGCGGCAGGACGGCGCCCAGGGCGCCCAGGTAGCACAGGCCCGAGAGCACGTTCTTGCGCTCGGTCACCCACGCCACCGACTCCACATGCACTGGGTGGAGCGCGAACACGGCCGCCGCCAGCCACGCCGCGGGCACCGTCAGCCGGCGCAGGAGACGCCACACCAGGGTCGCATTGGCCGCGTGCAGGAGCACATTCACGATGTGGTAGCCCGCGGGCGCGGGGCCCCACAGCTGGTACTCCAGCCAGAAGCTGGTGAACGTGAGGGGGTAGTACTGGGGTGTCGCCCCGGGCTGCGTCCAGATGGCCCACAAGCCAGCCAGCGTGCGCAGCGTCCGGTTCCCGGTCACGTAGGCGTCGTCGTCCCACACGAAACCCGCCCCGAGCGCTGGCCCGTAGGCCAGCAACGTCAGCCCCACCAGGGCAGCGGCGCCGAGCGCGAGCGAGTCCCGCTCCGGGAGCGCGCGCGCCTTCACGCGCGCCTGCTCACCGCGCCGCCCGGCGCGCCTTCCCATGCGGTTCCTTGCCCTCCCGACGCCGACCGTCTACGCCAGGGCGGTGCGCAACGTCTGGATCGGCGTCGTGCTGGTCGTGGTCACGCTCGGGCTGTACGCGCAGGTGGGGGAGCACGAGTTCCTCAACTACGACGACCCGGAGTACGTGACCGAGAACCCTTACGTCAGCCCCGGGCTGACCCGCAAGGGCGTGACGTGGGCGTTCACGCACGTGCACCAGGCCACCTGGCACCCGCTCACGTCGCTGTCGCACATGCTCGACTGCTCCCTGTTCGGCCTGGTACCCGCCGGGCACCACCTGCACAACGCCCTCCTGCACGCGGCAGGCACGCTGGTGCTCTTCCTCGCCCTCTCCCGGATGACCGCCGCCCCGTGGGCGAGCGCCTTCGTGGCGGCGCTGTTCGCCCTCCATCCCCTGCACGTCGAGTCGGTGGCCTGGGTGTCCGAGCGCAAGGACGTACTGAGCGGCCTCTTCTGGATGCTCACCCTGTGGGCGTACGCGGCGTACGCGGAGCAGCCGTCGCGCGCGCGCTACCTGTTGGTCCTGGGCACATTCGCGCTCGGCCTGCTCGCCAAGCCGATGCTGGTCACGCTGCCCTTTGTCCTGTTGCTGCTCGACTACTGGCCGCTCGCCCGCCTGTCCCGGGCCGGGGCGATGCGCCTGGTGCGCGAGAAGCTCCCCTTCTTCGCCCTGGCGGCGGTCGTCAGCGTGGTCACCTATCGGGTCCAGGTGAGTGCCGGAGCGGTGTCCGCGCTCGAGGATCACCCGCTGCCGCTGCGGCTGGCGAACGCGCTGATCACCTACGTCGCCTACGTGCGCGACACGATCGTGCCCACCGGCTTGGCGGTCTTCTATCCGTACCCGCGCGCCATCCCGACATGGCAGGTGGTGGGCACCCTCGTGTTCCTGCTGGGCACGACGGCGGGCGTGCTCCGGCTCGGGCGACGCCACCCATACCTTGCGGTCGGCTGGCTCTGGTATCTCGGGACGCTCGTCCCGGTGATCGGCCTCATCAAGCAGGGCGACCAGGCGATGGCCGACCGCTTCACGTACCTGCCGTCCATCGGCCTCTTCCTCATGCTCGCCTGGACCGCCCTGCCGCTCGCGGCGCGTCCGGGCCTCCGGCGCACGGGGCTGGTGTGCGCTGCGCTGGGTACTCTGGCCGCGTGCGCGGTCCTCACCTGGCGCCAGCTCGGGCACTGGGCGACTTCCGAGCGGTTGTTCACGCATACCCTCGCCGTCACCGCCGACAACCACCTCGCGCACCTGAACCTCGGCGTCGCCCTCCACGCGAGCGGCGACCAGGTGGCGGCGCGCGGGCACTTCGCGCGCGCCCTTGCCCTCAAACCGACGCATCCCAAGGCGCTGGTCAACGTCGGCATGACGCTCGCCGAGCAGGGCGACCGGCGCGGGGCGATCGACCACTATCGCCGCGCAATCGCCGTCTCCCCGGGCTACGCCAGCGCGCATTTCAACTTGGGGCTGGCGCTGGCCGACGAGGGACGCCTCGACGAGGCAGCGGCGGCGCTCGCCAAAGCGCTGGAAGCGATGCCCGAGCACGCCAAGGCGCACGCGCAGCTCGGGCGCGTGCTGGCCGCCCAGGGACGCCTCGACGCCGCCATCGCCCAGTACGAGACGGCGCTCGTGCTGGCACCGGGCCTGGTAGCGGCGCGCGGCAACCTTGCGCTCGCCCTCGAGCAGGCCGGCCGGCCGGCGGAGTCCGTCGCCCACTACCGGGAGATCCTCCGCCAGCATCCGGGAGATGCCATGGCACACTACAATCTCGGCGCCACGCTGCTCGGCCTGGGACGCGCGGACGAGGCCCTGGCGGCGTATCGCAGCGCGCTCCGAGCCCGTCCCGAGTGGCCGCCAGCGATGGATCGCGTGGCGTGGCTTCTCGCCACCGGACCGTCCGCCGCCCCGCAGCGCGCCGAGGCGGTCGGGCTCGCCGAGCGCGCCTGCGCGCAGACCCGGAGCGAAGACCCGTCGCTCCTCCGTACCCTGGCGGCCGCCTACGCCGCCGCCGAGCGCAGGCCAGAGGCGGTCGCCGCCGCCGAGCGCGGGTTGTCCCGTGCCCGCACCCTCGGACAAAACGCCCTCGCCGCCGCGCTGGCAAACGATCTCGAGCGCTACCGCTCCCGCCCCCCCGCCCTTCCCTCTCGTTGACGCCGCGCCCCACCGCGCCGTAGTGTCCCGGCCCATGACTCGCGCCCGTGCCTGCGTCAGTCCCGATACGGTGACCAACCGTTGTCCACCGGACGCGGTCCGCTGAGACCGCCGCCCTCCGGCTTTGCGATGGCCGCCCACGCACCGCGCTCCGCCGCCAGCGTCGACTTGGCCCGCCTCGGCGCCGAGTTTGCCCGCCGCCGGGCCGCGTTTGCCGCTGCCGCGCCGTTCCCGCATGTCGTCATCGACGACTTCCTGGAGCCGGCCGCCGCCGCCGCGATGGCGGCGGAGTTCGATCCGACCGCCCCGGGCTGGCTCTTCCTGCACCACGTGAACGAGCGCAAAGCGATCCTGAACGATCTGTCTTCGATGGGCCCGGTATCGCGCGACGTGGTCGCGACGCTGCACTCCGACGCCTTCGTCCGCCTGCTCGGCGCCCTCACCGGCATGCCAGGTCTGCTCGCCGATCCCACGCTCGACGGCGGCGGGCTCGCCATCACCCGCCCCGGCGGCTTCCTGAACGTGCACGCCGACTTCCTGGCCCACAGCAAGCACCGCACCTGGAGCCGGCAGGTGAACCTGATCCTCTTCCTGTCGCCGGCGTGGCGCGAGGAGTACCGCGGCTGGCTCGAGCTCTGGAACGCCGACGTGACCCACTGCGAACGTCGCGTCCTGCCGGCATTCAACCGCTGCATCATCTTC
This sequence comes from uncultured Binatia bacterium (SeqCode), assembly GCA_964618895.1. Lineage (GTDB taxonomy): Bacteria > Desulfobacterota > Binatia > DP-6 > DP-6 > CAZUDO01. The sequence goes on from CAZUDO010000092.1 coordinate 71,791, forward strand.
CAGACCAGCAAAACCTCTTTCCACGGCGTCCCCGCCGGCGTCGCCAGCCCGGACGACCTCCCGCGCCAGTCGCTCGCACTGTACTACTTCCGCGACGAGGGCCGCGTCTGCCAGCTGAGTCCGACCCGCTACGTCCCCCTGCCCGGCGACGGCCCGCTGCGGCGCGCCGCCATCTGCGCCGACCGGCTGCTCATTCAGGCGTACTCATACCTGAAGCGCTACACGCCGCTCGGCGATCGGGTCGTGAGCCGGATACTGAAGCACTTCTAGGACACCGACCCGAGACTTCCTGCCGGTGGATCACGGCGAAGGCCGTGCCGCGGCCGGCAAAAGCCGGCGCGGCAGAGCGAGCGGACCATTAGCCGCCTTGTTGCGGTTGTCTACGCGGGCCTGCGGACTATGGCACCAGCTCCGAGGGCACGCACATCAGGTCTTCCTTGATGGTATCGACGCGCGTGATCGGGTCGGTGCCGGCGATGTCGAGGACGTTCACAAACGCGCGCTTCGGAACGTGGAGCGGCTCGCCCAGGGCGGGCTTGACGACGTAGCAGAGCAGGTGCCGCGAGGCGACCTTGATCGGCTCGCCGTCCTTGACGGCCGGCTTGCAGAGGTACTTCGGCCGCTTCACATCGTAGCGCTTCACCGGGCTGGTGAACTGGTCGGTCGACTGCGCCTGCACGCCCCGCGGGAACTTGGGCGTGCCCTTGGTCACCTTCACCTTGTAGCACTTGAAAGTGTCGACGTTGTGGTTGGCCGGCAGCGGCTCGACCGGCGGCGTGAGCAGGTCCTTGTTGGTCGGCACGAGCAGCAGCTCGGCCTTGACCGTGTCGAGGCGGAGCGTACCGATGTCGTTGGCGACCCCGATGTTGAGCTGCTTCACGTGCAGGGTCTGCCCGATGGCCAGCTTGATCTGGAAGCTGTGCAGGTGCGTGGTCGGGTCGACGACGCCCGGGTTGGTGAGCGTCACGCGGTCCGCCGGCAGACACAGGTGCTTCGGCTTCTTCACGTCGTAGACCTTGGTCTCGAGGCTGTCCTGCAGGGGGAGGTTCAGGATGGGCACGAACTTGGGCAGCCCGGGCGTGATCTTGTCCTTGTAGCAGAGGAAGTCGTCCAGGCAGACGCCGAAGTTCTGCACCCCGACGCACGTGCCCGCCTGGCAGGTGTCGGCGGTGCAGGCATTGCCGTCGATGCACGGCGTGCCGTTCGGCTGGACGGCATCTGCCGGGCAGCCGTCGCTGACGCCGTTGCAGTTCTCGGCGACGTCGCACTGGCCCGCACTCCCCCGGCATTCCGCCGTACTCTTCGCATCGGCCGGGCACGCGACCCCGACCCCGTCGCAGTTCTCCGCCAGGTCGCAGACCCCCGCCGATGCCCGGCATTCCACCGACGATGCCTCGACCGCGTCGGCCGGGCAGCTGGGGCTGGCCCCGTCACACAGCTCGGCGATGTCACACACCCCGGCCGCGGCCCGGCACACGGTGCCGCCGTTGCCGGCCGGATGCTGGCAGGCGTCGTTGGCGCCGTCGCACTCGTCGACCGTGCACACGTTCCCGTCCGAGGTGCACGGCGTGCCGGACGGGGTCTTGGCGTCGGCGGGGCAGTTCACGCCCACGCCGTCGCAGTTCTCGGCCGGGTCGCACTCGCCGGCAGACGACCGGCACTGCACGAACGCGCCCGAGACGCTGTCCGCCGGGCAGCTGGTGCTCGCGCCGTCGCAGAACTCCGGATTGTCACACACCCCGGCCGCCGGGCGGCAGGACGCGCCGCCGTTGCCGGCCGGATGGGTGCACGCGCCGGCCCCGTCACAGATGTCGGACGAGCACGGGTTGCCGTCGTCGGTGCACGACGCGCCGGCCAGGTTGAAGCAGGTCTGCGGGCCCTCGTTGCACTGCGTGTTGCAGTCGCCGCCGCCGGTGCAGGGGTCACCCGCGTGCACGCTGCAGCTGCCCCCGCTGCAGGTGTCCGTGCCGTTGCAGTACACACCGTCGCTACAGGGGGCGCTGTTGTTCGGGTGCGTGCAGGTGTCGCTGGTGCCGTTGCACACGTCGTTGGTGCACACGTTGCCGTCGTCAGTGCACGCCGTCCCGTTCGATTTCTTGGCGTCGGCCGTGCAGCTGATGCCCGTCCCGGGGCAGTTGTCGGCCAGGTCGCATTCGCCGGCGGCCGGACGACACACGGTGGCCGTGGACGCGAACCCATCCACCGGGCAATTGGCGCCGCTGCCGGTGCAGTTCTCGGCCACGTCGCAGACGCCGGCCGAGGCCCGGCACTGGAGCGTGCTGGCCGCGAAGCCGTTGCCCGGGCAGGTGGTGGACGCCCCGGTGCAGGTCTCCTGCACGTCACACACGCCGGCGGCCGCGCGGCAGACCGCGCCCGCGTTCCCCGCCGGATGCTGGCACAGGTCGCTGCTGCCGTTGCACTGGTCGAGGGTGCACGGGTTGCTGTCGGCCGTGCACGCCGTGCCGTTCGCCTTCTTGGCATCCGCCGGGCACGCGGAGCTGTTGCCGGGACAGAGCTCCTGCAGGTCGCACTCGCCTGCCGCACCACGACAGATGGTGGTGTTGGGCGCGAACGAGTCCGCCGGGCAATCGCCGGCGCTGCCGCTACAGGTCTCGGCCACGTCGCACGAGCCCGCGGCCGGACGGCAGCTGGAGCCCGACGAACGGAACTGACAGGCGGACGTGCAGCACGAGGTGCTGGCTCCGTTGGAGGCGCCCTCGTCGCACTGCTCGCTCACCGACACGTCGACGGTGCCGTTGCCACACAGGGACGTGAACGTGACGGTCAGGAAGTGGCCGTCGGTCGACTGCGTCCGGCCCGGGCTGCCCGGGTAGCCGCAGGCGCTGCAGCCGCTGGTGGTGCCGCTCGACTCACCCTGCCGGACGGCCGCCTCGCACGAGTTGCTGCGCACGCTGCCGCTCCAGGTGAAGGTGAGGACGTGGCCCTGCCCGACGCCGTTGCTCACGCGGAAAATGGTGCCGGAGGTGGTCTGGTTGAAGGGCGTGTCGGTCGTGGAGCCGCCGTTCCCGATCGAGCCCGGGTCGCCGAGGCTGAGGCTGCCCGAGTTGAGCGTGATGTTGCTCGACCCGGTCACGCCAACGGTGTCCGCCGCGCCATCACAGCCCGCCAGGTCGTTGACGCGGTTCATGTCGCCCGAGCGTTGGGTGGCGAGGTCGACGCGATAGCCGCCCGGCGCCGTGGCGGTGAACGAGACGTTGTGCCGGGGAGTCCCGCTGGTGTCGTGCGTGCTGAACACGCCGATGTCGGCGTTGATGTTCCAGGCGTAGCGGCTCTGGAACGTGGTGCCGTTATTGAGTGCCGGGAAGCTGACCGAGTTCCGGCAGTCGCCGTCGCCGCTGCCACCGCCGCTGCAACCTGCCCCCACGGTGCTGTTCGACACCGCCGACAGCTGCGCCGCCACCGGTCCGGCTGCCGCGAGCACGGCTGCCACTGCCGTCACCGACAGCGCCCATCCGCGAAGCCCACGCAGCACGCTGATCACACCCATTGCCATACCCTCCTGTGATGGACGACGCCGCTTCACGGCACGATCTCCGACGGCACGCACAGCTCGTCTTCCTTGATGGTGTCGAGCCGCACGCCGGCCGGGCTGTGCAGCAGGTTGTTCACGTACAGCCCGATACGCTTCAGGTGCAGCGGCTGCCCGAGCGCCGGCTTGACCACGTAGCAGAGCATCTTCCGGGCCGCGTTCTTGATGCCCTCGCCGTTGTCGACCGGCTGGCACAGGTGCTTCGGCTTCTTCAGGTCGTAGCGTACGGCGGGTGACGTGAACTGATCCGACACCAGCGCCTGCAGCCCACGCGGGAAGGCCGCCGTGTTTTTGGTGACCTTCACCTTGTAGCACTTGAAGTGGTCGACTCCGTGCGACGCGGCAGCGGGCGAGGCGGGCATCGGCCCGGGCGACAATGCCTTGGCGCTCGGCACCAGGAGCAGCTCGGCCTTGATGGTGTCGAGGTGCAGGGTGCCGACGGGGTTGGTCACCGTGATGTTGAGCCGCTTCAAATGCAGCGGCTCCCCGAGCGACGGCTTGATGATGTAGGTCGTGAGATGCGTGCCGCTATCGACCACCCCGCCGCCGTCGCGATCGGCCGGGGCGCACAGGTGCTTCCGCTTCTTCAGGTCGAACAGCCCGGTCTCGAAGCTGTCACTGAGCGAGCGGCTCAGGATGGGCACGAACTTCGGCTGGCCGGTGGTGTTCTTCACCTTGTAGCACTGGAAGTCGTCCAGGCAGGCGTTGAAGTCCTGCGGTCCCCCACATGTTCCCGCGGTACAGGTATCGGGCGCCGTGCAGGTGTTGGCGTCGTTGCACGACGTGCCGTCGGGCTTGTTCGGCCCGACGCACATGTCCAAGCCCTCGTCGCATACGCCGTCGTGACACTGGTCGCCGACCGCGTTGCAGTCGCGTGCGGCGCCGGAGCATGTGCCGCCACCGCAGGTGTCGCCGACCGTGCAGTAGAGAGCGTCGTCACACGGCGCCGTGTTGTTCGGATGCGTGCAGGCGTTGCCAGCCCCGTCGCACTGGTCATCGGTGCACACGTTGGAATCGGCCGTACATGGCGTCCCGGCCGACACCTTGCCGTCCGCGGGGCACGACGTGCTGGCACCGTCGCAGGTTTCGGTCAGGTCGCATTCGCCGCCGGAGGCGCGGCACACCGCGCCGGCGTTGCCCGCCGGGTGCTGGCAGAGCACGTTCGACCCGTCGCACTGGTCGAGCGTACACGGGTTGCCGTCGCTGGTGCAGGCCGTACCCGAGGATTCCTTGGCGTCCGCCGGACAGCTGGCGCTCGAGCCGGTGCAGTTCTCCGCCAGGTCGCACTCGCCGCCCGCAGCCCGGCACTGGACCGTGTTGCCCTTGAGGGCGTCTGCGGGGCACGCCGTACTGCTGCCCGTACAGGTCTCGGCGTCGTCGCAGTCGCCGGCGGCCGCACGGCAGACGGCGCCCGGGTTCCCCGCCGGATGGGTGCAGGCGTTGCCGGCGCCGTCGCACTGGTCGAGCGAGCACGCATTGCCATCGCTGGTGCACCCCGTGCCCGCGGACTTCTTGCCATCGGCCGGACAGTTGATGCCGACCCCGTTGCAGTTCTCGGCCAGGTCGCACTCGCCGGCGGCGGCGCGGCACTGGACGAACGCGCCCGCGACGCTGTCCGCCGGGCAGGTGGTACTGCTCCCGTCGCAGTGGTCGGCCACGTCGCACGCCCCGGCCACGGCGCGGCACTCGGCCCCGGCATTGCCCGCCGGATGGGTGCAGGCAGCGCTGGTGCCGTCGCACACGTCGGCGGTGCAGGCCTGGCCGTCGTCCGGACAGGCCGTGCCGGCCGCCTTGAAGCCGTCGGCCGGGCAAGTGTTGCTGACGCCGTTGCAGCTCTCGGCGTTGTCGCACACGCCCGCCGCCGGCCGGCACACCGCCGTGCTCTTGGCGTCGGCGGGGCACGAGGCGCTCAGCCCCGTGCAGGTCTCGATCAGGTCGCACACGCCCGCGGACGCCCGGCAGATGGTCCCGGAGGACAGGAAGGCGTTGGCCGGGCAGGTGTCCGCGGTGCCGTTGCAGGTCTCGGCCACGTCGCAGGTGCCGGCGGCTGCCCGACACACGGTGCCGTTGGCGAGCTTGGCGTCGGTGGGGCAGATGGAGCTCGAGCCCGTGCACAGGTCGGCCAGGTCGCACACGCCTGCCGCAGGACGACAGGTCTGGCCCGCGGCCCGGAAGGTGCAATCAGTGTTGCAGCACGAGCCACCGGTGCCGTTGAGGAAGCCCTCGTCGCACACCTCACCGAAGTTGACCAGACCGTTGCCACACAGCGAACGCACGGAGATGCCGACGAAGTGGCCGTCGTTGGCTTGCACGCGGCTGCCCGCGCCGGGGTAGTCGCCGGCGGTCTGGCTGGCGTACGTGATCGGCAGGCCGAAGCGCACCGCGCACTCGTCGCCGCCGCCGAAGAACGTGCCGGCGCTGTGGCAGGTGGACCCCCACGTGAACCGGAAGGTATGCGCCTGCGACACCCCGAGGCTCACGCCCACGATGGTCGCGGCGGAGGTGCGCACGAAGCCTGCGTTGCCCCCGCCGTTGCCGCTCAGGGAGCCCGGGTCGGTCAAGCTGAGCGAGCCCGAGAAGATGGCGCCGCCTGTGAACGTGCCGGCGACCGCGCTCATGTCGGCATCGGCCGGGTCGGAGTTGTCGTCGACCAGGGTGAAGGCGCCGTTGGCGCTGGTGGTCACGTCGATGGCGTACGACTGCGGCGCCGTGACCGTGAAGCTGACCGTGTAGTCGGAGGTGAGCGTGTGGCTGGTGTCACCGCCGGTGAGCCCCACGTCGACCCCGACGACCGATGCATAGCGCGCCCGAAAGCCGGTGAAGCCGACCGACCCGGCGATGGTGCCGGCGGTGGAGGTGCGCTGGAAGCTGGTGACCGTGCCGTCCTGGAAGCTGTCCGGGCTGTTGCCGGCGTTCTTCACGACCGAGATGCTTCCCACGGTCTGCGCCGACACACCCCGTGCGCCAACCACGGCGATCAACGCGACGGCACACAGGGTCACGGTCATTCTGGGCATAGGCGCAATCCTCCCCGGGTGTGGCGTATCATCTACGCCTTGAGGTTTGTCAAGAAAAAGTTTCCGGTCACGACTGCCGTGCACCGGTGCCCGATGGACGACGGGGCGGGATTCCCCGCACCGTAAGCCGCACTACGCGCCGCCCGCGCCGCACCGCCCACACGAGCTCGCCATCCGGCGTGAAGCGCGGCGGCCGCAGCGCCTGGTCGACGGTCGCCAGGTGACGGCCGTCGACGAACAGCCCGAGACGCTGGTCGTCGAGGAACGCCGCCCAGGCCATGAGGCTGCCCTCGGCCGAGAACACCGGGGGAAACACGTGCTTCCAGCCCCCGGGCTGGACCTGCCCGTCGACGTAGAAACGCCACGGGTCTTCGGTCCCGTACGACGCCGCATAGCCGTAGTGGCGGCCGTCGGCCGAGAACGCGAGCCCCCACACGAAACGGTACGGCCCCTCCACGATGCCGTCGATCACCACCCGGACGCGCGACTCGCCCCCCTCTTCCGGCGTGACGCAGCTGTGCATCACGTGCTGGCCGTCGGGCGAGAGCGCGATCGGCTGCTCGTCGGTGATGGTCATGCACACGCCGTCATCGACCGGGCGGCCGTCGCGCACCACCCGCCAGCGATCGGGGTCCCCCTCCAGACGCTCCCACCACGCCACCACCGGCGCCGCCTCGGCCACCACCAGGGAGGCAGGCAGGATGCTCGGCCGAGGCGTGAACTCGGGATCGAACAGGAACTGGTTCGGGTCCTTGACGACGTTGTTGGGATACGCCGCCAGCCGGGTCGCGCCGCGGAGCAGCGTCCAGCAGGCGGCCGTGCGGGTGAGCACCAGGAGGCTTCCGTCCGCCAGGTAGTGGGCTCCGAACTGGCGCGCCATCCCCGAGCTCCCCGGCGGCGCCTGGCGAGGCGCGGAGCACTTGCCCTCGGGCTCCGGGTACCGTTCCTGGACCCGTCCGTCGACCACCAGCGCGATGTGCCCGCCCTCGTCACGTACCAGGTAGGCGACATGCGCCCCGTCCGGACTGAAGGTCGGTTCCGACGCATCGGGGTAGCGCGCCGGTCCCTGGCCGTCGACGTAGATGGCCACCAGGCCGATGGGCGGGTCGGCGGTGGCATCGCCCTCCCATCCGATGGCGGCCCAGCGGCGTCCATCCCGATCGAGCACGATGTCGCCGGTGCTCGCGAAGCCGGTCGGAACGACCTGCCCGCCCACGGCCACCTCCACGCGCGGGCGTCCGCCACCTTCGTTCTTACCGACATAGGCCACCCGTTCGCCGCGCCGGGCGAAGCGCGGCGCCGTCACCTTGGTGAACACCGGCCCCGCCACCCCCTGCTCGATCACCCGCTCGCCACCAGCGACCGGCTCGACGCAGGTGTAGCGCGTGCCGTCGAACGCGGTGGTGGCCGTGCCGCGCTTGTAGTCCCGCGGCAGCCAGCCGACGTGGAGCTTCTCGAACGACAGGCGGGGCGCCTGCTCGCCACACCCACCGCATCCCGCCAGCAGCACCAGGGCGAGCAGGAGATCGCGCGGCATTCGGGCGCTGCAAAGCACACCGGGGGCGCACGCGGCAAGCTGCTTACCACGCCCTCGCCATCCACCCCATGGTCGGATCGAGATCGTCCGCGCAAACTCGACGCTCACCGGCAGTGCGGGATCACATGCGTGCCCATCAGCTCGATCGTCTGCATCACCTGCTGGTGCGGGATCTTGTACGGGTTCACCAGGCAGAGCAGCAGGTCGACGCCCGCGGTGGCGTACCGCCGGCACGCCGCCAGGCACTGCTCCGGGGTGCCGAGCACGCAGGCCCCGTTGTCGACCAGGTAGTCGAGCGTGAGCAGGTCGAGCAGGCCCTGCTCGTCGACGCGCTTCATGTCGGCGGCGTAGCCGTAGTTGCCGAGGTCCTTCCGCTGCTCGGCCATCCAGCTGGCCACCGTGCCGATCTGGCGCGCGCCCGCCTTGGGGTACCACTCGAACGATTCGCGGGCCGCCGCGCGCGCCTCGGCCTCGGTCGGCGCGCACAGCGCCATCGTGAACGTGGACGCCTGGTTGTGGACGACCTTCCCGAGCGGGGTGGTGCAGCCGGCGATGGCGGTGCGATAGAGGTCGATCTTCCGCTTCACCTCCTCGGGCGACACGCCGACCGCGAACGAGCACAGGCCGATGCCGTGCTCGCCCATCTGCTGGTGGCCCTCGTCGCTCGAGGTGGCGCCCCAGATGGGCGGATGGGGGTCCTGCAACGGCTTCGGCAGCACCCGCCGTCGCGGCATCTGCCAGTGGCGACCGTCGAGAGTCACCTCGTCGTTGGTCCAGCAGGCGACGACGTGCGCGATCGCCTCGCGCCACATGTCGCGCGTGGCGTGCGGGTCGATGCCGAAGCCTTCCAGCTCGGCGCGCGTCGAGGAGCGGCCGGTGCCGAAGTCGACCCGGCCGTCGGAGAGGAGATCCAGCACCGCCACCGACTCGGCCGTGCGCACCGGGTGGTTGTAGGGCTTCGGCATCAGCCGGACGCCGTAGCCGAGCCGGATGCGGCTGGTGCGGCTGGCGATGGCGCCGTACAGCACCTCCGGATTGGAGCAGTGCGAGAACTCGGACAGGAAGTGGTGCTCGACGGTCCAGAACGCATCCCAGCCGAAACGCTCGCCGGCGATCGCCTGCTCGAGGGTGTTCTTGTATGCCTGATGTTCGCTGTCGCGCGTCCACGGGGCGGCGACCGGAATCTCGTAGAAGAGTGCGAAGCGCATACGGATGCGCTATCAATTGCACATGCAGGGATTGACGGACAAGGTCGTCGTGGTGACAGGCGCGGCGTCCGGGATCGGCCGGGCGTGCGTCGAGCGCCTGCGGCGCGAAGGCGCGCGTGTGCTCGGCGCCGACCTGCGCGAGCAGCCGCCCGAGGCCGCCCGCACGCCGGGGGTGCTCGCCCACGCCTGTGTCGACGTGACCGACGAGCACGCCGTCGAGGGCCTCATGCAGCGCGCGGTCACGGACTTCGGCCGCCTCGACGGCGTGATCCACGCCGCCGGCATCGCCGGCGGCGGCCCAATCCACGTCCTCGACACGGCCAGCTGGGAGCGCGTCCTGGCGGTCGACCTGACGGCGACGTTCCTCGTCTGCAAGCATGCCCTCGTCCGCATGCTCGCCCAGGCGCCGCTCGACGGCGCGCGCGGCGCCCTGGTCACCGTCGCCAGCATCGAAGGCCTGGAGGGTACCGCGGGCGGCAGCGCCTACAACGCCGCCAAGGGCGGCGTCGTGCTACTCACCAAGAACATCGCCATCGATTACGGCCGACAGGGCATCCGCGCCAACGCCGTCTGCCCGGGGTTCATCGATACGCCGATGACGCAGGCGGTATTCGCCATGCCAGGGATGGAGCCCGTGCGCGAGCGCGTGCGCGAGGAGCACAAGCTGCGCCGCTTCGGGCGCCCCGACGAGGTGGCAGCGGTGGCGGCATTCCTCCTCTCGGCCGACGCGTCGTTCGTCTCCGGACAGGCGATCGCCGTCGACGGTGCGTACACCGCCGGACGCGACCATGGCGTCACGACCATGATGGGACTGTAGGGCGCGACCCGAGACCTTGTCTCGGGTCGGGGCGAGAGTGGGGCCGGGGGAGAATGCGAGCGTCGTGCCGCGGCCGGCGGAGCCGGCGCGGCAGACTTGGCGAACCGCGCGGGTGCCTGCTCCCCGACGGCGAATTGGGCGCGGGCGGCGGCCGCGTCACGTTTGCCGCGCCGGCTCCGCCGGCCGCGGCACGACGTGCGCACGAGCCCCCGCGCCACACATTCGCTCCGACCCGAGACAAGGTCTCGGGTCGATTCACTCCGCTCGCAGCGCCTCGACCGGATCCAACCCCGCCGCCCGCCGTGCGGGCAGGACGCCGGAGAGCAAGCCGACCGCCAGGCTGAGCCCCAACGCGGCGCCGACGAACCCGACTGGCGTCTCGACCGGTAGGCCGGGCACGAGCCAGCGCAGCCCCGCTGCCAGGCCGAGGCCGCTCGCCACCCCGGCGGCGCCGCCGAGCACCGCCACCGCCGCCGCCTCGGCCAGGAAGAGCGCGGCCACCTGCCGCGTGCTGGCGCCGAGGGCGCGCACCAAGCCGATCTCGGCCGTGCGCTCGCGGACGGTGATCCACATCATGGTGAGGATGCCGATCGCCCCCACCACCAGCGAGATGCCGGCGATGGCGCCGACGGCCATGGTGATCATACGCATCACGTTGCCGAACACCGCCAGCATCGCCTCCTGCGTGATGACCGTGAAGTCCTCCTCGCCGCCGTGGCGCTCGCGGAGCACGCGCTTCGCCTCGGCCACGATGCGCGCCGTCGCCTCGGTCGAGGCATAGCCCACGTCGATCTCGCCCAGGTCGGCCAGGTTGAACATCTGCAGGGCCGTGGCCACCGGCACGTACACCGTGTCATCGAGATCGAAGCCCAGCATGTTGCCCTTGGGCTCCATGACGCCCGTCACCCGGAAGCGGCGGCCACCGATGCGCACCGTCTCGCCGAGCGGCGACCGGTCGGCGAACAGCTCGCGTGCCACCTTCGGTCCCAGGACGACCGCGGGCGCACCCCGCCGTGCGTCCCCACTCGGCCAGAAGCCGCCCACGCGGGGGTGGAAGCGCCACACGGTCTCGATGTCGGGGGTGACCCCGTTGACGGCCACGTTCCGCCCGCGCTCGCCGGCCTCGATGCGCGCCGTCCCCATGGCCGCCGGCACGACGCGCTCGACGCCCGGGATGCGCGCCAGCGCCGCCGCGTCATCGATGGTCAGGTGCCGGGTCGTGCCGCCGAACATGCCCGGCATGCCCGAGGTCTTGGCCTTGCCCGGGTTGATGATGATCAGGTTGGCACCGAACTGGGAGAACTGCCCCAGGATGTAGCGCCGCGTCCCCTCGCCGATCGACGTGAGCAGGATGACCGCGGCGATGCCGATCGCGATCCCGACCATGGAGAGGCCGGAGCGCAGCCGATGGCCATTCACCGCGCCGGCGGCGAGACGGACGAGGTCCCCCATCCCCTCACCGCCTCCCGAGCGCGGCCACCGGATCGAGCCGGGCGGCGCGTCGTGCCGGCACCAGGCCGAACACCATGCCCACCAGGAGCGCGACCGCAAGCGCACTGGCCACCGCCCACAGCGGCGGCCGGGCCGGCAGCGCCGGATACAGGCCGACCAGCACCGACACGCCCGCCACCCCGACGACGAGCCCGAGCACGCCCCCCGCCAGCGACAGCAGCACGGCCTCGGCGACGAACACGCCCGCGATCTGTCCGCGGCCCGCGCCGACGGCGCGCAGGAGTCCCACCTCTGCCGTGCGCTCGGCCACCGACACCAGCATCACGTTCATGATGCCGATGCCCGCGACCCCGAGGGACACCGCCGCGATGGCAGCCACCGCCAGCGTCAACGCCTGCAGGATACCGCCGAACGACGACCGCACGGCGTCCTGCGAGATGATGGTCACGTCCTCCTCGCCGTGGCGCTCCACCATGACGGCGAGGACATGCGCGCGCACGACCGCGAGATCCGCGTGCGCCTGTACGTCGGCGAGGATGCGGAACAGGGAGCGGCGGTTGAACAGCCGCATCGCGCGCGCCACCGGGATCAACGCCGCCTCGTCCAGGTTGAGGCCGAGCTGTGTGCCTTGCGGAGCCAGCACCCCGACTACCCGCGCCCGCATGTCGCCGATGCGCACCACCTTGCCGAGTGGCTCACCGGCGCCGAACAGCTCGCGCGCCACCGTCGCCCCCAACACCGCCACCGCCACGCCCCGCCGCGCATCCCCGGGCGGCAGGAAACGCCCGCTCCCGAGGCGCAGGCGATGCACGTCGGCGAACTCGCTGGTCGTGCCGATCACCGCCACCTGCCGGCGCCGGTCGCCGGCAGATACCGTTTCGCTGCCCATGGCCAGCGGAGCTACGCGCGTCACCTGCGCGATGCGGCCCACGGCCTCGGCGTCGCCCAGGGTCAGCGCCTTGGTGCTCGTGCTCATGAACGCGACCGCCCCGGTGGTTTCCGTCTTCCCGGGCACGATGCCGAGCAACGTCGAGCCCAGGCTCTCGAACTGGGCGGTCACGTAGCGCTGCGCGCCCTCGCCGAGCGCCGTCAGGATGATCACCGCCGCCACCCCGATGGCGACCCCGAGGAGGGTCAACCCCGTGCGCACGCGGTGCCCGCGCACGGCGCCGCCGGCGTAGGCGAGCAGGTCGGCCAACGTCACGCGAGGCCTCCGAGCCCGGCGCCCACCTCGGCCGGCGCCAGGCGGCGGACAATGCGGCCGTCGACCATGACCACCGTACGCTGTGCGCGGCGGGCGACGTTCGGATCGTGGGTCACCACCACCAACGTCAGCCCCTCGGCATGCAGGCGATCGAGCAGCTCCAGCGCGGCGCGGCCCGAGGCCGCGTCCAGGTTGCCCGTCGGCTCGTCGGCCAGGAGCACCCGCGGCCGCATCACCATGGCGCGGGCGATCGCGACCCGCTGGCGCTCGCCGCCGGAGAGTTGATCGGGGCGGTGGTCGGCGCGGGCCGCGAGCCCGACGGCGGCCAGCCCGGCAGCCACGCGCTCCGCCCGCTCCGGACGCGGCACGCCGGCGAACACCATCGGCAGCTCGACGTTCCCCGCGGCCGTCAGGCGCGGCACGAGGTGGAAGGACTGGAACACAAACCCGATCAAGTGGCGGCGCACGTGCGTCAGCGCCGCCTCGTCGAGGCCGCTCACCTCCTGCCCGTCGAGGAGGTACCGGCCCGCCGTCGGCCGGTCGAGACAGCCGATGACGTTCAGCAGCGTCGACTTGCCGGAACCCGACGGCCCCATGAGGGCGACGTGCTCACCGCGCCGGATGTGCTCGGTCACATCGGCGAGCGCGTGCACGACCGTGTCGCCGACCGCAAAGTCGCGTCCGACGTGCTCCAGCCAGATCACGCGCCGCGTTCCCGCTCGACCGTCACCCGCGCCCCCGCCTTCACCTCGGCCTTGTCGAGCGACACCACCACGCGCTCGCCGTCGGTGAGGCCACCCCGCACCTCCGTCATATCCCAGTTCTTGAGCCCGATCTCGACCGCGCGCTCGTCCAGGCGGCTACCGTTCACGATCAGCACCTTGTCTCCGGACAGGAGGGCCGCGGTCGGGATGCGCAGCACCTCCGGGCGGGTCTCCAGAATCACCTCCACGTCGGCCGACGTGCCCGGCAGCAGCGTGGCCGCGAAGACCGCGTCGGCCAGCTCGACTTCGATCTCGACCGTCCGGTTCTGCTCCTCGACGTCGAGCACGTAGCTCGCCACCCGCGCCACCCGTCCGGGGTGGTGCTGGCCCGGATGCGAGTCGATGACCACGCGCGCCGGCAGGCCCGCCCGCAGGCGGGCCGCATCGACCTCGTCCATGGGCGCGCTCACGTAGATCGACGACGGGTCGATCACGTCGATCACGGCCGGCACCTGGATGACCGGCGGCGACGGGGTGGTCCATTCGCCGATCTCGATCGACAGCTCAGCGACCACGCCGTCGAACGGGGCGCGCAGGACCATGTAGTCGAGCTGCCGCTCGGCCACCTCGATCGCCGCCCGGCCGCGCTTCTCGGTCGCCTGGGCGGCCTCGCACGTCGCCACCGCCGTGCGGGCCGCGCTCTCCACCTGATCGAGCAGGTCGGTCGACACGATGCCTTCCCTGGCCAGGCGGCGGTTACGGACCAGCTCGCGCGCCGCCCGCTCGGCGGCCAGGCAGGCGCGCGAGCGTTCGGCGGTCGCGGACTCCTCCTCGCGGCGCGCGAGGTCGAGGCGGGCCCGCGGTACGCTGGCGTCGAGCTCGAGCACGGGCTCTCCGGCACGCACGCGCTCGCCCTTCCGCTTCGGGATCGCGACCACGCGGCCGCCCTCCTGGGGCGAGAGCTTAGCCCGGCGGCGGGCCTTCACCGTGCCGGCGCGCGAGTTGGTGACCGTCTGCTCGACCTGCCCGCGCGCCACCCGGGCGACCTCGACGGGCACGGACTTGGGCGCGAACAGTGTGGCCCGCAGGAGCACGATGGCGGCCGCGACGGCGGCCAGCACGGCGGCGCGTGTTCCCCATTTCCGGCGGTCGAGACCAGGCACTCCGCATGGCTAGCATGCGAGGCGGGGCGGGGGTATCGGACGGCGCCTGGGCCGGTCCATGGCTGCGGCGGCGCGGGGGAGAGCCCTCGCGCCGCCGGGTCGGTGACGGGCGTGTGGCACCGAAGGTCGCCGGCGCTGTCGTCCGTGACCGCTCGTGTGGTACGCCGTCGCGGGAGCGTTGTGTGATGTCAGTCGAGTCGTTTTCTCTGTCGCCGGCGACGTTTCCCGGGCGTGTCAATGTCGAGGTGACCAACCACTGCAACCAGCGCTGTCCGCTGTGTCCGCGGCTCGGGTTCACGCGGCCGCTCGGGTTCATGGCGTGGGACGTGTTCGAGCGCGTGGCCGGCGAGTGCGCGACGCATGGGACGCGGCTCTGGCTCCACTTCCTGGGCGAGCCGCTACTCCATCGCGAGCTGGTGGCCATGGTGCAGTTCGCGAAGGCGGCCGGGGTGGCGGAGGTGGGGCTCTCGACCAATGGGGTGTCGCTGCACGGGCGTCTGGCCGAGGCGTTGCTCGGCTCGGGGCTCGATCGGCTCGAGTGTTCGGTCGACGCCGACGACCCGGCGACGTATCTGGCGATGCGCGGGCGCGATCACTTCGCACGCGTGATCGGCAACGTGCGCGGCTTTCTGCTGCGCAAGCGGGCGCTCGGGCAGGAGCGGCCGGTGACCTCGATCCAGCTCATGCGCACGGCTGCGGTCGAGGCGGCGCTGCCGCGGCTGGTGGACGCCTGGCGGCCGTATCTCGGCCGACGCGACTTCGTCATGACGATCGTGCCCGCCACCTTCGCCGGCACCATCGCCGTGCCGGCGGTGGAGGCCGAGCCGCGCACGCCCTGCCGGTGGCTGTTCTCGTCCCTCATGGTGCTGCAGGACGGCACGGTCACGATGTGTGGCGCGGACTGGGATGCCCGCGCGCCACTCGGCAACGTGCGCGACACCACCATCGCGGCCATCTGGGGCGGCGTCGAGCTGGCGCGCCGCCGGCAGGCCCATCTGGACGGACGCTTCGGCGACCTGTCGCCGTGCGACACCTGCACGGATTGGCGCCTCGCCGACGGGCGCGGCTACCGGAATGCGCTTGCGGAGATCGACGCGCGATGACCCCGATCCCGTTCTTCCAGCACGACCTGGGTGCCGCCGAGCTGGACGAACTCACCGCGGTGCTGCGCGGCGCGATCCTCACCACCGGGGACACCGTCGCCACCTTCGAACGCCGCTTCGCGCAGGCACTCGACCTGCCGCACGCGGTCGGCGTGACCAGCTGCACAGCCGCCCTGCACCTGGCGCTGCTCGCGCTCGGCGTCAGGCCCGGTGACGAGGTCATCACCACGCCCATGACTTTCATCGCGACCGCGACAGCGATCGTGCAGGCCGGCGCGCGCCCGGTGTTCGTCGACGTGGAACCCGACACCGGCAACCTAGACGCCACCCGCCTCGAGGGCGCGATCACCCCGCGCACCAAGGCCATCATCCCGGTGCACCTGTTCGGCCAGATGTGCGACATGCGCGCCATCCGCGCGATCGCCGACCGCCATCGTCTGGTCGTGATCGAGGATGCCGCCCACTGCCTGGAGGGCCGGCGCGACGGCATGCGTCCTGGCCAACTGTCCGAAGCGGCCTGCTTCTCGTTCTATGCCACCAAGAGCATCACCTCGGGCGAGGGCGGCGCGGTGGCGACACGCGATGCCGCCCTGGCCGACCAGCTGCGCGTGCTCCGCCAGCAGGGGCTCACCACCGGTGCGGCCGAGCGCGAGCGGCACGGCTATCGCCACCGCGACATGGTGACCATGGGGTGGAAGTACAACATGTACAACCTGCAGGCGGCGGTGCTGCTGCCGCAGCTCGACCGCTTCACCCAGAACCACCGCCGCCGCACCGCCCTCGCCGAGCGTTACCTCACGCAGCTCACCCACCTCGACCGCGTCACGGCCCCGGTCGTCCGTCCGTCGGTGGAGCACGCCTGGCACGTGTTCGCGATCCGGGTCGACGGCGTGGACCGAGACGCGGTGGTGGCGGGCCTGCAGGAGCAGGCGGTCGCGGTCACGGTCCACTACCACCCGCCCGTGCACCTGATGAGCTACTTCCGGCGCGCTCTCGGGCACGCACCCGGGGCCTTCCGGCACGCCGAGCGCGTCGGCGCGACCAGCATCTCGCTGCCGCTCTACCCGTCCATGCCGGAGAGCCATGCGGACGAGGTGGTCCTGCGGCTCGGTCGCGTCCTGCGGTCGTCCCGGCTCGCCGCCGGCTGATTGCGCAGCCCGGCGGGAAGATTTTACTTGCCAGGGTCCGAGCCCGGGCAGTATGACGCAACCTGGCGATCATGCGTCGACGGCTCGACCTGGCGCCCGTGGCCGTGTGGATCCTCCTCACCCTCGCACTGGAGGCAACGCCGGCGCGCGCCCAGACGTTCACCGACGTGACCGTCACCGCGTTGCCCGGCATCGACACCGCGCCGGGACGGACCGGGCTCATGCCGGCGTATACCGGCGGCGCGGCGGTCGGCGACTGCGACGGCGACGGCCACCCCGACCTGTACTTCACCGGCAGCGTGCACGACGTCCTGTACCGCAACCGGGGCGACGGCAGCTTCGAGGATGCCAGCCTGGCCGCCAACCTGGGTTACGCCTTCGGCACCCGCGGCGCGGCTTTCGGCGACGTCGACAACGACGGCGACCTCGACCTGGTGGCCACCGGCGCCGCCGACGCCCGCCACTTCCTGTACGTGAACGCCGGCAACTGCACCTTCTCCGAGCAGGCCGAGGTGCGCGGCCTGGCCCTCGACACCGGCGCCATCGGCCGCAGCGCCTCGTTCGGCGACTACGACCGGGACGGCTGGCTCGACCTGTACGTGACCGAGCTGCAGTCCGAGCTCATCAACCCCGGCATCCCGCCCCCGGTGAGCCGCCTGTTCCGGAACCGCGGTGCCGCGGCGCCCGGCGTGTTCGACGACGTGACCCTGAGCGTAGGCCTGTCCCTTGGCGGCGTCACGGGTACGCAGAACGGCACCTTCGCCTTCGCCGGCCGCTTCACCGACCTCGACCACGACGGCTGGCCGGACTTGCCCATCATTTCGGACTTCTCGGAGAGCCGTCTGTTCTGGAACGACGGCACTGGACACTTCATCGACGGCACCGTCACCGCCGGCGTCGGCACCGACGAGCACGGTATGGGCGTCACCAGCGCGGACGTGGACGGCGACGGCCGCCTCGACCTGTTCGTCACCTCGATCTACATCGCCGGCCATCCCCGGGCCACCGGCAACCGCCTCTACCGCAACCTGGGCGGCCGCGCCTTCGCCGACGTGACCGACGCGGCCGGCGTGCGCGACGGCAGCTGGGGCTGGGGCACCGAGGCGTTCGACGCCGACAACGACGGCGACCTCGACCTCGTCATGACGGACGGGGCCGGCAGCGGCGAAGACCCGTTCATCCTGCCCGAGCTGGGGCCGATCGACATGACCCCGTTCCTCACCGACCAGCCGCGCCTGTGGCGGAACGACGGCGCCGGCGTGTTCACGGACATCGCGGCCGCCGCGGGGCTGGTCGACACCGGGATCGGGTACGGCGCGGTCCCGTTCGACTACGACGGCGACGGCGACCAGGACATCCTCCTCACGCACGAGGACACCAGCCCCTTCCTGTTCCGCAACGACAGCCCCGGCAGCGCACATTGGCTCGACGTGGAGCTCGACGGCCGCTGCAGCTCGCGACGCGGCGTCGGCGCGCGCGTAACCGTCACGCCGAGCGGCGGCGGGCCGGCGCAGGTCCGCGAGGTGTCGGCGAGCAGTACCTACCTGGCGCAGGACGGGCGCGGACGCGTCCACTTCGGCCTCGGGAGCTCGCCTGCAGTCACCTCGGTGAGCGTCGAGTGGCCAAGCGGGACGGTGCAGACCGTGACCGGCCCGGCGATCGACGGCGTGCTGCGGATGACGGAGCCGGTCACGTGCCGGAACCCGGGCGCACCGGGCGGGCCCACCACGCAGCAGCAGCGCTGCATCAACCTGCTGCACGCCGCCGGCACGCGCGTCGCCACCGCCGTGTCGAAGAACCTGACCCGCTGCATGGCGCGCGCACTGGCGGGGCAGCTCCCGCCGGGCCAGACCGCCTCGCAGTGCCTCGCCGCCGACGGTGACGGGCGGCTCGCCCGCGCCGAGGCGCGCACGGTCGCCGCCGAGGCCGCCTACTGCACCCCGCCGCCGGCGTTCGGCCCCACCGCAGCGTCGGCCATCAACACGGGCTTCGCCACCCTGCAACAGCTGTTGGCGCTTTTCGGCCCGAACCTGGACAGCGTCCTGACCCCCGCGACCGGCGACTGCCAGCTCGCCATCGCCAAGGGCACGGCCAAGATCCTGGTGGCTCGGCTGAAGGCGTTCACCGGCTGCGTCAAGGACGGCCTCCGCGAGGGCGTCATCGTCAACACGGCCGGCCTCGAGGCCTGCTACGGCACCGATCCCGACGGGAAGATCGCGCTGGCCAACACCAAGGCGTCGGCGTCGATCGGCCGGCGGTGCGCCGGCATCGACCTCGGCGCCGCGATCCCCGGACCATGCGGCACCGAGCTGCTGGCGAGCGTGTCCGGGTGTCTCGATGCGACCGCGGACTGCGACGCGTGCACGGCGGTCAACGCCGCCGACGGCACGGCGCGCCCGTGTCACCGCTTCGTGGCCGGCATCGCCGATCCGTATTGCGGCACCCGTCCCGTACAAACCGAGTCGATCGCCCGCGTATGGGACGAGGAGATCCTGGCGGCGATCCGCGTCGACTTCCCGCGCCCGCCCATCCACGCCCGCAACCTCTTCCACCTCTCGGTCGCCATGTGGGACGCGTGGGCCGCCTACGACCCGACCGCCGACGGCTACCTCTTCCACGAGAAGCACGCCGCCGCCGATCCCGCCGCCGACCGCACCACGGCGATCAGCTTCGCCGCCTACCGGGTGCTGTCGCAGCGCTACGCCGTGTCGCCCAACGCGGCGGCCACCCGCGCCGTGCTCCGCGCCCGCATGCAGGCGCTCGGCTACGACTCCGACTACACCACCGAAATCGGCACCGGCCCGGCCGCGATCGGCAACCGCATCGCGTCGACCGTGCTCAACTACGGCTACGGCGACGGCGCCAACCAGAACATCAACTACGCCGATCCCACCTACGCGCCGGTGAACGCGCCGCTGGTGGTGAAGCTTCCCGGCACGACCATGGCGGACCCGAACCGCTGGCAGCCGCTCGCCCTCGACCTCCAGATCGGCCAGAACGGCATCCCCATCCCGGGCAAGATCCAGGTCTTCGTCGGCCCGCAGTGGGGCACGGTGGCATCGTTCGCCGCCAACCTGGGCGCCCTGCTCCCCGGACCGCCCCCGCTACTGCAGGATCCACTGACCGACGCGGCGTTCAAACAAGGGGCCGTCGACGTGCTCCGCCCGGCGAGCCAGCTCACCCCCGACGACGCCACCACCATGGACATCTCGCCCGGCGCGTTCGGCAACAACCCGCTCGGGACGAACGCCGGCACAGGCTACGGGGTGAATCCTGTCACCGGTCTGCCGTACGCCCCGCAGGTGGTGAAGCGCGGGGACTTCGGGCGTGTGCTGGCCGAGTTCTGGGCCGACGGGCCCACCTCGGAGACACCCCCGGGGCACTGGAACACGCTCGCCAACTACGTGAGCGACAACCTGGCGGCGAAGCGTATCGGCGGCACCGGACCGGCGGTCGACGACCTCGAGTGGGACGTGAAGCTCTACGTGGCGCTCAACGGCGCCGTGCACGACGCCGCCGTCGGCTGCTGGGGGACGAAACGCCTGTACGACTCGGTGCGCCCGATCTCGATGATCCGCTACATGGGTGGTCTCGGGCAGTCGTCGGACCCGCTCGGCGACGCGTACCACCCCGACGGCTTGCCGCTCGAGCCCGGGCTGATCGAAGTGATCACCGCCGCGTCGAGCGCTCCCGGCGAGCGCCACGAGGCCCTGGCCGCCTACGTCGGCGAGGTCGCGGTCCTGTCCTGGCCCGGCGAGCCGGCCAGCCCCGCCACTCAGTACAGTGGCGTGCGCTGGATGCGCGCCAAGGAGTGGGTAGCCTACCAGCGCAAGACCTTCGTAACCCCGCCCTTCGCCGGCTACACCTCGGGCCACAGCACCTTCAGCCGCTCGGCCGCCGAGGTGCTGACCGCCATCACGGGCTCGCCCTGGTTCCCGGGCGGCCTGGGCGAGTTCACCGCGCCGCAAAACGCGTACCTGCTGTTCGAGATCGGCCCGAGCCAGACCATCACGCTGCAGTGGGCGTCCTACTATGATGCCGCCGACCAGGCGGGCCAGTCACGTATCTGGGGCGGCATCCACATCCTGGCCGACGATTTCGGCGGGCGCATCATGGGGGCCACCATCGGCGCCGACGCCTGGGCCAAGGCGCTCACCTACTACGCCGGCACCGCCATCCCCTGATCGGACCCCGACCCCGGGGCGCCATGGCAGGCGCCGTGTCGGCCCGGACGGGCCCCGTGATCGCCCTTCCCAACGCCGTCCCGGCGGTGGTATGCACGCTTGCGCGGGCTCTGCCGCGCCGAGGAGAACACGTATGGCGGCGACCTTCGAGTTCACGAAGCGGCTCCAGCTGGTGAGCGACCGGGATGTGGACCGTCTGCGCGCCAACTTCCTCGACGTGGCGGAGGCGTTCGACGCGCGTACGCTCGGCGACCATACGCTGTTCCCGCGCGAGATGACCTGGTTCTACGGCGAGCCGGTGTGGCACGCGCTGACGCCCGAGCAGCAGCTCATGCTGAACCGCCTGTCCTTCTGTCAGAGCTACCTCTCGACGGCGGTGGCCGAGGTGGCCACCAACGTGCTCAACCTGGAAGCCGCCCTCGGCACCATCATCGACGACGACCCCGAGGTCGCCCTCTACATGGCGCGCGAGGTGGTCGAAGAGACCATGCACATCCAGGCCTTCCTGTGCGTTATCCGGAAGGTGCTGGCGTCCTACGGCTTGACGCTCGACCAGCTGCGCGCCACCAACGTGTCGCTGCGCATGGCCAAGCACTACGTCACCGGCCACACGCTCCTCGGCTGGCTGCGCGGCGACCTGCACTACTACTATTTCACGCGCTTCGCCCTGAACGTGAACCAGAAGACGGTCGAGCGCTGCACCATCAACGAGCCCGACATCCATCCCGCCGTGCACGCCATCCTGAAGAATCACGCCATCGACGAGGCGCGCCACATGCAGATGTCGCGCGGCACCGGGCTGGTGGCGCTCTCCCGGATGGCGAACCCGGTCGTGCGCGCGATCGCGTGTCTCGGCTACGCGCACTTCGCGAGCAACCTCTACATCGGGCGGCACCGGAAGGACTCCCGCCTGCCGCGCGAGACCCGCATCCGCACCCTCGAGCTGTGCGGCGTGCCGCGCGCGCGTGCGGTGGAGGCCTACGTGCAATGGCGCGATCGGGTGAACCAACCCGAGGACCCCCCGCTGGTGAAGGCGGGCCGCGCCTACTTCCTCAAGTGCAACCGCGGCTACATCGACGATCTCGCCGCGCCGGTGTGGCTCAAGCGGCGCATGAACGCGATCCTCGATGCGGCCTACGACGACCTGCTGCGGCCGTCCGGCGGCGAGGCGGTGCCCCCCCTCGAGTTCGACGACCTGACGCGGGCCGCCTGACGCGCGCGTGCGTCACCCCCGGGGTCGTCGTCCCCGCTGATGCCCACCCGCGTTGCCGGCATCCAGCCGGGTTACCTGCCCTGGCTCGGGTACTTCGACCAGATGCGTCGCGTGGACGCCTTCATCGTCGCCGACGAGATGCAGTTCTCGTCGAGTGGCTGGACGCATCGCAATCGCGTGCGCGGCCCGGCGGGCCCGCACTGGCTCACCCTGCCCGCCCGACCCGCCCCCGGCATGCGCATCGCCGACGTGCCGCTCGACCCGACCGTGCCGTGGGCCAGGAAGCACATGAAGACGCTGCGCCACTTCTACCGGCGGAGCCCGTGGGCGCGTGAGCTGCTCCCGGTGCTCGAGGCGGTCCGCGCGGCGCACGCGACGCATCTGGTCGAGGCGTCGCTGCCGATGCTGCGCTTCCTGACCGACACGTTCGGCATCGGGACGCCGGTCGTGCTGTCGTCCGCCCACGGCCTCGAGCGCCGCTACGGCGAGATGTTTCCCGATCAGCCCGGACCGACGCACAGGATCATCGCCTTCCTGAAGGCCCTGGGGGCCACCGAGCTGCTCGAGGGCGAGAGCGGCCGCAGCTACCTGGACGTGGACCTGTGCGCCGCGCATGGCATCCGGGTCGCGTTCCACCACTACGCGCACCCGGTCTACCCGCAACTGTACACCCCGTTCGTGTCGCACCTGTCGGCCGTCGACCTCCTCCTGTGCGTCGGGCCGGCGGAAGCGCGGCGGGTTTTGCGGGCGGTGCCGTGAGGGCCACAGCCGACTGTCCCGACGTGTCCGTCGTGGTGCCGCTGCACAACGAGGCGGCAACCCTGGTCGAGCTAGTGGACCGCGTGACCGCCACCCTCGGCGCCCGCGGCGGCGCCTTCGAGATCGTGCTCGTGGACGACGGCAGCACCGATGACAGCGCCATCATCCTGGCCGGGATCGCAGCGCGGACCCCGGCCGTGCGCGTGCTCACCCTGTCGCGCAACTTCGGCCAGGCCGCCGCCCTCTGCTGCGGCATCTTCGCGGCCTGTGGGCGCGCAGTGGTCACCATGGACGGCGACCTGCAGAACCCGCCCGAGGAGATCCCGCGCCTGCTGGACGCCCTGGTTCCCGGCGTCGACCTGGTCACGGCGCGGCGCGCGGTGCGGCACGAGAGCCTGTGGCGCTTCGTCGGCTCGCGCGGCGTGCATCACATCGCGCGCGCCCTGGTCGGCGTCGACCTGCAGGACTACGGCGGGCAGTTCAAGGCCTACCGCCGCGGCGTGATCGAGGCTACGCGCACGGCGTGGGCGCCGGGCAAGCCGTTCTTCGCGTTGGCGGTCTGGCTCGGGTTCCGCGTGGTCGAGGTGTCGGTGCGCCACGAGCCGCGCCGGGTGGGCGGGTCGCGCTACCGGATCGCGTCCCTGGTGCGCTTGAACGTCGACGTGATCACGAGCTTCACCACCGTCCCGCTGGCCCTCCTCGCCGTCCTGAGCCTGGTCACCGGCGTGGGCGGACTCGGCGGCGTCGCGTGGTGCGTGTGGGCCGGCGCAACGCAGAGCTTCGCCGCCGCACTGTCGCTCGTCTTGCTGACGCTCAGCGGCGTGTTCTTCGCCACCGCCGCCCTCGGCATGTATCTGGCGCGCGTGTACCGGACGGTCGCCGGATCGCGCACCGGCTACGTCCTGCGCGTCTCCGACGACGATCCCGGGCCCGGGGCCCGATGAGCGCGCGGCGCGCGGCCGGGCGCGAGGGGCGGCGGTCGAGCTGCCGGACCCCGAACGCCTGGGAGAACCGGCCCCGGTTCGTCGTCGAGGGATGGCGCTGACCCCGCTCCGCCGCCACCTCAGCCTGGCGGTCATACTGGGCGGCACGGCCCTCATCCGCCTGCGCCTGCTCACCGTGCCCCTCGAGCGCGACGAGGGCGAGTACGCCTACATGGGCCAGCTCATCCTGCGCGGCGAGGTGCCCTACCTGGCGGCGCATAACATGAAGCTGCCCGGCGTCTACTATGCGTACGCCGGCATCATGGCGCTCCTCGGCGAGACCGACGTGGCGATCCGCCTCGGCCTGCTGGCGATCAACCTGCTCGCTATCGTGTTGGTGTATCTGCTGGGACGGAGGCTGCTCGACGCGACCGCCGGCCTGGTCGCCGCGGCGACCTACGCCGTGCTTTCGGTGAGCCCCGCCGTGCTCGGGTTCACGGCAAACACGGAGCACTTCGTCGTTCTGCCGATGCTGGGGGGCGTACTCCTGCTGGCGGCGCCGGGGGCACCGCGCCCGCCCGGGTCCGTCCTCGCAGCGGGGCTCCTGCTCGGCCTTGCGTTCGTGATGAAACAGCCGGGTGGGCTGTTCGTAGCGTTCGGTGGACTGGTCGTCGTCCTCGGTGCGCGCGCGTCGTGGCGGCGGATGGTCGGCGAGGCGCTGGTGTTCTCACTCGCCGCCGCGATGCCGTACGCACTCGTCTGCCTCGCCATGTGGCGCGCGGGCGCGTTCGCGCCGTTCTGGTTCTGGACCGTCACCTACGCGCACGAGTACGTCACCATGATCCCGCTCGGCGTGGGCCTCGCCGAGCTGCGCGCCGAGATCGTGCGCATTCCGGGCTCGACGCTCGCGCTCTGGCTGCTCGCTGGGGTCGGGGTCACGACGCCCTGGTGGGACCAGCGGGCGCGCCGGGCCGCTTCGTTCCTCGGCCTGTTCACGGGCTGCTCGTTCCTGGCGGTGTGCCCCGGGCTCCGTTTCACGGCGCACTACTTCATCCTGCTGTTGCCCGCGGTCGCCCTGCTCGCGGGCGCGGCGATGAGCGCCCTGGCCCGCCGCGCGGGCGTTCCCGCCGTCCTTGCCGTCGCGTTGCCGGTGGCGGCGGTCGGTCTCACGCTGGTCCAGAACGCGCGCGTGCTGTTGGCCCTTCCCCCGGCCGCCGTCTCCCGCGCCGTCTACGGCGGCAACCCGTTCCCGGAGGCGGTGGAGATCGGGCGCGTCCTCGCCACGCGCGCGCGCCCCGACGACCGCATCGGTGTGATCGGCTCCGAGCCGCAGCTCTATTTCTACGCCGGCCGCCGGGCCGCGACCAGCTTCATCTACATGTACCCGCTCATGGAGCCGCACCCGTTCGCGGAACAGATGCAACGCGAGATGATCGCGCAGCTGGAGCGGGAGCGGCCGCGCTTTCTGGTACTGGTGAACGTGCATACGTCGTGGTCGCGGCGCCCGGACTCGTCGCTCCTGCTCATGACGTGGGCGGAGCGCACGGTCAGCGAGCATTATCAGCCCATCGGGGTGGCGGAGATCGTGCCCGATCGAGAGACCGTGTACCGATGGGATGCGGATGCGGCGGCGTCGCCGGCGCGTTCGGCGCTGTACGTGGTGGTGTTCGAGCGACGGGCATAGACGATCCGCAGCGCGATCGACGTCAAGACCTGGCGGGCGAGATGCCCGTCGGTCGACGAAGTGCGACCGGGGCAGTGTCCGAAGTGTCAGGCTGCAAGCCGGCCGGTGGGATGCGCGCTGTAGATCTGGGGGCACGGGCTGCGCGACCGCCAGCAGCGCGGCCCGCTGGAGCCCCTGGGCGAGCCGGTCGAGATCACGATTCGGGTGCGGCGCTACGTCTGTCGCGTGTGCATGGCGGTGATCGTCATCGTCCCGCTGGGCGTGATCGCGGGGCGGCTGTTCAGCGCGGCGGCGATCGGGCTCGCCGTGGCGCTGTTCGGCGTCGCCCAGTGGCCGATGGCGGTGGTGCGGCGGCGCGTCAGTCCGTGGCAGCACGTCGGGGCAAGCGCCCAGGGGTCGCGGCTCGGCCTGCGCCGCTGGGTGCACGCGATCCGCGCGGGCCGCGCAGACGCTGGCGGCATGGGCGCCGCCGTCGCTCGCCGCGGCCGCGGTCGAGCAGCGGGTGTTCGCTGGCGCGGGCCGCGCTCGCTGAGGGAGACGCCGGGAGATCGACTACCGACCCGGCACCCACCGACCACGATAGCTCCCGCGTCGGTCCCGAGTGCGCCATGTCCTCGGCCGCGCCGCCGATCTGTGTCGGAGCGCAGAGGAGGACCCCCATGGATCGACTGACCCCGAAGGACCAGGGCGAGCGGATCGCGATCTTCC
>CAZUDO010000093.1:0-39602 GCA_964618895.1 uncultured Binatia bacterium (SeqCode)
GAGGTCGCTGCCTGGGAGACGGCGCGAAACGGGGCGAAGAGCAAGGTCCGCTGGCACTTCACGACGGCGGACGCGCGCATCAAACTCCAGCGCCTCTACCCTGTGATCGAACCGGTTGGCTCTGCCCGGGCGAAGCACTAGTTCCGCGCGCCCCAGTCCGCTAAGAGCGCCCCGCGGTGTTCGCGAGCTGGGAGGCGCTCTACAAGAGCCAGGCGCAGGGCGTGTATGCGCTCGGTGTCCTGTCGGCGCTCTTCTTGGCGTCGCTCGCCGTCCGCGGGATCGCACCGAGCTCGGGCGTCGAGCCCTCCGCGGCCCGCTTCGTTCGTGCGTGGGCCGTCCTCTTCGCCCTCGATGCCATCCTCGATCCGATCGCGACGGGGCTCCTCGGCTGGCCCATGGTGCCGTTCGTGCTGCTCGGCGACTACCGCGTCTTCGCGCTGGTCCTCGTCGTCATGCAGCCGGGGCGATCGTGGCTCGGCGCGCTCGTCGAGGCGGCTGCGTGGACGCTCGTCGTCCCGGCGGTCGCCTACGGCATCTATCTTGGGCTCGGCGTCGTACGCGGCGAGCAGCCCGAGATGATCCTCTGGCTCGTGTACGAGATCGCCTTCGCGCTGCTGGCGCTCGGCTTGGCCGTCTGGCTGGTGCCTTCGCGCGTCGGCCTCGAGCGGTCGCCGGCGCGGCACTACCTGTACGCGATGCTGGCCATCGTCGTCGCGTACTACGTACTCTGGGCGACCGCCGATGTGGTCATTCTCGCCGGCCGCGACTGGGGCTGGGCGCTCCGGGTCGTGCCGAACCAGCTCTACTACGGCGTCTTCGTCCCGGCGGCGTATGCGCTCTTCTTCGCGTCCCGGAACGCGGCCTCGAGCACGTCGACCCACGCGGCGAGGTAGCGCGCGCCCCGGAGCGCGGTGGCCGTGCGGGGGTCGCCGACGGTGCCGTTCGGCGCGTGTCGGCGGAGGTCGGGGTAGAAGAGCGACTGTGCGTCCCGGACCGGCTCGACGTGACCTGGTGCAAACGCCTCGGTGCGCACGAGCTCCGGGTGGAGCGCCAGCATGATCGATGTCTCGATCTCGCCGGCGTGGTGGCCGGCCGCTTCCGCCGTGACGCCGAAGCGCGCGGCGTCCGCGTGCAGGCGCGCCGTGAGGGCGGCGAGACCGTCGAGGGCATGGATGGCAACCCCGGGTACGGCCGCCCGCAATGCTGGAAGGGACTCTCGGAGCGTCGCGACGTTCCCGCCATGCGCGGAGAACACGAAAGCCTCGGTGATGCCGTGCTGCGCGAGCGAGCGCAGCACGTCGGTCAGCACGGCGAGGAGGGTCGCCGGTGTGAGGTCGAGCGTTCCCCGAAAGCTCATGTGCTCGATCGAGCACCCGAGGGAGAGCGCCGGGAGCGCGACGGCGTCGCCGAGACGTGCGGCAAGACGCGCCGCGAGCGCGTCGGCGATGAGCGTATCCGAGGCAAAGGGCAGATGTGGGCCGTGTTGCTCCGTCGCGCCCAGGGGAACGATCGCGACGCGCGGCTCGCACGTGTCGAGGTCGGGCCAGACGAGCCTGCCGAGCATCCGTTCGGTGGAACGAGTCGAAACCTCGTAGAGCGGCGCGTCCTCCCCGCGGCCGGGCCAGCGCACCTGATCGACGCCGCGGGCCGCGATGTATCCCAAGAGGAGCGCGTTCAGCATCGCCTCGTGCTCGAAAAGCGAGAGCGGAGAGGAGAGACGCGCCGCAAGCCGCACGAGGGTGTGTCGTGACGGATCGAGCATCGCCGCCAGGCGATCGAGCAGCGCGTCGTCGGGGGTGTCCGGACACGTGAGCGCAAGGAACGTCGCGCGGTCGGCGAACCGCTGTTGAAAGGGGCCGTGCGCCATGTGGAGCGCGTCCCACACGGGCGGCATGGGCAGCCGCATGCCCTCCATGACCTTGTACTGCAGGTTCTGGACGAGCTCGCCGTAGGGGCCGCTGGTGACGAGCGCGAGCGGGGCCTCGAGGAGGTCCGGAGCGACGTGCGGTGGTACGAGCGTCGAGAGCGCCTCGACGGCGGGACCGAGATCGGGCATTTCCGGACCACCGAAGCGGTGAGCGAGCTGGAGGGCTGCGACGTACCCGGTCATGGGCCCGAGGACGCGGACGAGTGTGCCGAACTCGGCCTCGCCGTCGACGATATAGATGACGATGCCTGCATGGCGCAGTGGCGCCAGGCGCGCGCCGTCGGTGACGGCCGTGACCAGCACGACGCGGCGCCAACGCTCCGGTCGATAGAGCGCGAGCCGCGCGTTCGGCGAGAGCCCCTGTGAGAAAACGACGAGCACGTCGTTGGGCGCAGGGCTCGGCTCCGCGGTGAAGGTCGAGAGCGGTGTGACGACGGCGTTCCGGCCTGCGCGCCGGAGCTCGTGTGCGAGAAGGGTCGCGTGCGCGGCCGAGCTCCCGACCCCCGTGGTGACGATACGACGAAGCGGGGTCGGGCCGAGGGCGAGTGCGGGAAGGTCGCGTGCCGCCGTGCGCACGAGCGCCACGGGAATCTCGCCCACGCGCGTGGTGAGAAGCGCGTGCCCCTCGCGCCAGTCGGGTGGCCCGGTCAGAGCCTCACCCCCGCCCGAGCGAGCGCCGCACGGAGGAGCGCTTCGTCCTCCGCCTCGTCCGCGTCCAGTATCAAGGGGACGGCGCGTCGCCCGAGTACGTGGACGGCGAGCAACGAGCCGGCCAGGTCTCGTACGTCCTCGTCGGAGTCGGCGAAGAGGACGATCCCGCGGCCATGGGCGACCATCCGCACGACCGCCGCGTCCCAGCGCTGCCGAAAGCGCGGGGCGCGAAGGGCGAAGCGATCGAGCAGCGTCTCCCGCTGCAAGCGGACGAGCACGTCGTCGCCTCCGGCGCCGTGCGTGAGAATCACCCGCTCACGGCGGGTCGCCGTGTCGAGGTAGACGTGCAGACGAAACCAAGCCGTGGCTGCCCGACGCACCGGAAGCAGGTAGGCCGCGATGCGGACGAAGTGCGGCGCGGTAGGAACCGTCTCCGGACCCACGACCTCGACCGGCTCGGGCAGCGCCGCCGGATCGATCCCAGCCGTCGAGGCCACCCTGTGGCCGGCGCGCGACTTGGCATCGAGGTAGTGCTGGCTGTAGGCGGAGGCCTGGATATGCAGCGGCTCCGTCCCGTCGACGACGGTGCCGGCCGATCGAAGCGCGGCGACCTTTTCGGGATTGTTCGAGAGAAGTCGAAGCGGCGCCATGACGCCGAGAAGCCGCGCGATCGCGGCCACGTCGCCGTAGGTACGTTGATCGTCGCGGATGCCGAGCTGCGCATACGCCTCGAAGGTGCCGACGCGGTTCCCGCTCGACTGCACGACCATGCGATCGAGCGCTTTGGCGACGAAGCCGGCCCCGCGTCCTTCCTGCGTGAGATAGAAGAGGGCGCCGCGGCGACGATCTGCGATGTGAGCGAGCGCCGCGTCGAGCTGCTCGGCGCAGTCGCAATCGCACGCTCCGTAGGCCTCGCTCGTGATGCAGGACGAGTGGACGCGAGCGGGGAGAAGCTCCGGCGTCGTGATGTCCCCGACAGTGAGGGCGAGGGCTGGCGCGCCCGTCGTGCAGTTGTGGAAACGATGTACGAGGAAGTCGCCGTGACGCGTGGCGAGGGGCGCGGCGCCGATGGCGATGAGCGTGCCATCGCGGCCGAAGGTCATGGACGCCCTCCGGCGTCGTGCTTTCGGTTCTTCATCGCGCGGAAGTATGCGATGAGCGCGTCGAGATCGGCCGGCTCGAGGTGCTCGTGCGACGGCATGTTGCCGTAGCGGAATGTCGTGGGGTTCCGGATGTAGGCGCGCACCTGCTCGATCGGCCGGTACTCGACGATCGAGCGCGGCACGTTGAGATCCGGACCGACGCTGCCGCCCTCGCGGTTCATGGCGTGGCAGCTGATGCACTCGGTCCGAAAGATCGCGTAGCCGTGCCACGCGGGATCGTGCTCCACGACACCCGCCGGCACCGTATGGGGGAACTTCTTCGTGACGCTCGTGAGCTCGATCGAGGTGAGCTGGTAGGGCCAAGGATAGCGGTGCGTATCGCGCTGGTCGGGTCGCGTCCAGACGACGTAGAACGGTCCGGGGTCGAGCGCGCCTCGTCCCATGGGCGCGAAGCCGTCGCCGCGGTCGAGCTCGCGGAACGCCACGAACCCGCCCTGCTCGAGGGTGCGTGCACGAGTCGAAGCCTTCACGTAGCCGTCGCGCGCGCGAAAGAGGACGTCTTCGGCGTCGAGGCGATCGGCGGGAACGCCGAACCCCGCTTCGAGCACGGCGACGAGTGGGCACGCACGGTACTGCTTTCGCGCTTCGTAATAGGGATCGTCGACCTCGATCGTGCGGATGCCGCACGCCTTTACGATGGCCGCGTCGTCGAGCCTTCGGACGACAGTGCCGTCGCGGAGGAACTCGAGCGTGGCCGTGTGCGCGAGGGTCGCGAGCAGCACTAGCACGGCGACCAAGTGGGATCGCATCAGCGATTGGCTTATCGCAAGATGCCCGTGGAGGCGACCCCATCGGCCCCCATGCGCGGCGGCCCGCGAGGAGGCGGAAACGCGTGGTTGACGGAGCATCGGACCGGCGCGTCGATGGTAACTATCAGCGTGCGACGGATCGACAGCTCGGGAACCGGTCGTGTGGCGCTGGGTGGACCAGCGTGGGGAGTACCGCTTCGCCTTCGCGAGGCAGCTGGGCTACTGCCTCGTCTACATGAACTTCTTCGTGCTCGAGTTCAACATCGCCCGTGGTCGGGGAGTGGGATGGTCGGCATGATCCCGGAGCGAGCGTACTGCAGCGAGGAGCTGCGTTGACCTCCCCCGGGCTGAGAATCTCTGGCACGCGCTCGGTCACCCGGCGCGGATACGGAATCGCCGCCCGACGCTACCGGCCCGTGATGTAGTTCTGGAGCTGCTCGATCATGAACTCCTGCTCGTCGATGATCGCCTTCACGACGTCGCCGATCGAGATGACCCCGACGAGCCGCTCCTCGTCCAGCACGGGCAGGTGCCGGACGCGCTTGTCGGTCATCAACGCCATGCACTCCTCGACCGTCTGCTGGGGACGGACGTAGAGGACGTTGGCGCTCATAATCTCCCGGACGGGGATCTCCCTGGAGGACTTCCCCTTCAAGATGACCTTCCGGGCGTAGTCGCGCTCCGACAATATCCCGACCAGGCGCTCGCCTTCGACCACGAGCAGCGCGCCGACGTTCTTCTCGGCCATGATTTCCAGCGCCGCGAAGACGGCGGTCTCGGGGGAAACGGACAGGACCTGGTGCCCTTTCGCGCGCAGGAGCTGCGTGACCGTTTTCATGAGCTGGCCTCTCAGAGTAACGATTTCATCTCGCTGATCAACTTGGTGAGGCTGTCCTTGGCGTCCCCGAAGAGCATCATGCACTTTTCGTCCGCTTCCGGTGCATCGGATCTTTTGCAGCACCCTCGATCTCGGCGCTTTGCTCCACAGAGTAATTAGCAGTGCTCCAGCGGGCGTCGCCGGCTGCGGGTCGGAACGCCTGTGCCGGCAAGCCTCTGCGTCTCGGCGCGGCCGTCGCGCGCCGCTGGCATCATCGTTGCTCCTATCTCCCGCCAAACATCGGGTCGCGCACGTCGCGCAAACCGATCGAACTCACAAAGGGGTGTAGTCATGATCCGAACCTTCACGATGGCGATGGTGCTGCTGACCGGTGGGGCCGCTCTTCCCGTATCGGCACACGAGGGTCGGGCCCACGAGGATCCGGCCCACGAGCGGGGCGAGGAGCGGCGCTACTGGGCTGCGTTCAGGAAGCAGGAGCGGGGCCTCAAGCGCTGCGTGACGGTCTGCGATCGACGCGGCGGACGGCGCCCCTCATTCGACCTGGAAGATTGCCAGGCGAGCTGTCAGGTGAAGTTCGACGCCGTGGCGGGGCCGCTTCGCGAGTCACGCTCGCCGGCGTCTACGTCGATCTTCGAGCCGCAGTTCTTCGACACGTGCGTGCTGTACAACAAGCCCACGATCCAGGCGATGAACGGCATGTGTCTGGACGTGCGGGGCGCCAGCACCGCGAACCGGACGTACGTACAAATGTACGAGTGCAACTGCACCGCCGCGCAGGACTGGTACCTCGAGCCGGGCAGCATCCGCGGCCTGGCGTGGAAGGCGCTGGACATGCCGTACAACGTGAACGGCGGGTACGTCTGGATGTTCGACTATTATGGCGGCTGGCGGCAGCAGTGGGGCTTCAACAATTTTACGCTGGCCAGGGGCGACCTGTGCGTGGCGCCTGGATTCCGATGGGGCGACGCCAACTTCCCGCAGCAATTCCCTTGCGGCAGTGCCCACCGGATCACGCACACCGGAGCGGGGGAGCTGAAAGTCGGGAACGGCACGTGTCTCGAGAATTTGTCCGGCAACATCATCACCAGGGCATGCTCCGGCTCGGCGGCGCAGAAATGGCGGGTCGACAATGGCAACGTCGTGAGCCTCGCCGACGGCCAGTGCCTCAGCCCCGTCAACGACCGGTCCGGGTCGGTCTTCATGGTTCGAAGCTGCGCGAGCGCCGGCGCGTTCAGGCTGAAGGGCGAGATCCGCAACAGCGCGACCGGCAAGTGTCTCGAATGGCCCTGGTGGTCCCAGAACTGGACGAACGCGCTGATTTCGACCTGCAACGGAACCTACAACCAGCAGTGGGCCTACTGAGCTCCCTGCCCACGGTCCCGGAAGGAAGCGGGGGAGGCGCACGCCGCGCCTCCCCCGTCGTTCATTAAGCGTCCTCGATCCGGCGGGAATCTCAATCGAAGGGCTCGGAATCGGCGTCGATCGACTCGAGAAACCACGCAGGCCAGGGTCTCGCACGCGCCGTTGTGGAGGTAGGGCGGCAGCGCGTGGATCCCCAGCAGCGATGGGACGTTGAAACCGTTGCCCTTGCCGTCGCCGTTGTAGTCCCGGCCGAGCGCGTCCTGCGGAGCCTGGGACGCGAGCACCCCCGCCACCAACGTGAGACCAGGGGCGGCCTTCTCCTCGGCCCCGACGTTGTTGCCGACGGAATTGCCCTGGCCGGAGACCCCCAGGTTGAACGAGCCGATGTCGCGCAGACCTGGTCGGCTGTCAGGGGGCCGTTGCAAGCAATCCGGTCATGCCACCCTCCCCGACACCGCCCGACTCCCCCGCACCAGGAACCGCCACCGCCACGCCGCATGCGCCCCGGCGTAGTCGACCCCGATCCGCGGCGTCCGCAGGACCTGCGCCGCCGGCACCTCCGCCGCGTCCATCACCCGGAGCCGCCCGCGGACGATATCCACGCCGTTCTCCCCCCGCGCGACCCCCATCGCCTGGCAGAGCGCCCCCGGCCCGCGACAGAGCCGCCACGCGGGCGCGTCCGGCAGCGTCCGCCGCCGCCGCATCAACGCCTCGCCCGCCACCGGCTCGAGCGCCCGGATGAGCACCGCCTCCGGCCGCCCCGCCGCCTGGGTCACGACGTTCACACAATGGTGCATCCCGTACACGAAATACACGTACGCCCGCCCCGGCGGTCCCCACATCACCTCGTTCCGCGCCGTGCGCCGGCCACCGGCGGTGTGCGCGGCGCGGTCGTGTGGCCCGCGATACGCCTCCACCTCGACGATGCGACCGGCAGTGACCCCGTCGGGGGTGGTGTGGACGAGCGTCTTCCCGAGCAGCTGGCGGGCGACGCGCAGCGTGGGTTGGAGATAGAAGCGACGGGGGAGGGCGCGCCCCCTCACGCGTGCTTGAGCTTCTTGATCTCCTCGGTCAGCTCGGGCACCGCCTTGAACAGGTCCGCCACCAGGCCGTAGTCGCTGATCTGGAAGATGGGCGCCTCTGCGTCCTTGTTGATGGCGACGATGACCTTCGAGTCCTTCATCCCGGCCAGGTGCTGGATGGCGCCCGAGATGCCGACGGCGATGTAGAGCTGCGGCGCCACCACCTTGCCGGTCTGGCCCACCTGCAGGTCGTTCGGCACGAATCCGGCGTCGACCGCGGCGCGGCTGGCGCCCATGGCGGCGCCGAGGGCGTCGCACAGGGGCTCCAGGTAGATGGTGAAATTCTCGCCGTTCTTGAGCCCGCGGCCGCCAGAGCAGACGATGCTGGCTTCGGTCAGGACCGGGCGGTCGGACTTGGTCTCGAGGAAGTCGACGAACTGCATGGTAGCGCCGTCGGCACCGATCGACAGCTTCTCGACCGTGCCCGCGCCGCCCTTGACGGCGGCGTCGAACGCCGTGCTGCGCACCGAGACCACGCGCGGGCTGCCCTCGATCTGCACGGTGGCGATGACGTTGCCGGCCCACATGAGGCGCTGGAAGCTGGTCTTGTCGACGATGCCGGTGATGTCGGCGGCGATGCCGGTGCCGAGCCGGGCGGCGATGCGCGGCAAGAAGTCCTTTCCCATCGCGGTGGCCGTGCCGACCACCACCTCGACGTCCTTCTGCTTCACGACCGCCGCGGTGGCGGCGGTGTAGGCGTCGGCCAGGTAGTGCGCGAACGGCGCGGCGTCGACGGCGACGACATCGATGCCGTACGACGCCAGCGCGCTGGCGACGGCGTCGATACCCTGGCCGAGGACCAGGCCGATGCACTTGCCGCCGGTCAAGCCGGCGAGCTGCTTGCCGGCGGTGACACCGACGAGGGTGGATTTGGGGAGCTTGCCGTGCAGGTGCTCGGCGACGACGAGGACGTTGCCCATGATCAGATTACCTTCGCTTCGGTATGGAGTACCTGGACCAGCTCCTGCACCGATCCCACCTTGCGACCGCCCGAGCGCTTGGGCGGGGTCTCGAGCTTCACGATCTTGACGCGCGGGGCCACGTCGGCGCCGAGGTCTGCGACCGGGATCTCTTTCATCTCCTTCTTCCGCGCCTTCATGATGCCGGGCAACGAGGCGTAGCGCGGCTCGTTCAGGCGGAGATCGGCGGTGATGATGCCGGGCAGCGGGATGGTGAGGGTCTCGAGGCCGCCGTCGACCTCGCGCGTCACCGTGGCCGACGTGCCGTCGGCGGCCAGCTCGACCTTGGAGGCGAACGTGGCTTGGCCCCAGCCCTGCAGGTCGGCCAGCATCTGGCCGGTGCAGTTGGAGTCGTCGTCGATGGCCTGCTTGCCCATCAGCACCAGGCCCGGCTGCTCGGTGGCGATGAGCTTCTGCAGCACGCGGGCGACGGCGAGGGGCTCGAGCACCTGCTCGCTCACCACCAGGATGGCACGGTCGGCGCCCATGGCGAGGCCGGTGCGCAGCTGCTCCTGGGCGGTCTTCTGACCGATCGACACCAGCACGACCTCGGAGCCGGCGATCTTTTCCTTGATGCGCAGCGCCTCTTCGATGGCGATCTCGTCGAAGGGGTTGATCACCCACTTGACGTTGTCGGTGACGATCGAAGTGCCATCCGGGGCGATCTTGATGACCGTCTCGGGGTCCGGAACACGTTTCACGGTGACGAGAATCTTCACGGCGCAACTCTCCTTACGACGACGTGGGCGCTCCTGCTCGGGTGGGCACCGGCGGAAAGGGAACGCGGTTTTTTACACAGTGCGGCATAGCCGAGTCAAGAAACGTCTGGTTGTGGCAGGGGCGCGGCTCTCGGGTCGCCGAGTCCGCGGACCACAGGCCGCTTCGGGTTGAGCCTTGTCGCGGCGTCGGCAATTCCGTATATACAAAACGTGAGGGTGGAATGGGATGAGGGGAAAGCGCGGACCAACCTCGACAAACACGGGGTGTCGTTCGACGAGGCGGCGAGTGCATTCAATGATCCCCAAGGCCTGGACGGCGAAGATCTTCGCCACTCCGCCACCGAGGCCCGGCGCCTTCGGCTGGCGACCAGCAATTCCGGACGCGTCGTCGTGGTCGCGTACACAATGCGCGGCCGGACGGTGCGTGTCATCAGCGTACGGCTCGCCGGCCGGAAGGAACGGAGACGATATGCGGAAGCGTAGGGTCGATTTCAGTGACATCCCCGAGCTGTCGCCCGCGCAACTCGCCAGCATGCGGCGGGTCGGGAGACCATCCCTCGGGCGCGCGCCTCGTGCCCCGATCTCGCTGCGCCTCGATCCGGACGTGCTGGCCCGCCTGAAGGCCAATGCGGCGAAGCGGGGAGTCCCGTACCAGTCGCTGATCAACGACATCCTGGCGCGGGCGATGCGGCGCGCGGGATGAGCGTGGCGTTGTAGGGGCCGACGGCGCCCTCGGCGGCTGGTGCCGGCGCGCGCGCTCGAGGACGCGGAAGAGCAGCTTGGCCATCTTCTCGTGCCCGCGCCGGTTGAAGTGGCAGTTGTCGATCAGGTCGGTGCGGCCGAAGGCGGGCAGGACGGCAGCGACGTACGGCACGTCGTGGCGTCGGGCGATGGCTTCGAGGACGGCATTGTGCTCGCGCA
Source organism: uncultured Binatia bacterium (SeqCode) (assembly GCA_964618895.1). Classification (GTDB taxonomy): domain Bacteria; phylum Desulfobacterota; class Binatia; order DP-6; family DP-6; genus CAZUDO01. The sequence continues at coordinate 10,372 of CAZUDO010000093.1, forward strand.
CGCCGGGGAAGAACGCGCGGTCTCTCCCGGTCACCACGGCGAACACCTGCGGCACGATGACGACGTCGCGCCCCTGGGCGCGGATCAGCCGCACGAGGTTCTCGGCGTGGTGTGCGAACACGTCGGGGCCGTTACGGGCGAGGGCGGCCGGGTACTCGGACACGGGCGGGTTGTCCTGCTGGACGAACTCCAGAATGCTGGCGAAGCGCCGGCGCTCCAGCTCGTGCAGGAGGAGGTAGCGGTAGGTGGCGAATCGTCTGAGGGTCGGGTGGGCGGTGGGGAGCGCGTTCGGATCGGCCCGCCACGCCAGGCGGCTGTTGGTGTAGTCGCGCGCCAACGTGCCCACCAGGCGCGGATGGACGTCGTTGATGCCGACGTACAGCAGCACCACGTCCGGCTCGAGGTCGTCGAGCAGGAGGAGATAGTGCAGGAGGTTCTCGATCACGTTGTACCCGCCGACGCCGCCGTTGATCACGTCGACGCCGGGGCCACCGGTCCGGCGGAGCTTCTGCTCCAGGCGATAGACCCAGGTGTCCTCTTCGCGCTTGGTATACTCGCCGAAAGTCGTGCTGCCCCCGAGGACGAGAACACGCCAGGCCACGTCGTTCCGTGGCCGGACGGGCTCCTTGCGGCGGATGAGATAGCGCGGCGCGATCTGGCGCTCGCCCATGTAGGCCGCCTGCGGGTTGAGGGCGAAGTTCAGGTAAGGATGGCTCTGGAAGAGGGCGGTGCCACCGGGCCCGGTGCCGGGCGCGTCCGCGCCGAGGGTCTGGGCGTAGAGGCCGCGCACGTCCGAGAACTCGGCCGCCAGCCGATCGGCGAGGAGGAGGGTGAAGGTTCCCTCCACCAGGACGGCCGTCAGCACCAGGGCCAGCACGGCACGGACGCTGCGCGCCAGCCAGGGCAGGCGCGCGAGCAGGCGCTCGATGGCTGCGCCGGCGAGTGCGAACCCGGCCGTTCCGACGGCGATCAGGAGCGCGACCGCGACCGGCAGGGGCAGGGGCAGCTCCTGATACGTCACCGTGTACGAGCGCCGGTTGCGTTCCGGGTCGCTGGCGGTGGTGGGGAGGAAGGCGACGGTGCGGCTCCGCGGACCGGTGGGAATCACGCTCACGACGAGGCCGGGTCCCAGACGCCGCCCGGCCTCGAATGCAGTGAAGTCCATCAACGGCGGCCGGTTCCAGCTCGACCACCACGGTAGGGCGACGACCCCGGTGTAGTATCCGCCGCCCAGCTTGACGAACGGTCCCCGCAGCGGACACTCGGTCGTGCGCGGGGCGCCGGTGGCGACGATCCAGAGTGCCGCCGTCGCGCTCGCGATCAAGCCGGTCGCGATCAACCGGCTCCCGGTCGTCCGCCTCATCCGGCGATCCTCGTCAGCTCGCTTCGCGCTTGCCGGGATCGAAGCCGAGGCGGGACGAGAGCTCGCGGCCGGCCTTCTGCACCAGCGGGGCGATCTCCTTGTCGATGCGCTCCTGCGTGAGCCGCGACGCGGGTGCCACCACGGCGAGCGCCCCCACGACCACGCGGGCGTAGTCGCGCACCGGGGCGGCGACGGCGCGGACGTCCTCCAGATGCTCGCCCATGTCGACGGCGTAGCCGTTCGAGGCGACGGTACGCAGCTGCTGGGCCAGGGCCGGCCGCTCCACCAGCGTACGGTCGGTGAAGCGCGGCAGGCCGTCTGGCAACAGCGTGCGCAGGTCGTCCTCGGACTCGAAGGCGAGGTGCACCTTGCCGGCGGCGGTGGCGTGCAGCGGCAGCGCCTCGCCGAGCTGCGACACGATGCGGACGGAACGGTCGGCTTCGATCACTTCGACCGGTACCACCGCCGTCCGCCGCAGCACGGCCAGGTAGGCGGTCTCGCGCACCTGCCGCGCCAGCTCCTGCAGGATGGGGCGTGCCTGGCGTAGCAGGCCCATGTGCAGCAGGTAGCTCTGCCCGAGCTGGAGACAGCGAATCCCCAGGCGGTAGTTCTCGGTGGCGCGGTTCTGCTCGATGTAGCCGCGCGCCTCGAGCGTGGCGAGCAGGCGGAAGACGTTGTTCTTGTGCAGCTTGAGGCGTTTCGACAGCTCGGTGACGCCGAGCTCCTCGGCCTCGCCCGAGAACTGCTCGAGCACGTCGAGCGCGTGCGAGACCGACTGGATGATGTAGTTCGATTTCTCTCGCCGCACGGTGTGCTCTCTGGCCTCCGGCAAAAGCTGTTTTAGAATATGTCGTGGGTCTCGGACATGTCAACGGTGTCGGATGATGTTCGTAACATCTTGCTTTTGCGCGGAAAGTACGCATGGAGCGGATCGGCGGGCGTGGGGGGCCGTGGCGGGATGGCGCACCGGGGGACCCGTTGAAATGCCGGATCGGGCTCCTGTATCAGAAGCGTCCCTGATGACCGTCGAGACGCGCATGATCGAGGTACCCGCGAACGGCGGCGTGTGGACGCGCACGACGGCGTTCCTGGCCGCCCATCTGCAGGCCTAGCAGGGGACGATGCGTATCCTGCTGGTGGGCCAGGCGGCCTTTGCGGACGAAGTGTTGCAGGGTCTTGCCGGAGCCGGGGACACGATCGCGGCGGTGGTGTGCCCACCCGACGCCGGCACCACGCCCGACCCGATGAAAGCGACCGCGCTCGCGCGCGGTATCCCCGTGCACCAGTTCCGCTCGCTGAAGACACCCGACACCGAGCAGGCGTTCCGCGGCGCGCAGGCCGACCTGGGCGTGCTGGCCTACGTCACCCAGATCGTGCCGACGACGCTGCTCCGTATTCCGCGCCTGACCAGCCTCTGCTTCCACCCCTCGCTCCTGCCGCGGTACCGCGGCGGCAGCGCCATCACCTGGCAGCTCATCCGCGGCGAGACGCGCACCGGGGTAAGCGTGTTCTGGCCTGACGCCGGCATCGACACTGGCCCGATCCTGCTGCAGCGCGAAGCCCGCATCGATCCCGACGACACGGCGGGGACGCTGTACTACAAGACGCTCTTTCCGCTCGGCGTGGAGGCGGTGTTGGACGCCGTGGCGCTGGTGCGCGCCGGGCGCGCGCCATGCATCCCACAGGACGAGGCCGAGGGTACGTACGATCCGCTCTGTCGCGACGAGCATGCCGCCATCGACTGGGGTCGCCCTGTCCGCGAGGTGCACAACCTCATCCGGGGCTGCGACCCGCAACCGGGAGCGTTCACGACCTGGAACGGCGACAAGCTGCGCGTCTACGAGTCGCGGCGGGTCGAGGGGGGCAACGGCCACGTCCCCGGCACCGTGCTGGCGATCGACGGCGATGGGCTCGCCGTGGCAGTCGTCGGCGGCGCGGTACGCTGTGCACGGGCCCGGAACGGGATCGGCAAGGCGTCGGCGGTCGACGTGGCACGCGCGATCGGGCTGACCCCCGGGGTACGGCTGGGAACGTAGCGCCGGCGGGTGCGTCCTGCGGCCAGGGCCACGATCGCGAGACCTGCGACCGCAAGGTGGGTGCCCCGAGATTGACTTGCGGTGCGCGGGAGCGGGGGGCGCCACCTCGTCGGCGGGTCCTCAAGCCCGGCGCTGCGCGGGGTGTGGGTCGTTGTTCCGGGCACGCGTCGGGCTCCCACCTCGTCGGCGGCGCCCCCTGCTCCCGCTCGTGACAGGCGGCGGCGCAGACGACGGAGGTCTCGGCTCGTGTCGCGATCGATCAGCAGGTAGGGCACTGACGCGAGCGCGCGCACCCCTTGGTCTGGGCGCGCGAGCCGGCGGCGCAGCACGTTGGCGAGTCGCTGCGGGGGGAGCCTGCCCAGCTGCTCCCAGCGGAGCCGGGGGCCGCGCCCCGCGGCGACGTAGCGGGCGCGGCGTTCGAAGCGGCGGGCGGCATCGGCGAGCACGGCGCGCGCGTCGGCGTGAAGGCCTGCATCCGACAGCACGTACGCGAGCCCCAGGGCCGCATCGTCGGCGAGCGTCGAGTCGGCGTGCTCGGTGAGGAGCCGCCGGAAATGCGCCGCGGCCCCGACGCGATCGCCGTCGTCGGCTTGTACGCGGCCGGCGGCGAGGTGGGCGAGGGCCGCGGTCTCGCCGGCAGCGTCGGTGAGTGCCTGCTCGAAGGCCGTGAGCGCCCGGGCGCGGTCGCCCTCAAGGAGGTGGCCGAAGCCGAGGGCAAGATGCGCCTCTGCGCGCGACGGACTCGCGGCGTCGGCGGTCTCGGCCTGCCAGTGGGCAAGCGCTCCCGGCAGGTCGCCGTCCAGTAGGGCCACGGCGCCGTCGGCGAGACGTCCGAACGCCGCCTGCTCGGCGTCGGAACGCCACGCGCTCCGTTCGGTCCCGGGGTACGCGACAGTCGGGACGAGCAGCGCGACGACCAGGAGCGCGGCCGGGCGGGCCGCGCGCCGCGGCCACAGGACCGCCAGCAGCACCCCGAGGCTGATCCACTGGCTGTGCGACAACCCGGCGCCGAACCACCGCCCCGGGTCGGCGCGCAGGAACTCGACGCCGAAGACCCCGAGCGCGTACAGGCCGGCGCCGAGCCGGAACCGCGTTCCCGGGGCCATGCGCCCGGTGCGTTCGCTCGCCAGCAGCAGGAGCGCGATCGCGAGCGCGCCGAGCGCCAGGTAGAGCTGCGTCGGGTGCAGGCCCGCGGGATGCGCCGCCATGGCGGGGTGGTCGGATGGGAAGCGCATGCCGAGCCACGACGTCGTGGGCCGGCCCCAGCAGCACCCGCCGAGAAAGCAGCCCAGACGGGCGAGACAGACGGCGAGCGCGAGCGCCGGCGCGGCGGCGTCGAAAAGACGTCCGACGGGAACGGCACGCAGGCGGGCGACCAGAGCGGCGATCGCCGTCCCGGCCAGCAGCCCGCCGTAGGCGGAGCGCGCACCGAGCCACCAGCCGCGCGGTGCCGGCAACGGGTTCGCGGGCGCGTGGCCGCTGGTCCAGTCGGCCAGCAGGCGCGCGCCCAGCATGCCCGCGATGACGCCGGCCACCAGCGCGTCGAGCGCGGGGCCGGGGGGGCCCACGGCGCGCGCGTAACGGCGATACGTGAACGCGACCAGCACGAGCAGCGCAAGAACGTGCGCGAGCGGATAGGCGTGGATCTGCACCACCCAGTCGAGTCCCGGCAGCCGAACGGCGGTGAGGATGGGATGCATGGATCAGCCCCACAAGCCGATGTAGTGGCTGCTGCAGGAGTTCACTTCGTGGATCAGGACGTTGGGGGCGGCCGTGACGCTGGTGGTGGTGCGCGGTCCCTTGGTGGCCATGAGTACGGACCCACCGGGCCTGTGCCCGACCAGGAGCCCCAGGATGAACGGGAACTCGTGGTCCGCCGGGTGGTAGCTCGCTTCCGCCACCGGCAGGCGGAGACAGTCGAAGCTGCCGCCGTCGCAGCGCCAGGAGACCCGCGCCCCGCATCCGAACGGGCTGGCACACAGGTCGATGCCGTCGGTGACGAAGTCCGGCGGCAGGTAGGTGTAGCCGGTGGGGCCGTCGGCCACCGCGATGGCCGCGACATCGGCGAACTCGATCGCGCCGGCCAGCCGGACCTCGGCCGGCGTGAGCTGTTTCAGGTTCATCCAGGACACCACCGGTGTCGACGGGGGCCCATAGGGGGAATCGACGAGGAGCCGCGTCTGGAGACCGCCCGCGCACCCCGTCGTGGTGGCGACCGCCGGCAGCACGGCCAGGGCGAGGCCCTCCACGGCCCACGTGCCGTCGGGGCCGACCGTGGTCGCGCCGAGCGCGGCGGGCTGGCCGGCGGTGGGCGAGGCGCACCATTCGAACAGGTCGATCGGATCGCCGAACGCCCCTTCGATGAAGTGTCGTTGCACGGCCGTGAGCGCCAGCGGCGTGCCGGGCACGCCGCGGCCGCTCACCCGGGTGGCGCGGCCGGCGTCGATCCGGATGTAGTCGATGCGTGGGGCGGCAGCGGTATGGACGGTGGCGACCGGGATGGCGGCGGCACCGCACAGGGCCAACACGCCGACGAAGCGCACGGGGTTCATGAACTCGTCTCCTCTCCAGGGTGGGCAAGGGCCGATGCGCGCGCGGCGCATCGGCCCGGCCGGGGACTAGCCGAGGAAGTCGAAGAACTTGTTGCCGCAGTTGGGTAGGCCCCCGATGTCGAGATCGATATGGAAGGTGGGGCCGAGAGCCGGCCGACTGACCTCGGCCGCCATCAGGATCGAGCCGCCGGGCTTGTGGCCGGCCAGCATGCCGACCACGAACGGGTACTCGCGGTCGGTCGCGGTGATCGACGAGCCGTCGTGCACGGTCGTCTGCGGACACTGGAAGGTGCCGCCGTTGCACTTCCAGGACACCTTCGTGCCGCAGCCGATGCCGCTGGCGCACAGGTCGATGCCGTCCTCGTCGACGTCGCGTGGGAACGGCGTGTCGCCGTCGTCGGGGCCGTCGGCGATGGCGATCGCCGCCCGGTTGGCGAACTCGAGGCTGCCCATGACCGTCCCGGTCTGCTGCGTGGGCTTCTCGACGTTGAGCCAGGTCGACACGGGTGCCGACCCGGCACCGTAGACCGAGTCGAGCAGCAGCTCGGTCTTGAGGCCGCCGCCGCACGAGCCGCCGTCGGCGATGCTCGGCAGGACACTCACGTCGAGGTTGTCGAGCGCCCAGCGTCCGGTGGAGCCGACGATGGTGGAGCCGAGCACGAGCGCGTTGCCGTTGTTCTTCCACGCACACCAGCCGAAGGGGTCGCTGGCGTCGTTCAGCCCGCCTTCGCGGAAGTTGCGCTGGCGGTAGCGCGCCGTGACCAGCGTGCCGGGGACGCCTTCGCCGCGCAGGCTCTTCAGGTCGTTGAAGAGCACCTGCATCTGGTCGATCATCGGGGGCCCGGCCGTGTAGACGCGCGCCACGGGGGTGGCCGCAAAGCCGAGCAGGGCGATCAGAACGAGCTGCCGGAACCGTCGCATTGTACTGTGCCTCCTCGGGGCGGGTGGGGTTACACTCCGGCTGCAGCAAGGCGCGTACCGCCTCCGGGCCGCGTCCCGCCGTCGGGTGGGCAGCGGGTGTGAAGCGCCATTGCCTCAGGCCGTTTCACGGGCGGGCGGCACCAGGGGATCGCGGATGCCGTGGCGCTCCATGCGCCGCCAGAGCGTGACCCGCGAGATGCCGAGGGCGGTGGCCGCCCGCTGGCGGTTCCAGCGGTGCTCGTCGAGGATGCGCACGATGCGGGCGCGTTCGTCGCCGGTGAACGCGGCCGGCCCGCGCCGGTGCAGGACGGCGCCCAGATGCTCGCCGCTGGCCGTGGCGTGGATGAGGAGGGCTTCGAGCGCGTTCTCCAGCTCGCGCACGTTCCCCGGCCAGGCGTGCTCCAGCAGGGGGCGGAGCGCGGCCAGCGGCGGCGATACGAGCGCCGTGCCCTGGGCGCGGTTGAAGCGCGCGATGAAGTGCTCGATGAGCAGCGGCAGGTCTTCGCGACGCTGGCGCAGCGGCGGCAGGTGGATGGCGAGCACGCGCAGCCGGTAGTAGAGATCGCGCCGGAACGTGCCCTCTTCGACCATGCGCGCGAGGTCGCGGTTGCAGGCCGCGACCAGGCGCACGTCCACGCGGCGGAACGTGCTGCCGCCCACCGGCCGCACCTCGCGATCCTGGACCACGCGCAGGAGCTTCGCCTGCAGGGCCGGGCTCAGGTCCTCGACCTCGTCGAGGAAGAGCGTGCCGTGGTCGGCCAGCTGCAGGAGGCCAGGGCGATCGTGCAGCGCGCCTGTGAATGCGCCGCGGGTATGGCCGAAGAACTCGCTCTCGGCGAGCGCCTCCGGCACAGCGGCACAGTTGACGGGGACGAAGGGCCCGCCGGCCCGGCGGCCGAGGGTGTGGATGGCGCGTGCCACGACCTCCTTGCCAGTCCCGGTCTCGCCCTCGACCAGGACGTGCGCTTCGGTGCGGGCGGCGACCCGCATCAGCTCGCGCACGTGCTGGATGGCGGCGCTGCGGCCGATGAGGCCCACGGCGTGGTCGCCGGCGTCGCGCCCGGCCACCGCGGGCGGGCGGCGCGGGCCGCCGCCGTCGCGCTGCAGCAGGCGTGCGAGCGCGGTCCCTACCTCCCCGTGCTCGCCGAGCACCACGTAGTCCGTCGCGCCGGCCTTGAGTGCCGCGACCGCCGGCTCGGCGCCGTCGCGCGTGCTGACGACCAGGATGGGCAACGTCGGACGCCGTGCGTGCAGCGCGTGCAGCAGGTCGATCCCGGGGGGCCGATCGGCGCACGCGGGTCCGAGCACGACGGCGTCGGCGGCGGTGCACAGCGGGTCGTCAGGTGCCGCGTCGGTGGTCGCCTGCACGTCGGCGCCGGGGCACGCCCGGGTGATGGCTCCGGCCAGGAGTTCGAGCCGTGGCGGGTCGTCGTCGACAATCACGATTCGCATCGCATCGGCCTCCGCGCGGGCCCGTCACCGTACGGGGCGTCCTGGCGCCGTCGCAACCCGGGCGGCGCGTATCCGATCGGAATACGTCGGCTACGCAGGTGGTGCCGGCGTGATCTCGACCAGCACGTCGCCGGCAGCGACCAGCGCCCCAGCGTCGACCCGCACCGCTGCGACCCGCCCGCCGACTTCGGACGCGAGCGTGCTCTCCATTTTCATCGCTTCCAGCACCACCAGCGGGGTGCCGACCTCGACGGCGTCGCCGACGGCGACGCGCACGGCGACGATCTTGCCCGGCATCGGCGCCGTAATCACACCCGACCCCGCGCCGGCGGCGTGGCCGCCCGCGTCCGCGTCGCCGATCTCGAATGTGAACACGCGCCCGGCAAGAGCCACCACCACGCGGTCGCGCGTACGCGCGACCACGGCGCGGCGTGTGCGCCCGTCGAGCGCGACGGTAACCTCGTCGGCGTTCGGTCCGGCCGGGACGGCGGTTATGAGGGTGACGTGGTGCGCGGCCCCGTCGACGGTGGCGGTGTGGCCGTCGCCCTCGGAGAGGAGCTGGACGGAGAACGTGTGCCCGCGCAGGCGGAGGGTGATCTCCATCGCTCACCTCCCGAGGCGCCACGTGCCGAGGCGCTGCCAGGGCGACGGGGCGGCGATCGTCTCCGCGCCGGCACCCGTGGGGCGACGGCAGAGCGCCAGCGCGGCCACCAGCGCTGCGGCGGTGGCGTCCTCGTCGGACGGGTGCCAGGCGGGCAGGTGCTCGGCGAGGAAGCCGGTATGGGTCTCGCCGCGCTGGAACGCCGGCTGGGCGAGCACGTCGAGCAGGAAGGCGAGGTTGGTGGTCGGGCCGAGAATGACCGTATCGGCAAGGGCGCCCCGCAGGCGGGCGCAGGCGCGGGGGCGATCGGGGCCCCAGGCCGAGAGCTTGGCCAGCAGCGGGTCGTACTCGACCGGCACCGTGCTGCCGGCAGCGATGCCGGAGTCGACCCGGATGCCCGGCCCCGCCGGCTCGCGGAGCGCGAGGATGGGCCCGGCGCTGGGGAGGAACCCGGTGGCCGGGTCCTCGGCGTAGAGCCGGGCCTCGATGGCGTGGCCGTGGAAGCGGATGTCGTCCTGACCGAACCCGAGCGGCGCGCCGGCCGCGATCCGGAGCTGCGCCGCCACCAGGTCGATGCCGGTGACCCACTCGGTGATCGGATGCTCGACCTGCAGGCGCGTGTTCATCTCGAGGAAGTAGAAGCGCCCGTCGCCGTCGAGCAGGAACTCGACCGTGCCCGCGCTGGTGTAGCCGACGGCGCGTGCCGCGGCGAGGGCGGCGGCGGTCATCTCGGCGCGCAGCGCGGGTGTCAGGACGGGGCAGGGCGTCTCTTCGATGATCTTCTGATGGCGGCGCTGGATCGAGCACTCGCGCTCGCCCAGGTGGACGAGCGTGCCGTGCCGGTCGCCCAGCACCTGCACCTCGACGTGCCGCGGCCGGACGAGCAACTTCTCGACGTACACGCGCGCGTCGGCGAACGCGGCCGCGGACTCGCGCGCCGCGGCGGCGAGGGCGTCGGTCAGCGCGGCCGCACTCGCGACCGTGCGCATGCCCTTGCCCCCGCCCCCGGCCGCCGCCTTCACCACCACCGGGAAGCCGAGGGCGGCCGCCTCGCGTACGACCCGGGCGAGGTCGTCGGCGACGACTTCCGTACCCGGCACGACCGGCACGCCCGCGCGGGCGACGGTGGCGCGCGCGGCCAGCTTGTCCCCCATGGCGGCGATCACCGCCGGCGCTGGCCCGATCCAGGTGAGTCCGGCGCCTTCCACGGCAGCCGCAAAGGCCGCACTCTCGGCCAGGAAGCCGTAGCCGGGGTGCACGGCGTCGGCGCCGCTCGCGTGGGCGGCGGCGAGGAGCGCGTCGGTGTTCAGGTACGAGTCGCGCGCGGGCGCCGGACCGATGGCGACCGCGCGGTCGGCGGCCAGCACGTGGGGGGCCGACCGGTCGGCGTCGGAGTACACGGCGACCGCCCGGAGACCGGCCTCATGGCAGGCTCGCACCAGCCGGAGGGCGATCTCGCCGCGGTTGGCGATCAGCACCGTGTGCACGGTCACATCCGGAAGACGCCGTACGTGGTGGCCGGCAGGGGCGCGTCGAGCGCCGCGGCGATGGCGAGCCCGAGCGCGTCGCGGGTCTCGAGCGGATCCAGGATGCCATCGTCCCACAGGCGGGCGGTGGCGTAGTAGGGACTGCCCTCGGTCTCGTACTTGTCGCGCACGGGGGCGGTGAGGGCCTCCTGCTCGGCCGGGGAGAGGGTCTCACCGCGGGCCGCGAGCTGCTGCAGCTTGACCGTCAGCAGCGTCTGCGCCGCCTGCTCGCCGCCCATCACCGAGATGCGGCTGTTCGGCCACGAGAAGAGCAGACGCGGCGAGTACGCCCGGCCGCACATGCCGTAGTTGCCGGCGCCGTGCGAGGCGCCGATCAGGACCGTGAACTTGGGGACATTGGCGTTCGCCACCGCGTGCACCATCTTGGCGCCGTCCTTGGCGATGCCGCCGTGCTCGTAGCGCTTACCGACGATGAAGCCGGTGATGTTCTGCAGAAACAGCAGGGGGACGCCGCGCGCGCAGGCGAGCATGATGAAGTGGGTCGCCTTCAAGGCGGATTCCGAGAACAGCACGCCCTGGTTGGCGAGGATGGCGACCGGGTAGCCGTGCAGGTGCGCGAAGCCGGTCACCAGGGTGGTGCCGTAGCGCGGCTTGAACTCGTGCAACCGACTGCCGTCGACCAGGCGCGCGATGAGCTCGCGCGCGTCGGTCGGCCGGCGGGGATCGCGCGACACGATGCCGTAGAGCTCGCGCGGGTCGTAGGCGGGGTCTTCGGGGGTGGTGCGGGCGATCGCCGTCGGCGGGCGCGCGGGCACGGCGGCCAGGATCTCGCGGGCGACGCGGAGCGCGTCGGCGTCGTCGGCGGCCAGGTGGTCGGCGACGCCGGAGATGCGCGTGTGCACGTCACCGCCGCCCAGCTCCTCGGCGGTCACTTCCTCGCCCGTGGCGGCGCGGACGAGCGGCGGGCCGGCGAGGAAGATCGTGCCCTGGTTCTGCACGATCACGGCCTCGTCGCACATGGCGGGTACGTACGCGCCGCCGGCGGTGCACGAGCCGAGGACGACGGCCACCTGCGGGATGCCGAGCGCCGACATGCGCGCCTGGTTGTAGAAGATGCGGCCGAAGTGCTCGCGGTCCGGGAACACATCGGCCTGCAGCGGCAGGAAGGCGCCGCCCGAGTCGACCAGGTAGACGCACCCGAGCCGGTTCTCGAGCGCGATCTCCTGCGCCCGCAGGTGCTTCTTCACCGTGAGCGGGTAGTAGGTGCCGCCCTTCACGGTGGCGTCGTTGGCGACCATCACGCACGTGTGCCCGGCCACCCGGCCGATGCCGGTGACGATGCCGGCGGCAGGGGCGTCGTCGCCGTAGCAGCCGGTCGCGGCCAGCGGCGACAGCTCGAGAAACGGCGTGCCGGGATCGCACAGGCGCTCGATGCGCTGGCGCACCAGGAGCTTGCCGCGCGCGGTGTGGCGCTGGCGGGCATTCTCGGGCCCGCCGGCGGCGGCACGCGCGCGCGCCGCGCGCAGCGCGCTCACCAGACGGGTCATGTGCTCCGCGTTGGCGCGGAACTCGGGATCGCCCGGCTGGACGCGCGTGGGCAGGCGCATCAGCGCGTACCGCTCACCAGAACAGGCTCCGCCGGGCGGCCAGCCCCTCGGCGAGCATGGTGGCGATGCGGGCCTTCACCTGGTCCACCTTCTCGGCGATGACGTCGTCCTCGTCGCTCGGGTTGCCCGTGAAGTGCATTGGGTCGCCGAAGGTGATGCGGTACTTGACCGGCAGCGGCAGGAGTCCCAGGAGGCCGCACCAGGGCCAGGTGAGGGTGATTGGGAACGCGGGCATGCCGAAGAGCCGGCCGAGCCCCTCCAGGTTGGCGAACGACGGCGCCTGCTCCTCGGAGCCGACCACGGCGATGGGCACGATCGGCGTGTCGGTCTCGAGCGCGAGACGCATGAAGCCCTGGCCGAACTCCTGCAGCTGGTAGCGCTCCCAGATGAGCTTGTTCATGCCCCGGATGCCTTCCGGGAGCGCGATCACCGCCTCGTCGTTCTCGAGCAGGTCGACGCAGTTCTTGCGTGTGCCCACCACCGAGCCGGTCCGGGCCATGACCTCGTTGATCCACGGCACCGTCGGCAGCCAGTACTCGCCCATGCCGCGGATGATGCGCGGCGGCTCGGCCTCGAGCAGGACCGCGGTGCCGATCATGGCGGCGTCGAGCGCGATCTGGCCGGCATGGTTCGAGATCAGGAGCACCCGCCCCGCGGGCACGCGCTCGATGCCGTGCGTCTCGACCCGGAACCAGTAGCGGTAGAGCAGGCTGCACACCATCAGCGCCCGGCGCGCGGTGTCGGGATGGAAGCCCCAGGCGTCGTAGCCGTAGGCGTTCAGGCGGGTCGGGATGTGCAGGAGGCGGGCATCGACCTCGTGCTGCAGCGCCCGGACCGAGGGGGGGAGGAAGTCGACCGCGGCGTCGGAGAGCGAGGCGAGGGCGTCGATCATGGCGGGGCGCTAGCGCCGGACGCTCGCGAAGGTGTCCTCGAGCGTGAACAACGGCTGGAAGCCGGTCGCCTCGACGAACGCGCGCCCATCGACCGTACACGGGTACTTGAGGAAATCCATCGCCCCCGGCGGCGTGTGGTACAGCCCGAGCTGGAAGAGGCGCCGGAAGATGGCGCGCGCCAGCGGCTCGGGGATGGGGATGGCGGTGCCGCCGGTCTCGCGGATGGCGACCTTGACCGGCACGGCGCCGGGCCCGGCGACGTTGAAGATGCCGTGTGCGCCGGTCTGCAGCGCCAGGGCCACCGCTTCGGCCACGTCTTCCTCGTGGATGAATTGCAGCATGGGGTTGAAGCCCATGATGGTGGGCACGTAGCGCTGGCGGAGATAGCGGCCGATGGCGCTGTGGCTGTAGTAGCCGAGCGTGTTGACGGGGCGGAGGATGGTAGTGACCACCTCCGGGTGCTTCCAGAGGAACGTGGAGGCGAGGCCGTCCACCTCGGCCAGGTCCCGCACCTCGGGGTAGGTGCGGCTCACGTTCAGCGGATACTCCTCGGTGACGTAGTGGGGGTTGTCGGCCAGGGCGCCGTACACGTACGCCGTCGACAGCACCACCACGCGCTTCACGCCGTGGGCGATGGCGTACTCGAGCAGGCGCTTGGTGCCGAGCACGTTCACCTCGTGGCGGACGTGCGGCTCGGCCCGGAAGTGGCGCACGAAGGCGTGGTGCACGACCGCGTCCGGCCGCTCGGTGCGGAACACGTCCTCGAATTTGCGCTTGCGCAGGTCGACCACGTGCATGCGCACGTCGGGGGGTGCGCCTTCCCAGGGCACCCGGTCGGCGCCGATGATCTGGAAGTAGTCGGCCAGGCGGCGGGCGATGAGCCGGCCCTGGCCACCCGCGATGCCGGTGATCAGCAGGCGCTCGCCGCGTGCGGCGCCGAGTCGCGGCCGGCCCCCCGGGCCGGCGGTCTCGGCGGGGGCGAAATGGAAGAGCCGCTCGGGGCCCTCGCTGGGAACGCGCGCCATGCGGGGCCCCGGTTTAAGCAGCGAACTCCACGGGCCGCAAGCGTGCGGCCCGTGGGTCAGTCAGTCCAGTACTGCCCCGCGATGGTGCACATCTCGTCGTCCGTGGTCACCCCGAAGAAGAGGGTGGCGGGATTTCCCGCCCCGTCGGTCTTCAGAGGCCGCGTGACGCCGTTGTCGTGCAGACACTCGTAGTCGATGTAGTCGCCGGGGTTCAGCACCAGGGGGGGATCGAAGAAGCGCACCGTCGGATGCGCCCAGTCGTAGTCGTCGAAGATGACCGTCCCGTTGGAGCGGCGGGCGGTGAAACGCAGACCGCGCTTGTGCATGTGGCCCCCGGTGCTGAAGACGTAGAGGGGCGACCCGCTGAAGTTGTCGAAGCGGCCCGGCTGGATGCGCTGCGTGAACGGCGGCACGCTGATCGAGAACATGTCGGTTATGTCGATGATCGTCGCGGCGATGTGCTGCGGTGTGCCAACGTACGGGAAGACGTTGATGTACACCTTCATCTCGATCGGCACGGTGTAGACGTTCGAATAGTGTGCGTTCAGGCCGATGTAGGTGCCGGCCCGCAGGACGCGGGTGACGCCGGGCGGGTAGGCGTCGATGTAGAACGGCGCCTGCGGCGAGCCGGTGAAGTTGTTGCCGAAGTCGCTGCCCGAGAAGCAGCCGAAGTCGTTCAGCGTGAACTGGCCGACGGTGGGCGGCACGCCCGCCCGGTTGTACTCGAAGATCGCGAAGTGATGCGTACCGGGGTTGAGCGTGAACTCCCACCGGCCGACGTTGAAGTCGGCGGCGTTCGGCACCGGAATCCACATGCAGCCCTCGGACTCCTGGCCGGGCTGGAGCGTCGGGCCGTTGAGGACGATCTGGTAGCCGCCCGCGGGCGGGGCCGGCGCGGTGACCGGTGCGTAGGTCGGCGGTGGCAGGCAGAAGGCCCCGGCGACCGAGCCCGTAGGCGGCGCCCCGGCGTTGATCCAGAGGTCGAGCAGGGCGGTCTCGTCGGGTGTCAGCGGCGAGCCGATGAAGGGCATCTGGTTGCCTTCGCCGGCGACCAGCGTGCCGTGCACCTTCTGCGACAGGAAGCTCGCCGCGGCGTTGCCGGGCACGACACGCAGCTTGCCCGCGGCCGCCGCGACCGCGTTGGTGGCCGGCACGTTGATGAGATTCAGCAAGGATGATCCGGGACGGAGGTCGAGCCCGGAGGTGGCGCTGGCGCCGTGACAGGTGGTGAGGCTGCAGCCGCGGGCGGCGAAGATGCGCTGCTGGATGTGTTGGAACGTCGACTCGGCGCAGCTGGTGCCGGCGGTCTCGCGGGTGGCTGTGAACGGCGTCACGATGCGCAGCTTCGGGACCTTGAAGTAGCCGGTCATGGTGTTGCAGGTGACCGGGTCGATGGTAGCCGTGATGCGCATCGGATAGGCGACCGCGTCGCAGCCGAGCACCCACTTGGCGCGCACCTTGGTGCCCTTGCGGGTGCCACGCACCCGTCCGAGGATGGGCGTGCACCCGCTCTCGATGCTGACCGTCTGTCCGGTGACGTTCACCGCGTCCTCGCTGCCGGCGAAGGTGCCCGGCACGAGCTTCGGCCCGAGGACGACGAACCGGCCATTGGGACAGGGCGGAATGGTCACCGCGCCGGCCCCCCCGGCAACGACCAGCAGCACGGACAGCGACCGCAGCAGCGCGCGCATGTGGCTCTCCTCCCCGAGTGGTCGGATACCACAGTGGGCCGGAACGTCAAGGCAGAAGTGCACGGAGGGGTGAGAATGACGCCGTGCGGCAGGGCTTCAAGTTCTGCCGCCGGGTGCCGATACCTGCGCCGGGATGGCGACGGGTGTCGGACCGGGAACGATGATGGATGCGCAGGCCCTGCAGGCGTTCCGCGCCGAGGTGATCTCCAACAAGAACCTGCCGACCATCCCCGCGGTCCTGGCCAAAATCGTCCAGGTGACCGACGGCGAGGGGGCGAGCAGCAAAGAGCTGGTGGAGGTGGTCGAGCACGACCAGGCGCTGACCAGCAAGATCCTCCGCCTGGCCAACAGTGCCTTCTTCGGCCAGGCACGCCGGGTCGCAACCATCCCACGGGCCGTCGTCCTGCTCGGCTTCTCGACCGTCCGCAATCTCGCCCTCGGGGTGAAGGTGTGGGACACGCTCGGCGGCGGGCTTGCCACGCAGCGCCTCGAGGCGCTGTGGGCGCATGGCGTGATGGTCGCGGTGGCAGGCAAGTGGCTCACTGTGCGCCTGCGGGCCGGCGATCCCGACGAGGCCTTCACCGCCGGCCTGCTGCACGACATCGGGCGGCTCGTGATGGCGACCAAGCTCGGCGAGCTGTACTGGGAGACCCTGGCGGCAGCGGCGCCCGAGCAGGCGATCGAGGCGCTGGAGAACGCGACCTTCGGCGTCGACCACGCCGAGGTGGGCGGATGGCTCCTCGAGGCCTGGGGGCTGCCGCAGGGGATTGTCGAAGCCGTGCGCCAGCACCATGCCGGGGCTGGACGGCCGGTCGTCGCGGGCGTGCTCGCCATCGCCAACCGTCTGGTGGGGTGGACGGACCTCGCTACCGAGACGTGTCGTCCCGAGGCGGCGAGCGTGTTCGAGGCGCACGCCGAGCGCGGGGTGACGCCCGAGGCGTGGGCCGCGGTGGTGACCGGCATGAAGGGCGATGGGCTCCTGGCGCTGAACGGGTAGGGATGGCCGAGGATCGCAACCGCAGCGCCGAGCGCGCCCCGGCCCGGGACACCCGGCACTGGCAGCGCATGCGCGAGGTGCTGGCGCAGGTCGAGCAGGAGCGCGACGACGCCATCGTCTACCTGTCGGCGATCAAGCGGGTGCACGACGTGATCGCCCGTGGACAGGACCCCCGGCAGAGCGCGCAGGAGATCGCCGAGATCCTGCTGCACGAACTCGGGATCGAGACCTGCGCCATAGCCCTCCGCGCCGCGACCGGCGGCGAGCTGAGCTTGATGGGCTTCGCGACCCAGGCGCAACGGCTGGGCGGGCCGGCTGATGACCTCGGCGAGTCGGGGTGGCTGACCCTGGCGCAGCTGGTCAGGCCCGGCACGGAGCCGGTGTGTTTCCGGCGGACGCCGGATGGCGGCTTCGGGGCGGTGTCGGCCGCGGAGTTGGCGGGCGAAGGGTTCGTCGTGCTGCCGTTCGCGGTCGGCGATGTGCCCGGCGGTGTCCTCGTGCTGCACGCGCTGGTGGCGCCGGTGCAGGCGTTCGGCCGCACCCGGGCGCTGCTGCTGCTGGCGGAGATCACCGGGCAGGCGTTGGGGGCAGCGCGCTCGCGCGAGTCGATCGAGCGCCTCTGCGGTGACCTCGAGGGTGAGCTCGGCGTGACCCGCCGGGCGCTATCGGCGGAGCAGGAGCGCCGGCGGACGCACGAGGAGAACATCGCCGCCTTGACGCAGGCGCTCATCCGCTCGAACCGCGTCAAGCGCGAGTTTCTCGGCACCGTGTCGCACGAGCTGCGTACGCCCCTCAACAACATCCTGGGGTACGCGTCGCTGGTCCGGGAAGGGGTGGCCGGCGCCATCGGCGCCGACCAGGCCACGCTGCTCGATCGCGTGCTCACCAACTCGCGGACGTTGAACCACCTCGTCGACGACATGCTGTTCGTGGTGCAGCTGGAGGCCGATCGGGTGGTGGTGCAGCGCGAGCGCGTGCCGGCCGCGGAGCTGGTGGGCGACGTGGTGGCGAGCATTTCCGCCGCCGCGGAGCGCCCGGAGGTGGCCCTGCACGTCGACATCGCGCCCGAGATCGGCGGGCTGCGGATGGATCCGCCGCTGTTCCGCCGCATCCTGTTCCACCTGGTACAGAACGCCTTCAAGTTCACCACCCGGGGCGAGGTCCGGATCGCGCTCGAGGCGGGTACCGAGCCGGGCGTGCTGGCGCTCAGTGTGTGCGACACCGGCGAAGGCATTCCGGCCGATCGCATCCACGAGGTGTTCGAGCTCTTTGCCCAGGGGGACGGCTCGACCACGCGTCGCCACGGCGGGCTCGGCATGGGGTTGACGCTGGTGCAGCGCTGCGTGCGTCTGCTCGGCGGCGACGTGTCGATGGAGAGCCAGCCCGGCTTCGGGACCGAGTTCCGGGTGCGCCTGCCGGATACGCTCGCGGCCTACGCCGACACGGCCGCTGCCCCGCGCCTGCGCGTCGTGCACTGAGCCCGCGCCGGGGCGGGGACCCCGCTTGCCAGTGCGGCACCTGCCCCCGTAGAACCGTCTCCGGATGCCCACCCTCCTCATCGTCGAAGACGAGGACGTCCTGGCGCGTAACCTGACCAAGTTCTTCGCCCGGCAAGGTTTCGATATCCACCGCGCGTCCACGATCGCGGCCGCGCGCGAGCTCCTGCCCATCACGCTGCCGGACGTGGTGCTCCTCGACCTGCGCCTGCCCGACGGGAGCGGACTCGACCTCCTCGAGCCGCTGGTCGCCGCCGATCCCGAGGTACCCATCCTGATGATGACGGCCTACGGCTCGGTGGCCGACGCCGTGCGCGCCATGCAGCACGGGGCGCGCGACTACGTCCAGAAGCCGCTCGACCTGGACGAGATCGGGCTCAAGGTGACCAACGCGCTCCGTGCCGCGCGCGAGCGACGCGAGATCGCCTACTACCGCGGCCGCCAGACCACGGTCGGCCGGATCGAGGGCGAATCGGCGGCAGTGCAGCGCGTGTGCGCGCTCATCGAACGGCTCACGCGGGCGACCGGGGGCGTAGGCCAACCGGCGCCGACGGTCCTGCTCCTGGGCGAGACCGGCACCGGCAAGGGGCACGTGGCGCGCGCCCTGCACGCCGGTGGCGGGCGCCAGCAGGGGCCGTTCATCGAGGTGAACTGTACGGCGCTGCCCGACGCCTTGGTCGAGAGCGAACTCTTTGGCCACGAGAAGGGCGCCTTCACCGACGCGAAGACCGCGCGTGCCGGCCTGTTCGAGACCGCCGACGGCGGCACCATCTTCCTCGACGAGATCGGGGATCTGACGCCCGCGCTGCAGTCGAAGTTCCTGAAGGTCATCGAGGAGAAGGTGGTCCGGCGCATCGGGGCGACCGCGATGCGGCAGGTCGACGTGGCCATCATCGCCGCCACCAGCCGCGACCTCGAGGCGGCGGTGCGGGCGGGCACGTTCCGTGCGGACCTCTACCAGCGGCTCAGCGTGGCGGTGCTCCATCTGCCGCCGCTGCGCGAACGCGAGCGCGACGCGCTGCTCCTGGCGCGCATGTTCCTGGCCGACACCTGCCGCCGCTACGGCATGCCGGTTCGGGCCATCAGCCCTCAGGCGGAAGAGGCCATCCTGGCCCATCGCTGGCCCGGGAACGTGCGCGAGGTGGCCAACACCATGGAGCGGGCGGTGCTGTTCTCGGACGCCAACCCGCTCCGGGTGGAGGACCTCGGCCTGCCGGCGCCGGCGCCTGCGGCCGGGCCGGTGGCGGTCGGGGACACGGGCACGGTCACGATCAACCTCGGTGACGGCACGTCACTCGAGGCGATCGAGCGGGCGCTGCTCGTGCAGGCACTCGAGAAGGCGAGGGGTAACCAGAGCGCGGCGGCGCGCCGGCTCGGGATCTCGCGCCACACGCTGCGCTATCGCATGGAGAAATTCGGGCTGGGGGGGTGAGTCGCACGGTTGCGGCGTCGAGAGCGCGGTCGGGGGGCAAGGGCGCGAGGTCTCCGCTTCGCTCCTCGGCGGACGGGCGGTGCGTCTTCGATCTTGCGGGCGTGCTCGCCTCGTCAAGGCGCTCCGACCTCGCGCCCTTGCCCCCCGACCGCGATGTCACGGCGGGGGCGCGGTCTCACCCTCGGGCCCTCAGGGCGAGGGTGGCGATTGTGAGGGCGATGCAGGTGATGGCGAAGACGTCGCCGTGGTGGGTGTAGAAGGAGTCGGCGGGGCCGAGGGGGACGGTGATGGAACGGGCGACGGCGGTGCGGGTGGGGAGGCGGAGGAGCTCGCGGCCGGCGGGGTCGAAGACGCCGCTGATGCTGCTGTTGGTGACGCGTACCAGGGGCACGTGGTTCTCGACGGCGCGGAAGCGGGTCTGGGCGTAGTGCTGGGCGGGGCCGGCGCCGGCCTCGAACCAGGAGTCGTTGGAGATGTTGACCAGCAGGCGGGCGCCGCGAGTGACCAGCTCGCGCGCGGGCACGGGGAAGATGGCCTCGTAACAGATGAGGGCGCCGACGGGGGTGCCGCCGACCTGGAATACCGTGGGCTCGGTGCCGGCCAGATACGGGCTGTCGTCGGGGTGGAACGGGAGGCGCTCGACGAACGGCAGGAGCTGGCGCTTGTCGTAGGCGGCCACCACGCCGTCGGCATCGATCAGGATGGCCGAATTGTAGAGCGCGGCGGTCCCGGGGCGGTCGCCGGCGCGCGGCGCGCCGGCCAGCAGCGTGCTCCGGTCGTTACGCAGGCGCGAGGTGATGCGCGCCAGCAGGGACGGGTTCTCCGCCAGGAAGAACCCGATGGCGTTCTCGGGCCACACCACCAGCGTAGCGTCGTCGGTGCCGAGGCCGAGGTAGTGGGTCAGGTGGGCGTCGAAGCGCTCCGGACGGCCGCGCTCGTGGTTGGGCAGGTTGCCCTGCACGAGACGGACGCGGACGCCGTCGGCGGCCGTCGGCAGCGTGGCGATCCGGTGGCGGCCGTAGGCGACGACGCCCAGGACCGCCAGCGCCGCGATGGTGAGTGGCCAGCGGCGGCGGCCGATCCCGGCCAGGGCGGTGGAGACGAGGGCGAGCAGGAACGAGAGCCCGTAGACCCCGGTCAGGTCGCACACCTGGAGGAGCGGCAGCGCGGTCTGCGAGTGACCGAGCAGGTCCCAGGGGCAGCCGGACAGGAGGTGAGCGCGCGCGTACTCGACCGCCACCAGGCTGGCGGGCACCAGCACGACGCGCCAGGGCCCCGCACCGGCGAGTCGCGTCACTAGGGCGAAGACGCCGAAGTAGACCCCGACGAAGAGCTGGGTCGCCCCGAGCGTGAAGGCGGCGGCGAACAGCGGGCCGAGGGCGAAGTAGTCGCGCGCGGCGACGAATATCCAATGGCCGGTGACGCCGAGGGAGCCGATCGCGCCGGTGAGCCATCCGAGGAGAAAGGCCCGGCGGGCACTCGTCCCGTCGACGGCGATCAGCAGCGGGACGAGCGCCACCCAGGCGACCGGGGCGAGCGCGAACGGCGGGTAGGCGAGGGTGAGCAGGATGCCGCTCGCGGCGGCCAGCACCCAAGGGCGGCCTTTGCGTGTCCGGGCGGGGTTTGTCATCGTCGGCGGCAATGCCGTCGCGGCGTATCTGGCCCGAGATGGGGCCCGGCTTCCTGCTGCTGGCCGGCGTGGCGCTCGCCCTCGCTCTCACCGCGGGGCTGAATTCGTTGCGCTGGCTGCAGCGGCCCTTTCCGGGGTTTCTCCTGTGGGGCAACCTGTTCGTCCCGGCGGTGGGCGACACCGACTGGACCGGGCACCGCGCGGGCGTGCCGTATCAGTCGCGGCTGGTGGCGGTGGATGGCGCACCGGTCGCCTCGGCGACCCAAGTGTACCGGCGGGCGGCGAGCGTGCCGGTGGGGACGCGCATCGCGTACAGGTTCGCGACCGACGGCGGCGAGCGCGTGGTCGACATCCCCACCATGCGCCTGTCGGTCCCCGAGTACTTCTGGACGTTCGGCAACTACCTGGGCCTCGGTACGCTGCTCACCCTCCTCGGGCTGGTGGTCTCGCGCATCCGGCCCGAGGCGCCGGCGGCGCGCGCGCTCCTGGCGGCGGCCGGCACCTGGGGATTCTATTTCATCACCGCCGCCGACATCTTTGGCCCGGGCTGGTTCCGGCCGCTCTGCCTCCTGCTGCAGGCGACCGCGCCGGTGGCCGTCCTGCACCTGGCGCTCGCCTTCCCGGTGCCGCGCACCGTGGTGCGGCGCCATCCGCGGCTGCTCCCGGTCCTCTATGGATGCGGCGTCGCGCTGGGCGTGGTCCACAACCTGGTGTTCCATCGTTGGTTCGGCGCCATGGTCGCCATCAACCAGCTGACCGCCCTGGCCATGGGCCTGGCCGGAGCCGTCCTGATCGCGTCGCTGGTGCACGGGTTCCTCTATCCACCCTCGGCGGCGGTGCGCCAGCGGACGAAGATCGCCGTCGTCGGCGGCGTGCTGGCGTTCGTCGTGCCGGTGTTCGGGGTGTCGTTCTTCTCGCTCACCGGCGTGAGCTTCCCCATCAACCTGGTGACCCTGCCGCTGGCGCTCTTCCCGCTCGCCATCGGCTACGCGATCGTGAACGACGACCTGTTCGAGGTCGACGCCATCATCCGGCGCACGGTGGCGTGGGCGATCCTCACCGGCGTGATCGCGGCCGTGTACCTGGGCGGCGTCGGCACGCTCGAGCTGGTGCTCACCCGTCCCGGCGGGCGCGTCGCGCAGGTGATGTTCCTGCTCGCCATCGTCGCGCTGGTGAATCCGCTGCGCGACCGGGTGCAGGCGGCGGTCGACTTCTTGTTCGCGCGCGACCGCTACGACTATCGCGCGACGGTCACCGAGGCCAGCCAGGCGCTCGCCACGTTGCTCGATCTGGAGGCCGTCGTGGGGCGCATCCTGCGCACCATCACGCAGGGCATTCACGTCGACGTCGGCGCCGTGTGGCTGCGCGAGGCCGAGCACCGCTACCAGCTGCAGGCGGTGGAGGGCGCGCGCGGCCGCGACGGCGTGCCGGCCCTGCTCGACGGGACCAGCGCGCTGGTGGCCCGGCTCGAGCGGCGGCCGCACGAGGTGGTGAGTGACGGCGACGGCGAGCGCGCGCCGGCACGCGAGCTGGCGCAGCTCGGCATGACCCTGGCCGTGCCCATGGCGCTCGAGCACCGGCTGGTCGGGTTCCTGGCGCTGGGGGCCAAGGCCTCGGGCCGCTTCTATTCGGGCGAGGACGTGCAGCTGGTGCGCACGCTCGCCAACCAGGGCGCGGTGGCGGCGGAGAACGCGCGCTCGTACCGGGCGCTGGTGCACGCCAACGAGGAGCTGCGCGCCGCCCAGTCCCGCCTCATCGAGGCCGAGCGCCTGGCGGCCATCGGTGAGCTGTCGGCGGCGGTCGCGCACGGCATCCGGAATCCCGTGGCCGGCATCCGGGCGGCGGCGCAGGTGGCCTCGCTCGACCTGCCGGCCGACCACCCGCTGCGCGAGAACCTGGCCGATATCATGCTGGAGGCGGACAAGCTGGAGGCCCGCATCCGCGGCCTGCTCGACTTCGCCAAGCCCTTCGAGCCGCGACCGGCCCCCTGCCAGCTCGATCGCCTGGTGGCGGGCGCGCTGGCGTCGTTACGCCCCCAGATCACGGCGCAGGCGATCGTGCTCGAGACCGCATTCGACGCCACGCTGCCGCAGGTGCCCGTCGACGCGGTGCAGATCGAGCAGGTCGTGTTGGCCCTGGTGTCGAACGCGGTCGAGGCCATGCCGGAGGGCGGGACGCTCGCCGTCCGCGGGGCGCTCACCGCCGACGGCCAGCGCGTCCGGCTGGAGGTGGCCGACACCGGGCCGGGCATTCCGCCGGACCAGCTCGGCCGGCTGTTCAAGCTGTTCTTTACCACCAAGCCGCGCGGGACGGGCTTCGGGCTGGCGGTGGCGCAGAAGATCGTCGAGCGCCACGGCGGCACCATCCACGCCGCCAGCGAGCCGGGCAAGGGCAGCCGCTTCGCGATCGAGCTGCCGCTCGCGCCGCCGGCATGAGCGGCGGGGAGCGGACGCGGCACGCGATCGCGGTCCGTGCGCTGCAGATGGCGTGCGCCGCGACCCTCGCGCTCGGGACCTTCGCGGCGACCTGGTGGCGGCTCCGCGGGCGGGATCCGGCCGCCCCGCTGCGCGCGCTCGGGCGGGCGCTGGTCGGCATGTGCACGCGTCTCGGCGCCACCTTCATCAAGGTGGGGCAGATCGCGTCGACCCGCGCCGACCTGCTGCCGGCCCCGCTGGTCGAGGAGCTGGCCACGCTGCGCGACCAGGTGCCGCCATTTCCGTTCGCCGCCGCCCGGCGCACGATCGAGCACGACCTCGGCCGCCCGCTGGAGGACGTGTTCGCCACCTTCGACCCCGAGCCAGTGGCGGCCGCCTCGGTGGCGCAGGTCCACCGCGCCGTCCTGCGCACCAGCGGCGAGGTGGTGGCGGTCAAGGTGCGCCGGCCGGACATCCTGGAGAAGATCCGTCTCGAC
The DNA here is from genome assembly GCA_964618895.1 of uncultured Binatia bacterium (SeqCode). Taxonomy (GTDB): domain Bacteria; phylum Desulfobacterota; class Binatia; order DP-6; family DP-6; genus CAZUDO01. Next base: position 34,466 of record CAZUDO010000093.1, read on the forward strand.
CGGTCCATCCTGCTGCTGGTCGGCCGGGTGCTCGAGCGGCTGATCCCCTCGGTGCGTCTCATGTCGCTCGCCGGCGCACTGCAGCATTTCTGCGACGCCGTCGAGCAGCAGATACACCTCACCGTCGAGGCCGACAACAACCGCCGCTTCACGGCCAGCTTCGCCACCGACCCGGACATCCACTTCCCGCGCCTGGTGCCGGAGGCGTGCTCCGACGCCGTCCTCACCATGGAGTTCGTCGAAGGCGTACGCGAGGAGGAGCTCGAGGCGCACGGGGTGGACGTGCGCCGGGTGGTCGACGCCGGCATGCGCTGCGTGTGCCGCATGGTCTTCCTGCACGGCTTCGTGCACGCCGATCTGCATCCCGGCAACGTCCGCTTCCTGCCGCCCGGGCGCGTCGTCCTGCTCGACCTGGGTCTGGTGGGAACGCTCGACGACGCCGACCGCCTGACCACGGCGGCGCTCCTCTATGCGCTGTCGACCGGCGACGGGCCGACGGTGGCGCGGCTCTTCTACGACAACGCCCCCCACCACGCCGTGCCCGACTACGCCGTCTACGAGGCCGAGATCTCCGCCTTCGTCGACAGCATCCGCGCCCGCGGCTTGAAGAACCTGCAGGTGACGCTCGAGATCGGTCGCATCTTCGACATCCTCCGCCGCCACCGCATCCAGGCGCGCAGCCACATGACGATGGTGAACCTGGCGCTGATGACGGCCGAGGGGATGGGCAAGCGGCTGGCGCCCGAGCTGTCGCTCACCGACGCGGCGCTGCCGTACCTGGCAGAGGCGCTGGGGCGGAGTCGATGACGGCGCCCGGGCTGCGACGAACGCTGGCCGTCACGGGGCTCTTCGCGCTGGCGGCCGGCGACTCGCCCAGGGGGTGCTGCTCACCTTCGAGTCGATCGACGAGGGACAGGTCGCCTACGCCTCCTGGCGGGTCGCCGCCGGCGAGCTCCCCTACCGCGAATCGTGCCGTCACGACGTGCCTGCCCGTGGCGCTCAGCACGGCGGCGGCCTGGGCGTTCGTGCTTGTTCCCTCATCCTGCCAGGTGGTACGGTCGCGTGCGATGACGTCGGGGCCCTGGGAGAAACTGCGCCGCGCCTTCACGCTCCGGTCGCTCTACAGCGTGGTCATGTTCGCCAACAGCGAGGGTGCGTCGTGGACCCCCCGCAGGCTCCTGAACTTCCGTCGCGCCCAGCGGGAATACGCGCGCGGCCGCACCCACCTGCGCTCCTATCCAATCAAGCTCACGATCGAAGCCACGAACGTGTGCAACCTGCGCTGCCCCGCCTGCTTCACGGGCAGCGGGGAAGCCGGCCGGCGGCGCGGGGCCATCCCCCAGGAGCTCCTGAGCGCGCTGATGTCGGAGCTGGGGCCGTACCTCCTCGAGGTCGAGTTCCACAACTGGGGCGAGCCGCTCCTCAACAAGCATCTCGAAGACATGGTCGCGGAGGCGGCCCGGTACGGCGTCACCACCAGCTTCAGCACGAACTTCAGCTTCCCGTTCACGACCGAGCGGGCCGAGCGTCTCGTGCGCTCGGGCCTCACGGTCCTGGGGGTCTCGATCGACGGCGCGCAGCAGAGTTCCTACGAGCAGTACCGTGTCGGGGGCGATCTGGCCCTGGTGCTGCGCAACTGCGCGCTCATGCAGGAGGCGAAGCGGCGTCTCGGCAGCCGCACACCGCGGCTCGTCTGGAGCTACCATGTCTTTCCGCACAACCGGGACGAGGTGGCGGCGGCCGAGCAGATGGCCCGACAGCTCGACATGGACTTCTCGGCCAGCAAGGGCTGGATGGTGGGCCCGGACTGGGACCCCGCCATGCCGTTCTTCGTCAAGCTCGAGCCGGCGCGCTGCGGTGCGCTCTGGTACCAGGCGGTGGTGCACAACGACGGCGGCGTCGCGCCGTGCTGCGTGACCTTCTACCGTCAGGACGATCTGGGCAGCATCGGCTTGACGGCCGCCGAGGTGCGCGCGAACGGGTTCGGCAAGGTCTGGAACAGCCCCCGCTTCCAGTCGGCGCGGCGCCTGTTCACGGACCAGCGCGCTCCCCGGGGATCCGAGCGCACGGTCTGTGACGGCTGCCCGGTGACCATCGTGTGGCAGGATTGGCGGAAACACCGCGATGCCGGGCAGACGCGCGAGACCTTCACCCCGCGCTTCAACCAGAACGACCTGGTGAATGCCTTCTGGGATCACCGCCCAGCACGCGTCGCGACCGCGCCCGGGGCTGCCCGGGAGCGGTAAGCCCGTGAGCGGCGGTCCGGCGATGAATGCCATCGAGGTGCACGGGGTCTCGAAGACCTACCGCATCCCCCACGAGCGCCGGACGACGCTCGCCGAGCAGATGCTGTCGCTCTTCCGCCCCAGCGGTGTCGAGGAGTTCCTGGCGCTCAGCCACGTGAGCGTCGACATCCCCCCGGGGGAGTTCGTCGGTATCATCGGGGCGAACGGCTCCGGCAAGTCGACGCTGCTCAAGGTGCTGGCGGGCCTGATCCTCCCGGACGAAGGCGAGGTGCGGGTCAACGGCACCCTGGTGCCGCTCCTCGAGCTGGGGCTCGGCTTCCAGCAGGAGCTGTCGGTGCAGGAGAACGTCAGCCTGTACGGCGCGGTCCTCGGCTATCCCCGGCGCGAGATGGCGAAGCGGGTCGACGAAGTGGTCGCCTTCGCCGGCCTCGACCGTTTCCGGGACGCCAAGCTGAAGAGTCTCTCGTCCGGCATGCTGATGCGCCTGGCGTTCGCCACCGCGCTGCGCGCGGACGCCGACATCCTGCTGCTGGACGAGGTGCTGGCGGTGGGCGACGTGGAGTTCCAGCAGAAGTGCTTCGAGGTGTTCGAGGAGCTCAAGCGGCAGCGGAAGACGATCGTGCTGGTGAGCCACGACCTGGGCTCGGTGCAGCGTTTCTGCGATCGGGCGCTCTGGCTCGACAAGGGGCGCCTGGTCATGACGGGGGACGCCAATCAGGTGGTGCAGACGTACCTGGGTCTCTTCCGGTCGCATGAGATCCGCCAGGCCACCGGACAGGACCGGCACGGCTGGACCAAGGCCGAGGCGTCGCGCCGCGCGGGCGACGGCCGCCTGCGCTACCTGACCTGTCGGCTCGAGGGCGAGGATGGCACGGCGCTGGTGCAGGTGCGGAGCGGCCAGGTCGTGATCCTGCGCGCGGTCTTCGAGGTGAGCGACGCCGTGATCGACCCGGTGTTCTGGTTCGGCGTGAAGCAGCTCGGCAGCCTCGGGGGCCACACCGTGTACTCGACCAGCAGCCAGCTGCTCGGCCAGCGCACGGGGACCCTCACCCCGGGGAGTCGGGTGGAGGTCTGTTTCCCCTTCACGGCGGCCCTCATGAACAGTCAGTACCAGGTCAACGTGGCGGCCCTGCAGGAAGACGGGACGTTGCACGACTGGGTGAACGAATGCGCCAGCTTCACGGTCGAGGGCAGCGCCTGCTGGGATGGCGTCGCCGACCTGATGGCGAGCTTCCGGTGCCGCACGACGGACGCGGGCGAGGGGGTCACCGACGAGCCCGCAGCGGGGTCGACGGGGTCCTGAGGCGCCGCGGACAGTGCGCTGCGGCACTGTCGCAGGCCGCCCCCGGAAAGGCGACACCCGCATTCAGGGTGACTACTCACCTCACCGTCGATGGCTTGCCCCAGTGCGGACAGCGACGGACGAGAGCGCGTCCTTCTCGATCTGGCTGAGTTCCAAGCTCTTCTTGACGCGGCTCGCCGGTCGGACGCTTGGGGCTACCGGAGCTCGGCCCCCTGATCCGCAAGCTGGAGGGCGTTCTCGAGACCCCTGCCGAAGAGGTCGACCTAGAGCGATTCCTGGCCGACTACGATGCCGCACACGGCGAGCGTTCGTCGGGCCCTGCCGAGTATCTCCTCGAGTTGCCCGCGCCGCCCGCATCACCTGGCGCTACCACGCGCTCCTCCGGGCCACCCAACGAGGTGTCACCCGCGCGCAGGCGCTCACCGTCATCGAGTCCGGAGAGATCATCGAAACGCGCCCCACGGCCCGCCCCTACCCGAAGGCGCTGCTCATGGCCCACGTCGACGAGGGACGACCCCTCTACGTCTCCGTCGCCTACGGCGTCCACGACGGTCGCCTCTATGTGATCACCGTCCACTGGCTCGATCCCCGCAAGTGGGAAGACCCGTGGACTCGGAAGCGCCTGGGGGCTAAGCGAAGGAGAACACCGCAGCCATGAAGACCAAACCCCACACCCCGAAAACACGGTGCCCCGTCTGCGGACGAGGCCAGCTCCGCGCGACGACAGTGAACCACGAGGAGAAGCGCGGCGGCCGCCTCTATCTCTTTACCCACGTGCCCGCCAAAGTCTGCCCGGCCTGTGGCGAGCTCTGGATTGACGAGACCACGCTCCGTGAGATCGACCGGTTGATCCGGACCGGCAAGCCCACGCGCAAAGTCGAGACCCCGGTCTACGACCTCGCGGTCGGCGCCTCGAGCCGCTGACCCTGCCGCAGTCCGCCCAAGATCGCGACAGCACGCCTGGACCGACGTCGCTGAGCGCGCCGACCGGGCCTTGAAACCGACTACGGATATCCCGTATATGCGAGCTGGGTGTTCGCGTGGGGCGAGGAGAAGCGGGAGGCCAACCTCGTCAAGCATGGGCTCGACTTCGCCGATGCGCTCGAGGTCTTTTCGGATGCGCTACGGATCGAGCGCATCGACAGCCGGCGCCAGTATCGCGAGGAGCGCCGTCAAGTCATTGGCCGGGTGGGCGAGCACGTGGTCTTCCTGGTCTACACAGTCCGTGGCGAAGCACGACGCGTGATTTCCGCGCGGAGGGCGAATAAGGATGAGCGCAGAGCGTATCTCGCACGTGGTGCTCGGGGCTGACGGCAAGCCGCGACGGCGACTGGCCGGCGGGCGCTCCGTGCGGCTCAAGGGCAAGACCGACTGGACCCGTCTCGCGGCGATGAAGGAGGCCGAGGTTGTCGCCCGCGCGCGCAAGTACCGAGATGCCCGGCCAGTCCCGCGGAAGCGCCTCGCGGAGTTTCAGCGCGTGACGTTGACACCGAGAGAGGTCAGGATGATCCGGGAACGGAGCGGCCTTTCCCAAGCGGCGTTCGCGAACCGCTACGGTCTCAACCTGCGGACCCTGCAAGACTGGGAG
>CAZUDO010000094.1:0-2842 GCA_964618895.1 uncultured Binatia bacterium (SeqCode)
GGAGGACGCCAGTCGAGCACTCGCGCGGGGAGATCCACCTGCCGCGGAGCGTGCCGCGAAGCGTGCAGAGCGCTGGCAACCGTGGTCCATCGAGCCCCTGCTCACGCGTGGGCGCGCCTCGTTGGCGCTCGGCGATCGGGTCACAGCTCGTGTCCTCTTCGATCGCGCTGCTCGACGTGATCCGAACGACTATCGGGCGTGGCTCGCATTGGCCGCGGTGACTGATGGCGACGCGGCGAGGTCAGCAGTCGTACGCGCTGGTGAGCTCAATCCGGGCGCTGTTCGTGGCTTGAGCGCTTCTTGAGGTTCTTCATGCATGTTCGGACGGAAATGAGTAACCGACGAAGGGAGGCAGGATGAAGAGGGGGACACGCAAGAAGTTGGCCCCGTCGTTTACGGCCCTTGCCGCTGGACTCGTAACGGCTGTGGTCGTCGCCGGGGTCGGGTACGCGGGGATCGCGGCGCTGAGCGCGTCGTCCGTGATCACGGCCTGCAAGAGCAAGACCGGTCAGGTTCGCCTCGTCGACGACGCCTCGAGGTGCAAAGCCAACGAGATCGTCGTTACCTGGAACACCGAGGGTCCGCCCGGGCCCCCTGGCCCTCCGGGGCCGCCGGGAACGGGTGGAGGCGGGCTGGCCAAGCTCGAATACGTCACCGCCGGTCCCGACTCGGCATCGCAGCAGGCGGTCGAAGCCGTCTGTGGCACTGATCTAAGCGTCGTCGGAGGGGCTATCAAAAACCGCCCCACACCGGGCCTCGTGCGTGCGTCGCATCCGGGTGACGGAAGCGGCACCGGTACGTCGGGGTCGAGGGGCTGGTACGGCCTGGTCGCCGGCGGAAGCGGGGCGTTCAGCGTCGTCGCGATCTGCGCTCCCGCTGGGTCGGTCGAGTTCCGATCGGCGGGCGGTCAATACGGCGGTCAGTACGGCGGCTAGGTCATGTCGCCAGCGAGGGGAGCCCCAAGCGCGGGGCTCCCCTCGCATCGGTTTGAACAGTTCACTCAAGCGGTCGGCTTGGCGGTGTCAGGGATGTGTCCGGAACGATCTGTCTCACATCTCCCCGGAATGCACACCCTGGGCGGTGCTCGCCGTTTGAGCGTTCCTTGAGTGACTCATCGGACGATTGACCCGAATCCAGCCAAAGGAGTGACACATGTCTAAGAGAGCCCTTGCATCAGGCGTCGCCGTCGTCCTGGCAGCGCTCGTCGCGTCTCTGACCGCGTCTGCGGCGTTCCCTGGGAAGAATGGCAAGATCGTCTTCGGTTCGCAACACGCTGGCGAAGACGAGATCTGGGTCATGAACTCCGACGGCACCGACCGCCGGAACCTCACCCGCCACGACGGCCGCAAGGTTTCGGACATCGATCCGCGCTGGTCATCGGACGGCCGCCGAATCGTCTTTGCGAGCGATGGCACCGGGACGATGCAGATTTGGGTCATGAACGCGAACGGCAGCGATCCGACGCAACTGACGAACCTGCCCGGCCGCAATCGCTATCCCGCCTTCACCGCGAACGGCAAGCAGATCGTTTTCCAGTCCGTCGTCGGTGGGAACTTCGAGATCTATCGCGTGAACGCCGACGGAAGCGGCGTAACCAATCTGACGAACGACGCCGGTGTCGACTGGTCGCCGGCGACATCGGCTCGTGGGAAGAAGATCGTCTTCACGAGTGAACGCGACGGAAACGGTCACCTCTATGTATGGGCACCGGACGCCCCGCTCGTGAGGGTCACCAACACGGCCGGGTACGACTACTTTGCGAACTGGTCACCGAGCGGCAACGACCTCGTCTTCATTCGCGAAGGCGCATCCGGTGAGAACGACATCTACCTCGCCCACACCGACGGGAGCAGCGAGCGCCGCCTCACCGACACTCCGGGGCGCACCGAATTCTTCCCGGCCTTCTCCCCTGATGGGAAGAAGATCGCGTACACGGCCTGCACGGCACCAAGGCCGCCGGGCGCTCCCAACCCGGTCTGCTCGAGTCACACGATGAATCTCGACGGAAGCGGGGACGTCGATCTCGTTTTCCCGACACCTCAGACCGTGTTTCCGTTCACGGACAACTTCAACGACAACGTCCGTGACGTCGAGCACTGGAACCTCATTCATGACGGGACTGGCGGCTTCGTCGACGAGGCTAACGGGCGGGTCGAGTTTTCGCTCACAGCCGACGCCGCGCCTAGCACGGGTCCGTTTCCGGCGATCAGTGTCCGTTATGGCTTCAACTGTCTCCTCAACGCGGACTTCGATGCTCAGGTCGACTATGAGCTGCTCGATTGGCCCGCGGCGAATGGCGCGATGGTTCAGATTCATGCGTTCTACGCTGACGGGACGGTCGGGCGGCAGAGCCAGGACTGGGGTGAGTCGTACGGGTCGTTCGTTCCGCCGGGCTCGTTCAATGCCGTGCCGACGCTCGATCAGTCCGGGACTCTGCGTCTCGTTCGGAGTGGAGCGACGTACACCAGCTACTACAAGAGTGGTGGCTCCTGGGTTGAACTGCTCTCCGCTCCCGCGATCCAGGGTGCCGCGGTTCTGACGTTCGAGTTGGCCAGTTTCGGTTCGTTTGCACACCAACTCGTTCGCGTGGCCGTCGACAACGTTCGGATCGAGGCGAGCGACTACGACTGCTCGCCGTTCCACCCGGATTGGCATCCGGACTGGCAGCCGATCGTCAGGTAGCCGACGCTACGCGCGCAGAAAGGCGAGCACCGCCAGCACACGGCGGTGCTCGTCACCCGTCGGCATGAGGCCGAGCTTCCCGAAGATCGAGTTCACGTGCGTCTCGACGGTCTTCGGGCTGATGAACAGCTTCTCGCAGATGCCGCGATTCGAGAGCCCT
>CAZUDO010000095.1:0-2630 GCA_964618895.1 uncultured Binatia bacterium (SeqCode)
AGGTCTCCGGAAAACTCCAGCCGTGCTGCTCGCGCCACGCCAGCCACTTCGCCATCTGCTCGGGGTTCGCTCGTCGCATGCCACGCACTCTGACGGGCCGCGCGACCCGGCGGAAGAGTGGGCGTCAGACGACGGTTACGAATATTTCAAGCTGGGCAACGCCGGGGCGAGCCAACGCAAAACGCACAAGGACGCTTCCCGTCGCTGGGTTAGGCACGCTGGGGAAGAGGGCATTGACGTTGACCGCGGGAGCCAGACCGGGCACCACCACGGGAGTGCTCTGGGGGTCGCACGGGTCAAATCCAAGGCTGAATGGCGTACTCAATCTAAATTCTTGCAGGTTTGTCGCACCATCTTCGTCGGCATCCTCTTGAGCATCGTCTACGAGTGGGTTGAGACACGAATAAAGACTTTCATAAGCATTGGGCATCTCATCGTTATCGGCATCATGGTCGCAGGCGTTGCCAAGACTGTCGCCGTCTGCATTCGCCTGGTCGGCATTCGCGACTGTTGGGCAATTGTCCCCTGAGTCAGGAACACCGTCGTCATCGCCGTCGCACGCCGTGCCTGTTACCATCACCATCACGCCGTTCGTGGGCGTGACCTCAGGGACGCTCGGGAAGTATACAGTCGCGAAATTTGCAACTTGTGTCCCGCAGGGCGCATCTGCGCGCACCCTTGCGGAGAATCGCCGCTCGCCGGTCTGCCCGGGGCCAACCTCACCGACAAACCACGAGATCGTGCGCGACGTGGCATCGAATACTCCTCCTTCGCCAGACTGCAGGACGAGTGAAGAAGCATCGATGTCCGATTCAAGCTGATCAGTAATGTACACGCCGTACGCAGACCCTTCACCTTCGTTCTCGAATTGCACCGTGTAATTCAGTGTGTCGCCGGGTAGGGCCAAGGCACGGTCCACGAGCTTCGCGTTCGGATCTCGCGCCGCCGCGATGAGTGCCTTCGAATGTGCGGCGCGGTTAAATGCCTCCGTGCATCGGTTGCTGGTCCCGCCCGGCTGCACGAAAGCATAGTTGAAACAAGGTATCCATTGGGTGTGCGTGACATCGCGCACGTCTACGACATTCACTTCTTGGCGGAACGGATCACCCTCTTCGACCTTGAAGCCTTCGACCTTGAAGCCTTCGACCCGAAGGATGTCCGCTTCCGATTGGTAGATCCAGATTTCGCTTCCCAGTGCTGCCACCTGCCTCAACTCGTCCGGGTCCGTCAGGAAGGGCGATATCAGGATAACTCGGTCACACCTTACGTTGCGTTGAAGAATGGAGGTTACCAAGGACACCGTGCCTCCCGAGTATCCCCAGCACGTTCCGTATTGCCCTGGGGTTATCCGGTCAAGTCCATTGTCAAAGGTGGCAACATTGGCATTAGCCAGTTGGACATCAACGAATGCGTCTATAAAACGTGTGAAATCATTACAGCTACCGTCTTCGGTTGCGACATAAACAGGAATCCATCTGGCTCCGAGGGTCAGCCCAAACTCGCGATTCTTGTTCCATGATTCGCTACCGGGGCAGTTGCCGACTCCATTCAGGTAGAGATCGGGATTGGCACCCGATACTGACAATGCGCTGTCTCCGAGGACAGTTATGACTCCGGAGGTCGCGAGAGTTGTCCCGGCGGGAAGCCCCCAAATGACTTCGACGGTGGTGCTAACCTCTCCGGTTGAGCCTGAGGCAAGGGGACCAAGATTCCATTCCACTGAATGAAGAATGTGGTTGTAGAACGCCTGCGGGGATGCGGAGACAAAGCGGAGGGAGCGATCCAACTCAAGAAAGAAGAGGGCTGTGGGAACCGGGTCGCTTCCGTTGTTGGCGTAGCGAACGATGTAGGGAAAGGTCTGCCCGGGGCTTGCGCGTTGGGGGCCGACGATGGCTGTGCTGAGACGTAGGCCGGGAGCGGGTGGACAGCCTGGATCCAATACGTCCGTAAACCCGTCGCGATCGTTGTCGGCCAGGTCGTCACAGACGGACTGTGGCGACAGCGCAGTGGGGAGCAGGTCAGCGTGTTCTGGTGTACTGGCCGGATCCGTGGGCGAGGATCCGAGTGTCTGCTCTGCGGTGTCGTTCCAGCCGTCTCCGTCTTGGTCAGGCCCGATGGTGGCTGCCCAGTGCAAGGCGCACAGATCCCCGGCAGAATGGAAGATGAAGCCTCCATAGGCCTGCTCGGGGATACTGTCTCCATCCATGTCGAGGAAGGTACCGTCGATGTCCATCGAGTGCGCGTGCCCTGGCTCTGCCGGGATCTCGACGGGAATACCACTAACAAAGAAGCGCCTATCGGCGACGGGAAGCTGGAGCCCAGGCTTGTAGTCAAAGGTGTGATCTTCAGCTGGCAGGCAGATAGGAGCACCACGGATTCTGTCCACACGCCGCTGATCCCGCGTCAGATTGATCTCAATGGGACCAGCGCTAGACGAACCGACCCCTGTGGTTACCAGTCGACCGATGTAGCCGCGGAGATCGAGTTCGAGCCGGTACGCTCCGGCCGCGGCCCCATCCTCGTCCTCGCAGTAGATCGTGTACGTCCCGGTCGCCGGCAGCCGCTGGTCCGCGAGCACCGCGTTGTACCGATCCCACGTCTCCACCAGCAAGCTGTCGTTCGGCCCGTAG
>CAZUDO010000096.1:0-37286 GCA_964618895.1 uncultured Binatia bacterium (SeqCode)
ATCAGCTCATCGTTTATGCCTCCCCCTCCGGAAGGCTTCGTCAGCCCCATGACTTGGGGCGTGGATGCGCACATCCTCGAGCGTTTTGCCCAGGCTGGAGTTCCACAAGAGAAAATATCCATGAGCAAGGATACGTTCCACTTTGTGTCGCCCGACAAGAGTCCCGCCCATTTCATCGATTTGTTCAGAAGATTCTATGGCCCAACCATGAACGCTTTCGAGGCAGCTGACAAAAGCGGAAAGGTCGAAGAGCTCCTGGAGCAACTCGTGGACCTGGCGAAAGCTCAAAACACGGGCGGCCACGGCAGCACGTCAATTCCTGCGACGTTCATGCGTGTGACCGTCTCCCCATAGCTCACGAGCCCGTGCGGGCTCCCGTTGGGGTGGGCGGCTCGGACACCGATGCGGTCCAGGGGGGTCTAGCGATAGACCTCGCGGCGATGTCCAATCTTGAAGACCGTGACGCGCTGCTCGGCATCGTCGACGGAGTACACAATCCGGTAGTCGCCCTGCCGGACTCGACATCGAGCATCGTATCCGGATCACCGCCCAGCCCTCGAATCCGAACCGCAAGTCGCTGGCGATCAGACTTCTGGCCGACCGCCTCAAGCTCCTTGGAAGCTGAGCGCCTGATTCCGACGCTATATCTTGCCACGACGACGCATAGCCTTGACGACCTTCTCGAAATCCAGGGTGGGCTCCTTGGCCCGCGTCTTGAAGGCGGCCAGGTCTTCAGCGTCCTCGGCCAGGCTCAGCTTCACCGCGTCGTTGACGACATCCGAGATCGACCGATCCACGGCGGCGGATTTCAGCCGTAGCGCGCGATGGATCTCTGGATCGAAGTACACGGTGGCCCTTTTCGGTGACGAACTCATGGTTCGATGGATAGCGTCATGACGCTAAAGCGTCAACTATCGTCCAACACGGCGATGGCACGGACCGCCGCATGAACGGCTCGAGGCCAGCCGTCGGCAACGGAGCGAGTTCGTAGTAGGAGGTCCCCAATGGCGAGTCCAGCACGTCAGATCGAATCGACGGCGCTGAAGCTCTCGCCGCGTGAACGCGCGCGCCTCGCGGAACGCCTCGTCTCGAACCAGAGTTCCTGGCTGCCGTACGCTTCTACCAGACTCACAGGCCTGGCCTCGGCACCATGCGCCGCGCGCTGGTTCCACCGGCCCCACCCCGGTATGATCCCGATCGGATGGCGCGGCAGATGGACCCCATCGGTAACCGGGCGAAAAGTTTCCGTGAAGCCGATCGCTGGGACCGGGAGCAGCTCGCCCGGATGTCGCTCGATGAGCGACTCCGGATCGCCGAGCTCCTCAAACGGCGGGTCTACGGCGAGCACGCCCCCGACATCCGGGAGGCCGCGCGCTCGTGAGGGGTGACCACTTCTCCCCCGATGCACAGGAACTGATCGCGACACTGGCACGGCATCACGTCCGGTTCCTGCTCGTCGGCGGCGAGGCCGTCATCTACCACGGGTACCCCCGGCTGACAGGCGACGTGGACCTCTGGTACGACCAAACGCCCGACAACGTCGCCGAACTGTTCGCGGCCCTGCGGGAGTTCTGGGGTGGCGCCGTCCCCGGCGTCGACGCCGAGCGCGAGCTGCTGGAGCCGAACGTGGTCGTGCAGTTCGGCAGACCGCCGCATCGGGTCGACCTGCTTGGCGCCATCGACGGCGTGACGTTCGAAGACGCATGGTCCCACCGCGTCGACCAGGCCCTCGAGCTGACCAACGGGAACCGCGCGCCGCTGCCCGTGATCGGGCTCGCCGACCTGCTGACCAACAAGCGTGCCTCGGGGCGACACAAGGACCTTGACGACGTCGAGCATCTCGAGCCGCTCGTGCCGCACCCCGACGACTGACGTCGTTCACTCCGTCTCGCGGCCCTGTCTGGCGCCACCCGCACACCTGCGCTACGAGACCCGCCATGGACCTCGGACGCGTCGGCATCTGGCACTTCCTCGACATCTTCCCCACCCCGGTCGCGCAGGGCGCCGCGCGCGAGATCGAGTCGCTCGGCTTCAAGGCGCTCTGGATCCCCGAAGCGCTCGGCCGCGAGGTATTCACCCATGCGGGCCTCCTCCTCGCCGCCACCGACCGCCTGATCGTCGCCACGGGCATCGCCAACGTCTGGGGACGGGACGCGATGGCGATGGCGGCGGCGCAGAAGACCCTGGCGGAATCGTACCCCGGGCGGTTCCTCCTCGGCATGGGGGTGTCGCACGCGCCGCTGGTCGCTGGCCTGCGCGGGCACCAGTACCGGAAGCCGCTCTCGTTCCTGCGCGCCTACCTGGACGCCATGGACAGTGCCGTCTACATGGGCGCGCCGCCGGCCGAGCCGCCAGCCCGCGTCCTCGCCTCTCTGCATCCGAAGAGTCTCGAGCTCGCGCGCGAGCGCGCGTGGGGCTCGCATCCGTACTTCGTGCCTCCCGAGCATACGGCGCGGGCACGCGCGATCCTGGGCCCCGGGAAGCTCCTCGCCCCCGAGCAGATGGTCTGCTTCGAGACCGACCCGTCGGCGGCGCGCGCGATTGCGCGCCAGCACATGCAGACCTATCTCGGGCTGCCGAACTACGTCCGCAACCTTCTGACACTCGGGTTCGTCGAGTCCGACGTGGCCAACGGCGGCAGCGACCGCCTCGTCGACGCGATCGTCGCGTGGGGCACGATCGACGCCGTCGTCGCGCGCGTGAAGGCGCACCACGACGCCGGCGCGGACCACGTCTGCCTGCAGGTGCTACACGCCAATCCGGCCGAGCTGCCACGGACGGAGTGGCGCGAGATCGCGGCGGCGCTCCTGCCATAGGGCACCGACTCCTTGCCCGGACCATGATGCCAGGCTACCACCCCGGCATGCATCGCCTGGTCGCCGCCCTCCTGCTGCTCACCTTCGTTACCCCCGCGGTAGCCCGCCGGCCCCCGCGCGTCGGCGACGCGCTGTGCGTGTCCTGGTCCGGGCCGCCACTCCTGGCCCTCGCCCCCGCCGCGCGCGACGCCTACCTGGCCGCCCTGTCCGCCGCCGGCTGGCGCCTGGTGCGCACCGACTTCACTTGGAAGGACATCGAGCCTACGCCCGGCCGGCTCGAGTTCACGGCCTACGACGATCTGGTCGCGCGTGCGGCCGCGCACGACATCCAGCTGCTCGGCATCCTCGACTACGGCAATCCGTGGGCGGCCGTCGGCGTGCCGGCCAACGATGACCGCTATCCGCCCGACGACCCGGCTACGTTCGCCCGCTTCGCCGGCGCGACCGCCCGCCATTTTCGCGGTCGCGTCCCCGCCTGGGAGATATGGAACGAGCCCAACTTCGCCGTCTTCTGGAAGCCCGGGCCCGAGCCGGCACGCTACGCCACGCTGGCAACCGCCGCCGCGGCGACGATCCGGCGGGCCGACCGGAAGGCGACCATCGTCACCGGCGGGCTCGCGCCCACGATCGACTTCTTCACCTTCGGCCAGGACTGGGGCTTCCTTGCCGCCGTGCTGCAGACCGCGCCGCGGTTCCTGCGCGCGTTCGACGCCGTCGCGCTCCATCCGTACACATTTCTGCAGGCGCCCGCCCCCGAGATCGACGCCGCCAACGTCGGCCCCTCGCTGCCGCACCAGATCGACCACTTCCGCGCCGTCGTCCGGACGGGACGCGGGCGCCGGCCGCCGCTGTGGGTGACGGAGCTCGGCTGGCACACCGCTCCCGACAGCGGCGCGCCTGGCTTCCCGCCCGGCGTCAGCGAGCTCGACCAGGCACGCTACCTGGTGCGTGGCACCACGCTGGCACTCGCCGCCGGCGTCGAGCGGGTGTGCTGGTACACGGCCACCGACTACACCAACTTCCAGCACGACAAGGAGGCCGCCTTCGGGGTCTTCCGCTACGATGCCGCGTCCACCGGGCCGCCTGACCCGAAGCCGGCGTTCACCGCCGCCGCGACCCTCGGCCGCGTCCTCGGCACCACCCGCTTCGTGCGGGACCTGCGCCGCGAGCTCAGGCTGCCGGACGACGCCTACGCGCTCTGCTTCCGCGACCGAAGCCGGCACACCACCGTGATCGTCTTCTGGGCGACGCGCGAGGGGGTCGCCGTACGCGCGGGGATCGGGAGCGGCGTGCGCGGACTCACGCGCGTGGAGCTCGACGGTACGACGACCTCGCTCGGCCGTCCGCGCGCGGTCGACCTCACGGTCGGGCAGAGTCCCTTCTACCTGGTGCTCGACGAGCGCCGCTGAGCGGTCCAGTCTGATGCCGGTGAAAGCGGGGCGTGCGTGGGCGCATCCCCCCGTGGCCGCAGCGGTGGCGATCTCCTGCTTGCTCGGCTGCGCGGCGCGGACGCCGCCGGTGCCGGCGACGTTCCGCTTTGCCGCCGACACGTTCGCATTCGCCAACGACACGCTGTGGGAGTACCACGTCGACGCGGACACCGACGCCGGCCGCTGGCAGCGGCGCCAGCCGCCGCCAGCGTTCGTGCTGCGGTGTGGCAACATGGCGCGCGCCACGCGGCAGTTCCACGTGCACGCCCGCTTCGCCCCGGACGAACCGGCGACCGACGCGGCAACGTATCACCGGCTCGTGGCCGAGGTGCTGCACCGCGACGCCCGCCAGCAGACGGGCACGGCGGCACGTATCGTGATCCCCGGCTACACCGGCCTGCGCACCTTCAGCGCTGCGCACCCCGGGCTGCTCCAGACGGCCCTCGAGGGCCCGTGGCACAGCTACGTGCAGCGCGGGAACTGGCGCATGATCTTTCCCTTCACGCCGAACCACCAGCGAGACACCGCCACCGCGCTGTTGGCCGAGCTGGCCGACGGGCACGTGCCGATCGTGCACGTGCTGCGCTATCCGAACATCACCATCAACCACGTCGTGCTGGTCTTCACCGCCGAGGAGGACAGCGCCGAGATCCGCTTTCTCACCTACGATCCCAACATCGCCGAGGCGCCTGTCGTCGTACGCTACGATCGCGCCGGGCGGGTGTTCCGATATCCGCGCACGCCGTACTTCGGCGGCGGGCCGGTGAAGCTGTACGAGGTCTATGCTGGGCCGCTGTCGTAGGGCGGCCGTCGTCCTCGCCCTTGCCTTCGGCACGAGCGGGTGCGTCACCGGGCACCTGCTCGACCTCGGCCGGCGGCGCGAGCAGGTGCTCGCCGTCCACGAGGCGTTCACGAGCGACGATCGGCTGCTACTGCGCTACACGGCGCTGGTGACCGACGATGTCGACACGCCGCTCGCGCGGACGTCGCGCTGGGTGGCCATCCCCCTCTCGGCGCTCGGCACCGGGACGCCGTTCCCGGTGGAGGGGGCGCCGGTGACGCCCCTCGATTCCTCCGATGTGACGCGTGCGTCGAGCCTGCCCGAACCGGTACGGGTCGTCGAGACGGACGACGGCAGCGGGGAGACGCGATCGCGCCGGCCGGCCGCCTTGGTGATCCGGGACACGACCATTCCCGCCGCCACACTCACGACGACCCGCACCGCGTTCTGGGTCTATCCGCTGGTTCCCGTCACGCTCGCCATCGACGCCGCCACCACGCCGGTCCTGCTTTTCTTCGCGCCCGCCGTGCTCGCCGTCGGCGAGTAGCGCCGCCCGGGGTTGACGCGGCCCCGGGGGCGGGCGCTATTGCTCGCCCATGAGCTGCATCTTCTGTCGCATCGTCGCCGGCGAGATTCCCGCCGAGGTGGTGGCGCGCGATCCGGACGTGGTCGCCTTCCTCGACGTGCAGCCGCTCGCCGACGGCCACGTGCTGGTGGTGCCGCGCGCGCACACCGCGTGCGTGGAGGACCTCTCCCCGGCGGCGGCCGACGCCCTCTTCCGCACCGTCGTCCGGCTGGCCGGGCCGGTGCGCACCGCGCTCGGCGCCGCCGGCACCACCGTCGCCATCAACAACGGGGACGCCACCGGGCAGACGATCCCGCACGTCCACGTGCACATCGTACCGCGCTGGGACGGTGACGGCGCGGGGAGCCTGCACTCGATCTTCCCGCGGACGACGACGCGCCTGCTGCCGGAAGTCGGCCGGGCGATTCGCCGCACCCTGGGGAGCTGAGAAGGGGTATTGACCCGGCGCGCCAACTCCCCCAAAACCCCGGGGAGTGACGCAGCCGGATCCCCTGGCCGGCTTCCGCCGCGAGCACCACCCACGGTTCGGTTTGCACGTGGACGCTCCCGCGGACGCCACCGCCGGCTTCGCGCAGTCGATCGCGCGCGGGCTGTCGGATCATCCCCGCTGGCTCCACTGTCGCTACCTGTACGACGCCGCCGGCAGCGACGCCTTCGAGCGCATCTGCGAGCAGCCGGAGTATTATCAGACGCGCACCGAGGCGGCGTTGCTGGCGGAGCACGCCGCCACCATCCGGCAGCTGGCGCCGGTGCCGACGCTGGTCGAGCTCGGTTCCGGCAGCTCGGTCAAGACCCGCCACCTCCTCGACGCGTGGACAAAAGGCGACGCACCCGCTCGCTACGTGCCGGTCGACATCAGCGTCGACATGCTGCGCGCCACCAGCATCACGCTGGCGCGCGCGTACCCGACGCTCACCCTCGACGGCATCGCCGCCTCGTACGAGCGCGCCTTCCCGCTGCTGCGCGACCTGTCGCCGTTCATGCTCGTCTTCCTCGGCAGCACCATCGGCAACCTGGACCCGCAGGAAACCGCCGACTTTCTCGACCGCGTGTCGGCGAGCCTGGTACCCGGCGACCACGTGCTCCTCGGCATCGACCTGGTGAAGGACGTGCGCACGCTGGAGGCCGCCTACAACGACCGCGCCGGCTGGAGCGCGGCGTTCACCCGGAACCTGTTCGCGCGCATGAACCGCGAGCTCGGCACGCAGCTCGACCTGGACGCCATCGAACACGTCGCCTACTACAACGGCCGCCTCGATCGCATCGAGATCTACGCCCGCTTCGCGCGCGCGGCGGTGATCGAGCTCCGCGACCTCGGCCAGCGCTTCCGCATCGCGCCCGGCGAGATGATCTGCACCGAGATCAGCCGCAAGTTCACCGTCGACGAGGTGGTCGCCAACACCGCGCGCTTCGGGTTCACGCCGGTGCGCACGTTCACCGACCCGATGCGTGCCTTCGCCGTCCTGCTCCTCCGCCTGCGCGGACGGCGCACGGTGACCGCCGGCCGCGAGCGCTCGGCCGGTTCCCACCTGGCCGCCGCCCGCGCCCGCACGCTCGAGCTGATCGAGCCGCTCACCGACGCCCAGCTCGCACGCCAGCACAGCCCGCTCTTGAGCCCCATCATCTGGGACCTGGGCCACATCGCCAACTACGAGGAGCAGTGGTCGCTCCGCGCCCTCGACCCGACCATCCCGGTGGCCGATGCCGACCGCCACCGGGATCACCTCTACGACCCCATCGCCCACCCGCGCCGGACGCGGAACGCGCTGCCGCTCCCCACCCGCGCCGAGGCCCTGGCCTACCTGCAGACCATCCGCCTGCGCACCCGCGCCCGCCTGCAAGACGTGTCGTTCGACCCGAGCGATCCGCTGCTGGCCGACGGCTACGTCTACAAGATGATCGCGCAGCACGAGGCGCAGCACATCGAGACCGTCCTGCAGACCATCCAGCTGATCGACGACCTGGTCTACGAGCCCGGCCGCCGGCGCGAGCCGCCGGCCGCCGTGGTCCCGGTCGGCACCGAGACCGGCGGCGACATGGTGGTCGTGCCCGCCGGCCCGTTCGTCATGGGCACCGACGACCGGAGCTTCGCCTACGACAACGAACGGCCGGCGCACCAGGTCGACCTGCCGCGCTACCGCATCGACATCGCCCCGGTCACCGACGGCCAGTACCTCGCCTTCATGCTCGACGGCGGCTATCACCGGCGCGAGCTATGGGCCGACGAGGGCTGGCTCTGGCTCGCGGACGCGCGCGTGACGCATCCCGCCCGGTGGCTGCCGCAGCCCGACGGCACGTTCAGCGAGCGCGCCTTCGGGCGCGTGGCACCGCTGGTGCTCGATCGGCCGGTGATCCACGTGTCGTGGTACGAGGCGGCGGCGTACGCCCGCTGGGCGGGCAAACGCCTGCCCACCGAGGCCGAGTGGGAGAAGGCCGCAGCATGGGACCTGGAGACCCGCGTCGCCCGGCGCTTTCCGTGGGGCGACCTGCCGCCCACCGAAGAGCACGCCAACCTCGATCAGCGTACCTTCGCCCCCGCCGCCGTCGGCGCCTACCCGCGTGGGCGGAGCTTCTTCGGCTGCCACCAGATGATCGGCGACGTATGGGAGTGGACGGCGACCGACTTCGCCCCCTACCCCGGCTTCGTCGCCTTCCCGTACGCCGAGTACTCCGCCGTCCATTTCGGCCACGGCTACAAGGTGCTGCGCGGCGGTGCGTGGGCGACGCGCCCGATCGCCATCCGCAACACCTTCCGCAACTGGGACTTTCCGCAGCGCCGCCAGCTGTTCGCCGGGTTCCGCTGTGCCGCCGACGGCTGACGCGGCGGCGCTGCTCGCACGCCTGCGAGCGTTGCCGATCGAAGTCGAGGCGGTGACGTGCACCGTCGCCGAGGTGGCGGAGCCGTCGTATCCCGGCGGCCGGCGGCCGAGTGCGACGGTGCAACTGGCGGGGCACGGTTGCCGCGGCGACGGCGAGCACGTCGCCTGGACACTCGCGGAGCACACGCGCCTGCGCGACACGGTAGCCGACGGCGCGCCGCGCGGCCGCTCGACGCTCGGGGAGTGGGCGGCCGTGATGCGCCGGCAGGTCGCCGAGCCCTACGCTCGTGCCGCGCTCGAAGCGGCGGCGATCGACCTGGCGCTCCGCCAGCAGGCGCTCACGCTGTTCGCCCTTGCCGGGTCAGCGCCGCAGCCGGTGCGGTACATCGTCTCGTTCGACCGGCGTCCCGATCCGGCGGCGGAGATGGTACGCCTGCGCCGCGACGCGCCCGGGCTCGAGTTCAAGATCGACGCCGACCCGGCGTGGGACGACGCCGTGTACGCCGCGCTGGCCGCCGCCGGCGGCGTGGCGGTGGTGGATTTCAAGGGCGACGGTGACGCCACCGCCCATGCGCGCGCGCATCGCTTCCTGCCCGCGGCCCTGCTCGAGGATCCGGGCGCCGGCCCGTGGACGAACGGCGTGCGGGTCCGGATCAGCATGGACGCGCCGGTGCGGCGCGCCGCCGACATCGCCACCCTGCCCGTCCGTCCGGCCGCAGTGAACATCAAGCCCGCGCGCATGGGCGGCGTGCTGGAAGCGCTCGCCGCCGTCGCCGCCTGTCAGCAGGCGGACATCCCGGTGTATTTCGGCGGCATGTTCGAGGTTGGCGTGGGGCGGCGGCAGCTACACGTGCTGGCGGCGCTGTTCGCGCCCGACGGGCCGAACGACGTGGCGCCGCTCGGAGCAACGATCGAGCGGCCGGCGCGGCTTGTCGTGACGGGGGAGCGCCCGGGGTTCGGGAGCGTATGACAGCTCAGAGGATCGCGCCGACGAGCCCGCCGAGCACGAGGATGACGGTGGCCGTGAAGCCGATGACGAATCCCGTCCCGCGCGTCGCCGGGTCGGCCACGTAGCTGCGGGCGTAGATAGCGCGCCCCACGACGAAGGCGAGCCCGATCCAACCCGCCGCCACCGGAGACGTATAGGTGGCGAAGAGATAGAGCCCCGGCAGGAAGACGACCAGCTGCTCGACGGTGTTCTGCTGCACCCGGTACCAGCGCTCGAACACCGGATGCCCGGTAGTCGCCGGCGCCTGGACCTTGTAGGTGCCGCGGGCGCGGCCGGTGAGCATCGCGATGACGAGGTACTCGATCAGGGCCAGGGCGGCGACGATGGCGGTGAAGTTCATGCGGGACCCCTTACCACGCACCCACCGGCAGGGGTAGGTCGCGCGCTCGTGACCTGGCGCATCTCATGGCAGAGTCGTTCCCGTGTCGCGCACAGGCGTCGCTCCCGTCGACATCGCCCCGCTGGTCTGGTTCCGCATCGCCTTCGCGGCCATCCTGCTGTGGCAGATCGGACTCTACTTCGGTCTCGGGTGGATCACGGCCTTCTGGGTGCGGCCGCGCTTCCACTTCACCTACTACGGCTTCGGGTGGGTCCAGCCCTGGCCGGCAGGCGGGATGTACGTCCACTGCGCGCTGCTAGCGGCGCTCGCCGTCTGCATGCTGGTCGGCTTCTTGTACCGCGCCAGCGCGGCGCTCTGCTGTCTCGGCTTCACGTACCTCTTCCTCCTCGACCAGGCCAACTACCTGAACCACGTCTACCTGCTGTGCCTGGTGAGCTTCCTGATGGTGTTCGTGCCCGCGCACCGTAGCTGCTCGATCGACGCGTGGCGGCGGCCCTGGTGGCGCTCCCGCACGGTGCCCGCGTGGGGGCTCTGGCTCCTGCGGGCGCAGGTCGCGATCGTGTACGTGTTCGCGGCGATCGCCAAGATGAACGCCGACTGGCTGCGCGGCGAGCCGCTGCGCAGCTGGCTCGCCGCGCGCCCCGACGTGCCCGTCATCGGGCCGCTCCTGCGCGCCGAGGCGCTCGTCCCCGCGTTCGCCTACGGCAGCCTGCTACTCGACCTGCTGGCGGTGCCCGCACTCCTCTGGCGGCGCACGCGCGCCGTGGCAGCGTGCGCCCTCCTGCTCTTCCATCTCCTCAACTGGCAGCTGTTCGACCTGGGCGTGTTTCCCTGGTTGATGATCGCGGCCACGGTGCTCTTCCTGCCCCCGGAGTGGCTGCGACGCGGCCGCAGCGCCCCGGCCCCGGCGGGCTCCCCGCTGGGCAGGCGGAAACGACGCACGCTCGCACTCGTGGGGGCGTACCTGGCGGTGCAGGTGCTCGTCCCACTCCGCCTGTGGCTCTATCCCGGGAACCCGAGCTGGACGGAGCAGGGGCACACGTTCGCGTGGCGCATGCTGGTGCGCGAGAAGCGCGGCGAGATCGCGCTCTACGTCGTCGATCCCGTACGCCGCCAGCGCTGGGAGGTGGAGATGTGGCGCCACATCACGCCCTTCCAACGGCGCAAGATGGCGACGCATCCCGACATGATCCTGCAGCTCGCGCACCGTGTGGCCGCCCGCCACCGCTTGCAGGGCCGCACGCAGGCACAGGTGTACGCGCGCGCGGTCGCCACGCTGAACGACCATCCGCCGCAGTGGCTGGTCGACCCGCGCGTCGACCTGGCGGCCGTGCCGCGCTCGCTCCGGCCGGCGCCGTGGATCGTGCCGCTCGGCGTGGAGGTGGCGGGGCATCCGGTGCCCTCGCCCACCCTGGGGGCGCGCTTCGGGATCGTGCCGGAGGGCGCCCGGCGGCGGCGCGAATGGGCGCCGGACGCGGAGCGTTCCGGGCCGCACGACTGACGAGGGGCCCGGCTCAGAACCCGATGCGGAGGCGAGTGAACACGCTGTCGGTGCGCTCCTCGCGCAGCATGGGCGTGCTCACCCGCGGCATGTAGGTCAGCTGCAACGCGACGCGCGCCCCGAGCGCCCACGAGATCCCGGTCTCGGAGCGCGGTGTCCCGGCCACCCAGACCTGCTCGTCGGTGAGCGCGATCCGTCCCGGCGAGCATCCCCGGACCTGTTCCAGCGGGTCTCCGTCGAGCAGTGCCCGACACGACGGCGGCACGGTGCCTGCGCCCGCCAGCATGGCCGCGACACTCGGCTGCGGCCGGATCGCTCCGACCACGGCGGCGCACACCAGCCCCATCGACCACCACCCAACCCGCATCACCGCCTTCAGAATCACCTCGCCGCCGTCCACGTGCAAGCCCGCAGCACCCGCGGCGGATGCGGGGCGGAGCGCTCTGCCGCGGGCTACGCCACACGCCCACGCACGCCGGGCGATGCCCCCCTATTCCGGCAGGCGCGCGCCCGCCGCCCGGGCCTGCGCGACGACGCGGTTCTCGTGGTCGGAGCCTACGCGCTCGCGGCACCGGTGACCTCGACCTCTGGGTCGAGCCGACACCCGGCAACGCGACACGCGTGCTGGCGGCCCTGCGCGCCACCCACGCCCTGTCCGCCAGGACGCATTGCGATCCTTCCGGCGGCCCGGGGGCGCTGATGACCCTGCGCGCCGGCATTTCGAGTCTGCAACTGCCGCAGGCGTCTATTGTCCAACGCAACGAACGGTCGCCCGGACACCCGCCGTTCGGACAACACAAGCTGCCGGGTTCACCAGGTTCCCGTCGTCGGACTCCTCGCCCCGAGATCGGCACGGTCTTGGCGGTCGTGCAACGGTCCGTGGTAGGGAGTCCGCCCCCGTGCGAACCCCCCCATCCCCACCGAGCGCCGCCGAGCTGACTGCCCTCCAGGCCCTGCTCGACCGCAGCACCCGCACCGCGTCGCCCGCGGCCGCCGACTCGGTCGCCTACGCGCCGCGCCAGATGACCGCCGCCGAGCTGGTCGAGTTCTGGCGCAGCGCACGGCTGGTCGCCATGGCCACCGTCGGCCCCGCCGGGCAGCCGCACATCGCGCCCGTCCACGCCGAGCTCACCGGCACCACGCTCCGCCTGGTGGTCTACGACGACACCATCCGCCGCCGGGACCTGGCCGCCAATCCGCGCGTCGCGTTCACCACCTGGCACGACGGCGCAGTCGCCATCTGCTACGGGCGTGCCCGCGAGGTGCCCGACAGTATCCGCGACGCTCGCCCCGGTCAGAGCGGGAAGCCGCGGCGCGTGGTCGTGCTCGAGGTGCGCCTGACGCGCCTCTACGCCATGCGCGCACCGGGCTGAGCGAGCGCGCGGCCGCGGAGCCCGGCCAGGAAGAGCCCGCAGCCGAGCAGCAGCGCCGGCGATCCGGTCACCAGCCCGAAGGTCACTACCGCTTCCTGCCACGCCACCGCCGCGTGTCCCACGCTCGCGATCGGGGTCATGCTGGCGGTCCCGAACACCGCCGCCAGGACGAGCGCGATCGCGCTCGCCCACGAGCCATACAGCGTGAGCCCGGCGGCCCACATCGCCGCCCGGGCCCCGAGCCGCACCTCGTCCCACACCGCGCCGAGCGCGAGCAGGAACGTGCCCGTCATGAGCGCGCCCAGGTGTGCGGACAGCCCCATGCGCGGGTTCGTGAACGCCGGGACAACGACGCCCACCACCAACCCCAGCAGGAAGAGCGCCATGCCGTGCCGGACGAGCCGGCGCCTCGTGTCGTGTGTGTCCATGCCCCGTGTCGTAGCACGGGACAGCGCGCGCGTGGACGCCCGCCGGCCCCCGTGCTAGCAGGCGCCCGTGCCGGGCGAGGCGTTGGTCGAGTTCGCGGGCGCGAGCTTCCGGGTGGCGAGCGGGCGCCTGTTGGTCGACGGCCTGTCGCTCGCAATCGCCGCCGGCGAGTCGGTGGCGCTGATCGGGCGGAGCGGATCCGGCAAGACCACCGCCCTCAAGCTGGTGAACGCGCTCCTCGTCCCGACGGCGGGCGTGGTGCGGGTGGCCGGGCGGGCGACGACGGCGTGGGATCCGATCCAGCTCCGCCGCCGCACCGGGTACGTCATCCAGGAGATCGGGCTCTTCCCCCACCTGACGGTGGCGCGCAACGTGGCGCTGGTGCCGGAGCTGGAACGCTGGCCGGCGGCGCGCATCGCCGCCCGGATGGAGGAGCTGCTCGAGCTCGTCGGCCTGCCGCCCGCCGACTACGCCGGGCGCTACCCCCACGAGCTGTCCGGCGGGCAGCGCCAGCGCGTCGGGGTGGCACGCGCGCTGGCGGCCGATCCGCCGTTGCTGCTCCTGGACGAGCCCTTCGGGGCGCTCGATCCGATCACGCGGGCCGAGCTGCAGCGGGAGTTCCGGGCGCTGCAGACCCGACTCGGCAAGACGGCCCTGTTCGTCACTCACGACATGCGCGAGGCGACGCGCGTCGGCGACCGCGTCGCGCTGCTCGACAGCGGGCGGGTGCTGGCTTTCGACACGCCGGCGGCGCTCGCCGGCAGCGCCGACGCGCGCGTGCGGGAATTCCTGGACGCATGACGGCCGAGATCCTGCGCGCGACCCTCCAGCACGTGCTCCTGGTCGGCACGTCGATCGCCATCGCCACCGCCGTCGGCGTGCCGCTCGGCATCGTCCTCACGCGGCGGCCGGCGTGGCGCCGCACCGTGCTCGGCGCCGTGAGTGTCGCGCAGACCATCCCCAGCCTGGCGCTGTTCGGCTTCCTGATCCCGATCCCGTGGATCGGCGGCATCGGCACGCGCACCGCGCTGGTGGCACTCAGCGTGTACGCGCTCCTGCCCATCGTGCGGAACACGGTCACCGGCATCCTGGGCGTGGACCCAGCCGTGCGCGAGGCCGGGCGCGGTATGGGGATGACGGATCGCGAGCTCCTGCTGCGGGTCGAGCTGCCGCTCGCGGCGAGCGTCATCCTGGCGGGCCTCCGGGTGGCCACCGTGATCGGCATCGGCGTCGCCACCATCGCGGCCGCGATCGGCGCCGGAGGGCTCGGCGTGTTCATCTTCCGCGGCGTCGCCATGGTCGACAACCGCACCATCCTGGCCGGCGCGCTGCCGGCCGCCCTGCTCGCGGTGGCGGCCGACGTGGCACTGGGCGCGCTCGAGCGGCGCCTGCGGCCTGGGCGATGAGACGTCTCGCGCTGGCCCTCGTGGCGGCGGTGCTCGGCTGCGCGAGCGGCGAGCGCGTCGTCGTCGGCTCGAAGAACTTCACCGAGCAGCGCCTCCTGGGCGAGCTGCTGGCGCAGACGGTCGAGGCGACGGGGCTCGTCGCCGAGCGCCGGCTCGACCTGGGCGGCACGTTCGTGTGCGACACGGCGCTACGCGCCGGGCAGATCGACGCCTACGTCGAGTACACGGGCACGGCGTTGACGGCGATCCTGAAGGACACGCCGGTGGCTGACCCGGCCGCCGCGCTGGCGCGTGTCCGGGCGGGGTACGAGCCGGCGGGGCTCGTCTGGACCGCCCCGCTCGGCTTCGACAATACCTTCGCGCTCGTGATCCGCGGCGACGACGCCACCCGGGACCGCCTCCGCACCATCTCCGACGCCGCCCGCCAGGCGGCCGGATGGCGCGCCGGGTTCGGGTACGAGTTCGCGGCGCGGGCGGACGGGTATCCGGGGCTGGCGCGCACGTACGGGCTCGCGTTCCGCGAGGTGCGCACGATGGATCTGGGACTGCTCTACCGGGCGCTCACCGACCGGCAGGTGGATGTGGTGGCGGGCAACGCGACCGACGGGTTGATCGCGCACCTGGGGTTGGTGGTGCTGGAGGACGACCGGCGATACTTCCCGCCCTACGAGGCGGCGCCGGTGGTGCGGCGGGAGGTGCTGGCGCGGTATCCGGCGCTGGGCGCGGCGCTCGAGGGGTTGGGGGGGAAGATCACGGCGGAGGCGATGCGGCGGATGAACTACGCCGTCGATGGCGAGCACCAGGATCCTGCGGCGGTGGTGCGGCGTTTCCGCGAAGGCGTGGCGCCGTAGATCACGTCATCGCCGATCGCGAAGGTAATCGCAACGAATTCAGCAGGATAGACGGCCAGCGTGAGGTCGGCGAGCGCGTAGACAGCCCGGCGGCCGCTGCCGTAGCGCTTGCTCACGCGATCACAGGCGACGACGGCATCCCGGGGCATGCGTCACTCGTACCGCAGGGCGACCGCCGGCTGCAGCCGGGCCGCGCGACGGGCCGGGCCGAGGGCGGCCACGAGGCTCACGACCAGCGTCAGCCCGAGGGCAACGGCGGCCGACGCGTACGGCAGATGCAACGCGAGCGCGTACCCGATGAGCTGCGGGAACGTTTCCCGGACCCACAGGACGCCCAGCGCGCAGGACGCCGCGGTTGACCAGCTCGACGGCACACACCAGCGCCACGCCACCGGCGAGCGCCAGCACGGTGAGAGCGAAGCCCGCGTAGCTCCCGCGCAGGAACCGCAACGGCATGCGCACACTCACGAGCATGCCGCGACGCTACCAGCCCGCGCGCGCGAGGGTCAACGAATTGTCACCTATCTCTGCTGTGCCGTCGACATGCATGCGGAGCATCCATCTCCGGCACGAATCGCCTCTATGCGGCCGATCCTGCCGGTGCACTCAACCTCGGTACGTGCCACGGCGCGCCCACGGCGTGGCACCGAACCTGCTGTCGCCCCGCATGCCCAACGCCCGCTCCGTGCGGCATACTCTCGTCCCCGCCCTAGCCGCCTTCGGCGTCGCGACCTTCCTGCTCGCCCTCGCAGCCACGACCGGCTTCCTGGACTCCGTCTCGCTGCTCATCACCGTGGGCGGTGCGCTCGCCGTAGGGCGCATCACGTTCTCCCGCGCGCGCTGGACGGCGGCGTGGCGCCACCTGCAGGACGCGCTCCGCGACGACACCGACCCGGCAGTGGTGATCGGGTGCCTGAAGCAGCTGGCGCGCGCGTACCGCAGCGGGGGAGCGCCGGATCTGGAGCGAGAGGCTGCCGCCGCGCCCGACGCGTTCGTGCGACGGGCGGTCGCGGTCACGCTCGAGATGACGGATGCGGGCGACCTCGACGACGCGCGCCTGCTCGAGGAGGCGCTGGTCGCCGAGGCGCGCGTACGCGTCTCCGAGATCGACGCCAGCCGCCAGGTGCTGCTCACGCTGGGCAAGCTTTTCCCTGCCTTCGGACTGATCGGTACGTTGATCGGGCTGGCGCTCCTGCTGCGCAACCTGGGCGGCGCCGATCTGGCATCCATCGGCTCCGGTCTCGGCATCGCCGTCCTGACCACACTCTACGGCGCGGTGGTCGCCAACGTGGTGATCCTGCCGCTCGTGACCAAGCTGCAGGCGCATCTCGTCCGGCGCACGCTCCTCATGCAGATGGTCATCGAGGGCATCCTGCTGATCGAGCGGCGCGAGTACCCGTCGCGTCTCGAGCGCGTGCTGCGCGTCTACGTGGGCGGCTCCGCCCCCGAACGCTCGACGAAGGCCGCACCGTTGGTCCTGGCAGAGCATGCGGCCTGATCTGCGCCAGCTCCTCGCGACGACGGAGATCGTCGACGAAGACTCGACGGCCTGGCTGGTCACGTTCAGCGACCTCTGCCTGCAGCTGTTCGCCTTCGTGCTGGTGGCGTTGATCGTGACCAGCGCCCGCCCGCGCATGATGGTGCCGACGCCGGCATCGGCACCGGCGCCGGCGCGCGTCGAGCTTCCCGCGGCACCCGCGCCGTCAGAGGACCGCCCCGTCGTCGAGGCGCGGGAGACGGTGCCTGAGCCGCCCCCCGAGACGCCGTCCGCGCGTACGGCGGACGCCCCTGGCGAGTTGCCCGCGGCTGATGCCCCTGTTGAAACCGCGCCGGAAGCCGAGGCCGCACCGCCCGCGCCACTCGCCGCCGTCGGCCATCGCCTGGAGGACCTGTTCGCGACCGCCGGCATCGAGACCGTAACCGTCACCACCACCAGCGCCGCCGTCATCGTCTCCCTTCCCGACGTGGTCACGTTCCCCTCCGGCAAGGCCGACCTCCTGCCCGCGGCGCTCCCGGTGCTCGACAGGATGCGCCCCACCCTGCAGGCACTGCCCGAGTACACCGTCGACGTGATCGGCCACACCGACGACGTACCCATCCGCACCGCCCTCTTCCCGTCGAACCTGGAGCTGTCGCTCGCCCGCGCCGCCCGCGTCGCCGGCACACTCGCCGCCAGCGACCCAGCGCTGCGCGTACGCACGCGGGCGGCGGGGTTCGGGGAGTATCGGCCGCTGGCGCCGAATGACGACGACGCGGGGCGGGCACGGAATCGGCGCGTGGAGATCCGGCTGGTGCCGCGGGAGGCGGAGGACTGAGGAGCGGGGGCAGCCGCTCGGTCGTCGTCACCGGTCCACGAGCGCATCGACATCCCACCGGGGCACGGCCGCTGCCCACGAAGCGCCGACTCCGCCCGCAGCCAGCGACAGGCACGCATCGGCACCGCGCCATTTCACCTCGCGGCCAGGGTCGGCATCCGGCGAAGCGGCGCGACGGAGTGCCCCACGGATCCGAACCGACGCTCGCCGCCATGCGTCCACCCCGGGGCCTCGCGCGCCCTTCGGCTTGACAGCGGCATGCTAGACTGCTATATTGCCTAATCAAGATGGCACGCACACCGCGCCAGCTCGCTCTTCCCACGCGCCCCACCTGGGGTGGGCGTCGTCGCGGCGCAGGCCGCAAGCGCACCCCCGGCCGTCGACCGGGCGTGCCGCATCGAATGCGCCCGCCGCACAAGGCCCCACACCCGGTCCACGTCACGCTGCGAACGGATGCCGCGCTCCGTTGCCTGCGCTCCGATCGCGTGTTTCCGTTCGTCCGCGACGCGCTGATGGCGTCGTCCCGCGGTCCCTTCCGGGTGGTTCAGTTCTCTGTGCAGGACGATCATCTTCACCTCGTGGTCGAAGCCGATCTGGCTTACGCACTGTCGCGCGGCATGCGGGGTCTGGCCATCCGGGTCGCACGAGCCGTCAACCGCGCGCTCGGACGCCGGGGACGGGTGTGGGGGGACCGGTACCACGCACGAGCGCTCACAACGCCGCGCGCAGCCCGTCATGCGCTGGTGTACGTGCTCATGAACTTCAAGAAGCACGGGGCGCAACGGACGGTGGTCGACGCGCGCTCATCCGCGCTGTGGTTCGACGGCTGGCGCGACAGCCCTCCCGTCGCTTCTCCGTCTCCACTGCCGCCGCCACGCACATGGTTGGGGCGTGTGGGTTGGCGGCGCCTGGGGTTGATTGGTCTGGGTGAGGCACCACGGTCCCCGTAGCGGGCGGGCGTGGGCGCCACGTCCCTCTCCCGCAGGCCGCCCCTCCGACGCCGCGAACGGGTTCCCGCCGAGCCTGATTGACACCCGCCGCCCCATCCGGTCCACTGATCCCGTGGCCGTGACCGCAGGCGACGCCGCCGCTCTGGTCGTCCCGAACGGTCGCGGCGCCGTCGCGCCGGGACCCCGCTACCGCACGCCCTTCGGCTTGGTGTCGGACATCCGGCGCGATCCGCTCGGCTACACCGTGGGCCTCTTCCGCCGCTACGGCGACGTGGTGTGCCTGCCGATGGGGCCGTTCACGTCGTACATGGTGTTCCACCCCGACGCGCTCAAGCACGTGCTGCAGGAGCACAACCAGAACTACGTGAAGGGCGTCGTCATCGCCAAGGTCAAGATCCTGATCGGCGAGGGACTGTTCACCAGCGAGGGGGATTTCTGGCGCCGGCAGCGGCGGCTGGCGCAGCCGGCGTTCCATCGCCAGCGCATCGCCAATTTCGCCCGCCTGATGCAGGACTGCACCGCCGCGATGCTCGACGGATGGGCGCCACGTGCGGGTCGGCAGGTGCCGTTCGACGTGGCCGCGGAGATGAGCCGGCTGACGCTGCAGATCGTCGGCAAGGCGCTCTTCAGCATGGACCTCGCCGGAGAGGCCGGCGCCGTCGGCCGCGCCCTCATGACGGCGCTCGAGTACCTCGGCCGGCGCGCCATGAGCTTCGTGCCGTGGCCGGCGTTCCTGCCCACACCCGGCAACGTGCGCTTCCTGCGTGCGCGGCACGCCCTCGATCGCGTCGTCTACCGCATCATCGAGACCCGCCGGCGGACGGGCGAAGATGCGGGCGATTTCCTCGGCATGATGCTGGCGGCGCGCGACGAGGGTACCGGCGAGGGCATGAGCGACCGCCAACTACGCGACGAGGTCATGACCTTCCTCCTGGCCGGACACGAGACGACAGCCGTGGCACTCACGTGGGCGTGCTACCTGCTGGAGCAGCATCCGGAGGTGGAGGCACGACTGCGTGCCGAGGTGGCGGCGGCGATCGGCGACCGGGCACCCACCCTCGACGACCTGCCCGCGCTGCGCTACGCGCGCATGGTCCTCGAGGAGACCATGCGCCTCTACCCGCCGGTGTGGGGCATCAGCCGCCAGGCGATCGGCGACGACACCATCGGCGGCTACCACATCCGCGCCAACGCGCCGGTGTCGATGTCGCCCTTCGTCACCCACCGCCACCCGGAGTTCTGGGACGACCCCGAGCGCTTCGATCCGGAGCGCTTCACGCCCGAGCGCGTGGCCGCCCGCCACCGCTTCGCCTACCTGCCGTTCAGCGGCGGGCCGCGTCTCTGCATCGGGAACGAGTTCGCCCTGATGGAAGGCACCATCGTCCTCGCCATGCTGGTGCAGCGCTACCGCCTGGCGCGGGCGTCGGAGGGCCCCGTGGGATACGAGGCGACGCTCACGCTGCGCCCGAAGGGTGGCATGCCGATGACGCTTGCGTCCGCCTGAGCGCCGTTCAGGGCGCGACGATCTCGAGCGGGTTGGTTTCGACCGTCTCGGGCGTGCGCTCGACCCGCGGCGCACAGGTGGAGAGGACGATGCGCGCCTTGCCGGGCTCCAGGGCGGGCGCATCGGGCACGCGCACCCGCCCGCCCGACGCTTCGACCAGGAAACATCCCTCGCGCTCGGGTCCATCGCCCGCGACCGCGACCGTGCGCTCGTCACCCCGAGCCGGCACCAGGCGCGCCGTCTTCGCGATCAGCACCGGCGGCACGGTCATCGCGTGCAGGCGGATGGCGATGGTCTCGCCGGCGGCGTAGCGGTCGAACTCGGTACGCGCCAGCAGGCGGGCGTTGCCGGCGGAGAGGTTCTGCTCGACCTTCGACGTGGCCGGCTCCCAGAAACGCGGCTTGCCCACGTCGACGTGCATGAAGCCCTGCTTGCGGTAGAGCCCGGCGCCGCAGCATTCGAGCGCCCGCAGCTTCTGCCACAACCCCGGTAGCTCGGGACGTGCGAAGGCGACATCGGCCGCCAGCCCTTCGGTGTGCATGGACCCGCCGGCCACCTGGCCGCCCTTCTGCTTCAGGTCCTGGTTGTATTCCGGACTCCGGTAGCCGGAGAGGAGGACGAGCGGCTTCCCGCCCGTCATGCGTTGCAGATGGCTCAACACCTCGATCAGCCGGAGCGAGACCAGCGTCTCGTCCTGGTCGCCGCGCGAGCGGAAGAGGTGGCTGATACGGCGGACGGCGGCGGCGTCGTAGGTCCGGTCGGCGGCGCGGTAGCGGGTGGTGACGCGCTCGTCGGTGTGCGCGTTGACGATGGTCACGTGCCCGTCGCCGGTGACGAAGAAGCGCGCCGGCGTGCTGGCGGCCAGGGCCGCGGCGAAGAGCACGCCACCCAGCATCAACGGACGAAACCCATCATCGCACGAACGCCTCGGTCTGGCCCAGCAGCGCATCCAGGATACGCACCCGGTGCATGGGCACCAGCTCCGCCGGCAGCCGCTCGGGATCGAACCAGGCCAGCTCGAGCGACTCGTCTCCACAGACCAGCGCGCCGCCCACGATGCGACACTCGAACGACGTACTCACGTAGTGCACGACGTTGCCGTCCGGGTAGGTGACGATCTGGTGGTTCTCGGGCGCCGAGTAGACGCCGATGAGACGTCCGGGCGTCACCTCGAGCCCGGTCTCCTCGCGCACCTCGCGCACCACCGCCACGCGCACGGACTCGCCGGGCTCGACGCCGCCGCCGGGGAGCCCCCAGAGGCCGTTGTCGGCGCGACGCTGCAGGAGGAGGCCTTCGGGCGTCTGGATGATGGCGGAGACGCCCGGGCGGATGACCATGGGGGCATCGTACGGGCGCGAGGGGGGGCGTGTCCAATCGGGGCGGGGTTACAGTGTCCGCGCCGCCACGATCGGTCCGACCCCACCCAACACCACGGGGCCGTTCGTGCTCTGGACGGTCGCAGTGGCCCCGAGCTGCTCCACGAAGTCGAGGTCCGTCGACACCTGCCGCAGGCGCCGCTCCAGCACAACCTTCGTCAGGGCGTTGCCCGTCGTGGAACTCTTCCGCCGCCGCACCAGGGCGTCGCGCTCATGCCGCAACACCTGACGTTGCGCCGAGAGTTCCTCCCGCCACCGCGCCACCACTCGCGCGGGAAGGTCCGTCCCGACGTGCCCGACGACGAACGCACGAAGCGAGACGCCGTCGGCGTACCCGGTGAACGGCGAGCCGCCGGGCGCCGCGATCCAGTCGTGCAGTGCCTTCACCCCCAGCGGCGCGATGGTATACGGGACACGCCGGGCGTCGGCCTCTGGCGGATTGACGGCGGGCCGCACCCAGCCGAGAGTCAGCAGACTGTGCAGCTCGCGATAGATGTTGGCCAGGCTCGGCGCGGCGCCCATCGCTTCCCGGTACTCCCTCATGATGGCGTAGCCGTGTCGGGGGCGCCCATCACGGAGCAGACCAAGTACGACGTAGCGGACCATGGGACCTCCTCATCTCTCGTGCAGCGTTGGAGTCGGACGCCCAGACGCTCGCGACGGTTCGCGTGAAGCCGCGAGGGCGACGGCGAGCCGCGTGACCCTTGGACGCAGCGTTGTTCTCCTCCCCTACAACGCTATTTCCATTCCACCGGGGCCGTCTTCAGCGCCTACCCGCGCGCGGCCTGGACGCCGGCGCCGCTGGCACGCCGGATGGCTGCTTCGTGACGGGGTTCCCCGTCGCCCAGGGCCGCGCTGAGTCGCTCCACGAACTCGAGGTCGGTCGAAAGATGCTTCAGACGTCGTTCGAGGACAATGCCCAGGGATGCGTGTCCCTCCCGGGCGGTCCGCCGTCGGCCTACAAGCGCCTCACGTTCGCGGCGCAGGATCTGCCGCTGGTAGGAGAGCTCGTCACGCCAGCGGGACAGGACGCTGACAGGGAGGTCGCCGGCCACATGTGCCACCACGAACGCTCGCAGCGAGAACCCGTCGCGGTAGCCGCTGAGCGATGCGACACCTGGAGCCGCCAGCCATTCATGGAGGGCCGCAGCCCCAGCGGGCGTGATGGCGTACGGGACGCGGCGCGCATCGGTACCGGGCGGATTGGTCGCTTCCCGTACCCACCCGAGGGCCAACAAACTGCTCAGCTCGCGATAGATGTTTGCCACGCTCGGCGCGGTCCCCGTGGCCTCACAGCACTCCTTCATGATTGCGTAGCCATGACGAGCGCGCCCGTCACGCAGCAGACCCAGAACGAAATAGCGCACCATGACGCACCTCCCGGTCGTCGCGTTGTACGACGTCTCCGCCGCACTACGCCGCCCGCAGTGCCTGTGTCAACGATAACCTTTCTACTCTGATTCTTTTGCTATTGCCACCCGGGATAGGCACACGCGTAACACCCAGAGCACCGGACACCGCAGTAGTTCGATAGGCACTATTCTCGCGCGCCCGGCACACCACCCGGCGCCACACGGCGTCCGGCGACAGGTCCTATTCCGCTAGCGACTATGTTCACAGAACCCATCAGCCCCCCGGACCGATTCTCCTTGACAGTGTCTCGGGCTCGATGCCAAGGAACCATCACCAGGCTGCGAACAGCCGGGCATGCGCTGCGGGAGGACCTGCTCATGCACGTCGACGTGCTTCATCTCGCGCTTCTGGGTCTCATTTCGAACCGCGGCGACGGCATCCACGGCTACCAGCTCAAGGCTGACTTCGACGCCCTGTACGGCGATTTCTGGGTCCTGAACTACGGCCAGATGTACCGTGCACTCGGCCTCCTGGCGCGCCAGGGCCTGATCGAAGGCGAGGAGTGCCTGCAGACGGGACGGCCCAACAAGCGCATCTTCCGACTGCAACCCGCGGGACGGGAGCGCTTCGACGACTGGCTGGCGCGTCCCCCCATCGATGGCCCGCTTCCCCTCCGCGACGACCTCGCAATCAAGCTCGTGTTCCTGACCCCGGAGCGTCGAGAAGACATCCTCGCCGTCGTGCGGGCGCAGCGCGCGATCTACCTCCAACATCTGGGACGGGTGTCGAAGAAGCGCTCACGGCTCGAGCCCGCCAACGAGGACCACCTGGCCACCAGCCTGATTCTGCTGCAGGCCGACATGCGCGTACGGGCCGATCTTGCGTGGCTCGATCAGGTCGAAGAGGCCGTACAGAGGCGGTATCGGACGTGATCCGGTTCGAGCGCGTCAGCAAGATATTCGGTTCTGGCCCCACCGAGGTCCACGTCCTGATGGACGTGTCGCTGACGGTACCGGCGGGACAGTTCTGTTCGATCATGGGACCGAGCGGTGCCGGCAAGAGCACGGCCCTACATCTCGTGGCCGGGATGACCGAGCCATCGGCCGGGGACATTCACGTGGGCGACCGCGCCCTGTCCAGCCTGAACGAACGGGACCGGGCCCGGCTCCGCCGCCGTGAGATAGGCTTCATCTTCCAGTTCTTCCACCTGCTGCCATATCTGAGCGCCGAAGAGAACGTCATGCTTCCTCTGCTGCTCGACGGACAGTCGCCGGCGAGCGCCACGGAGCGTGCCGAGCGGGTGATGCACCTCGTCGGCGTGCTCGATCGCCGGAGCCACCGCCCGTCGCAGCTTTCGGGTGGACAGATGCAGCGCGTGGCAATCGCGCGCGCTCTCGTCCATTCGCCGCGCGTGGTACTCGCGGACGAGCCCACCGGCAACCTCGATTCGACCGCCAGCCACGGCATCATGGAGCTCCTCCGCCGCAGTAACGAAGAGCTGGGCGTGACGATTCTCATGGTCACGCACGACCCCGTGTGTGCGTCATACGGTCACCGGGTGGTGCGACTGGTCGATGGGCAGATCGTCGAGGACATCGACGTGTCGGACCGCAGCGGGACGCCGGTTTCCGCACGGGAACGCGTCCAATGAGCGACACCCGGCCACTTATCCGTCTCGGCTTCGAACCCCGGTTCTGCCAGAACCACGTGGTCGATCTGACAGTTGGCTGCAGTTTCGGATGCATCTACTGTCCGTTCTCGGATCTCGCGGCCCGACGGGCTGGTGTCCATGCCCCGACCACGGTCGACCTGTCGGCCCTCGACGCGCTGCCGGCACCACCGACGGTTTTCCTGAGCCCGGCCAGCGATGCGTTCACCCCCCAGGCTGCTCCGGCCACACATGCCTTACTGGAACGTATCCTCCCTCGAGGAACGATGGTTGGCATCCTGACCAAAGGGATCATCCCGGAGTCGACGCTCGATCTTCTGGCGCGTTACGCACCGCAGGTCGAGGGAGTGGCGATCGGCGTGTCGAGCCTCGATCCGGCGCGCAACCGTGCGCTCGAGCCAGGATGCCCCCCGGCGCTGCAACGACTGGAGAACGTCGAACGGATCGTCGCGCGCGGCCTGACTGCAGGCGTCCGCCTAGACCCACTCTTCCCGGAACTGGACGATGCGCCGGCCGCGCTGGAGGCCCTGATTGCCGAAGCTGGCCGACGGCGGGCATCGTGGCTCATCGCCACCTACGCGTTCGCGTGGGGCCCGTACCTGCGTCGACTGCGTAAGGTACCGCTCACCGCGGCATCCTGCGGACTGCTGACCGAGAAGGCGCCCATGGCAGGGGGCATCGCGTTCAGCGTTCCACTGACGCGAAAGCTGACGCTCTACTCCCTGCTAGCGAAGGTCGCCGGAGCGTGGGGCATGCGCTTCAGTACCTGTGGCTGCAAGGATCTACGTGTCCGCGCCGCAGAGGTGGTACCGAGCGTGTGCCGCAACACCGACTTCCTGCAGGCACGGGGCGTACCGGTCCCCTGCCTCACTCCGTGCGCAGCGCATCCAACACCGACGCCCTGAGCGCGTTCCGCGCCGCCAACCACCCCGCCAGCATCGCGAAGCCCGTCGCCAGCAGCACGCACCACACCGCCGTCAGAAACGCGAAGTGATGCTCGATGATGTAGCCGATCAGGATGCGGAAGTTGACCCGCACCCACAGGATCGACGTGCCGTAGCTGAGCGCGCATCCGAGCACGGCGCCGGCGAAACCGATCAGCACTGCCTCGAGCGTGATGGCGCGGGAGATCTGCCCGACCTCCGCCCCCAAGGCACGGAGCGTCCCGATCTCGCGCCGCCGTTCGATGACCTGCGTCGTGAGCAGATCCAGAATGCCCGCCAGGGTCACGGCGATGACGAGCAGCTGGATCGCATACGTGAACACGAACGCGCGGTCCACCATCCCCTGGTGGTAGGCCAGCGTCTGGGGGACCGTCAGCACCTTGAGCAGGTGGCGGCTGCCCAGTGCCTGCTTGATCCGCTCGCGGGTCTCCTGCCACGCCGCCCCCGGCGCCAGGAAGACGTTGAAGTGACTGACGCGCGCATCGCCCCACAGCGCCTCAAAGCGCTCGCGCGCCATGAGCACTGATCCCTTGTCGCCGCTGTAGTCGGCGGCGAGCACGCCGATCACTGGCAGAGAGTACGTTCCCGACGGTGTCGCCAACTCGATCGACTGGCCGACCGCGAGCGCGAAGCGATCCGCGAGGTTGTCCGAGACGACTACCCCGCCGCCGGTCCGCACCGCGTCGACCACCGCGTCGGCGTCCCCCGCGATCAACTGCTGCCGGAAGAGCGGCGTGTCGATCAGACCCGCGCTCACACCGACGATCGCGATGCGGGCACCGCGGAAGGGCTGGCCCTGGAGCGCGCGATACGTCTCCACGCGCTCCACCCCCGGGATGGCGCGCAGCTCCTCGCCCACCGTCGCACTGAGCGGGCTCTCGAGCCATCCCCCCTCGGTCGCGACGGCCGACACCACCAGGTCACCCACCAGGATGAACCAGTTCCGCTCCGACTCGCGGAAGCTTCCCGCCACCGAGGACACCATCACCGCCAGCGTCAGGCTGAGGGCGATCACCGCCGCAGTCACCCCCGTTCGTCCGGGCGACCGGGTCAGGCTCTCCGCCGCGATCCGGCCGTCGATGCCAAACAGCCGCGGCAGCACCCGGCGCATCAGCCGCGAGAAGCCGCTCATCAGCGGGATGGCCAGGATGACGGCCGACAGCCACCACAGCGACGCACCCACGTTGCCCCAGGCGATCGAGCGCGTGCGCTCCTCGATGGCGATGGCCAGCAGCGTGCACGCCACCAGGATCACCCAAATGCCGAGCAGCAAGCGGTTGGGTGACGTGATCGCCAGGCGCTCCCGATAATCCGGCCGCATCAGCTCGAGCGGATCGAGCCGACGTGCCTTGAGCGCGGGCGCCAGCGCCGCGACCACCGAGCCGGCCACGCCGAGCAGCAGGTACACGACCACCTGCTCGCCCGTCAGCGTGAACGACGCCACCGCGAAGCGCGT
The DNA here is from genome assembly GCA_964618895.1 of uncultured Binatia bacterium (SeqCode). Classification (GTDB taxonomy): domain Bacteria; phylum Desulfobacterota; class Binatia; order DP-6; family DP-6; genus CAZUDO01. The sequence goes on from CAZUDO010000096.1 coordinate 26,906, forward strand.
CTGGTAGATGACACCCATCGAGTTGGCGACCAAACCGAGCAGCACCCGCGCCAACCCGTAGCCGAGCGCCGTCCCGAGCAACGACGCCACCACCCCCAGCACGACGGCCTCGATCATCACCAACGAGAACACGGTGCGCCGTTCCGTGCCCAGGGCGATCAGGACGCTCAGATCGCGCGCACGATGCGTGATCGCGGTCGCCATCGTGTTGTAGACGATGAAGACCCCGGCTAGCAGACAGAGCAGGCTCAGGCCGTCAAGCATCGCCTGGAATGCGCTGATGGCACGCTCGAAGCGCTCGCCACGAGTGGCGGGACGCTCGACTGTCAGCGACGCGGGCAGCTGCGCCGACAGGCGGCGCTGAACCTCCGACGCGGCACGGTCCGAGCGCAGGAGGATGTCCACCTGATCTACCCGCCCATCCCTGGCCAGCAGACGCTGCGCCGCCCCCACGTCCATGACGGCCAGATTGCCGCCGAAGACCATGGCCAGCCCGTGCGGTTCCAGGAGGCCCCGGACCCGGAGCGTGTGCACACCGCTGGGGCTCGCGAACGAGACGCGTCCACCAACCTGGATCCCGTGGCGGGTGGCGTACTCTCGGGTGAGCAGAACGCTGGTCGGGTCGTTCAGCAGCTCGAGGTCGTCGCCCTCGCGCTCCGCGACCTCCACGTCGTACGAATCGACCGCGTCGGAGATGAGATCGATGCCGAAGAGCTGCAGCACGTCGCCCGAGTCGTCGGTGGCCGCCAGATAGCCCTTGACCAGACCGAACGCGTCGGCGACGCCGGGGTCGTTGGCCACCACCTCGACGACGCTCTCGTCGAACCCCACCTCACCGGTGCCGAGAACGACCTGCAGCGCGGCCTTGCCCGCGGCGCGCTCCAGGCTGGAGCGGAAGTTGGAGAGCACGCTGGCGTTGATGATGCTGAGGGCGGCGACGAGGGCGATGCCGCTGGCGACGCCGCCGACGATCAGGGCGAGGCGTCCGGGGGCCATGCGGTAGTCGCGCAGGCTGATGCGGCGGAGGAGCTGGAGCATGCGGTCGCACGGTCGGTATCACGACCGGCGTCGCGGGCGGTAGGGGCGTCCTCGTCCGCCTTGGAGTACTCCGGTCCGGAGGCTCTCGGCCCCCGCCGTGGCACACGTCTCCGTCAATCGTCTGACGGGTTTCAACACAGGGCAGGAACGGTCATCCTCCTACCCGCAGGAGCTGGCGATGATAACGGCCTACCTCGACAAAGCGCTGCGGCGAGCCCGATACCAGCAAGTCGATGGGGGTCTGTTCTGCGCCACCGTCCCCGGGCTTCTGGGCGTGATCGCGACTGGACCGACGCTCGAGGCGTGTCGTGATCAGCTCTCGGAGGTCATCGAGGAGTGGGTCCTAGTGAGCGTCTCCCGCGGACTCCGCGTACCCCCGCTGGGAAGCACGAGGGTCGAGGTCAGGAAGGCGGGGTGATGCCCGCGTGGCGACCGGTCAGCCGCCGGGAACTCATCTCCATTTTGAGGCGCCTCGGCTTCCGGGGGCCATTCTCGGGGGGCAAGCATGAGTTCATGGTGCGGGGTGAGCGCGTGCTCACCGTCCCTCACCTGGGCACGGGGCCCTCATCCTCGCTTGCGGGCCGGCGCGCGGGCCACCGTGTTCAACGAAACCATCCGCCTCCGGGAGGTCTTCCGACGCGACGTGATCACCGACCGGAAACGAGCGCTCGTTTCGTAGAGGACTTCCTCGAGGTCCTCAGGATCGATCGCCTGTAGGACCGCCGTCGCGCGACCATGTCGCGTGATGACGATCACATCGTCCCGCGCGAGCTCGACGTACTCGCTCAGTTTGGCCTTAACCTCGCGAATCGTCGCCATCTTCATAGCTTTCGCCCTCCGATCACCCCGGCGGCATGGAGCGTTGGCTGCCGACCCTTTTGCCACACATGCAAGACGAGCACCTCCGAGCGACGCTCATCGACATCGTAGTACACCCGGAACTCACCTACCCGCAGTCGATAGGGCGGGTAGAAGTCTCCACGCATTCGCTTCACACGACTTCGTCGCTCGTTAGTCGGCTGCGCCGCGAGCACCTTCTCCATGACGCTCAAGATGGTCTTCCGATGGAACACGGGGATGGCGTCCAGCTCTCGCACGGCCTCTGGGTGCACCACCACTCGGAACACCTGAAATTTGTAGTCTCAAATGTGTCGCACGACAAGCGGTGGGCTCCCCTGAGCCCCATCCCGCAACGGCACCAACCCCCGCGCCACATCCCCCACCAGCACCAGCAACGTCGCCGCCACCGGCTGCCCGATCCGCCGCCGCTGCTCCCCGTTCCGCACCACCACGCCAAACGCGGAGAGCGTCCGATCCGCCCGCCGGAGCCGTCGCGCCGCCCGCCGCGCGTCGCTCGTCCGCGCCGCCGCCACCAGGCGGCGGGCCAGCGTCGCCTTGCCCTGCAGCTTGCCGGCGAGCCGAGGTCCGCCGAGGTCGCCGGGCGGCGTTCGCCGGAGGAACGCCTCCAGCGCATCTAGCCGGCAGCTCACGCCGTCGAAGCCGTCGAGCGGCACGTGCTGGCATACACCCTCGGGGCATGCGTCGAGCGTGCACGGGTTGCCGTCGTCGCAGGCCAGGTCGTCGCAGGGGGGAAACGGCGTAAACTCGATCGTGGTGCTGGTGAAGAACGGCACCGTCGGCAGTGCCGACGTGGTGGTGACGGACGTCGGCGCGGCGGTCGTCGCCAAGGTCGTGGTGACGGTGGTCGTGGACGGATCGGTCACGGTCGTGGTCGTAGCCGTCGTCGTCGCCGCGGTGCTGGTGACGGCCGTCGAGGTGGTGACCATCGTAGTCCCGGTCGTGCTCGTCGTGGTGACAGTCGCGGCGGTCGTCGCGGTGGTTCCTGTGGTCGTCGTGACCGTGGTTGTCGTGACGGTCGTGGTGGTGCCCGTCGTCGTGGTCGGCCCGGTCGCCAGTGCTGGATCGACGAACACATGCACCGCCCCCATATCGCGCTGCACCCCGTCATCGAGCCACGCGCCGACCAGGAGCGTGGTGCCCGCCAGGGCGACGGCGTTGCCGAACTGATCGCCATCGCCCGGGCCCGGGTTGTGCACCGTCGCGCGCAGCGTCCCGCCGGCGACATCGAACACGTACGCCGCCCCCGCGTTGACGGCGTTCAGGTCGTCGAACGGCGCCCCGATCAGGAGCGCATCACCCCACAGCGCCAGCGCTGAACCGAAACGCGCGTCTGCCGACGGGTTCGGGCTCACGATCGTCCCGACGAGGTCCCCGGTGCCCACATCGAACACATACACCGCGCCCGCGTTCGAGCCGGCCGTACCCCCCTGTGCCAATGGCGGGTGAGACAGCGCCCTCTGGATATCTCTGTACTGACGGGCGGAGAATGGCGTACCCAACGTGCCGAAATCATCTCCAGTTCCTGGTCGTGAAAGGTCCATCGAGGCCGAGCGCGCACAGCGTGATCGCGGCGTGAGCGGAGCAGCGGTAGAGAGCGTGGCCCCCAAGACCCGTCGACGGTTCTCCGCGTCGGAGAAGCTGCGGCTGGTGCAGGCCGGCGAGGCGGCGGTCGCCAGCGGCGAGCGCGGGGCGCTCGAGGCACTGTTGCGCAAGGAGGGCATCTACAGCTCGCATCTCTCGGCGTGGCGGCAGCAGCTCGGCATGCTCGGTGCGGCGGGTCTCGAACCGCGGCAGCCGGGTCGCAAGCCGAAGCTCGGGGCGAAGGAGCGACAGCTGGCGGCGGCGACGAAGGCGCTCGCCGTGTTGCAGCGCAAGCTGCAGGTGGCGACCGCGATCATCGCCCTGCAAAAAAAAGCGCACGAGGTGCTGGGGCTCGCACTTCCCGAGCCGGACGAGACGAACTGATGACCCTCGTCGACCAGCGCGACGGCGCGGTCATCTCGGCCCTGGCGGCGTGCGATGCCTTGGAGGTCAGCCGCGCGTCGCTCTACCGTCGCCACCGCCCCCCTGCGCCACGGCAGCTCGCACACGTGCATGCTCCGAGCCCGCGTCGCCTCGACGACGCCGAACGTCAGCACATCCTCGACACGCTCCACCGCCCCGAGTTCGCCGACCAGCCCCCGACGGAGGTCTACGCGGCCCTGCTCGGGCGCGGCGTCTACCTCGCGTCCATCCGCACGATGTACCGCGTCCTCGCCGCGGCCGGCGAGACGAGCGAGCGGAGAAACCAGCGCGCGCCCCAGGCCTACGCGAAGCCGTCGCTCACCGCGACCGCACCGAATCAGGTGTGGACATGGGACATCACGAAGCTGGCGACGACGAGCAAGGGCGTGTTCCTGCTGGCGTACGTCATCATCGATCTCTTCAGTCGCTACGTCGTGGGCTGGCTGCTCGCGCGCAAGGAGTGCCAGCACCTCGCCGCGCAGCTCTTCGCCGAGACCATCGCGCGCCACGGCATCGAACCAGGCTTGCAGGTGCATGCCGACCGGGGCGCCGCGATGAAGAGCGACACCCTCGCGCAGCTCCTCGCGTCACTCGGGGCCTCGCGCAGCTTCAGTCGGCCGCACGTGTCCGACGACAACGCGTTCAGCGAGGCGCAGTTCAAGACCCTGAAGTACCAGCCCGATTATCCCGGACGCTTCTCCTCCGAGTTGCATGGGCGCGCGTGGCTGCAGGACTTCTTTGGCTGGCACAACGACGCGCATCATCACGCCGGCCTCGCGCTCTTCACCCCGGCCGACGTCTTCTTCGGCCGCGTCGAAGCTGTCCGCGCCGTGCGCCAAGCTGCACTCGACGCCGCGTACCACGCGCACCCCGAACGGTTCCCGCACGGTCCGCCGCGGGTCCCGATGCCGCCGACCGCGGTGCACATCAATCCTCTCGTCGCAGAAGCGCTCAGCATCGCCCCTGCAACCTCCAACCCTCCGACCCCGAAGCCAGCTCCCTCGGGGCACGACGAAGATCTGCTCGCGCTGAGAGCCCCGTACCGCCACGCAACGGACCCCGGAGGCCCGGACCTACCGACCAGCGCTCAACACATTTCGATTCCGGACTTCCAGGTTACGCGCCCGAGGCAAGCCGAGGGACCAGCGCTGATGGAGTCGCGGCTACAGTGAATTCCGAAACCGGCTGTCTCATTCTCGTTGACACGTTCCGTACCGTCGAACGGCGCGCCGACCACGATGCGCGCCCCATCGGTGGCGACGGCAGCGCCGAACTGCTCAAAGGTGGCGTGCCGCGGGCTCGAGAGCGTGCGCACCAGCGCGCCCGTGGCGGCGTCGAACTGATGCACCGCGCCGGCGTTCACCTTGCCGTCGGGGTCGTCGAGCGGCGCCCCGACCACCGCCGTGTTGCCCGCCAGCGCGACGGCCTTCCCGAAGGCGTCGCCCGTCGTCGGATCGGGGTTGACGACGGCCTGCAGCAGCGTGCCGCTGGCGCCGTCGAACACGTATGCCACGCCGCCGACGCCCTTCCCCGGCGCACCGACCAGCACACGCCACTGGAGACGGCGAGCGCGGAACCAAATGTATCGCTCTGCTGCGGCGTAGGGTTGGCGATGGTGCCAGCGACCTCCCCCGTCGCGCGGTCGAAACGGTACACGACGCCCGCGTGCGGCGCGCCGCTGTTCCGATGCGGCGCCGCCACCAGCGGGTGGCCGTCGAGGATGGCGACGGCGGCGCCGAACTGGTCGCCGGCCGCACCGTCCGGACCGACGAGCGTCAGCCGGCGCGTCCCCGTGTTGGCGTCGGCGAGATACGCCGCGCCGGCCGCGACGCCGTCGACCTCGTCCGCCGACGCACCCACCAGGACATCTCCACCGGCGAGCACGGCGGCCGTGCCGAAGAAATCGCCTCGCGCCGGGGTGGGATTCGGGATCGAGCGCACGAGGGTGACGGGGTCCTCGGCGGCGTGCGCCAGGCCGAGGAGCGCCGCCGCCAGCATCGTGGCGCGAGTCAACACGTTGACTCCGCGTCAGGCAGCCGTCGCGCCCGGCGCGCGCGCACGTCGACCAGCCATGTCGCCCACTGCACCACCACCCCGGTGAGCAACGGGCGTGCCCGCCTCAGCTACAACGGCATGGCGGGACAGGCCATCACACCGGGATGGGCAGCAGGGCCGAGTTGGCGTATCACCTCACAATGCCGCTCGTGATCGACGACGCCGAACTTCGACGACTCCCGGTCACCATCGATCCCGAGGTCCTGGGAACCTCGAGGCCGGCCTCGCCCTCGACGAGTTTCTCGACAACTTCCCGACCGTGAGCCGCGTACAGGTCCTCGACGTACTCGAGCACTGGAGGCGGACGCTCCGGCGGCTGACCGAGAGCTCATCGCGCACCGTGTAGCCGGGCACCCTTCTCGCCCGGCCGCCCCGCCGCTCAGCGACGCTCGCCGATCAGATACGTCGCCCCGTGTGACCCCACCCGCGCCGTGTGCAGCGTGCCCTTGGGGAGGATCAGCCTATCTCCAGGCCGCAACGAAAAATCACGCCCATTCGCCCCGAAGAGGATTTTCCCCGACACGAGGCAGATGCACTCGTCGTGATCGTGACTGTGCGGCCCGTAGCGCACGTCCGGCGTATCCGTCCACGCGAAGGCCTCGAAGCCCGCCCGCGCGAGAGCCGCTTGCAGCGCCGTTTCCGTGGGCGGATCCGGCGCCGACCAGGGAATCATCTCGAGCCGCACACTCCCGCTCGTCGTGATCCTTCGCGGCGCGGCTGTCAATGAGGGGGGCCGCGTGCTACCGTCCGCGCGCGCTGCACGGCGGGAGGGGTTGATGATGAGGGGGATGCTGCTGAGTGCCGCGCTCACGGTCCTGGTGACCGTCACCGCGCCGCCAACCGCATCGGCAAGCCCGGTGCTCTGCAACCGGAAGTCGTTCGTCCGCGTCCGCGAGGGCACGTGCAAGCCGCGCGAACGGCGGCTGACGCTCACCCAGTTGGCGGACCTGATCGGCCCGATCGGGCCGACGGGTGCCACCGGCGCGACGGGACCAGCGGGCGCGACGGGCCCAATCGGGCTGACGGGGATCGAAGGCCCGACGGGCGACGCCGGTGCCACCGGATTCATCGGCGCCACGGGTGCAACGGGCGCAGACGGTCCGATCGGGCCGACGGGCGCGACCGGCACCACCGGATCGATCGGCCTCACCGGCGCGACCGGACCAACGGGCACGCGCGGTGCGACCGGCGCCACGGGCCCGGAGGGACCGCTCGGACCGACCGGCGCACGCGGCGCGACCGGGGCAACAGGTTCGACGGGCGCCACCCGGGCCGCGGGCCCGGCCGGCCCTTTGGGACCTCCTGGCACGACCGGCCCCTCGGGATCGACGGGCGCAACCGGCACCGCCGGCCCAGCCGGACCCACCGGGCCGACGGGCCCGACCGGCTCGACTACGGGCTACTTCCACCAGGGGAGTGGTGGCATCCAGATCGGGACCACCGCGACCAACGTGATCATGCTCAATCTGCCCGCCGGGTCCTACGTCCTCTCGGGCCATGCGCAGTTCATCTCGAACGCCGCCGCCGGCACCGCGTCGCAGCTCCGCTGCGACTGGAACGTGGCGCCGGACTTCATCGTGTCGGACTTCGCGTTCGCCCCGCCCACGCGGCCGGTGGCCGTGTTTCAGGGGGCGTTCACCCTGGCGTCGCCGACGGCGGTGACGGTGCGGTGCCGGGTGCTGTTTGGGGATTCGAGCAGCATGCAGGCGTTCAATCCGTACGTGCAGGCGGTGCAGGTGGGGGCGTTGGTGCGGCAGTAGTAATGGTCCCGGGCCGGGCGGTTGTTGACGGGTCGGGAGGGAGCCGATAAGAGCGCGTTCCTCGCCACCCTAGCTCAGTTGGTAGAGCAACTGATTCGTAATCAGTAGGTCGCCGGTTCGACTCCGGCGGGTGGCTCTTCGCATCCCGCGGTTACGAAGCCTTCCTGAACAACTCGTACCGCTCCGCCAGGAAGTCACGGTTCGGTCGAAGCGGCTCGGCGCGTGGTACGGTCAGCACCGCACCATGGAATCCCTGCAGGCCGTGCTGGAGCATCGGTCCGTCCTCCTCCTGGAGGACGTCGAAACGCACATCAACCGTGAGATCGGGGCTGATCCCGAGTACGTTCCGGTCGAACGCCGCATGGTGCAGCGTACAGAGGGCGAGCCCGTTCGGGACTACCGGACGCCCGCGCGGATGACCGTCGGGAAGAATGTGCGCCGCGTCGAGCAACTCTTGATGTCGGAGCCGGCAGATCGCGCAACGCTCGCGATACGCCCGTAGCACCCGCATCCGGAAGCCCTGCTGGTGGAGTCGGACGATCGCAGCTCGGGTCGCGTAGCGCCGTTCACCTTCGTTCTCGAATGCCATATCCGCGAGCGACAGTGGGCCAGAGAGAGCGACTGGCGGTCGCCCGACGGCGACCGTGAACGTCAGCGTCACTGGGTCATCGGCCACGACAAACACCGGCCAGGCAGCCACGTAGTACCCCTTCACCACGCCGTGGAGATAGATGAGGGGGGTCCGTTCCCGCATCGTCCTACCTAACCCAGAGTTATCGCGGTGCTTCGGATCGGTGCCGCGGTACCGGTAGCCATGCCCTCCTTCGCGATGCGAGGCGCATGGCGCAGGGGTCCCGACGTCCCAATCGCGGGGTGCCGGTGGGGGATTGACAAAGGAGCTTCCGGAAGCTACTTTGCCTCACTGTGCGGGCCGTCGGCTTGAAGGTGCTCAAGAACAAGCTGAGCGAGTATATCCGCCTCGCGGCACGCGGCGAGACCGTCTTGGTGACCGACCACGACCGCGTGGTTGCCGAGATCACGCAACCCGCCACAGGACGCGCCGAGCGACTAGCCGATGTCCAGCTCGCCGCGCTGTTGCGCGAGGGGCTCCTCCGGCCGCCGCTCGTACCACGCGGAACGGTTCCGCCGCGGAAGCCCGTCCGTTCGACCGAGGCGCTGCTCGCCGAGCTGGCGCGCGACCGGGAAGAGCGGTGATCTACCTCGACTCGTCGGTAGCGTTGGCCCACCTCCTCGGGGAAACGCGCGTCCCACCTGCTTCGCTGTGGGAGGAGTCACTCGTCTCGAGCCGACTCCTAGAGTACGAGATGTGGACCCGGGTAAACGCATTGGGGCTCATGCGGACGCATGGTGACGACGTCCGGTCACTTCTCGCCACGGTTGCGTTGTTGGAGCTGACTCCCCTGGTCCTGGCCCGTGCCGTGGAGCCGTTCCCCGTACCCGTCCGCACCCTCGACGCACTCCACCTTGCCTCGATGGTCTTCCTGAGAGACCGCGGCGAGCCGATCACGCTGACGACCTACGACGAGCGCCTCGCACGCGCCGCGAGCGCGTTGGGCGTGTCGTTGCTCGCATAGAGGAGCATCCCGAAATCGGGTGCGCCGGCGACCGCGCTGTGCGGAGCCCCCCCCGCGATGCATCGGCTGATCGCACCGCTCACCATGCGGCCGACGCTCCCGGCGGAGGAGCCGTCGAGGACGAGCTGCAGGTTGAGCGGTTCCAGCTCCAGCCCTGCGAGCCGGACTCCGCGACGCGCGCCCGCGTCAACTTTTCCTCGGAGCAGCCCGTCACCATCCATCTGATCGTCGTACGGTGGGACCTTCCCCTGGACGGGCGGAGCCGTCGTGATGGTCAGCGGGAGACGGAGGATCGCGGGAGTGAATATCCCCTGCGGTCCGACGAGCGGGACCCGGCGTCCCCACCCGGGTCCCCCTACCGCGCAAGGACCATGAGTTTCAATCGGTGAAGTTGGATTCGAGGTGGCGGGCGCTGGTCCTATGATCGCCGCGATCGTCCGGGCCGTGAACGACACCAAGGACGACGACACCATCACCGCCATCGTTGGTGCCGCGGTGGGTGCCCTCCACGGTCGGAAGGGCCTTCCCCACCTGTGGATGACCGGCCTGCTCGGCCGGACCGCGGAGGACGACGACGGGCAGGTATTCGACCTCGCGGACCTCATCGGGGGCATGGCGGAGGGCCTGCTCGACCTGGCGCAGGAACTTGGCGAGAAGGGTGAGCACCCCAGCGGCTGAACAGGCGGCCTGTCAGCCCTCCCCCACCCCATGCGCACCGTCGGCCACCACACAGACCTCTCCCCCACCGACCTCGCCCAGTTCCTCGCCTGCCGCCACCGCACCGCCCTCGACCTCGCCGTCGCCCGCGGCCTCCGCACCGCCCCCGCATGGGCCGACCCCACCCTCGACCTCCTGCGCGAGCGCGGGCTCCGTCACGAGCACGCCTACGTCGAGACCCTTCGCGCCGCAGGCCTCGGGATCGTCGACCTGCGAGTGTGAGCAGGAATCGATGTCCCCGGCAGGCCGCGACGCGTGCGTGAGCGTGACCTCTCCGGCGGCGTGGGACGGTCGTCCCTGCCGTGACCCGGTGCGACCGCGGGGCGCGGCCGGTCGTCAGCGTGGCCGGCC
>CAZUDO010000097.1:0-127500 GCA_964618895.1 uncultured Binatia bacterium (SeqCode)
GCCGGCCACGCTGACGACCGGCCGCGCCCCGCGGTCGCACCGGGTCACGGCAGGGACGACCGTCCCACGCCGCCGGAGAGGTCACGCTCACGCACGCGTCGCGGCCTGCCGGGGACATCGATTCCTGCTCACACTCTCAGATCAGAGGCGTATCCGAATGCCGCCCATCACCCGATAGTTGGCGAAACCTTCTCCCGCATCAGGCAAGCTCAGGACCGCCGTGAAGTCGAGCCAACTACGGGGGGCAAATACCCCCGTGAAGCGCAAGGGAACGAAGTCCGCGAGATTGGACGTCGGCGTCGCATGAGCTTCCGAGTCGTCCACCGGCACGAAGACGTTTGCGATTTGCGTCTCCGCAAGCAGCGACAATGCCTGAGTCGCCTGCAAGCCCAAGCCAGTGACGAACGCGAACTCGGCATCCACTGGGTCGTTGGTCGAGATCGTGACCAGCGACCGACCGCCCTCCATCCACAGTCGTCGACCCAGGAGGTAGCGAAACGGGACCTCGATGCCGAGCGCTTCAACGACGTTATCGTTCGTAGAGCTCACCGGATTGCCGAGGTCGATCGGCGTGAGCATTCGGGGTATGGCGGGAATCTTCGTCAGGCCCCCACCGTCACTCTGAAACGGTACGGTGAGGTTCGGGGCAATATCGAGCGCTTCGCCATCGAACGCCTGATACGAAAGGCGGACGGACAGCGTGTGATTCCAGCTCGCCGATGTCGTCGGCTGGTAGACGGTATGATCGTACCCGCGACTCGCGTCGTTGCGGTGGAGTGAGAAGACGGTAGCGATGTCGAGCTGCAGCCGATCGGTGATCCCGTATCCTCCGCTGGCGATCATGTCCCAGTCGTCCAGTCGCAGCGAAAAAAAGTCCAGCGAGGTGAACGCGAACGCCGTCCGAAGCTCCAGCATGCCTCGCGGCAGCGTGAGAGGACGGTCGATGACCGCCTGTGGGTAGTGATACTTGTCAATCGGGGCGATTTCACCTTCTGCCCTGCCGATCCCAACCAGGGCCGGTGCCGCCATTAGGATGCCCGCGCGCAAGAGACTTTTAGTTATTGACATATCTGCTCCTCACGGCGCGACACGGAGAGACTTGTCCACGACACTTCGTAGCACAGCGGGGGACTCGGGGGCCAGGAACTATGCCCGAAAGGTGAGAAGAGCGGCGCGTCCTTCCGCGTAGATGACACCACCAATGTATCTACAACGCAGTGCGTCACGAGGCGCTAACCAAAGACCGGAGTTTTTGCCGCCGTCTTGGCCGCCGGGATGATGCCAGGCGAGGCGTCAGACCGTCACGGCGCCCACACGAAAGCTGGAAGAGCCCAATTGTCGAAGGCTACCGCCGACGTTCCCTCCCACGTCTGGCCGTCACGACGAACGCGGAGGCCTATGGAGACTCCCCTGGCGCATCTTCCTTGGTGACCTCTTTACACTCGGGCAGGTCCTGCCTCTCCTGACCCGTCATGCACCCGCCCTCACCGACGGGAGCCCCCTCGGGCGTCCCCGGGCATTCATCGCAGCAGTCGCCAACGAAATCGTGGTCCGAGTCGCGGTTGTTCGCACTGTTGACGCTCGGACAACGATCCTTCTTCCAGATGCCGTCACCGTCCATGTCTCCGTCGCACGCATCTCCAACGCCGTCGTCGTCGAGATCGGGCTGGCAGGGGTTGAACGATCGAGGGCAGTTGTCGCTGTGGCCTCTTCGCCCGTCGCCGTCGGGATCCTTCCGGCTCCTGCGGAGCTTTCCGCAGCGTTTGTTGTCCGGATCAACCAGCACCGGCTCCGATATGAACCCCTCTGGTGGCGTCCCGGGCACCAGGGGCGCCACCCCCCGCTCCGTCATGTCTGCAAGAATCCCCTTCGCTTTGGTACGAACGCAGCTGCTCCACTTGCGTCGAGCCTGCCACGGCGCTTCCGCCTCGCCCCCGGGGCAGGCAACACGGTGCGACCGGCACAGGCACAGCTGCTCTACGTCGCAGCCTCGGCGATCGACCCGTGGAGGATGGCGGGACTGCGGACAGCAGTCCTTTTCGTTCACGATCCCGTCTTTGTCCGAATCCCCGTCAGGATCTGCCGCGTTCGGCACGCACGGCGGCGGAGGCGTGGTGATCAATTCGTACGCACCAATGTCGCAGGGGCCTTCACGCGACTTCCCCCGCTGATCCGTCAGCTCGCAGAGCGCTCCCGCGTCAATCGCGGCGCTACCTGACTTGAGGGCATGCGTTTGAGTCTTGCCCTCATTGTCGGCCAGGTCGTCAATGGGGGCGCCCCCCTCGAAGGGGACATCTCCCTGCTTGTCGAACCCACAGGTAGCGGACTTGGTCACCAGATTGTAGCCCAGCGAGGACACGCCACCCTGACACCCGTCTGCGACCAGCGTATTCCGCACTTCCAGCTTTCCCGAGCGCGTAGGAGATTCCATGAAGATGCCGGCGCCGCCCAGAGTAGCGGTGTTCTTTGCGATGGTGACGTTGTTGAGGCTCCACGTTCCAGCCGCATCCAAGAAGAACACGCCACCGCCATTGGCCGCCGAGTTCCCGCTCAACGTGCAGTTGCGGATACTGCCGCTACTCCCCGCCGACATGTAAATGCCGCCGCCGCTTGCAGCGGCTTTGTTCCCGCTGATGGTGCTTCGACTCATCTCGAGGATCGCACCCATCACTGCGAGTCCGCCCCCGGGTCCACCCCCGCCGTCGATCACCACCTCGTTGCCGGCGATTGTGGTATCAACTATCCGCACCATGCCGCTGTCCGTCGCTACGCCGCCACCCCTGATCTTCGCGAAGTTACCCTTGATGACGGATCCTTCGGCACTCACGGGCCCGAAGATCGCGCCGCCCGCTTCTGCCTCGCAGCCCTCGATGGTCACGTTCGTGAGGACGACGGGGTTCGTTGACGAGTTCAGGATGGCGCCACCCTTCTGGACGTTGAAGCGCTTCGATTGCTCGGCTTTTCGCCGGAGGTCCACATTCGTCAGCTCAAGAGAGCCACTGTGAACCTCGATAAGGCGTCCGCCGTCGGCGGTGATCGTGGCGCGTCCGTTAGGAGTTCCCTTGACACGGATACACACGTCGCTCTCGACGTCCAGGTCGACCCCATCTCCGCAGCCCTGATCTAGAGTATAGGTAGGCTGGGTGAGTTCGATCACGCCCCCACCCATCCCGTTCACCTTGCTGATCGCCGCACGTAGCGTGCAGGAACCTTCGTTGCATTCCGTGTCACAACTGTCGGCGGTGGGGATTACCCTGATGACATTCTGTGAGTTGCACGCCGCATGGGCGAGCGATGCCGCAAAGACGCTAGCAAGGATACATATACCTACGGTCCCGTGGCTTTCTCGCCCGGGTGGAGGTCGATTGGTCATGCCGACGCTCTAGCCTTACGACCCATCGACGGTCAATGGAAATCGCGCCAAGGCCTGAAGCTACGGGGCGATCACCGGACCGCCGCATTGACATCGATTAGAAACCACCGCGCCGAAGCCAACACGCCAGGAGTCGGGCACTGCCGGCCCCAGGAAGGGTCCTACTTCCCCTTCTCCTCGTCCGGCGTCACGTCGATCTCCGGCGGCTCCTTCAGCCCGCGCTTGAACGCGTGCACGCCCTTGCCAAGGCTGCCCATTACCTCGGGCAGCCGGCCGGCCCCGAAGACCACCAGCACGATCACGAGCACGATCACCAGCTCGCCAATGCCCAGCCCGAACATGGTTCGATGATAGGGGAGCCCCCCCGGAGCCGCAAGGCGCCACCCTTTGCGCCGCCGGACCCCCCTCCCTATACTCCGCGGCTCGCATGCTCCGGACCTATCGCGAGGCGTATGAACGCCTCCTGCCCCTGGTCGAGAAGCCGGGGCGCTACCTCGGCAACGAGCGCGGTGCGCTGCGGAAGGACCTCGACACCGTCCGCGTACGTTTTGCCCTTGCCTTTCCAGAGGTTTACGAGATCGCGCAGTCGCATCTCGGGCTCCAGATCCTGTACGACATCCTGAACCGCCGGCCAGAGGTGGCGGCCGAGCGCGCGTACGCGCCCTGGCCGGACCTGGAGGCGCTGCTGCGCGAACGTGGCCTCCCCGTGGTCTCGCTCGAGAGCGGCCTCGCACTCCGCGACTTCCACATCGTCGGCTTCAGCCTCCAGTACGAGCTTACCTATACCAACCTCCTCACCATGCTCGAGTTGGGCGGCATCCCGCTGCGCGCCGCGGCGCGCACGGCGGACCACCCGGTGGTGATCGCCGGCGGGCCGTGCGCCTTCAACCCGGAGCCCCTCGCCCCGTTCCTGGACGCCGTGCTGCTCGGCGACGGCGAGGAGGCGGTGAGTGACATCTGCGACGCCGTCCTGGCGTGGGACGGGCGCGATCGCCAGGCGCTGCTGCGCGCGCTGGCCGACATTCCCGGGCTCTATGTGCCCGCCTTCTTCGCGCCCCGCTACCACCCCGACGGCACCGTCGCCGCCGTCGAGCCGCTCGAGCCGTCGCGCCCGGTGGTCGCCAAGCGCGTGCTGCGCGACCTGAACCGCTTCGCGCCACCACCCAATCCCGTGGTTCCGAACGTGGGCGTGGTCCACGACCGCGCCAGCGTGGAAGTGATGCGCGGCTGCGTGAAGGGCTGCCGCTTCTGCCAGGCGGGCTACATCTACCGCCCGCTCCGCGAGCGCAATCCCGAGACACTGGTCGAGCAGACCACCGAGCTCATGCGCCGGACCGGCTACGAGGAAGTGTCGCTCCTGTCGCTGTCCACCGGCGACTACAGCGGTGTCAACCCCGTGCTGAAGGAGCTGATGGACCGCTTCGCCCCCGAGCGCGTGGCCGTGTCGCTCCCGTCGACGCGCGTCGACGCGCTCTCGCCCAAGCTGCTGGAGCAGATCCGCCGCGTGCGCAAGACCGGCTTCACGCTGGCGCCGGAGGCGGGCACGCAGCGCCTGCGCGACGTGATCCAGAAGGAATACCAGGAGGACGAGCTGCTCGACGCCGCGCGCCTGTTCGCCGACCTCGGCTGGCGGACGCTCAAGCTCTACTTCATGATCGGCCTCCCGAGCGAGACCGAGGACGACGTGCGCGGCATCGCCGTGCTCGCCGAGCGCGTGAAGCGCGCCGCCGGTGGGCGCCTGCGCGTCACTGCCAGCGTGTCGACGTTCTCGCCCAAGCCGCACACGCCCTTCCAGTGGGCGGGGCAGCTGACCGTCGAGGAGACGATGGCGCGCCAGACGCTGCTCCGCCGCGAGCTCAGCCGTCGCGGCGTCGAGTTCCGCTGGCACGATCCCCAGCTGTCCTGGCTCGAGGGCGTCTTCTCACGCGGCGACCGCCGGCTGGCCGACGTGATCGAGACCGCGCAGCGCCTGGGGGCGCGCCTTGACGGCTGGTCCGACCGCTGCCGCCTGGATCTCTGGCGGCAGGCGCTGGCCACGCACGGGCTCGACGCCGCGTTCTATCTCCGCCGGCGGCCGCTCGACGAGACGCTTCCCTGGGAGCATCTCGACGCCGGGGTGAGCGCCACGTTCCTGCGTCAGGACCTGGCGCGCGCCGTCCAGGGCGTGCTCACGCCCGACTGCTCGATCGAGCGCTGCACGTACTGCGGGGCCTGCGACTTCAAGGCGGTGCGTAACGTCGACTACCACCCCGAGGGGGCCAAGGGCAGCGAGCACCGCGGTGCAGAGATCTCGCGCTGGGCGGACCTCGCGGTGCCCACCACGGACGACGGCCCCCTGCCCGGCTGGGAGACGCGCATGTTCCGGCAGATCCGGACGCGCGTGAGCGCCCGGCGCGCCGCCCGTGAGCCCGTGCGGCGCGCCGAGGCCCCGGTCACCGAGGCGCCGTTGCCGGCCGTGCTGGCCACGCCCGGCGCCGCGGCCGACGCTGGCGGCCGCGGCGAGGGCAACGCCGAAGAATGGCTCGGGGCCGTTCCCTCGTCGCTCACGCCGGCGACCGGCGGCACGCCCGCCCCGGTGCAGCGCATCCGCCTCTGCTACCGCAAGATCGGACCGGCGCGCTTCATCGGCACGCGCGAGCTCACCACCGTGTTCCTCCGCGCCGCGCGGCGCGCCGCCCTGCCGCTCGCGTTCTCGCAGGGGCACCACCCCATGCCCCGGCTCTCCTTCGGGCCGGCCCTTCCGGTCGGCTGCTCGAGCGCCGCCGAGTACATCGACCTCGACTTCATCGCCTCCCTGGCCCCCGACGCCCTCGTCACCAGGCTCGGCGCCGAGCTGCCCGAGGGCCTCGAACCGGTCGACGCGGTCGAGATCCCACGCTCTGCCGTCAGCATCGACGCCGACACCGCCGCCGTCGTCTACGAGATCGATCTCACCGCTCTGGACGCGCCGCCGCCGGCGGCGATGGTGGCGGACGCGGTGGCGCGCTTCACGGCCGCCGACGCGTTCCCGGTGCGCCGGCGGAGCAAGTCGGGCGTCCAGCTGGTCGACGCGCGCCAGATCGTCCGTACCCTCACCACCGACGGTCCGGATCGCCTGCGCGTCGAGCTCGAGGTCGGCCCGGCCGGCTCGCTCCGGCCGGCCGCCCTGGTGGGCGAGCTGTTCGGCCTGCCCGACGCCGTGCTGCCGGTGCTGCGCGTGCACAAGGTGTCCACCCGCTTCCACCACCCGCCCGCCGCCGTCGCCTAGACCGATCGTGGCACGCCAGCTCATCATCAGCACCGCCCCCTGGGAGACCCGGGTCGCCCTCCTCGAGGACACCACCCTGGTCGAGTTCCACATCGAGCGCGGGGCCGAGCGCGGCATCGCGGGGAACGTCTACAAGGGCAAGGTCGTGCGCGTGCTGCCGGGCATGCAGGCCGCCTTCATCGACATCGGGCTCGAGAAGGCCGCCTTCCTGCACACCTCCGACCTTTCCGACTCCGGCGCTCCGCCGGCGGAAGTGGCGGCCGACGGCGAGGCACCCGAGCCGCTGGAAGCCCCGCCGCCCCCGGCGCGGGATACGCGCCCGATCGAGGAGCGCCTGCAGAAGGGACAGGAGCTGCTGGTGCAGGTGGCGAAGGAGCCGATGGGGACCAAGGGCGCCCGCGTGACCGCGCACCTGTCGCTGCCCGGCCGGTACCTGGTCTACATGCCCGGGACGCAGCACATCGGCATCTCGCGTCGCATCGAGGACAACGCCGAGCGCGACCGGCTGCGCGAGATCGTCGAGGCCGAACGCCCCGCCGAGGGCGGCCTGATCGTGCGCACGGCGTGCGAGGGGGTGACCAAGCGGGAAGTGCACGACGACGTGCGCTTTCTGACCCGCCTGTGGGCGCGGGTGCAGAAGAACGTGAGCAGCGCCGTCGCGCCGGCGCTGATCCACAGCGACCTGGATATCGCGCTGCGCACCGTGCGCGATCTCTTCACCTCCGACGTCGACCGACTCGCCGTCGACGACCCCGACACCCACCAGCGCGTGCTCGAGTTCGTCACCGGCTTCATGCCGCGCCTGGCGCCGCGCGTCCACCTCTACGAGGGGGTCACGCCGATCTTCGACCAGCACGGCATCGAGACCAAGATCGCTCGCGCCCTCGACCGACGGGTGTGGCTCAAGTCGGGTGGCTATCTCATCTTCGACCAGACCGAGTCGCTCACCACCGTCGACGTGAATACGGGGCGCTACGTCGGCAAGAAGAGCCAGGAAGAGACCGTGCTGCGCACCAACCTGGAAGCCGCACGCCAGGTCGTGCACCAGCTCCGGTTGCGTAACATCGGCGGCATCATCGTGATCGATTTCATCGACATGGAGGACGCCACCAACCGCAAGCAGGTCTTCGACGCCCTGATGGAGGCGATGCGAAAGGACAAGGCGCGCTCGAACGTCCTGCGCATCTCCGAGCTTGGCCTCGTCCAGATGACCCGCAAGCGCACGCGCGAGAGCCTGCTGCAGGCGCTCACCAGCCCGTGCGCGCACTGCAGTGGCGGCGGCCGAGTGCGCTCGATCGAAACGCTCGCCTATGACGCGTTGCGCCGCGTCCAGCGCCAGGTCGTCGGCACGCACGAGAGCACGCGCGTGACGCTGCATCTCGCGCCGGAGGTCGCCGCCTTCCTGCTCGAGCAGAACCCGCGTGCGGTCGAGGGGCTGGCCCGTCTCGTGAAGCGCACGGTGATCGTCTAGGCCGCGCCCGGGCAGGACCGCGACCAGGTCGAGATCACCTGCGCGGAGTAGCGTACGCCGGGCCCGGGGTCGCGGCACGCAGGCGCGCATCCGCCGCATCGAGTTCGGCCTGGCAGGCCCGACATGTCCGGCATGGCCTGGTCGGAGATGACGACGTCGACCGGCCGGGCGGCGAGCACCGCGAGGGCCTCGGGGCCACTGCCGGCCGCCAGCACGTCCCACGGCTCGCGATGGAGGGCCTTCATGCCCCGGCGTCGGCCTGCTCGGCCGCCAGCTGGCGCCACGCCGGCAGCCGGTCGCCCACACCGAGCGCCGCGAGGTACGGCTCGTCCAGGGCGGAAGGGGATCGTTCCGCCTGCTCGCGCACGAGCAGGTTGGCGACGTGCACGGCCGACAGGATGTCGAAGCGGCTCTGGCTGACGCGCGTGGGCACGTGATGGTGGGCCACCGCCTCCACGACCGGGTAGGGAAGCCCCCACAGGCCGAGGAGATAGGCCCCCAGCTCCGCGTGCGTCACTCCCAGGAGCTCCTGCTCGACCGCGTGCAGCGCGGTGCCCGATCTGCGCACCCGGGCCAGCGCCTCTCCGAAGTGCTCCGGGAGACGCGTCGCCAGGATGAGCTGGCCCACGTCGTGGAGCATGCCCGCCATGAACGCGCTCTCGCCTTGGCGCTTGTCGGCGAGCAGGCGGCCGGCGAGCCGGGCGACCGCGAGCCCGTGGTCCTGCACCCCCTCGAGCGAGAAGCCGGGGACGGTCCCGACGCCGTCGAAGGCGCGAAAGACCTCGACCGAGAGGACGAGGGTGCGCAGCATGCTGGTGCCGATGCAGTTGACGGCCTGCTGGATGCTGGTGACCCGCCGCGCCAGGCCGAAGAAGGCGGAGTTCACGAGCTGCAGGATCTTGGCGTAGATGGCCACGTCCCGCTCGACCACCTTCACCACCGCGGTGAGATCGGCCTCGGGGTCGGCCAGCACCCGCGTCAGCTCGGAGTACACGCGCGGCACGCTCGGCAGGGTCTCCATCTCGCCGACCATCCGCCGGAGCTGCTCGTCGTCGAGGAGTGCGCGCAGGTTGACGGCGCGCTCGATCACTTCCTGCAGGATCTCGGGCTCACACGGCTTGGTGAGGAACTGATGCGCCACCGGCAGCGCGCGGAACGTGATGCCGATGTCGGTGTCGCCCGAGAGGACGATCCGCACCACGCTCGGGTACTCCTTCTGCACGTGCGCCAGCAACGACCCGCCGTCCATTCCGGGCATGCGGATGTCGGATACGATCACGTCGGCCCCGGCGGCGGCCAGCGCCTCGAGGGCCGCGGTCGCGCCGTGCGCGAACACCAGCTCCCACTCGCCCCGGCGCGAGCGCAGGAGACGGCGGAGCCCCTCCAGCACCCGCGGCTCGTCATCGACGAACAGAATGCGCCTCATGCCGCGTCCTGCGCCGACGGGCCGGCGGCGCGCTGCAGGGGCAGCCGGATGGTGAACGTCGTGCCGCGCCCGGGCTCGCTCTCGAAGCCGATGGTGCCGCCGTGCTTCTCGACCACTACGGCGCGCGCGATGGCCAGCCCCTGGCCGGTGCCGCGCCCGACCTCCTTGTGGTGGGTGTCCGAACTCTTTCATCGCGCGCACGATGGTGGCCACCCGGTGGACACCTTCGAGCGTCTGGTCGATGGCCTTCGGGATCTCTTCCTCCAGGTACGCGAGGTCGGCCGCCCGCTCGGCCTCGCGCACGGCGCGCACCAGCCCGGTGTCGACCACCCCCGCCGCCGTCGCCCGGAAGGCCCGGTACTTCTCCAGCACGCCGCGCAGGCTCGCGAAGCCGTCGGCGAGGAAGCGCGCGTTGTCGCCGACGAACTGGATCGGTGTGTTGATCTCGTGCGCGATCCCGGCCGCCAGCCGGCCCACCGACTCGAGCTTCTGCGCGTGACGCAGCTCCAGCTCGAGCCGCCGGCGCTCGGTCACGTCGCGCACGATGGCCGACAGCAACGTCGTGTCGGGCAGGCGGATGGCTGCCACCGACAGCTCGATCGGGAACTCGGCACCATCCCGCCGTCGGCCCGTGGTCTCGAACGCCGGCGTGAGCAGCACCGGATCGCCCGACGCGCGAAACCGCCCGAGCCAGCTCGCGTGCTCGGCATGCAGCCGCGGCGGCAGCAGCACCTCCGCCACCGGCTGCCCGAGTGCCTCGGCACGCGACCACCCCGACATCGCCTCCGCGGCGGGGTTGAAGTCGCGCACGATCCCGTCCAGGTCGAAGGTGACGATCCCGTCTTTGGCGGTCTCGATCAGCGCCCGCAGCCGGGCTTCGTTCGCCTGCAGGACCGTCGTCCACTGCTCGACCTGCCGCGACGCGTCCTCGAGCTGCATCACCCGCTCGGCCAGACTCTGTTGCAGCGCAACGGTACGCACGCCCACCTGTACGCGGGCCTGCAGCTCCTCGCGCCGGAACGGCTTGGTGACGAAGTCGTCGGCGCCGGCCTGGAGCGCGGCGACGACGTCCTCGGTCCGCGTCCGCGCCGTCAGCACGATCAGGTAGAGCGGGGTCCGCAGCGCGTCTGCGCGCACGCGCCGGCAGAGCTCGAGGCCGTCCATGCCCGGCATCATCCAGTCAACGATGGCGAGTCGCGGGCGATCGGGGGCCGAGAGCAGCGCCCACGCCTCCCCCCCGTCGCGCGCGACCACGACCTCGTAACCCCAACGCGCCAGGTTGGTCGTGACCAGCAGCCGGCAGTCGGAGTCGTCCTCGGCGACGAGCAGCCTCACGGTAGTCTCCCGACGTGAGTGGCAGCAAGGAGCATGCCTCGCGTCCGGCCATGCAGATCCGACTCGCGGGGGCGCCGGACGGCGCCGGCGGCGGTACGGGCGGGTCGCGAGCGTCAGGCGGATGACGGCGGTCCCGCACCGGCATCCGGCGTGGCACATGAGCGGCACCCGCCCGATGCAGATGCGGCTCGCCGCCGCCGCGCCGGGCGCGTGACCTAGACCCGCAACGCCGCCAGCGTCTCGGCCGTTGGCCGCCCCTCCGCGTCCCATCCGCGCAGGCGGTAGTAGTCGGTCAGCATCTCGTCGAGGGGCACCACGTGGCCGGCCGACATCCCTTCCGTGAGCGGCTCGTGCAGCATGCGCGGCGGGAGCGAGTCGTCCTGACGTCCGAGCCCGGCGCGCACGTTGAAGACGCGCTCCAGGTTCCAGATGCGCTCGCCCGTCTGCACGGCCTGCTCGGGGGAGAGCGGACGACCGAGCGCTTCGCCCACCATCGACGCCAGCATCTCGGGCGGCATGGCCATGGTGGCGAAGAGGCAGATGCCGCTCGCGTCGGTGAACGCGGTCTGGTTCTGGAGGAGTGACAGCCACCGGGCCTTGTCGTTGGTGGTGAACGGGTCGAGCTTGACCGGGTTGCCGAAGTGCTCGAGGGATACGATGTAGCCGCGCAGGTGGCAGGCGCCGCGGTTCGAGGTGGCGTACGCGAGCCCCATGCCGACCGAGCCACGCGGGTCGTAGGCGGCGAAGGCCTGTTTCTTCGAGCCGATGAACAGCTCCGGGTGGCCGTACCGTTCGGCGACGCGGTAGCCGCCGTCGGCGAGCAGCCGGCCGAAGCCCTCGCCCGTGCCCATCAGCTCGAGCGCGTGCACCATGGCCGCCTCGTCGCCGAAGCGGAGCGGGAAGCCGATGTCCCGCTCGGGGAGGTCGCCGCGCTCGAACAGCTCCATGGCGGTGGCGATCGCGCACCCGGCCTCGATGGTGTCGAGACCGTACTCGTTGCACAGGTAGTTGGCCTTGATGATCGCGGGCAGATGGTCGAGCCCACAGGTGGTGCCGAGGCCGAAGATGGTCTCGTACTCCGGGCCCTCGCCGTGGCCGTCGTAGGGGCCGTGGCCGGAGATCTTGGTGACCCGCCCGCAGTTGATGACGCAGCTGTGGCAGCCGCGGTTCCGGGTCATGAAGTCCTTGCGCACGCGGTCGCCGTTGACCTTGGCGGCGCCGGCATACGTCCCACGCTGGAAGTTCCGCACCGGCAGCATGCCGACGGTGTTCATGTAGTCGACCGTGCCGGCGGTGCCGAGCATGGTGAGCCCCTTCGCCACCGGCGACTTGGCGACCGCCTGCACGGCGCCGCGCACCGCCGGCACGAAGCCGGCGGCGTTGGCGACGCGCACGCCTTTGGTCCCCCAACAGACGATGGCCTTCAGGTTCTTGGCGCCCATGACGCCGCCCACGCCCGACCGCCCCGCCGCGCGACCGCGGTCGTTCATGACGCAGGCCGTGCGCGCCCGGTGTTCGCCCGCCGGCCCGATGAGGGCGACCTTGGCGTCGGGGTGGGTCTCGGCGCGGAGCGTGTCCTCGGTTTCCGCCACCAGCTTGCCCCACACGTGCTGCGCGGGGCGGATCTCGACCCGGTCGTCGTAGATGAAGAGATAGACCGGGGCCTTCGCGGCGCCCTCGATCATCAGGTACTCGTAGCCCGCGAAGCGCAGCGCCGGCCCCCAGTAGCCGCCCGAGTTGGAGCACGCCACGGCGCCCGTGAGCGGCGACTTGGTGATCACCATGTAGCGGCCGCCGGTGGGCGCGAACGTCCCGGTGAGGGGCCCGGTGGCGAAGATGAGCGGGTTCTGCGGATCGTACGCGTCGATCGTGGGATCCATGGCGTCGAGCAGGAGCTTGGTGCCGACACCCCGACCGCCGACGTAGCGCTCGACCACGTCGGGCGCCACGACGTCGGTCTTGACGTTGCCGGTCGACAGATTCACCCGCAGCACAGTCGCCATCGCCGTCCCCTCCGAGGTCGCGTCTAGCACCCGTTCCGGGGGCGGACAAGCACGTGGTGCGCACCTGCGCTCGCGTCAGCCGCGGTTGCGCCTGGCGCTCCCGGCCAGGAGTCGCGCGATCGCCTGCATCTCGCGGGTGGCCTGTGCTTCGGCCTTGCGCCGGATGTCGCGGTAGCGGCGCACGAGTTCCGCACCCGTGGCCGTCAACACCGCGCCACCACCGCGCTGGCCGCCATGGCTCGCCCGCACCACCGGCTCGCGAAACGTCTGGTTCATGGTCTGCACCAGGAGCCACGCCTGGCGGTACGACATGCCCATGTCCCGTGCCGCCGCCGAGATCGACCCGAGGCGGGCGATCCGCTCCAACAGCGCGGCCTTGCCCGGCCCGAAGACCCCCTCGGCATCGAGCGCGAGGCGCAGCACGAGTCGCACCCGCTGGCCGCCATCGGCCCTCGACCGCGAACGCCGTTCCCGCATGGCTCCCGTGGCCGCACCATATGCCGCGCCCCACCAGATTGACCAGCGCACAACGGGCCTTGTGGACCGACCTGGCATCGTTATATCCGATTGAACATAACGACATCAGCCGACGGAGGATTTTCCCGATGCCCGAGCACACCATGACGATCGACGGCCGCGCCACGCTATGACCCATGACATGCTCGCTCGTGTTCTCGTGACGCTCGCGCTGGCCACCACCGTCTGGGCCGGCGACCCGCCGCGGTCGATGATCCTCGCCACCACCACCAGCACGCAGGACAGCGGCCTTCTCGACGTGCTCGTGCCCACGTTCCGCAAGGACAGCGGCATCGACGTGAAGGTGATCGCCGTCGGTAGCGGCGCGGCGCTGGAGATGGCGGCTCGCGGCGACTGCGACGCCGTGCTGGCGCACGCCCCGGCGGCGGAGAAGCGGGCCGTCGAGGCGGGCCACCTCGTCGGCGGCCGCGCCGTGATGCACAACGACTTCGTCCTGGTCGGCCCGGCCGACGACGCGGCGCACGTCCGCGGCCTTCCCGACGTGACGGCGGCCATGAAGGCCATCGCGGCCGGCTCGGGCCGCTTCGTCTCGCGCGGGGACGACTCCGGCACCCACAAGCTCGAGCTGGAGCTCTGGAAGGAGGCCGGCGTCGACCCGAAGACGCTCGCCACCAGGGAAGAGACCGGCCAGGGAATGGGCGCCACTCTGCACGTGGCGAACGAGCGCGGCGCATACACCCTGGTCGACCGGGGCACGTGGCTCGCCCAGCAGACATCGCTCGGCCTCACCATCGTGTTCGAGGGTGGGACGCGGCTCCTGAACCCGTACCACGTGTACGCGGTGAACCCCGCCACCCGCCCGGGTGTGCGCCAGCAGGAGGCGCGCGAGTTCGTCGACTTCCTGGTCGCCCCGTCCACGCAGGCTGCCATCGGTACCTTCCGCAAGGCCGAACTCGGGCGCGCGCTCTTCATTCCCGACGCAGGCTCCCCGTGAGCCTGTTCGACGACGAGCTCGGCACGATCGTCGTCCGTACGCTCGCGGTCTCCGGCACGGCGACCCTGCTCGCGATGCTGATCGGCGTCCCCGTCGGCTTCGCGCTCGCGCGCGGCCGTTTTGCCGGTCGGACGCTGGTATTGTCCGCCGTCAACACCGGCATGGGCATGCCGCCGGTGGTGGTCGGCCTGGTGGTGTGGCTATGCCTCGTGCGCAGCGGGCCCCTCGGTGGGCTCGACCTCATCTACACGACGCGCGCCATGGTGCTGGCGCAGTTCCTGATCGCGACCCCGCTGGTCGTCGGGTTCACCGCCGCCTCGGTACAGGCATTGCCGCCCGAGCTTCCCGACCTGCTCACGTCGCTCGGTGCCGGGCGGCTGCGCATGCTCTGGGTCCTGAGCCGCGAGGCACGCCTCGGGCTGCTCGCGGCGGTGATGGCCGGGTTCGGAGGCGTGGTGTCCGAGGTGGGCGCGTCGATGATGGTGGGCGGCAACCTGCGTGACTCGACCCGTATCCTGACCACGGCCATCGTCACCGAAACCAGCCGTGGTCACAGCGGACGTGCGCTCGCACTCGGGGTGGTGCTGCTCGTCCTTGCCTTCGTCGCCAACGTCGTCCTGACACTCATCCAGCAGGCGCGCCGCTCCTGATGGAGGTACGTATCGAGGAGCTACGCGCGGCGCGCAGCGGCCGGCTCGTGCTCGAGGTCCCGGCGCTCGGCTTCCCGGCCGGCAGCACCACCGCCGTCTTCGGCCCGAACGGCGCCGGCAAGACGACACTGCTCCGGCTGATCGCCGGGCTGGACCGTCCTGTCGCCGGCCGCGTGACGCTGGGCTCGCATCTGGTCCAGCCGAGCGTGGCGGCACGCCGGTGCATCGCCTACGCCTTCCAGGAAGACGTGTTCCTGGCACGCAGCGTCCGCACCAACCTGGAGCTCGGGCTCCGCCTGCGCGGCCTCGACCACCGCGCCCGCCGGCACCGGGTGGAGGAAACCGCGAGCGCGTGCGGTATCGCGCACCTGCTCGACCGCTCGGCGCGCGGGCTCTCCGGCGGCGAGGCGCAACGCGCCAACCTGGCCCGGGCGCTCTGCCTGCGCGCGCCGGTCACGCTCCTCGACGAACCGCTCGCGCGCCTGGACGATGCCGGGCGCGTGCGCCTGCTCGACGAGCTGCCCGGCCTGCTCGCCACCTTTGCGACCACGACGGTGCTCGTCACCCACGATCGCGACCAGGCCTTCCGTCTGGCGGACCGTCTGGTGGTCACCCTCGCCGGCACCATCAGGGCCGCCGGCGCCAAGGCCGACATCTTCCGCCAGCCTCCCGACACCGACGTGGCGGCGCTGCTCGGCTACACCCTCGTCCCGCGTCCCGGTGGCCGGTTCGCCATCCCACCCGGCGCGCTCGGCCTGGGCGACGGGCCGGTCCGGTTCGAGCTGGTCGTGCAGCGCACGGTCGATCTCGGCACGCAGCGCGAGCTGATCGGCCGCATCGGCGACGCGCGGGTCAGCCTGCCCCTGCCGGACGGCGTCCCGAGCCCCCGCGCCGGTGAGCGCGTGGTGGTCGCGAGCGCCAGCGCCCTCGCCTTCCCGCCCGAGTGACTGTCCGCGCCCCATGGTGTATCTCGCGCCCGGGGGGGCGTGCGGGAGGTGGCCGGGGAACGCGTGGGGCGGCTGGTGCCGCTCATGCTCGCGGTGGCGATCGTCGTCGCCTACGGCAACAGCCTGCACAACGGCTTCCACTTCGACGACGGCCACGCCATCGAGCAGAACCCGCATCTGCGCAGCCTGGCCACCATCCCGCGCTTCTTCGTCGACGCCCATACCACCACCGTCCTGCACGAGAACAAAGACCTGCGCCCGCTCCTGCTGGTCACGTTCGCGGTCAACTACGCCATCTCGGGCTACGACACGTGGAGCTGGCACGTCCTCAACCTGCTCCTGCACTGGGGCGTCGTCGTCCTGGTGTTCCGCATCGTGCGCGACCATTTCTGGCTGGACGCGGACCAGCGCGTCCCCGTGGCCGCCGCCGTGGCGCTGGTGGTGGCAGTGCATCCCCTCGGCACCGAGACGCTGAACTACCTCTCGGCACGCTCCGCGCTGCTCACCACGTTCTGCTACCTCGGCGCGTTCGACGCGGCCGTGCGCGAGCGCCGCGGGTGGGCGTGCCTGCTGTTCGCCTTCGCGCTGCTCACCAAGGCGGTCGCCATCACGCTCCCGCTCGCCGTCGTCGCGTACTGGTGGCTCGCCCGCACCCGGACCAGACCGCCCCGGCCCTGGCCGTGGGGACTCCTTGCAGGACTGGTCGTCGTGGCGGTCGCCGGGATCGCGTATCGTGCGCTCCTCCTGCCGCCCTGGGTCTACCGCTCGGCGCGGCAGGCCGACGTGACGCCGTGGATCTACGTCATGACCGGCTGGTCGGCGTATCTCTACTACCTGCGCCTCTTCCTGTGGCCGGACGCGCTGGTCGTCGACCGCACCGACTACCCATTCGCGCACTCGTTCCTGGCCCCGCAGGCGTGGGCGAGCCTGCTCGGACTGGTCGTTCTCGGCGTGCTCGCCTGGCGTGCCCGCCGGCGGTGGCCGGCGCTCACGTTGGCAGCGCTCTGGTACGGCATCACGCTGGCGGCCGAGCAGACGGTGTTTCCGCTCGCCGAGGCGGTGAACGAGCACCGGCCCTACCCGGCCCTGCTCGGCCCCGCTACCGTCGTCGCGCTCGGTCTGTGGGCGCTGAGTGGCGTGCTGGCGGGCGGGCACCGACGACGGCGGGCGTTCGCGACGCTCGTCGTCGTCCTGACACTCGTGCTCGGCACGGTCACGGTGCGACGCAACCGGGTCTGGGCCGACGACTACGCGCTTTGGGTCGACGCCACCGAGAAGGCTCCGGCCAACGCGCGGGCGTGGCTGAACGCCGGCCATGCCGCCATGCGCGGCGGGCGCCTCGACGAGGCGCGCACGAAGCTCCTCGAGGGGCGCCGCCTGAGCCCGTGCTACGCCTACCTGCAGATGAACCTGAGCGCACTCGCGTTTCGCCAGGGCGACCTGGCCGAGTCGCTGCGCTGGGCGGAGGAAGCCGTCACGTGCAATCCGGGGATGGCCCTCACGCAGTACTACCACGGCGCCGCGCTCGAGCGCCTCGGCCGCGAGGCCGACGCCCTCGCCGCCTACCAACGCGTGACCGCCATCGACACCCAGCACACCGACGCCTGGCTCGCTCAGGGACGCCTGCTCGAGCGCGTACCCCGCTGGGCGGAGGCCGCTGCCGCCTACGAACACGCCCGCACGACCGACCCGACGCGCGCCGAGGCGGCCATGCTGGCGGGCCTGGTGTACCACCACCAGCTCGGCGAGCCCGCGCGTGCCGTCGAGCACTACCGCACAGTCCTGACCCTCGATCCGAACCACTACGGCGCGCACTACCAGGTGGCGATGGCGCTGCTGGCCAGCGGCCGGATGGACGACGCCCGGGCGGCGTGGCGGGCGTTCGTCCCGCTGGCGGAGCGGATCGGCGATCGCGCTTCGCTCGCGCGTGCGCCGGCCGAGCTCACCCGCCCGTAGGGGGAGCTACTCGACCAGCCAAACGCGCTGGCGCGGGGCGAGCGCAAGATAGAGCAGCTCGGTCGCGACGGCGTCGTTGGTGGTCCAGCGCAGTGTGAAGCCGCTGGTGTCGAGGCTCTTCAGGTCGGCCTCGGCGTCGATCACGGACGAGTTGTTGTTGATCTTGACGAACGCCTTGCTGGTCTTGTCGACCCCGTCGACGCTCGACCAGTTCAGACCGTCGGTATCCTGCCAGGCGATGCTGCCCTCGCTCGTCTGGTCGGCGACCCCGAGACCGAAGCGGGAGTGGACTGCGGGCGCCGCTTCGGTCACGTCCTGGACGCTCGACAGCAGGATGGCGTGCGGCCGGAAGGTGAGCCCGCTCACGGCCTGATCGACCGGCGCGCTCGCGACAGACTTGTTCAGGCTGCCCGCCTTGACCCGCACGCCGCGGAGCGCAAGCGAGCCCATGCGCGTGACAGCGCCCGCCCCCGGAAGCTGCACGATGAAGCCGTTCGAGAGCATGGTCAGGAAGGTCGCCTCGCGGGAAACGCCCGGGGTGGTGTTGATGGTGACCAGGGTGCGGTCCGTCCGCTGGTAGCGCTGCGTGTCGCTGCGCCCCGAGTTGTCCAGGGTGTACTGGGTGTTCGCCCACTGGGCCCCGTTGACATCCATCACCCCCAGGCCAAATGCGCTCGAGGTGCGCGTCGCGGGCGGTGCGGCGGTGAAGTCATCGCCGGCGTGGGCGTGGATCACCACGTCGGGCTGGAACCCGACCGACGTGATCGACTGCGTGCCACTGGTCGCGTTCAGCTGCCAGCCGACGACCTTGGCGGAGACACCGTTGCCCCCGACGACCAGGTAGTGCACGACGTACGCGCTGCCGTTGTTGGTCGTCCAATTGAGCGTCAGGGTCGTCGCCGTCCACGACTGCAGGTCGGCTTCCGCCAGCAGCTGCTCGCCCCACTGCACGATGGTGAGCGCCTTGTTCGCGATACGCCGGCTCGCGTTGGAGCGCGACCCCGCCGCGTCGTTCTCGCTGGCGGCGGCGATCGCGTACGAGGTGGTCCCGTCGCTCATGCCGAACGCGAACAGATGGCTCGCGCTCACCGTCTCGTTCGTCTTGCCGTTGGTCCACAGGATCACCGCCCGGGGCGTCGTGCCGAGACCGTGCGTGATCACCTGGGTGCCGGTGGACGTACTCTTGGCGAAGCTACCGGCCTTGATCGCTCCGGCGTACGCCGGGGCGCCGAGGCCGAGCAGCAGCCCGAGCGCGAGCAGAGTGGAGAGCGTGCGGGTCATCGGGGTGCTAGAAAGTGTAGGTCACGCACACCGTGACGTGGCCTGGTGTACCCGTGATCGCCCCCAGGTCGATACGCAACCAGTTGCCGGCGGCCACGATCGGGTCGTCGATCCCGCCCGACGCGCTGGTGTTCGTCGTGCCGCACGTCATGGCCGCCTCGGTGGCCCCACAGGTGCTGCCGTTGGCGTTGCATTCCTGGACCGTGACGACCGCGCTGGTAGCGGCGTTCACGAGGCAGTTGACGCCGGTGATGGTCAGGTTCGCCTCGGCCCGGAAGAAGAGGAAGTTGTCGAGGTCGGACGGTGACTCGATGACCATGCACTTGGTGGACTGATCCGGACCGGTCGGGCCGGTGACGCCGGTCGGGCCGGTGAGACCGGTCGAACCCGTGACGCCGGTCGTGCCGGTGGTGCCCTGCACGCCCATCGGACCGATCGCGCCTGTGGAGCCAGTTGCGCCTGCTACACCGGTGGCACCGGTCGGACCGGCGGCGCCGGTTGCGCCGACTGCGCCGACTGCGCCGACTGCGCCGGTCGGGCCCACCGCGCCGACCGTGCCGGTGGTACCCGTCACGCCGGTCGGGCCTACTGCACCCGTTGCGCCAGCTGCCCCGGTCGTGCCGGTCGGGCCTACTGCACCCGTGGCTCCGGTTCCACCCATCGGACCCATCGGACCCGTCGCGCCGGTGCCGCCGGTCACGCCCTGCGCACCCGTCGGGCCCAGGTCGCCGGTCGCGCCTTGCGGCCCCATCGCGCCCACGTCGCCGGTCGCACCTTGCGGCCCCATCGCGCCCACGTCGCCGGTCGTACCTTGCGGACCTATCGGGCCCACGTCGCCGGTCGCGCCCTGCGCACCCGTCGGGCCCACGTCACCGGTCACGCCCTGCGGCCCCATCGGACCCAGGTCACCGGTCGCGCCTTGCGGGCCCACCGGACCCAGGTCGCCGGTCGTACCCTGCGCACCCGTCGGACCCATATCACCGGTCGCACCTTGCGGCCCCATCGCGCCCACATCGCCGGTCGTACCTTGCGGCCCCATCGGGCCCACGTCGCCGGTCGTACCTTGCGGCCCCATCGGGCCCACGTCGCCGGTCGCACCTTGCGGCCCCATCGCGCCCACGTCGCCGGTCGCGCCCTGCGGACCCATCGGACCCAGGTCGCCGGTCGTGCCTTGTGGACCCATCGCGCCCACGTCGCCGGTCGCACCTTGCGGGCCCATCGGACCCAGGTCACCGGTCACGCCCTGCGCACCCGTCGGGCCCAGGTCACCGGTCGTGCCTTGCGGCCCCATCGAGCCCACATCGCCAGTCGCGCCCTGCGGCCCCATCGAGCCCACGTCACCAGTCGCGCCCTGCGGGCCCATCGGACCCAGGTCCCCGGTCGTACCCTGCGCACCCGTCGGGCCCAGGTCGCCGGTCGCGCCTTGCGGCCCCATCGGACCCAGGTCGCCGGTCGCGCCCTGCGGACCTATCGGGCCCAGGTCCCCGGTCACGCCCTGCGGACCTATCGGGCCCAGGTCCCCGGTCACGCCCTGCGGACCTATCGGGCCCAGGTCGCCGGTCGCGCCCTGCGCACCCGTCGGGCCCACGTCGCCGGTCGCGCCTTGCGCACCCATCGAGCCCACGTCGCCGGTCGCGCCCTGCGCACCCGTCGAGCCCACGTCGCCGGTCGCGCCCTGCGCACCCGTCGGGCCCACGTCGCCGGTCGCGCCATGCGGACCCATCGAGCCCACGTCGCCGGTCGCGCCCTGCGGACCCATCGAACCCACGTCACCGGTCGCACCTTGCAGCCCCATCGGACCCAGGTCGCCGGTCACGCCCTGCGGACCCATCGGACCCACGTCGCCGGTCGCGCCCTGCGGACCCATCGAACCCACGTCGCCGGTCGCGCCCTGCGGACCCATCGAGCCCACGTCGCCGGTCGCACCTTGCGGCCCCATCGAGCCCACGTCGCCGGTCGCGCCTTGCGGCCCCATCGGGCCCAGGTCGCCGGTCGTGCCTTGCGTACCCGTCGGACCCACAGCACCGGTCGCCCCCGTGCTGCCGGCGGCGCCGGTCGGACCAATCGGACCCATGGCGCCGGAGGCACCTGGATCACCAGCCGGACCCGTCGCGCCGGTGGGGCCGGCTTCACCGACGGTGCCCGTTGCACCGGGAAGACCGGCCAGACCGACCGAACCCTCGAGGCCCTGCGGCCCTACCGGCCCCTGGGGTCCCATCGAGCCCGTTGGCCCGACCACGCCTTCGCCGTCACCCGGCGTCTCATAGGCGATGAGAAGCAGCGGCGTGCCGACGGTGCCCTCTTCGCTACAGAACGCCGCCGGGGTACCTGCCCCCCGGAGGGCGAAGCCGTAGTCGCCCGCCGGCGACTCCACCATCGCCTGCGCGAGCGCGGTCACGTCGAAGTCGATGTAGTCGCCGCGCTGCCCGGCGAACACGACGCGGGAGTCCTCCACCGACGGGCTCACGAGCGGCGCTGTGGACTGTACCGTGGCGTGCTCGTCCCAGAACCCGTTCACGCGATGCACCGACACGCCGGTCGACTCTACCCGCTTCTTGAGACCGATCAGGAAGAGCCGCAGCTTGGCCTCGCGTACGACCGCCGTGCTGGGGATCGCGGACAGGTTGAACTTGATCAGCGCCGTGTACCGATCGCCGACCAGGAGGCTCCGGCTGTTGTCGCGAACGGATCCCGCCCCCGGCCCCCAGTACGTGTCGCCCGACGACACCAACGTGCTCACGGTGACGTGCGCGCGCACGAGGCCTGGAGTCATGGAGAGCAGGAGCAACGCCGCCGCGGCGCGAGCACCCCACCGCTTCCGGCGGAACGATGGCGCATCAGCGTGAGCATAGGCTTGGTCGAATGCAGGAAGAGTCTTCATGAGTGACGGTTCGCCTCACCTGCGTTCAGCAACTGCCATTCCACCGCGATGCCACGCATCGACGGTGACACACGTGCCAAGTGTGCCAGGCGGCGGGGACACGTGTGCCACTCGTGCCCTCGAGCTGGCACAGTTCGCGTGAGCGGCGGGCCGTTTGCCGCGTTCCGGCGCACGGCGAGCAGCACGTCGTCCGACGTGCACGGCGGACGCGATCGAATCAGCGTCCCATGTGACGTCGGCTCACGCGGGCGGGGTGCGACCGCGCGCGACGATCACCACGCCGCGATCGATGCCGGCAGGCGATCGCTCCGACGAGGCGCGGCGGACGGCGTCAGGACCGGGGAACGCGACCGATGCGTTGCGCCACCGCAGGACGATGCTCGGGCTCCATGCCGGCCCGCATCCCGTCGTCGCGCTGCAGGGCGCGCCGGATGGCGATCGCGTCGAGGCCGATGGCCTCACAGACGTTCTCGAAGCTGAATGGCCACGCGCGGTCGGTGCTGGCAACGTACTCCCGGGCTTGCTCGAGTGCGCGCCGATCGGCGGCTGTCCCGAGGCCCGCGGGGCCCTGGACCATCCCGCTCCGGCAGTCTTCGACGACGGTCTGCAGGACCGCCAGCATCAGTTTGCGTTGGGGCTCGGTGACGCGCGCACCCGGCTGCCGCAGGTACTGCTCGGGGAGCATGAGATGGATCATGTGGGGTGCTGGGTGGCTTAGCAGAGCGGGGGCTCGACTGGCAACCGCCGGCCACGCACCGTCTTCGGCCGGGGGCCTGCGGTCGCGCCCCGGAATTGTTGTTTTGACGGGCAGCTTGCCCTAGAGTCCCCGACCGTACGGAGCATGAGCTGGGGTACGGCCCATCGGGCCTGGAGGCTGCCTATCGCGCCGACACGGAGGAGGTGCTCCGGCATCGGATCGGCGTCGTCGCCCTCCTCTACCTGGCATCGCTCGGGATCCTGATCCCGGTCGAGTGGGTGTGGTACCCGGCCCGGCGAGCGTCGCTCGACATCCTGGTGACCACACACGTGGTGGCGTTCGCGTTGGGATTCGTTGCCTGGCGTCTCCCGAGCGTGCGGCGAGGGCCGCGCACGTTCGCCAGCGCCCTCTCGATCGCGTGCGCCGCGTCGTTCAGCTGGTATCACGTCGTGATCGGCCTGTCCGTCGAGCGGCTCGCGATGGCGCTGACCTGCGGGCTCTCGGGGCTGGTCGTGATCCTGCCCTGGGGCTGGCCCCCGCAGCTCGTCGTCGGCCTCGGTGCGGTGTGCGCCATCGCCCTCGCCAGCGCCAGCGGGCTCAGCCGCACGGACAGCGCCATCTACTCGCAGGTTGGCCTGGCCGTTGTCGCCGCCACGACCGTGCTGGGCGCGTACTTCCTCGATCGCCACCGGCGCCAGGCGTTCGTGAGTACGGCACAGCATGCCGAGGAGGCGAGCATCGCGAGCGCGCTCCTGCGCGTCGGCGAGACGCTCAGCGTGCATCGCGAGCAGGACGACATGCTCGAGCACGTGAACGCCCTCGCCCTCGAGGCGCTTGGCTGTGACTGGAGCAGCACGCTGGTGCGCGACCTCCACCGGGGCTCGTTCCATCTGCGCGGCAACGCGGGTTCGTTGCCCGAGCTCCGCACCGCGCTCGAACAACTGGAGTTCTCCCCCGGGGCCTTTCCGGCGCTCGACGCGCTCCGGCCGGGCACGGTGGTCGAGATCGCCGACGCGGCCACCCAGCCCTACGTCCCGGCCGAACTCCTGCGGCGCATGGAGGTGTCGTCGGTTCTGTGCGCCTCGATCGCCCGGGGCACCGAGGTCATCGGTGTCCTGGCCGCCGGCTATCACTGTCGCACCGGGCCGTTCTCGTCAAAGCAGCACCGGCTGATCCTGGGGATCGCGCACGCCGCCTCGGTGGCAGTCGAGAACGCGCGCCTGATCGGCGACCTGCGTGCGGCGAGCCGCCTCAAGTCGGAGTTCGTCGCCACCATGTCGCACGAGCTGCGCACGCCCATCAACGTGATCACGGGATACACCGACCTCGTCCTCGAGGGCGGCCTCGGGCCGCTCACCGTTCCGCAGCAGGACACGCTCGGCCGCGTGCGGCGGGCCGCCGTCGAGCTGCTCGACCTCGTGAACGCCACCCTCGACCTCGGGCGCCTGGAGGCCGGACGCGAGACGGTGACGCTGGCTCCCGTCGATCTGGCTGCCTTGATCGAGGGGCTCGACCACGAGCTGGAGCCGCTCGTCCCCGCCACCGTCATGCTCTGCTGGCAGAACACGGTGGAGGGTGATCCGTTGGTGAGCGACGGGCCCAAGCTGAAGACCATCTTGAAGAACCTGGTCGGCAATGCGCTCAAGTTCACCCAGGCCGGCGTGGTCGAGGTGACCCTCGCCTGGCAGAACCGGCGCCTCGGCATCACCGTGCGCGACACGGGCGTCGGCATCGCCGAGGCCGACCTGCCCCTCATCTTCGAGATGTTCCGCCAGGTCGAAGCGACCGGCCGCCGGCGAGTCGGCGGGGTGGGTCTCGGGCTGCACATCGTGAAGCGCCTGGTGGAGGTGCTCGAGGGCACGATCACGGTCGAAAGCGTGCCCGGGCGCGGCTCGACCTTCACCGTGACCCTCCCTGCCGAGCACGATGCCCCCGCGGGCACTCAAGTTTCTCACGCTACCGGCCGATCCTGACGCCGCCAGCTCCCTGGCGTGCAGTCATGCAGGAACGCGCCAACGCCGTCGCCTTGGCGACGGTCGACGCGTCGCTTCGGCGGCGTGGGGCTCGGCCTGCACATCGTGCAGCGCCTGGTCACGCTGCTCGGCGGCACCATCACCGTGGACAGCACGCCCGGCGAAGGATCGCTCTTCACGGTGACGCTGCCGGGGGTCGCCGTCCCCGCGAACGACGCGTCTACAGCTCCCGTCCGAGCCAGTAGCGGTGGAACTCGGGCAGGAAGCTGAGCGTGGCCATCGAACGCATGCGGTCGAGGTAGACGACCCCGTCGAGGTGGTCGCACTCGTGTTGCACGACGCGCGCATGGAAGCCGTCGGCCGTGAACCCCAGCGGCCGCCCGTCGCGCCCGTGGGCCTGCACCTGCACGCGCGTGAGGCGCGGGACCCGGCCGCGCAGCTCGGGGACGCTGAGGCAGCCTTCCCAGTCCTCGTCCTCCTCGGTGGTGGCCGGCGTGATCACCGGGTTGACCAGGATGGTGAGCGGCACGTCCTCGGCGTCGGGATAGCGTGGGTTCTGCTGCACGCCGTACACCACCAGGCGGCGCGAGACGTGCACCTGGGGCGCGGCCAGACCGGCGCCGTCGTGGTCGTCCATGGTCTCCAGCATGTCGTCGATGAGTCGCTGGATCTCCGGCGCGCCGATCGCCTCCGGCGAGATGGGCTCCGCCCGCCGGCGCAGGATGGGGTGGCCGAGATGCGCCACCTTGAGCACCGCCATGTCGTGCCTGTCGCAGATCACCCGCACACGCGCAAGCGCGGATTTGCCGCCCCGCCGGCGCCCCGCTAGCATGCCGGCCACGCTCGTGTCGGAGACCGCTCTTGCGGACGCGCTGGTCGTCGCCGCCTGGATGATGCTGGCGCTCGACGCGCTCCGCCGCGCGCGCGCCGAGCAGCCCGCCCGCGCCGCCCTCGGGCCGATCGTGCGCGAGGGCTGGCGTCCGGCGCGGCCCGTGCAGGGCCTCGTGCTCACGGTCGTCGTCGCGGGCACGGTCGCGCTCGAGCTGCTGAGTGGGCGGCTGAGCAGCTCGCGAGCCGGCACCCTCGTCGGCCTTGCGCTGCTGGCCGCCGGGCTCGTCGTGTACCTGCGCGCCCGCGCGGCACTCGGGGCGCTCTGGTCCGGGGTCGTCGAGGTGCGGGCGCGGCACACGGTGGTCGAGGACGGTCCCTATGGCGTCGTACGCCATCCCCTCTACCTGGCCGTGCTTCTCCTGGCCGTCGGCTCGGTGCTGGCCCATCCGTCGGTCGCCACCGCGTGCCTGGCCGGTGGGTTGGCGCTCGGCGTCGCCCTCAAGATCCTGACCGAAGAGCGCGTGCTGCAGGCGACGCTGGGCGCGGCCTACACCGCGTACGCCGCGCGCGTCCCGGCGCTGGTGCCGGCGCTCCCCGTCCCGGCGGTCGACGCGCGACTTCGGCGCCTCGGCCATCTGCTGACCCCGGCCCGCCAGCACTACGCGCTCCTCCTCGGCGCCACCTTGTGGGGCGGGTGGCTCGTCTCCCTCGCCGCCGGCCCCGGCCTCTTCGACCTCGCCGGACAGGTGAAGGGGGCCGACTTCCTCGAGTTCTACGCCGCCGGGAAGATCGTGCTGGCGGGCGCCGCCGATCGGCTCTACGACCTGCACTTCCAGCAGGAGGTCGAGCACGCGCTCACCGCGTCGCAGGCGTGGCAGGGGCTGCACGGGTTCTTGAACCCGCCCTTCTTCGCGCTCTTGTTCGTGCCCTTCGCCCTGCTCCCGTACCTGTGGGCGCTCGCCCTGTGGAGCGTGCTCGGCGTGATCGCGCTCGCGACCAGCCTGGCGCTGGTGCAGCGTGACGGCTGGCTGCGCGCGCTGCCCTGGGCGCTGGCCTTCGTCCCGGTCTTCGCCGCCGTCAGCTACGGGCAGAACAGCCTGCTCTCCCTCTTCCTCCTGACGGCGACCTTCGTCCTGCTGCAGCGCGCGAGGGATGTCGCGGCCGGGCTCGTGCTCGGCGGGCTGCTCTACAAGCCGCAGCTCGTGGCCGTGCTCACCTTCCTCCTGCTGCTCGAGCGACGATGGCGGACGTTGGCGGGCCTCGCCGTGGCCGGCGTCGCACTGGCGGGCGCGTCGTGCGCGCTGAGCGTCCCCGGCACCGTCGGCTGGGTGGCGCTCAGCCGGGCGTTTCCCACCATGCTCACCAGCCCCGGCTTCCCCACCTGGAACATGCACTCGCTGTACAGCTTCTTCACGCTGCTGCTGCCGGGCGACTCCACGCTCGCCCCCCTGCTGACCGTGCTGGCATCGGCGGTGGCACTGGTGACCGTGCGGCGCCTGCAGCCGCCGTACGCAGCCGCCACGCTGCCCGCGTGGTACGCGGCCGGCCTGTGGGCGACGGCGTTGGTGAGCCCGCACGTCTTCCTCTACGACCTGTCGCCCCTGCTGCTGGCGGCGATGCTGTGCTGGCCCACGCGCCACGACCACGACCTGTGGCTGGGTGGGATCGCCGTCGTGTGGGTGGCGCTGGTCTTCTCGGGACCGCTGACCCGTGCCCTGCAGGCCACGATCGGCCCCGCCGTGCAGCTCTCCGTGCCGGTGCTGGCCCTGGTCGGTGCCAGCCTGCTGCGCGACGCACGGCCGAAGTGAGGGGCGCGCGCCGCGCGCGCGCAGCTACCCTCGGGTGGCCGCGATTAGATGCTTCCAGAGCGTGTCGTCGGCACCGGGGCGGATCGGCGTATAGAAGCCGAGGCGGTCGATCACGCCCACGTACTTCTTGCGCAGCAGATCGGGAACCTCGTCGTACGTGCCCTCGACGGCGTACTCGCGCAGCATGTCGTCCGTGATCAGCGACGCCATCCCGGCCCAGTCGCCCTTGGCGGCCTTCTCGTTCAGCCGCAGGCAGGTCTCGCCCCAGCCGTGCGCCTCGAGCACCGTAATGTAGGTGCGCGTCGAGGCGTAGAACGAGATCTGCTGCCGTACACCCGCCTTGGCGCGCTCGATCTCGTCGCGGTTCTTCCCCATGATGGCGAACGCCGTGGTCGCGAGGGTCACGTCTGTGCGCGTCCGTCCGCTCTTCTGGAGGCCGGCGTTCAGGTTCGGGAACACCGTCTCCTGCAGGTACTTGAGAGAGTGGAACGGGTGCACGTGAAAGCCGTCGCACAGCTCCCCCGCCAGGCGACACATGTAGGGGTTCACGCCCGCGATGTAGATCGGGATGTGCGGCCAGTCGTGCGGTGCAGGCGCGAAGAAGGGCGTCATCAGGTTGAACTGGTAGTACTTCCCCTGAAAGCCGGGCGGCGTGTTGTTCTGCCACACGTCCCAGATGTGGCGGATGAGCTGGACCATCTCGCGGAGCTTCGGGCCTGGGGCCTCCCACTTGGTCGAGTAGCGGCGCTCGTTGTGGCCCTTCACTTGCGTGCCGAGGCCGAGGATGAAGCGACCGCGCGAAGCCACCTGCAGGTCCCATGCGATCTGGGCGTGCACCAGGGGACTGCGCGGGAAGGCGACCGCGATGTTGGTGCCGATCGAGACGCGCTCGGTCGCGGTGGCTGCGATCGCCGCCGGCAGAAACGGGTCGTGGCCGGCCTCGGCGGTCCACAGGCCGTCGTAGCCGAGCGTCTCGGCATGTTTCGCCAGGCGTCCTGCGTCGCGCAGGTCGGTCGTCATGATACCGCCGTCGATCTTCATGGGGGGGACCCTATGAGACGTGCGAGAGTCTGGTCAAGGCGTTGCGGGCGTTCGGCGGCGGTCCGGGCGCGGGGGCGCCGTCTCCGTTTCGTTCAGCGCCGATCGGTGCGGGGCGCTTCGTCCGGACAATACGTCGGCGCTTCAAGGCACTCCGACGGCGCCCCCGCGCCCGGACCGCCGCCGCTCACCGTCGGGGGCGCGGACTAGCTAGTTCGACTTGTCCGCCAGGGCTTCCAGGGCGGTGAGGATGGCTTGGGTGCCGAGATCGCTGCCGCCCTGGGCTTCGACGGTGGCGAAGAGTTGGTGGACCAGGGCGGTGGTTGGGAGGGTGATGTCGAGGTCGGCGGCGGCGGCCAGGGCGAGGCGGATATCTTTTTGTTGCAGACGGACCATGAAGCCGGGGGCGAAGTCGCGGCGCTGCATGCGGGGGGCTTGTTCGGCGAGCATCCACGACGCGGCGGCGCCACTGCCGACGGCCTGCACCATGGCGGCGGGGTCGAGGCCGGCACGGGCGGCGAGGAGAACGCCCTCGGCGACGGCGGCGAGCGTGGTCGCACCGACGACCTGGTTGACCAGCTTGGTCATCTGCCCCTGGCCCGGGCCGCCCATGTACGTCACCTGACGGCCGAGCGCGGCGAAGATCGGCTCCGCCCGCGCGAACGCAGACTCGTCGCCGCCGACCATGATCGAGAGCGTGCCGGCGATGGCGCCACGTTCACCGCCCGACACGGGCGCGTCGAGGAAGGCGATGCTCGCCGTGGCGGCACGCGCGGCGAGCGTGCGCGCCATGGCCGGGGCGATGGTGCTCATGTCGATCGCGAGCAGCCCGGGACGTGCGCCCGCCAGCACGCCATCCGGGCCGGCGACGACGGCTTCGACATCCGGGGTGTCCGGGAGCATCGTGATCACCGCCTCGACCGCCGCCGCGACCGCCGCGGGTCCATCGGCGGCGGTCGCACCGTCGGCCACCAGCGCGTCGACGCGCGCGCGCGTGCGGCTGTGGACCGTGACGGCGTGCCCGGCGCGCAGCAGATTGCGGGCCATCGGGGCCCCCATGATCCCGAGGCCGATGACACCGACGCGCATGGATCAGAAGACGCCGCGGGCGACGAAGTAGAGGCCGTACGCGATCGCGGCCGTGCAGGGAATGGTGAGGATCCATGCCCACACGACGTTGGCGGCGAGGCCCCAGCGGACGGCCGAGAAGCGACGCGTACTGCCCACGCCGATGATTGCCCCGGTGATGGTGTGCGTGGTGCTCACGGGGATGCCGAGGGTGGCCGAGCCGACCAGCGCGATGGCGCCCGCGGTCTCGGCGCAGAACCCCCCGATGGGCTGCAACGCCGTGAGCCCGAGCCCCATCGTGCGCACGATGCGCCAGCCCCCGAAGAGGGTCCCCAACCCGATGGCCGCGTGGCAGATGAGGACGACCCAGAACGGCACGTAGAAGTCCCCGCCCAGGTAGCCGTTGGTGAACAGCAGCACGGCGATCACGCCCATGGTCTTCTGCGCGTCGTTGGTGCCATGGCCCAGGCTGTATCCCGCCGCAGACACGAGCTGGAGGCGACGAAAGATGCGATCGACCCCGGCCGGGCTGGCCTTGGCCACGGAGTGCAACGCCACCACCATGAAGAGCGCCCCCAGGACGAAGCCGACCACCGGCGACACCACGATGAAGGTGGCCACGCGCGTCAGCCCCGCGGGCACCAGCACGCCCCAGCCGCCCTTGGCGAACCCGGCGCCGGCGAACCCGGCGATGAGGGCGTGTGACGAGCTGCTGGGCAACCCGTAGCGCCACGTGATCCAGTCCCACAGGAACGCGGCCGACAGCGCCGCAAAGATGATCGGGTTGTCGATCACCTCCGGCAGGACGATGCCCTTGCCGATGGTGGTGGCTACCGCCACCCCGAAGCCGAACGCTGCGATGAAATTGAAGAAGGCCGCCCACGCGACCGCCATGCGCGGCGTCAGCACGCGCGTCGACACGATGGTCGCGATCGAGTTGGCCGCGTCGTGGAAGCCGTTCATGAAGTCGAACGCCAACGCGACCAAGATGAGGATGAGCAGGGTGAGCATGTGACGAGCGCGGGGTGGGGCGGCTCAGCTGTACTCGAGCGCGACGCCTTCGATCACGTTGGCCACGTCTTCACAGCGGTCGATCGCGTTCTCGAGGTTGTCGTAGATCTCCTTCCACTTGATGACGTGAATGGGATCCCCGTGCTCGTTGAACAGTCGTGCGACCGCCCGGCGAAGGAGACGGTCGCCCTCGTTCTCCAGGCGGTTGATCTCGGTGCAGTGGGCGATCAGCCGCGGGCGGTCCGCCATATCACGGAGCCCCCGCACAGCGTGGCCCATTTCCTCGACGGCCCGCAGGAGGACCCCGGCCAGCTCGCGCGCCTCCGGCTCTATGGTCTTGATGCCGTAGAGCCAGATGCGCTCCGAGGAGGCCTCGATCAGGTCGAGCACGTCGTCCATGCGCGAGATGAGTCGGTGGATGTCGTCCCGGTCGAGTGGCGTGATGAAGGTCTGGTGCAGGCGCTCGATCACCATGTGGGTGATCTCGTCCCCCTGGTGCTCGACCCCTTTGATCTGGTCGGCCTGCTTTTCGGGGTCGGCGCCGTCCCGGAGCATGGCCGCGAGCAACACGGCGGCCTCTCGGGTGCGGTCGGCGTGGCGCTCGAAGAGATCGAAGAACTGCGCGCTCCCGCTCTCGGGCAGGAGCCTCGAGAGCAACCCCCGCCCCCCACTCGTCCCCATGCACGGGCCCCTTAACACAGGACAGCGAAGATGACGAACGTGTTACGTGATGGTGATGCAGGCGTTACGGGGGGAGAGACCCCGGGCCTGTCCGGGGACGGACAGGCCCGAGACCGGGGGGGGGCAGTGTCAGGGCACCGTCACCGAGCAGGTGATACCGGTGAGCGGTAGCGGGTCGCCGGTCGGCGTCGCGGCCTGCTCGACCGTACACGTGAACGCACTCGCCGCCGGCGCCGTCTGGCCCGTGCACAGGTCGTAGCTCACCAGGAACAGCGGATTGGCCGGGTTCAGCGTCCGGTTCGCCGCCGACTCGACCACCCGCAGCGCGTAGTCGAAATCGTTGGCGTTGATCGTGAACCCCGTCTGCGGCCCGGTGACCCGGGCCTTCACCGTCGCCTCCAGCGCCGTCCCGGGGATACTCACCCGCCCGTCAGGGTACGTGATGTAGACCCGGACCCCGCCCACCGACACCCCCGTCGGTCGCGTGAACCGTACCGTCGTCCCGACCCGCGTGGCCGTGGGCGTGCATGGCTCCACCCGGCAGTCCGCCGGACACGGATCGCCGTTCTGCGTGTTGCCGTCGTCACACGTCTCCCCCGCTTCGAGGCGCCCGTTGCCGCACACCGGCGGGTCCGTCGTGCACGCGGTGCATCCGTCGGCCGGCGTCGCGTTGCCGTCGTCACACTGCTCAACCCCCTGGCGCACGAAGCCGTCACCGCAGCGCGCCGTCTGGCAGGTGCTCGAGCAGGCGTCGGTGTTGTCCCCGTTGCCGTCGTCGCACTCCTCCGCCCCTTCGCGCACGCCATTGCCGCACACCGCCGTCGGGGTGGTCGTGGTGGTCGTTCCCGTCGTCGTGCTCGTCGTCACCGGGGGCTGGGTCGTCGTGGTTGTGCTCGTGGTCGTCGGCGGAATCGTGCTCGTCGTCGACGCGGTGGTGGTCGTGCTCGTCGTCGCTGGGGGCTGCGTCGTCGTGGTTGTGCTCGTGGTCGTAGGGATCGTGCTCGTCGTGGGCGCCGTTCCGCCCGGGCACCCCGCCTCAACGAGCGGTGTCGACTCTGAGCTTACCACCTTGAAGGTCTTGTTCTGCGGCGGATTGGCGGGTTGGTTCACGACGGCGCCGCCGGCCGGACCTCCGAACCATACGCAGTAGTTGTCGCCGCCGGCGATGCCGAACACGACGCCACCGTCGGTTCCCGGATTCGGCGGAAGAACGTCGATCGCACCGAATGCCCCCACAATGACAGCTTTCAGCACGAACGGCTGATCCCCTCCCGGGCTCTTGATGAGAGCGCTCTTCACGGGCCCGGCCGCCCCGATTTTGTCAGCGTACTTGTAGCCGATGAGCGGCTTGATCACATTGCTTGGAATTCGCGTCCATCCCGCGGCCGGCATGGGAAACGTCTGCCCCCCGGGCGTGGCGCCGCTGACCATCACTTCCACCGACGCCCCACCCGCGGTCGGATCCCCGACGATGGCGTTGTCGGGGAGCGGCTCCTTCCCGAGGACGGTGATCTTCCGCTTCGCCGGGTCGCCGCCGGGTTCCGGGTCCTTGACCACAAAGCTCTTCCCCAAGATCGTTTGATCCGCTGCCTGCACGAGCGTTGCGAGCGACAGGCAGAAGCCGATCGTCACACCGACGGTCCCGAAAATCACCTTCCTCATCTGACCTCTCCTTTGGCGCCGTTCTGCTGGCGCCGTTCCGCCGTCCCTCACGGGGCCGTTACCGAGCACGTGATGCCGGTGAGGGGCAGCGGGTCGCCTGTCGGCGTCGCCGCCTGCTCGACCGTGCACGTGATCGCGCTCGCCGCCGGCGCCGTCTGGCCCGTGCACAGGTCGTAACTCACCAAGAACAGCGGATTGGCCGGGTTCAGCGTCCGGTTCGCCGCCGACTCCACCACCCGCAGCGCGTAGTCGAAGTCGTTCGCGTTGATCGTGAACCCTGTCTGCTGCCCGCTGATCCGGGCCTTCACCGTGGCCTCCAGTGCCGTCCCGGGGATACTCACCCGCCCGTCGGGGTACGTGAGGTAGACCCGGATCCCCCCCACCGACACCCCCGTCGGTCGCGTGAACCGTACCGTCGTCCCGACCCGCGTGGCCGTGGGCGTGCATGGCTCCACCCGGCAGTCCGCCGGACACGGATCGCCGTTCTGCGTGTTACCGTCGTCGCACGTCTCGCCCGCCTCCAGCCGCCCGTTGCCGCACACCGGCGGGTCCGTCGTGCACGCGGCACACCCGTCATTCGGCGTCCCGTTGCCGTCGTCGCACTGCTCGACCCCCTGGCGCACGAAGCCATCACCGCACCGCGCCGTCTGGCAGGTGCTCGGGCAGGCGTCGGTGTTGTCCCCGTTGCCGTCGTCGCACTCCTCCGCCCCTTCGCGCACCCCGTTGCCGCACACCGCCGTCGGCGTGGTCGTCGTGGTCGTCCCCGTCGTCGTCGTCGTCGTGGTGGTAGTCGTCGTCGGTACCTGCGTCGTCGTGGTGGTTGTTGGCGCCTGCGTCGTCGTCGTAGTCGTCGGCGCCTGCGT
Source organism: uncultured Binatia bacterium (SeqCode) (assembly GCA_964618895.1). Classification (GTDB taxonomy): domain Bacteria; phylum Desulfobacterota; class Binatia; order DP-6; family DP-6; genus CAZUDO01. Next base: position 33,674 of record CAZUDO010000097.1, read on the forward strand.
CATCGTCGTGGTCGTCGGGGCGTGGGTCGTCGTCGTCCTCGTGGTCGAGGTCGACGCCAGCGTCGTGGACGTGGGCGGCCCACCCGGATCGATCTCACATCGGCACTCGACGCAACGTTCCGTCGGGAGACAGCCACCGCCATCACCGCACATCTCACCGCCCGAGGCGTCGAAACGGCCATCACCACAGGCGGACCGCGTCGCCGTGAACCGCACGGCGGGCGTTCGCTTGGCTTTGCGGATGCCGCTCATGGCGCTGCAATCGGGCGCGGCGACGCGAACCGCTACCTTGACCTTCGTCAACGACCCGCAGGCCGCCCACCTTGCATCGACGGTGGTGAAGGTCTTCTTGGCCTTCACCTTTGCGGCCGTTGGACCGCAGCCGTCGAGGGACAGGTCTCCCTGCCCGCCGATCTCTATGCCCTGCACGACGGCGGGCGTCGTCCCGGGCACGAGCGCGGGAGCACTCGTCACCAGAAACCGGCCGGGTGGACAGGGGACGGGCTTGGGCTTGGCGGCACGGACCCCCACAGGAAGGAGCACAGCGACGGCGATGACGATGACCGAGACGATACTTTTCATGGAGCTCCTGGAGTCAGATCGAGGAGAGCACACGACACTCCATCGAGTGTGTTGCCGACTTCACCGACGACGTCGCTCACCGAGCAGCGAAAGTCGTCCATGCGCACGTCGCCACCGTCCGCACAGGCAAAGCGCACGCGCACCAGCCCCTCGCGCCGAACGGGGATGTCACTGGTGGCGGTGTAGACGACCGTGACGCGCGACGCGCGCTCCTCGGCGCCGCGATCGGCATTCGCCACCAGTAACGAGCCGTGGCTTCCGTCGGCATCGAGCACGTTCTCGATGGCAGCCGAACCCGGGACACTCACCTGAGACAGCGGATAGGTGATCTCGAGCTTGGCACCGCGTACCGCCTGACGCCGCCCCGCCGAGGCGTCCAGACCGACGGTGAGTGCCACCCCTTTCGTGCCACAGGAAACGCCCCGCGCGGTGCCGGCCGCGGACAGCACCATCAGCACGCACGCGACCACAGTCGCTTCCTGCTTCATCGAGCCACCACGCCGAGCAGCGAGCACCCGATGCCGCGGATCGTACTGCCGATCTCGTCGGTGGCGTCCTTGGTCTCGCAGCTGAAGTCCCCGAGCGGGAATCGCGTGCCGGCCTGGCACGAGAAGAGGACGTTGATGAGAGCGTTCGGTGCCGCGGGTAGATTCTCGCTGGCGATGTACAAGACAGTCAGGCGATCGTCCTGACCATCGCTGTTCGTGTCCCGGTCGTTGGCAACCACGAGCGACCCGCGGCTACCGTCCGGATCGAAGACGCTCAGGACGAGATCACCGAGGTCGACGGGCGTCGAGCCCGGCAGGCTGGCCCGCGGCGCGGGATAGGCGATCTCGACGAGGGCGCCCCGGACTCCCGGGACGGCGGCGGGCACGAAGTCCAGGCCCACGGTCAGCGTGACGCCGTTCTGGCCACACGCCACCGGATCGATGCTGCATCCGGTGCACCCGTCGTCGGGCGAATCGTTGCCATCGTCGCACTGCTCCACGCCGTCGCGTACCGCGCCATCGCCGCAGCGGGCCGTCTCACAGCGGACGCAGTCGTCGGTGTCGAACTCGTTCCGGTCGTCACACTGCTCGACCCCCAGCGCGACGACACCATCACCGCAGACCGCCAGTCGGCACTGCCTTGTACATCCGTCGCTCTCGTCCGTATTCCCGTCGTCACACTGCTCGGTCCCCTGCGCGACGCCGTCGCCACATCGGGCGGGCAAGTCGCCACCGTACAACATGGCCGCAAGCCGCTGGCCGGTGTCGACCGCCCCGGTGACGACACACTCGGGAAGGGTCGCACAGCTTGCCACGTCGGGCCCCGCGACCCCGGAGCATGCACGCTGGATCGCGCCGCGGGCGCGCACGCTGCTCAGTTCCGAGGAGAGGACGCACTCGCCCGCGAGGCCCCCCCACGTCGTCGCACCACGATCACGTCCCGCCTGGCAGCGGGTGGAGGCCGCCAGCACCCCGGCGGCAATGCCGCTCCGTCCCTTGCCGATCGCGGCATGGCACTTGAGCTTCTTCTTGTCGCCGCCCAGCTCAGGCAGGCCCTGCAACGTGCGCCCGCTCGTGGCGATCTCCACGGCCGCGCCAGTGGAAATCGCACCGGCCGGATCGCCCGCGTAGTTCGCCAGCACCGGGTTGTCGCCGCGGCATGCTTTGCTGACGGCGCGCTCGAGCTTGCCGCGCAGCCCGCCCGCATCGACGGCGTTGCAGTCGGCTGCGAGCTTTCCCTTGTCCCGCTTCGCGTGACAGGCATCGAGCTGCTTGAGGCGCGCCTTGATGACGCCGCTGCCGGCCTTGGCAATCGCGGCCCGGCACTTGATGGCAGCCTTCTGGGCCGCGGTCGCGGCCTCGGCGGCGCCGCCAAGCGACAACACAGCGACCGACGAGAGCATCAGGATGGCGCGGATGTGATTCACGTGTCCTCCACAGAAATGGTTGCGGGCCAGGTACGCCTCAGTCACGGATGAACGATACGAACTTGTAGGTCCCTCCGCGCTCTGCGACGGACCCGGTGTTGAGGTACGCCTCCCGTCCACTCTGATCCTCGAGGGTCAATCGGAGCTTCTGGTGTGCGGTGAAGCCGGCGTACGGGTGCGTTCCCTGAGCGAACTCGAGAGCCTTCACGCGCAGACGCTGGCCGCCGAACCGGTCGAGCAACGCCGCTTCTGCGTACAGACTCTTCGTATTGAGAAGACTCCAGGCGAACTCGCTCTCGCGAGCCGACGGCGGTTGCGCCGTGGCCTCCGGGGAGTGGTTGCCGGGGAGAATGACTGTCCGGTATTCACGCTCATCCACGCGCAGACGCGCGAGTGCGTCGCCGTCCTTGCGCGCGAGCGCGCCGAGGAATTCGTCGATCAGCCGGTCGAGGGACGATGCCCCTCCGCTGAACGCGATCGGGGTAAGAGACGGACCCCGGCCGGCGACGGTCGCTACCGGCACGAGGAATGCCATTGCCAGGATCGCTCTGAGTACGCGTCGGTGCATGGTGACTCGCCTTTCCCTAGCTAGTGGGGGGGCGCCGGCCGGGAGCGGGGGGACCGTCTCCCGGCAGGCGCGAGCCGCATGAATCCGAATCTGTGGTCTGTCCTAGTTGGTTACGAAGCTGACCCAGTCGGAGGCCACCGTCGGCTGCAGCCAGTTGGTGCCGCCGGGGGCGAACGCTCCGATGTACTTGTTGCCGGACCCGTCAGTGGCGTTGACGAAGAAGCCGTCGAGGGTCGAGCAGTCGAGGCCGCCGACGCGAACCGCGTCGGCCGGACCGGCCACCGGGCGCGGATCGGTCACCGGCCAGGAGACCGGAATCGTGATCAGCGGGTCGGTGACCGAGACACCGTAACTCGCGCTCCACAGGGTGAACGCGTCCGACCCCGTGCAGGGGCTGGCCGTACCACTGGCCTGTGTGGTCCCCGGCGCCCCGGGGCCGTTGTCGAAGAAGATGCTGTTCATCACGGCGAGCGGAGAACGCCCGACGGGACCGTCGGTGCGGAGCGTGCTCGCCGCCGAGCAGATCTGGGCCGACGTGGCGTCCCCATCGAGGGTGAAGCCGCGGCGCCCGAACTTGGTGATGATCGTGTTGGCAATGGTGCCAGCCGTGCCGCGGCGGAGGAGCGCACCGTCGGCACCGGCGCTGACCGTGCCGGGCACCTTGGAGCCGATCATCGTGACGTTGCAGAACTTGGGAGCCGAGCGCGGGAGGTTGTTGAAGCCGTTCTCGTTGTTGTCGCCTTCGAAGCCCATGCTGCCGGAGCTGCTCTCCTGGCTGTAGGCTTCGAAGAGACCGAACTGGACGTTGCCCGTGTAGCCGAGCTGCCAGTCGAAGCCGTCGTCCTTGCAGCCGCTGGCAACCAGGAACTTCCCGTTCACGGTACCACCGAACCACTCGAAGCAGTCGTCGTTCCCGATGTGGGCCTGGACGTTCTCGACCGTGGTTCCGCGGCCGATCGCGTTCATGGTGAAGATGTTGAGTTCGTTGTCGACGCTCAGGATGCGGCCGGCGAACTCGATGCGGAGGAACTTCATCGTGCCGCTCGAATCGTTCGGGTCGTTGCCCCCGAACTCGATGCCGACCAGGCCTTCGGCCAGGCCGGTGCCCCCCGGAACGTTGACCGGCGCCCGGCCCATGAACGACAGGCCGCCCCAGTCGCCGGCAGCGCGGCCGCCGGTCTCGTCGCCGTCGCTGGTGAACAGGATCGGGTTCTCGGCATCGCCGACGGCGCTGATTTTGGCCCCGCGCCGGAAGACGAGGGCCGTCACAGTCGAGGGCGGCGTCGGGTTCTTCTTGGCCTTGATGGTGACGTTCGGCTGGATGGTGAGGGTCACGTTGGGCGACACGAAGACGAGGCCGTCGATCCGGATGAGACACCCCGTGGGCCACACCTGGCTCTGCGTGATGTCGGTCGAGATGGTCGCTTGCCCGCCGGGGCACGCGATCGCGCTGCCGGGGCCCGTACAGAGCGTGAACGGATCGGGCGCGCCGGCCACCTTGTTCTGGCAGAGCACCACGTCCGAGAGGCTGACCTGCCCGTCGCCGTTCAGGTCCGCACACCCGGTGGACGAGCCGTTGCAGAGCATGCTTGCCGCCTGGAATCCGACCACGACGTTGGCGGTACGGATGCAGTCCCCGATTTCGAATGCGGTGCCGCTGTTGTTGGCATCACCGCAGGCCTGGGCGCGCGCCACACTGGCCGCGCCCGCCACGAGGACGAGTGCGGCAAGACCCGCCAGCGTCCCCTTCCATGAGTTCGTCATCACTCCACTCCTTTGCGTTCTCGCGTGTGCGTTGTGTGCGTGTTGAGGCGTCATGTTCCATCTCCTCAGTTGCTGCCGGTGATGGAGACCGTACAGGTGACGCCCGGAACCGAATTGCCGTCCGCGTCCACCGGATCACTGACCGCGCAGCCCGTCACGATGTCCTGCAGACCGCAGGCGTCGTCGGCCGGGCAGCAGCCCTGCGGCGGCTCGCGGTAGAGACCGGTGGGCGGGTTGAAGGGATCGAATCCCGTGCAGGCACGGACCGCCGTAGCGCACGGGAGCGCGCTCAGCGGCACCCGATTGGGGTCGGGAATCAGAAGACCGGCGGGACAGCAGCCGGTCACGTTCTGCTGCCGCAGGCAGAGGTTGTAGGAGCGCGGCACGCACGAATCGAGCGTCACCTCGAGAATCGGGCCGTCGTCGATGAAGGCGTCCTGCGCCTCGGCCACTAGGGTGACCAACTCGCTGTCGAGGTCGTTGGCCAGGAACAGGTCCGCGGTCCCATCGGTGGGCGACTGCAGCAGCTTGGCCTTCCCGGCCACCGTGGGCGCGCCATTGCGGCTCGGCAGGCTGGTCTGGAACTGCGGGTAGTCGACGTTGATCTGCGCACCCGCGAGCTTGGCCAGCCCGGGGACGTTGAGGCTCACGGTCACGGTACGCCGACCCGTCGGCACGCCGCAGGTGCTCTGCAGCTGTCCGGCAGGCGGTTCGCTGACGACGCTGACGATCGCGCGCGCGATCCGCAGCCCGACCGCGGTCGCCGCATCGGTTGCGCATCCCGGAAGGGGACTCACGGCGAGATCGCCGCACACGCCCTGGGGCAGCGTGCCATCCGGCGGAATGCACTTGCTGGTGATGGTGGCCGCCCCCTTGGGGATGCTCCCCTTCACCGGATCGTTCGCGGCCGTGAGGGCTTCATCCTCACAGGCCTGCGTCAGGTCGCTGAACTCGGACGGGTCGGACGCCGCGTTATCCGCCAGCTTCTGACACTTCACCGCCGTCTTCACGATCTGGTTGATGATCTTGCTACGCTGCGCCGCGATCGTATCGATGCACCTCGCCTCGTCTTTGTTCCCCTGGGCGACATCGCCTTCGAGGCGTCGCGAGTTTTCTTCGACGGCCTCTTCGATGCGCGGGATGGCCGCCGCGATCGGGTCGCCACCGGCGTAGAGGCCGAGCACCGGCTCGCCCGGCACGCACTTCCGGAACGCGCCAATGATCTTGTCGGTCGCCTTGCTGACGGCGAGCGGGTACTTACCGTCCGGGTCCATCAGCGGGTCGCCCGACTGCAGGTCGTTGCACGGCGCGCCGGCCGCCGGCGGCACGAGCTTGTTCTTCTCCTTGTGGCACTTGTCAGCCGACACGCGGGCGATCTTGGCCACCGTCGCGAGCTGGGCCCCGATGATCTTCCGGCAGTCCTTGGACGGCTTCAGGGGATCCGCCACTCCCCATGCCATCCCGCCAGCGCCGAGAAGCATCGCGCCGATCGTGAGCACGACACCCGCCGGCCCTCCTGTGTAATTCCACTCATGCACCATATGTCCTCCGTCTCCCTCTGCGTTGCGCGCGCCGTATACTGTCGTCACGACGACGCTGCGTTGTGTGATGCTCCCGGTATAGCCGCGGCGCGTGACGCTCCGATGTGGGTGGCGTGACGCTACGAGGGCGATTGCGTGATGGTGGGGCGACATCGGTGGACTTTCTGTCTTGGGTGTTATCGCTGCCCGGTTACGGGCGCGTGACATGGGTGCGGCATTTGCGTTGGATGGGGCGGAATTCTCCCGCCCGTAACCCGCCCGACACGAACCGGCCGCCCACCGGCGTGCTCCAGGATCGTTTTCCGGGTATTGAGCCTCACCACCCGGCTCGCTACATTGCCGGCACCCACGGGAGGAGGACTGGATGAACGACCCGGTGCGCAGCGACGATGGAGATGCGGGAGTCCGCTTTCACCTCGTACACACCGTTCCCGGGCGAACGCGCATACGGGTCGATGCGCCGGACCAGCTCGACGACCTGGTCCGTGCCATCGAGGAATTCTTCCACGATCATCCGGGCTTGCGCGAGATCCGTGCGAACCGGGACTGCCAGAGCGTGGTCGTGACCTACGATCCGGAGGTGTTCGACGCCCGACACCTCCCCGTCGCCACCGAGCGCGAGGATACCAGCTGGACCGGCTGGTTCGGCGCGCTGCGTACTACGGTAACTCGCGTCGTCGAGGACACAACGACGCGGGCCGTTCGGACCCTCACGTCCCTGGTCGAAGCACTCCGACCCGGCGCGTGACCGTTAGACGACCAGCAACGCGGTCAGAGCCCGCTGGAGGGCGAGCTCGGCTGCCGCCCGGAGCAGCGTCATCGGCAGTTCGGCCACCACGGCTGGCCGTGGTGGCGGACCGTTCCAGAGATGCCCCCACGCGGAGAGCGTGCCGAGGATCGCGTCCCGATCGGTGACGCCGACATCGTACTGGATCAGCGCGTTTCCGGTGACCGGACTGGCGCTCACGTGCCGGACCCCGGGAAGCTCACCGATGCGGGCCTCGATCGCGCGCACGCGGCCAGGATTCCCCTTCACGTCGGAGAGCTTGACGCGGACACGGCCTGCGAGCGCATGGAGCACCATGGCGGCGCCAGTGTACGCAGGCCAGCGCCACGGGCGTGAGCGCATCCCCCATGCGGCGGCAGAGGGGCACCGCGGATGCTACGCGCTCTGCGGGCGCAGGACGGAGACCTACCCGCAAGGGGTTGCGTCCCGTCGCGCCGGCGCGCGACGCTGATCAAGCGACGGGTGACGGGGGCCCGGCCTGATTGAACGCGGCCCCGTTCATCATGACGAAGGTGCTCAGCCCGAACCAGACGTAGTCGTACCAGCTCGGGAAGGGCAGCCGATCCGAAACGATCAGCGACCGCACCCCCAGCGCGAACAGCGCCACCGGCACCAGGAGCTTCAGGTCAAAGCCGCTCGTGACCGTACCCACACTCGAATTGACGGAGCGCAAGAACTCCGCAACCTGGCGGTCGGGGCGGAAGTCGGACGTGTGTCCGTTGCCATTGCCACCGTCGATGTCGAGTGCGGGCAGTGTTTCGGCGAGCGCATGGAGATGGTCAGCTGCCACCGGGGCAGGCGTGTCGAACCACACGATCACCGATCCCGTGACGAGGTTGGTCTCCACTCTGCACGCGCCCGCGATGCGGCTGAGGCGCTCCCGCATCTCGGTCGCCATCGCCGGGTTCGCCCGCATCTCGGCAATGCGCAGGCGCACCCGGCCCGGAATGGCGTGAACGATCGTGACGTCGGTCACCGGGTGGTCACGCGCTGAGCGACCGCCCCTTGCGCGCCTCGGTCGCACTCACCGTGCTCGGAGAGGCAGCGCCGTCAGTGTATTCAGAGCGCACCTCCGCGACCAGGTCGTTCATCTGCTCGCGGGTTTCCGCGAACAACTCCTTCACCTTGTCCCCCGCGAGCAGGGCTCCCCAGATGAGCCCCTTCGCGACCGGGCGCACGACCGCTCCGGCTGCGGGCAACAACACCGGCGCGACGAGCGCTGCGCCCACACCAATCAACAGGCCGCCGCCCCAGCCCTTCACGACACCGTCGAGAATCGCCATCGAGCACCTCCGTAACCTGAATTTAACATTGGCCCCTTGCGGGGCGTGGATTGCGCATCGTATAGACCGAGCCCTAACAGATTGCAAGCAAGTCCATTTAGCGCGGTGCCATCGCGCTGCTGGATGAGCCTCAGACACTCGGAGCGCGGGGGAGGTGTCCCAGGGATGATGTGTGCGCGAAGATGGAGGAGCGGTGCGGCGGGGATGTCAGGTCTGAGCGGAAGCGATCGGCTCCGCCTCCGCAGGCGTTGAGCACGATCAGGGACGTGGTCGCGGGGTCAGTTCCCCGTGCGTTCGCCAGCGGCTGGCGTACGACGGCCGGGCAGATCCCCCTCCCGACCCCAACTTGCGGCATCCTGGGACGAGGCCGCCTCTTGCACACAGGACAGGTGACGACCGTGCCACTCAAGCAGACAGCCACCACCCCCACCTCCTCCGACGCGCTGCTCGACGAGCCGACGCCCGAGCCATCCGACACCTGCGCCAGCATCCAGTGCTCGGTGGTGCACGCGACCGCGGGACGCCTCCGGATGCGTGTCGAACCCGGGGAGATTCTCGAGCGCCTCGGGGGCGCGCTCGAGGCCCTGCTGCGGCAGCACCCGGGCGTGACGGACGTACGCCTGAGTCCGACCACACGGAGCGTAGTGCTGGAGTTCGATCCCACCGCGACCACGGTCGACGCGCTGCTCGGGATCGCCGGACACCTTCCGGTGGCGGAGCTGGAGACCCATGGGCCCCGGGGCGCCACGGCCGACGCGATGGAAACCGACGCGAGTTCATGGCTGTACCTCGGGCTGTCGAGCGCTGCCCTGGCGCTCGACCTCGTCTTCCCGTCCGGGCTCGCGCCCTGGCTGCTCGCCGGCGCGGCGGCGCCGATCTTCGTGCGCGCGTTCGAGTCTCTCAGCGAGAAGCGCCGGCTCAACGTCGATGTGCTCGATGCGGCCGCCACGGTGGTCCTCGTCACCCAGGCGCATATCCGTACCGCCGGCATCATGGTCTGGCTGGTGTCGCTGGGCGACGTGATCCGCGACCTGACGCTCCGGAAGTCCCACGGCGCCATCGAGGACCTCTTCACTGCCAACATCCAGCACGCCTGGGTCGTACGCGGCGACACCAAAGTCCGGGTGCGCGTCGAGGAGATCGCCGAGGGCGACGAGGTCGTCGTCTACCCGGGTGAACTGATCACGGTCGACGGCATCGTCGTGAAGGGACGCGCCACGGTCGACCAGAAGGTCCTCACCGGCGAGTCGGTCCCGGTCGAGAAGAGCGAGGGCGACACGGTGTATGCCGCCACTGTTGTCCGGGAGGGCAAGCTCTACCTGAAAGCCTCCAAGATCGGCCAAGAGACGATGGTGGCCAACGTCGTCCACCTCATCCGCGATACGCCGGCGCGCGAGACCCGGGCGCAGAACTATGCCGAGCACTTCGCCGACCGCGTCGTGCCCTGGAGCTTCCTCGGCGCCGGCGCGGCACTCCTGGCCACGGGCAACGTGAACAGCGCCGCGGCCCTGCTCATAATCGACTACGGGACGGGCATCCGGGTCGCCGCCCCCACCGCCGTCCTCGCGGCCATGACGACCGCCGCACGCCAGGGTATCCTCATCAAGGGGGGGCGCCACCTGGAGGACCTGGCGACCATCGACACGATCGTCTTCGACAAGACTGGAACCCTCACGCTGGGGCACCCGGAGGTCGTCGAGATCATCCCCTACGGGAAGGTCGCGCCCGACTGGCTCCTGGCCCGCGCCGCTGCCGCCGAGCAACGTCTCACCCATCCGATGGCGGAGGCCATCGTCCGTGCCGCCGTCGAGCGTGGCCTCGAGATTCCCGAACGCGACGCGTCGGAGTACACCATCGGCCTCGGCGTCGAAGCCACGGTGGATCGCCACACCCTCCAGATCGGGTGCCATCGCTTCATGACCTCGAAGGACGTGGCCCTGCGCCGCGCCCGCTTCGATCTGGCGCGCATCAACGATGTCGCGGCGTCACCGATCTTCGTGGCCATCGACGGCGAGTTGGCCGGCATCATGGTCTGCAGCGATCCGCTTCGCCCCGAGGCCGCGGGCGTGGTACGCGCGCTGCGTGCGCGCGGCGTCCGCGAGGTGATCATGCTGACCGGGGATCATCCGGCCGTCGCCAGGACGGTCGCCGAGCACCTCGGCATCACGCGGTACGTCGCCGACGCGTTGCCCGAGCAGAAATCGGACTACGTCCGGACCCTGCAGCAGAACGGCGCCAAGGTCGCGGTCGTCGGGGACGGCATCAACGACTCGCCGGCGCTGGCGCGCGCCGATGTGGGCATTGCCGTCCGGGGTGGCACAGACGTGGCCCGCGAGACGGCGCACGTCGCGGTGCTCGAAGGGACGCTCTGGAAGATCCCTCAGGCGATCGACATCGCCCGGCAGGCGACCGGCCTGATCGGCCAGAACTGGAACCTGATCTGGTATCCCAACACCGCCGCCATCGCGCTCTCGCTGGCGGGCGTGCTCGGCCCCGTGGGGGCGACGCTCCTCAGCAATGGCGCGAGCATCCTCGCCACCCTGAATTCGCTCCGTCCGCTGCTGGGGACCGGAGGCGACGAGTCAGATGAGCGCGGTGAGGAGAGTCTGGAGCGCAGCTTCGGTGGTCGCCCGCAGGAACAGGGAACCGAGCCCGTCTCCCAGCCCGCCCGCCACCTGCGCGACGGGTTCCGGGTCCCGGAAGTAGCCCCAGCCCCGTAGCTGATCGACGATCTCCGGTGCAGCAACCCGCCCGGAGTCATGCAGGATGAGGACGCTGCCTGTAGTGGGGTTCGCCTCGACCTGATCGATCCCTTCGAGCGCGAAAAGTCGCGCTTCGACTTCACGCGCCCGTGCGGGGGCGCCCTTCACGTCCGACAATTTAACGCGTACTCGCCCATCGAGCACATGGAGGATTGATGACACTCTCACGGTCAAGCTCCTTCAACGTGGTTTCCTCCTCCGCTTCCATTCCACTCGTCTTCTCTGACGCCATTACGCCACAGCGGCGCTCGAATGGCAGGCGCCCCTCGTGACCGTTCCGTGACTGCGACGTGAACTACCATCGGATCGTGGCCGGTGGCATGGCACCGCACGCGGACGGGGCCATGGCATGGGCTGTGCCGCGAACGGAAAGCCGCTTTTCTGTCTTGGTTACGACGACATGACCCCCGCACGGCGTTTGCATGCGGGTAACGCACCCGGCCCGGAATTACGGCAGAATTCGCCTGCTGGTAACGCCCACGACACGATAGCCGGCTAAGTAACGGGGCATTCCCGAATCGGAGGCTGTATGCAGCGTGTGATCGCCCGGGTATCCGTCTGCCTCGCCGTGTCCCTCGCTCGCAGCATGACGGCCGGCGCACAACAGACGGCGCCCTCCGGCACCAACGTCGGCACGGTGACCGGCGTCGTTCTCGACAAGAGTTCCGGCGATCCGATCATCGAGGCGGGAGTCGAGGTCGTCGAGCACGGGCGGACGGTGCGGACGGACCTCGACGGACGCTACACCCTGAAGCTCCCGCCTGGCACCTACCAACTTCGCGTCTTCGCACCGCTCTACCAGGGCGTGCGCCTCCAGGCCGTGCTGGTCAAGACGGGAGAGGTCACGACGTCGGACGCCCGCCTGGCACCGGCCGGAACGGCTGGCGTGGAGGTGGTCGAGGTGGTGGCGCAGGCCCGTAAGGCCGCCGAGGCGACCCAACTGCTCAAGCGGCAGAAGGCCGCCGTCGTCGAGGACAACGTCAGCGCCGAGACGATCAAGAAATCGACCGACTCCAACGCCGGCGAAGTGGTCGCCCGGGTGCCCGGGGTGACGGTCAAGGAAGAGCGGTTCATCATCATCCGCGGCCTGAACGAACGCTACAGCGGGGCGCTGCTGTTCGGCAGCCGGCTTCCCAGCCCCGATCCCGACCGGCGCGTGGTTCCCCTCGACGTGTTCCCGGCCGAGTTCCTCGATTCGGTCTCGGTACTCAAGACGTACACCCCCGACCTGCCGGGAGACTTCGCGGGTGGGGTCGCCGACATCGACCTCCGCGACTACCCCGACGCGCTCACGGTGACGGCCGGCTGGGGCGGCGGCATCAACACCTCCTCGACGTTCAAGCGCTTCCAGACCTACGAGGGCGGCGACCTCGACTATCTCGGATTCGGAGACGGCTTCCGCGCCCTCCCCGGCTCGGTGGGCGACTCGTCGATCGGCACCCCGTCCATCCCGAAGCAGCGTGCAGCGGCCGACGGGTTCCGGGACATCTGGAACGTCCGCCAGACCAAGGCCGCCCCCAACTCGGGGCTCAACCTCTCGGTCGGCAACTCGTGGGGCCCGTTCGGACTTCAGGTCGGGGGCCTCTACACCACCGAGTACAAGCAGGCCCGGAACGCGATCGTCCGGCAGTTCGTCAACGCCAACACGCCGGACGCGCCGGTGATCGAGACCAGTGACGACTTCGTGTCGTGGACGAGCGAGTTCAAGACCCAATTGGGCGGCATCCTCAACTCCGCCTACAAGCTCGGCGACGACCACAAGCTCACGCTGCGCGCCTTCGTCGACCACGAGAGCCACGATTTCACCGTGACCAGCGACGGAACGACCAACCAACTCCCCGACGCCGCAGTCGCGAACACGCGCCTGCAGTACACCCAGCAACAGCTCGAGTTCGGCCAGCTCGGCGGGCAGCACCGCTGGCCGTGGGTCGAACTCGATTGGCGGACGGCCTACTCGCGGGTGACGAAGGACATCCCCGATACGCGCACGTACACCTACGTGAACGGGCTCTTCGACCAGAGCCAGCCGGCGAGCGGCTATCGGGTCTTCAGCGACATCAAGGAAACGCTCTCCGATTCCTCGGCAGATTTCACGGTCCCGTTCCTGACCGGCCTGCCGTTCACGGACGCCTGGTCGGGGCTGCCGGCCAAGTTCAAGTTCGGCCCGGCCTACGCCTGTCGGGACCGCGACTTCCACCAACGGCGCTTCCGCTACACGCAGTCCGGGCTCGACACGAGCCTGCCCCCGGACGAGCTGTTCAACCCCGACAACATCGGCTCCGGCCTCATGTTCCAGGAAACCACCGACCCGCGGGACGAGTTCTCGGCCAGCGAAGAGATCGCCGGCGGCTACGGCATGTTCGACCTGCCGCTCGTGCAGAACCGCCTCCGGCTCATCACCGGCGTCCGCGTCGAATACTCCTTCATCGGGATCAACACCGCCGACGACCGGGGCGACCCGGAACGCGTCACCAAGAACAACCTCGACCCCTTGCCATCGGCGAACCTGGTCTACACCCCGCGCAGCGACATGAACGTCCGCGCGGCCTACGGCCAAGCCGTGTCACGGCCCGAATTCCGCGAGCTGTCCCCGACGCTGCTGCCCCCGTTGCGCGGCGAGACCGCGCTCGTCGGCAACCCGGAGCTGGTCGAGGCGCACATCCGGAGCTACGACCTGCGCTGGGAGTGGTTCTACTCGCCGGGCGAGCTGGTGTCCCTCGGGGGCTTCTACAAGCAGCTCGACCAGCCGATCGAGCAGATCGTCGTCCCCGGCGCCTCGGACCGGCGCGATTCGTTCAAGAACGCCGACAGCGCCACCCTGAGCGGGTTCGAGTTCGAGGGGCGGAAGAACCTGGGGTTCGTCCGGCCGTGGCTGACCAACCTGACGTTCACCACCAACGTCGCCTACATCGCATCCAACGTGATCGTGCCCAGAGCGAGCACGCTCGAGGTGCAGACCTCGACCAACCGCCAGCTCCAGGGGCAGTCGCCGTTCGTCGTCAACGCCGCCCTCGACTACACCCATCCCACCTGGGGGTCGGCGCGCCTGCTCTACAATACCGAGGGGCCCAGCATCAGCTCCGCCGGGTCGGATGGCCTGCCGGACATCACCTTCGAGCGCCGCAACCAACTGGACGTCGCGTTCGTCGTGCCCCTCAAGCCGGTCGGGCTCCCGTTCAACCTGAAGTTCGGGGTCGAGAACATCCTGAACGCTCCCTACGTCTACAAGCAGGGGAACGCGACCAACCTGCGGTACACCACCGGCACGAAGTTCAGCCTGGGCTTCAGCTACACGTACTGAGCCCGCGCGGGCTCCCGGCTCACCTACCCGCCCGCGCCAGTGTCCCCAAGTCGACATAGGAGAACGTCCACTCGGGCTTCACCTCGGCGCCGTCGGCCCGCGCCACCGGATACACGAAGAAGTTGAGTCGCGGGTCCTTGTCGTCCGGCGGCAGCGACACGTCCCGCCCCCGCGTCAGGAGCAGACGGTTCCCCGACAGGTTGCCGAAGAAATAGTCCTTCAGCTCGGGGTGCTTGCGCGCCTCCGAGATGTCGACCGGCACCCACCCCGCGCCCGGGGCCCAGAACTCGGCCCAACAGTGATACCCCTGCACCTTCTGCGCCTCGCCGCCCGGTGTGCCCTCTCCGTACGCCAGCGGGAAGCCGATGTTCCAGCGTGCCGGAATGCCGCTCGTGCGCGCCAGCGCGATGAACAGGCTGTGGAAGTCGGTACAGTTCCCCTTCCCGATCTTGAGGCAGTACGGGATGTCCCCCAAGCCCCATCCGGGCACCGACTTGTCGTACTGCATGTGGTCGTACACCCAGTCGTAGAGCGCGCGCGCCTTCGCCACCACCGTGGGCTTGTTCCCCGCCTGCTCCTTGGCGATGCGCCGGATCTCGTCGTTCACCTGGATCACCGGCGTGGACGCCAGCTCGGCCGCATGGACGGCCGCGTCGACGGCATCCGGCTTCGCCTGGTTGGCCGTGACCGGTGCGTGCACCTCGCGTCGCATCACAGTCGCCGTCTGCGTCAGCACGATGGGCTGCTTCGGGTCGGTGACGCGCACGTAGGCGGCACGGTCGCCGCTCGCCAGGCGCACCGTGGTCACCGGGGTGGCGCCCGAGACGCGCAGGTCGAGCACCTGTTGGTCCTCCTCGCGCGGGAGAGGCACCCACACCTCGAGCGCGCGGCTGTCGGGCGGCGGCGTGATACGCGCCTCGTACGTATACCGGAACGTCCGCGAGCCGAGGGCCGCGGGCGTGATCTCGTCGGCGCGGCCGACCGCACAGGCCAGCGCCACGGTGACCAGACCGATCGCTACTCTGCGCATGATGCTCCCTCCTCGTAGGCCGGGGTGCCCCTGGAGGGAGCGCAACGTTACGGCAGCCTGGCCACCGGACGCCGGCGATCCCTCCCGCGTGCCGACGCCCACCGGGCGTCGCCCGCGGTTCAGGAGCGCCCGATGGTGGACGGATCGAACGGCGTCATGGCCCGGCCGTCTAGCAGACGCGCCGGGCGAGAGCCACCATGTCTCAAGCGCCCAGCCGGCGGAGCTGCCGGGGGGTGAGCATCCAGCGCAGCACGCCGCGGCCGGTCGCCCCGCCGCGCGGACGCGGCTCGGGCAGCTCGATCGCGACCAACCCACCCTTCTTCAAAACGAGCCCGAGCGCACTCGCCGACCCGGTGCACACCAGCGAGACCAGGCCCGAGAGTCCGGGCTCGTGCCCGACCACCAGCACGTGCTCGCGCCCCGCCGCGACGCGCAGCGCCCGCAGCGTTTCGGCGGGGGCCACGCCCGTGGTCAGGGCGGGTACCACCTGCGGCACGATGGCGCCACCGTGCGCCTCGACGACGATGGTCGCCGTCTCGACGGCGCGCACGAGCGGGCTCGTCCACACGGCGTCGAACGCGAGGCCGAGCCGCTGCATGCCGCGCGCCGCCCGGGCCAGCTTCGCACGCCCACCGGGTGTGAGCCGCCGCGCCCCATCGTCGCCCTCCGGGGCGGCGTCTTCCGCGATGCCGTGCCGAAGCACGTACAGGATCACGACGCCTCCGCAGGTGCGGCCGGGGGGAGCTGCCGTCGGCCACTCGTCAGCTCGGCCGTCACCTCGGCACGCAGCCGTCGGCGATCCAGACGGGCCCACTGTTCCGGAAAGGCCCGCCGGGCTTTGCGCGCGCGGCGAAGGAACAGCTGCATCAGACCGCCCACCGCGAGCACGGTGCTCGCCGGCGCCTGCGCGCGCTCCCCGTACTGACGCAACCACGCCGCACCAGTCGTCGCATCCTGGTACATGCCGAGCAGCTCCTGCAGGCGCACCAGCCGGCGCCGGCACCGGCGGCTGGCCTTCCCGCCGAGGCCCTCGACCGTCTCGAGCGCATAGCGCAACCGCTTGATACGCACGCGCAGGGAATGGAGTGCGGCGGGGGCCACGTCGGCGCTGACCCGCCGCCCGGCGCGCAGGACGGGACGCAGCACAGGCAGGACGAGGTCGAGCGCTCGGTCACCCAGACGTTCCTGACGGGCAGGGAGAGCGGAGTCCGCGAAGGTCGTCAGCCGGCCAAGCAGGCGACGGCAGCGGGCACTGTCCAGCGTCACCACCAGCGCTGCATGGGCGGCGATGCGGCGCTCCTGCAACGCGAACCCGAGCGGACCGAGTGCGCGCCGGCTGTCGGCGTCGAGGCGCGGCGCACGGGTGGCGATCTGTGCCGCGAGCACGTCCAGATCGCGCACCGCCCCGATGGCGTCCGCCACCCAGGCGAGGTCCTCCCCGGCTTGCCGGACCAGCGCCGACGGCAGCACCGGATGGAAGAGCCGCAGCGCCGCCCGCAGGCGTCGGGTGGCGACCCGCAGCTGGTGCACGGGCTCGACCTCGCCCGCACGCGCGCCCGCCTCCTCGCGCACGAAGGTGCGCACGTGGAACCGCACCACGACGCGCACAGCGACGCCGACCCCGTCGTCCGGCGACAGCACGAGACACGCCGGCCGCTGGCTGCGCCCGAGCGCCGGCACGTCAGCGGCCTCCGCGGCGGACGCGAGCCGATGGCAGCGGCGGCGCCGGCACCACCGAGCGTGCGCCCGCCGCGAGGTAGGTCCGGATGTGCTCACGCAGCTCGCGTTGGATGTCGTCGACCGACTGGCGAGCATCGACGGGGACGAATCTGAACTCACGCGACAGCGCGTTGTACTCTTCGATCAAGCGGCGCTGATAGCGCAGGAAGGAATCGAACAGGTCGTTGCCGAGCGCGAGATGCATGCCCGACTCCCAGTAGTCCATGCCCTTGCCGGCCAGCACGCGCGGGACCAGGTGCTCGACATCGATCTCGAGATAGAGCACCAGGTCCGGCACCAGCGCAAAGCCGAACAGCTCGCGCGTCCACGCAGGATCCGCGCCCATCACCATGTTGCGCGCGAACGCGGTGTACATGTAGCGATCGGCGACGACGATGAAACCGGCCTTGAGCGCGGGGATGATCTGGTGCTCGAGCCGGTCGGCGAAGTCGGCCCCGTAGAGCAGGCTGAAGGTCACCACCGTCAGCTCGTGGCCGGCCTTGGCCTCGTTGATGGTGTCGGCGAGCAGCGGCGAGCGCGTCCAGCCAGTGTTGCTGACCCCATGGCCTTCCAGCTCGAGCCACGGCTGCAGGAGGTTGATCTGCGTCGAGCGCCCGACGCCGTCGGTGCCTTCGATAACGATCAGGTGCCCGGGCAGCGGCTTCATCTTGAGGTACGGGAGCCCGTGCCCGTACCAGGCCTTCCTACGCGCCCCCCTCCCGCTACCGCCGGCCATTGTCGCCCTTCGTCCCGTGCGGTCCCTGGTAGCCGCGCAGCACCTGCTGCACCAGCCGGCGCACCAGCTTCTGTTGTGACGGGATGTTGCCGGTGGCATCGACGACTTGCAGCGTGTACTCCTCGGTCAGGCGATCGTAGAGGTCGAGCACGCGGCTCTGGAACAGACGAAAGCTCTCGGCCGGATTGGTCGACAGCCCCATGTCCATGCCGGCTTCGTGATACTTGAGCTTGGCGCGGCCGGCGAGCAGGCGTTCGAGCGATACCTCGATCGGGACGCGGAAGTAGAGCGTGAGGTCCGGGCGCGGCGCGAAGCTGTAGAGCGCCCGCACCCAGGCCGGGTGGATGCCCCGGGCCACGTCGCGGCCGAAGGCCGTGTAGACGTAGCGATCGGCCAGGACGATCATGCCTGCCTTGAGGGGGGGCACGATCTGGTAGGTGAGCCGGTCGGCGAAGTCGACCGCGTGCAGCAGGCTGAAGGTCGTGGGCGTCAGCAGGTCCTTCTTCTTGCCGCGCCTCATCGCCCGGCGTACCAGCCGCGAGGAGTTCCACTCCGTGAACCGGACCTGATACCCGCGTGCCGTGAGCCAGCGCTCGAGTAACAGCAGCTGGGTCGATTTGCCGGAGCCGTCGATGCCCTCGACCGTGATCAGCCGGCCCGGGTACGGGTGCGGCTGGGTGAGGAGGCTCGGACGCGCACGGGTGACCATCAGCGCGCCACCCGGAGGCGCGGCGCCACGCGGGCACCCGGTCCCCGCGCCCGCACGCGCAGCGTGACCGGGCGTTCGAGCAGGCGGGTCAGGAGATCGAGCCGGCGCTCCGCGGCCCACACCTCCAGCTCGGGGTTCTCTCCCCGGGCGTCCACGTCGACGCGCACGCGGCCTCGTGCGGTGGTCACGGCGACGCCGCTTATCACCCCGAAGTGCGTACGGTCGAGTCCATCGGCGAGGCGCAGCAGGGCGGCGCAGCCCCGGACGACCCGACGCGCCGGCGCGGGCAACGCGCGCACCTCGGGATCACCCGCCTTGGGCACCTGCTTGCGGTGGCCGCGCGCCACCTGGGCCAGGATCTCGATCTCGACCGCCTCGAATCCGAGCAGATCGGCGTTCCGGATCAGGTACGACGTGTGGCGGTGGTGCCGGTCGTGGTCGATGACGTGGCCGATGTCGTGCAGGAGGGCCGCGTACTCGAGCAGCTCGCGCGCCGCGGGAGGCAGACGGAGCGCTGGGGCGAGGCCGTCGAACAGCGCGACGGCCAGCCGCGCCACCTGCTCGCCATGGGGATTCGCCCCGGCAAAGCGTGCCGCCAGCGCCTCGACGCGGCGCCGTCGCGCCGTGACGGGGTCGAGCGTCAGCCCGCGGCCCAGGCCGGCGAGATCGAGCAGCACCCCCTCGCGCAGTGCCCAGCCGCAGGCGACCAGCTCCCGGGCCCCGGCCTGGCGCAGCACGACGTCGACGAGCACCGCCGCCGCCGCCATCAGATCCACGCGTTTGGCGTCGATGCCGGGCAGCTCCGCCCGCTGCGCCGCATCGACCGCCAGAATACGCCGCCGGATACGCGCGATCTCGACGGCGGTCACGCTGGTGCCGTGCAGGCGTCCCATTTCCACGCCCCGGGCCGCACGTGCCATGGCCACCAGCGTGTTGACCGTGCCCGAGGTCCCGACCACGTCCACCGCGCCCGCATGCCGCGCGTCGTCGAGCAGCGGGCCGATGGTGCGGTCGAGGTGCCGCTCGAGGCGCCGCACCTGCCCCGCCCGTGGCGGATCCGCGGGCAGGAAGCGTTCGGAGAGGCGGGCGACGCCGAGCGGCAGGCTGCGCAGCCAGAGCGGGCGGCCGTCCTGCACCAGCCCCAGCTCGACGCTGCCCCCTCCCACGTCGAGCAGGAGGTGCGGGCCGCCGGCGAGGCCGAGCGCATGGCGGGCGGCACGGAAGATCAGACGCGCCTCCTCGAGACCGGAGATGACGCGCACGGCGAGGCCCGTCTCGCGGCGCAACCGGCGCACGAAGGCCGCCCCGTTGCGCGCCTCCCGCACCGCGCTGGTGGCCACCGCGCGCATCCGTTCGACGCGCCGCGCGCGCGCCAGGCGTGCGAAGGTGGTGACCGCCCGCACGCCGAGGTCCATCGCCGCGGCATCCAGGCGTCCGGTGGTGAAGGTCCGCCGGCCGAGGCGTACCATCTCCTTCACCCGGTCGATCACCTCGAGACGGCCGTCGGGGCCGACATCGGCGATCACCATGTGCACCGAGTTGGACCCCACATCGATGGCCGCCAGCCGCATCGGGCCACTGTACCGGGCCGTGGCACACGTGTCATGCCGGACAGCACCTGCCGTGCCATCGGCCGGCCCGCAACCGTCCCCGGCCCCTCTTCATCGTCCGTTAACAATCCTGTAACCGTAGGTGTTCATGGCCCCGTTGTGAGACCGGGGCACCGTCCGTACAACGGAGTGCAGGAGAGAAGGAGAACCGCATGACGAGAGGAACACTGTGGCTGGGCGTGATGGCGGGGATGGCGCTCGTGGCGGGCGCCCGGGCGGCAACGCTGGTGAACGGCGCCGGCGCGACCTTCCCCTATCCGATCTACTCGAAGTGGTTTGACCAGTACGGCAAGCTCAATCCCGATATCCGCATCAACTACCAGTCGATCGGGAGCGGCGGCGGCATCCGCCAGGTTACCGAAGGCACGATCGACTTCGGTGCCACCGACGGACCGATGAGCGACGAGCAGTTGGCGGCCGCCAAGACCCCGATCCTGCACTTCCCGACCGTCCTCGGCGCGGTCGTCCCGACCTATAACCTGGCCAGCGTCGACACCGTGCGCTTCACCCCTGAGGCCCTCGCCGGCATTTTCCTCGGCACGATCACACAATGGAACGACCCGGCGATCGCGAAAGAGAACCCGGGAGTGCAGCTCCCCGCCGCCGCCATCGTTCCCGTGCACCGCTCGGATGGCAGCGGCACCACCTACGTCTTCACCGACTACCTGGCCAAGGTGAGCCCCGAGTGGCAGAAGAAGGTCGGCCGCGGTACTTCTGTGGCCTGGCCGGTGGGCCTCGGCGGCAAGGGCAACGAGGGCGTGACCGGCCTCGTCAAGATGACCCCCAATACCCTCGGGTACGTCGAGCTGGTGTACGCCCTGCAGACCAAACTGCCCTACGCCGCCGTCCGCAACCGCGCCGGGAATTTCGTGCAGGCAAACCTCGACAGCGTGACCGCGGCGGCCGCCGCGGCGTCGGCCAACATGCCGGCGGATTTCCGGGTGTCGATCACCGACCCCGCCGGCCCGGACGCCTACCCGATCGCGAGCTTCACCTGGCTGCTCATTCCGAGTCGTATCGCCGATCCCGCCAAGGGCGCGGCCATCAAGAAATTCCTCGAGTGGATGCTGGTTGACGGCCAGAAGGTCGCCCCGGAGCTCGGCTATGCGCCGCTGCCGGCGCCGGTCGTCTCGCGTGAGCAGCAGGCCCTCGGCAGTATCCAGATCGGAGGGTAACTCTACGGACCAGGTTCGTCCCACCCCTATGGCCTCCGTGGCCACCGGCCGGCTCCGCCTCCCTCCGGTCGTCCCCGCGCGGCCCGTCCCCCGCCCGACGGTCGCCCCGCGGCCTGTGCAACGCGCCACCACCACGTCCGACGCGCCCCGGCGCGGACGCTTGGCCGACCCTGCGTTCCGCATCACGGCCCTCGTGTTCGCGCTCTCGGTGCTCGCCATCGCCGTCACCATCGCGACCATCCTGTTCATCAAGGCCCGGCCGGCGATGGCAGCCTTCGGCTGGGACTTTCTCTGGCGCTCGATCTGGGACCCGGTCAGGCTGGAGTTCGGCGCCCTCCCCTTCATCTACGGCACGCTCGCCACCACGGCCATCGCGCTCGTGCTCGCCGTCCCGGTGGGTCTCGGCGCCGCCGTGTGCCTGTCCGAGTTGCTCCCCCGGCGGCTGGCCGACCCGCTCACCTTCCTGATCGAGCTGCTGGTCGCGGTCCCGAGCGTGGTCTACGGCCTGGTCGGAATCTTCGTGCTCGTCCCGGCCATGCGCACCATCGGCGGCACGGTTGCCGACGTGCTCGGGTTCATCCCGCTCTTCAAAGGGCCGGTCTACGGGATCGGGCTCTTCACCGCCAGCGTCCTGCTGGCGGTCATGATCGTCCCCTACATCATCGCCGTCTCGCGCGAGGTCCTGCTGGCCGTGCCACGGACACAGCGGGAAGGGGCGCTGGCCCTCGGGGCCACCCGCTGGGAGACCATCCGGCACGTGGTCGTACCCTACGCGCGCACCGGCATCTTCGGCTCGGTCTTCCTGGCCCTGGGCCGCGCGCTCGGCGAGACGCTCGCGGTCACCATGGTGATCGGCAACCGACCCGAGATCAGCGCTTCGCTGTTCGCGCCCGCCTACACCATGGCCGCCGTGCTCGCCAACGAGTTCACGGAGGCCACCTCGGACCTGTACCTGTCGGCGCTGGTCGAGATCGGCCTCGTCCTGTTCGGCATCACGCTCATCGTGAACGGCATCGCGCGCCTGCTCATCATGCGCGTCCGTTCGGAGGTCGCACGGGCATGAACGGCTCGTATCGCCGGCGCCGTATCGTCGAGTGCCTGATGTTCGTCGCCACTGGCCTGGCCACGGCATCGGCACTGTCCGTCCTCCTCTTCCTGCTCGGCTTCCTCGCCTGGCAGGGCGCCAGCTCGCTCTCCTGGGACTTCTTCACCAAGCTCCCCGCCCCGGTGGGCGAGTCCGGCGGCGGCATGGCCAACGCCATCGTGGGCAGCGGCAAACTCCTCTTCGCTGCGGCGCTGGTCGGCATCCCGGTCGGCTTTCTGGGCGGCGTGTACCTCTCCGAGTACGGGCGCGGGTGGATCGCCTTCGCCGTCCGCTACGCCGCCGACGTACTGAACGGCGTGCCATCGATCGTGATCGGTATCGTCGTCTACGCCCTCCTGGTGTTGCCCTTCGGGCACTTCTCGACCCTGGCCGGCGGCGCCGCCCTCGGCATCATGATGATCCCGGTGGCCCTCCGCACCACCGAGGAGTTTCTCCGCTTGGTCCCGGACTCCCTGCGCGAGGGTGCGCTGGCACTCGGCGCCCCCAAGTGGGTGGTGGTCACTCGGGTGGTCATCCCGGCCGCCAGCCGCGGCATCGTGACCGGGCTCCTCCTGTCGCTCGCGCGGGTCGCGGGCGAGACCGCCCCGCTCCTCTTCACCGCCCTCAACAACCGCTACTGGAGCAACGGCTGGAACGAGCCCACCGCCTCGCTTCCCGTCATGATCTTCACCTACGCCATCTCGCCCTACGAAGACTGGCACCGGCAGGCGTGGGCGGCCGGCCTGGTCCTGCTGACCCTGGTCCTCGGTGCCAACATCATCGCCCGCCTAGTGATGCGTCGCGGCGCCGCCGCGTCCGCCGCCTAGCCCGCCCTCCCCGAATGGAGACCGATCCCGCCATGAGCTCCCCCGCCCTCGCCCTCGATCCCACCGCCCCCATCAAGATCACCACCCGAGACCTCACCGTCCGCTACGGCGAGAAGATCGGCCTCGACGCCGTCTCGATGGAGATTCCCGAACGCCGGGTGACCGCCCTCATCGGCCCCTCGGGGTGCGGCAAGTCGACGTTCCTCCGCTGCCTGAACCGGATGAACGACTACGTGCCCGACGCCCGGGTCGAGGGACAGGTGGTCATCGACGGCACCGACATCTACGGCGCACGCGTCGATCCCGTGGCGCTCCGGCGACGGGTCGGCATGGTATTCCAGAAGTCCAACCCGTTCCCCAAGTCGATCTTCGACAACGTTGCCTTCGGGCCGCGCGTTCACGGGCTGAAGGACCCGGTCGGCCTGCGCGAGGTGGTGGAGCGGAGCCTCTGGCAGGCAGCGCTGTGGGAGGAGGTGAAGGACCGGCTGGACGAGTCGGCGCTCAGCCTTTCCGGCGGGCAGCAGCAGCGCCTCTGCATCGCCCGGGCGCTCGCGGTCGACCCCGAAGTCCTGCTCATGGACGAGCCCGCGTCGGCCCTCGACCCGATCGCCACCGCCAAGATCGAGGAGTTGATTCACGAGCTGCGCGAGCGCTACACCATCGTCATCGTGACCCACAACATGCAGCAAGCGGCGCGTGTGTCCGACCTCACGGCCTACTTCTACATGGGCCGCCTGATCGAGTTCGGCGCCACCGAGCAGCTGTTCACGACGCCGGCCCGTCAGGAGACCGAAGACTACATCACCGGGCGGTTCGGCTGATGCCGCTGCACACCGACCGCACCTACGAGACCCAGCTCGCCAAGCTCCGGACCTTCGTCCTGGAGATGGGGGGGCTGGTCGAACAACAGGTTGCCCAGGCCATCCGTGCGCTGGTCACGGCCGACCAGCCGCTGGCGCGCGCGACCATCGCCCGCGACCATACGGTGAACCGCCTCGACGTGGAGGTCGACGACCTCTGCTTGAAGCTGCTCGCCCTGCACCAGCCGGCCGCACGCGACCTGCGTCTCATCACCACGGCCCTCAAGATCACCACCGACCTCGAGCGCCTGGGCGACCTGGCGACGAACATCGCCGAGCGCGCCATCGAGCTTGCGACCGAGCCGCCGCTCAAGCCCTACATCGACCTGCCACGCATGGCCGACCTCGCACGCGACATGCTGCACAAGAGCCTGGACGCGTTCGTCCGTGAAGACGTGCACCTGGCCCTGTCCGTGTGCGCCGCGGACGACACCATCGACGACCTGCATCAGCAGCTCTTCCGGGAGCTGCTGTCCTTCATGGTCGAGACCCCGAGCACCATCAGCCGGGCGATGCGGCTCCTGTTCGTCTCCAAGGCGCTCGAGCGGGTGGGTGATCACGCCACGAACATCGCCGAGATGGTGATCTTCATGGTCAAGGGCCGCTCGATCCGGCACCTGGACACGGTGCCGCGCGATCTGTAGGCCGGCGCGTCAGGCCGCGGCCCGGCGTACGCGGCGGCGCGGGGGCAGCTCGAAGCGAGCCCCCTTGAAGTTGCCGCACAGCCGCACGATGCCGGAGTTCACCAGGTGGACGACGGTGGCGATCACCTCGTCCTCCGTGTGGGCGTACTCCGAAACGGCGGAGACCAGATCCAGCATTGTAATCGTCTGAGTCATCGAAGCTCCCTCCTCGAGGGGGAGACACAGCAACTCCGGTGCCAGCGGAAGGCTGGCGACTCCCCGCTCCAATCCGGCGCCCATTGCCCTGCAATATGGCCCTGCGGTGCAGAACGGCCATGCACACTGGGAGACGCAGCCGGACCCACTGGTTGCCAACGCGGGATAGCACCGCCTCGACACCCTGCAACGATCCGTCACGACCATTTCACCGGCGGCTAACCGTCCGGTTGCCGAACGCCCCGATAATGCCCTCATGGCAGAGAGCGCGCTCACCTTCGGGGCATATGCCGGCGGGGCGGACGGTTCACGGCAGTGGACCGCTTCGCTTCTGACCTCGGCCGCCATCTACGCCGGGCTGGCGCTCGCCGCACTGAGCCTCGGCTCGGCCACCACGCAGATCATCAAGAAGCAGACGATCGACGTCACCTTCGTCGAGAAGGTGATCCAGACCCCGCCACCGGCCCCTGCCCCGGTCGCCGCCCCTGCGCAGGCCCCAGCCGCCGCCGCTCCCGTGGTCCGTCCCAACCAGAAGATCCGCAAGTTGGAGCAACCACCTCCGCCCAAGGAGATGGTCGCTCCGAAGACCATGCCGACCGACGCGCCCCGTGAGGCCGACCCGAGCGAGGACAAGGGCATCGCGGTCCACGGCGAGCCGGGCACCGGGGATGCGGCGGGACTCGAGGGCGGGGCGCAGGGCGGCGTCGTGGGCGGTCAGGTCGGAGGGGCCATGGCCCTACCGGAAGACGCCACGCCGCCGTTGCCCGCGTCGTCGAACCCGGTGCCCCTCTATCCGCAGGAAGCGCGCGCCGCCGGCAGGACGGGCACCGTCGTCCTCAAGGTGGTCATCCTGGCCGACGGCACCGTCGCCGACACCCAGGTGATGCGCGGCGACGAACCCTTCGTGAGCGCCGCGCTCTCTGCCGTCCGCACCTGGCGATACACCCCGGCACGCTACAAGGGACACGCCATCACCGTCTACCGGATCATCCAGATCCCCTTCAAACTCACCGCCTGACGACCGACGAACGAGGAGAAAGGAACGCGCATGACCTTCAGCCTGAGCGAGATGTGGAACACCATGGGGGTGCCGGCGAAGATCGTCGGTGGGCTGCTGCTGGCAATGGGCCTGGCCTCCCTGACCGTAGTCATCGAACGCCTGCTCACATTCCGGCGCTCACGCGCCGCCGCCCGCCGCTTCGTCGCCAACGCCGGGGAGGACCTGCGTGCCGGCCTCCTGGAGACAGTGCTCGCCGAGGCCGCGAAGCACCCGCAGGGTCATCTGCCCCGTCTCGTACAAGCGGGGCTGTCCGTCTATCAGCAAGCCCGCGCCACCAATGACGGCGCTGGCCTCACCCCCGCGGAGCGAACCCGCCGCCACCTCGCCCGCCGGCTGGACGATCTGAGCGCCGACCTCCGCCGCGGCATGGCGGTCCTGGCGTCGGTCGGCTCGGTGGCGCCGTTCGTTGGTCTGCTCGGGACCGTGCTCGGCATCATCTCCGCCTTTCAGGGCATCTCGGCCACTGGATCAGGGGGCCTCTCGTCAGTCGCGGCCGGCATCAGCGAGGCCTTGATCGAGACCGCCCTCGGGCTCGCGGTGGCGATTCCGGCGGTCCTGGCCTTCAATTACCTCTCCCAGCAGGTCGAGCACGAGGAGACCGCCCTGGCGAGCGCCGCAGGCGAGCTGGGTGACCTCCTCGAAGGCTGGGGGGACGACGACGCGCGCACCCTGCAGGACATTCGCCGTGAACGGGTCGCCTGAGCCCCGCCGCACGGCGCGCGTCCGGCCGGACATGAACGTCACGCCACTGGTCGACGTGGTGCTGGTCCTGCTGATCATTTTCATGGTCGTGGCACCCCGGCTGGAGCAGGACGTGCAGGTGGAACTGCCCGGCATCTTCAACCCCGACCCGGAGGTCGAGGTGGCCGGCGAGCCCCTCAAGGTCACGGTTTCCCGCACCGGCGAGTACTACATCGACGACCAACGACACGATCTCGAGTCGGCGGTCGGGGCGTTGTCGGACATGCACGCCACCGAGCCCTTGCGACGCCTCGTCCTGCGCGCCGATGCGGGGCTCTCCTACGGCCAGGTGCGCGAGCTCTTGGCGCGTTCGCAGAAGGTCGGGTTTCCGGGGATCGCGCTGATGGTCGGCGAGCGGCATCAGGCTCCAGAGGACGACAGTCCTGAGGGAGGTTGAATCATGGCCATGAGTGTCGGCAGCGCCAGCGGGCATCGGGTGGCACCGCAGATGAACGTGACGCCACTCGTCGACGTCGTGCTCGTCCTGCTGATCATCTTCATGGTGATCACGCCCCTCCTGACCAAGCAGTTTTGGGTGCACACGCCGCGGCAGGAGCGTGAAGAGGTCACCCCCGAACAGGCCCAGCAGGACCCGACCCCACCCCTCGTCCTCCACGTCGGGCCGGAGCGGACGCTCACGGTGAACGGGACGGCGGTCGATCTCGAACAGCTTCCCGACCGTCTACGACGAATGTTCGCCACACGGGACGATCACGTCCTGTTCTTCGACGCGGCAGACGACGCGCGCTACGGCTTCGCCGTCGAGGTCATGGACAAGGCTCGTGAGGGGGGTGCGGTGACGATCGCGACCTTGACGACCGCACTCGGCGCGACTGCCAGCGATCCCGCCAGCCCGCCCGCGGTCAACCCGCCACTTCGGTAACTGCCCTTCGCAGGGCCGCCCCGGTCGCGACCGGGAAAAATACGCGGACGGTGGTCCCATGCCCCAGCGTACTCGCGATGGAGAGCCATCCCCCGTGGGCTTGCACGATGTGCTTCACAATCGCCAGCCCGAGGCCGGTCCCGCCGATCTCGCGGGAGCGCGCCTTGTCGACACGGAAGAAACGCTCGGTCAGACGCGGCAGATCGGCGGGGGGGATGCCCACACCGGTGTCCTGCACGGCGATCTCGACCATCCCGGCCTGGGCCGGGTCCCGGGCTAGCCCGGCACGCACGGTCACCTGGCCTCCGGTCGGCGTGTATTTGAGCGCGTTGTCGATCAGGTTGATCAGCACCTGTCGCAGCCGGTCGCCGTCCGCCAGGACCGGAGGGGTGTCGGGGGCCACTTCGGCCGACACGCGCCGCTCGGCCATCCGGTCGGAGAGGATCTGGAGCACGTCCTCGACGACGACGCTGACCGCCACGGCGCCGAGCCGGAGCGGCGTACGCCCGAGCTCGAGGTCCGACAAGGTCAGCAGGTCGTCGATCAGCCGCCCGAGCCGCTCCGAGTGGCGATCGATCACGCCCAGGAAGCGACGTGCCGTCTCGCGATCGTCGCCAGCAGGGCCGAGGAGCGTTTCGGCGTAGCCCTTGATGGCCGTTAGGGGCGTGCGCAGCTCGTGCGAGACGTTGGCGACGAAATCCCGCCGGATCACCTCGAGGCGCCGCAGCTCGGTGATGTCGTGCAGCACCAGCACGAAGCCGAACACCCGGCCGGTTCCTTCCCGCAGGCGAGCCGCATTGACGCCCAGGGCGAGGCCACTCCCGCCCTCCAGGATGGCCTCGCGCGACACCACCGGCGCGCCGCTCACCAGCTCGTGGGTGATGTCGGCCACCGCCGGGTCGCGCACCAGCTCGGCCAGCAGCCGCCCGCGCCCGTCCATGTCTTGCGGCGTCCCGAGCAACTCGCGTGCCCGACGGTTCATGAGCACCACCCGCCCCTCCAGATCCGTCACCAGTACACCTTCGACCATGCCGCGCAGGATCGCCTCCAGCCGTTCGCGCTCGACACGCAGCTCGGCGATGGTGGCGGCCACGTTGCGGGCCATCTCGCCCAGCTGGCGCTCCAGGAGACCCAGGTTGTCGTGGCGCTCGGGCGCGATGTACGGCGCCGGCTCGCCCGCGGCCAGCTCACGCGCGAAGGCGACCAGCCGCTGGATGCGGCGCAACATGCCGCGGGAGAGGAACAGCGCAACCGTGAGCCCGAACACCGCCGCCATTACGACGCCGGTGACTAGGACGCGGCGCAGGTGCCCGACGTTGTCTTCGATCGCCTTCAGGGGCACCGCGATGCGCACCACCCGCTCACCCGGTCCGGGCTGCCTCCAGGCGACGTACAATAGCCGCGTGCCCACGGTGTGGCTCATTCGGACGCTCCGACCGACGCCTCCTTCGAGCGCCTCCCGGATCTCGGGGCGATTCGCATGGTTCTCGAGCGACTCGGACGAACGTGTCGACTCGCCGAGCACCCGCCCGTCGGGAGCGATCACGGTGACGCGCGCACCAAGCAAGGCTTCAATGCGACGACTGGCCTCGTCGAGCGGTGCGCCCTCCGTCACCGGCAGGGCCACGCCGACTTGTCGCGCCTCCGCGAGCAGCCGTTCGGCGAGCGTCTCCACCTGGTGGCGCTCGACCGTGAACGCGATGTAGGGCACCGCCAGCACCAGCACGCCCCCCAGCGCCGCCAGCGTCGGCAGGAGGAACTGGAGGACGAGGCTAACGCTCCAGCGCGTCGGGAACGAACTTGTACCCGACTCCGCGAACGGTGACGATGAGCTCGGGGTTGGCGTCATCGCGCTCGATCTGTTTCCGCAGTCGCCGGATGTGCACGTCGACCGTCCGCGGCTCTACGTGGACGTCCTGCCCCCACACCAGATCCAGCAGCTGCAAGCGATCATAGACCCGGTACGGGTGTAGCACGAAGAACTTGAGCAACTCGAACTCACGCAGCGAGAGACCGATCCGACCCCCGTCCAGGAACGCCTCGTAGGTGTCGAAGTCGATGCGGAGGCGGCCCTTCTCGAATACATCATGGGGTGTCGGAATGTCTTCACCGTGCGACCGTCGCAGAACTGCCCTCACCCGGGCGAGCAGCTCCCGGGGGCTGAAGGGCTTGGTGACGTAGTCGTCCGCGCCCATCTCGAGACCGAGGACCCGGTCGACCTCCGCCGCCTTGGCGGTGAGCATGACGATGGGGATGCCGCGCGTCGCCTCGACCCCCCGGAGCCGGCGGCAGACCTCGAGCCCGTCCACCCCGGGCAACATGAGGTCGAGCACCACCAGGGCCGGCGGCTCGGTTGCGATCTGGCTGAGGGCCTTCTCGCCCGTGTCCGCCTCCCGGACCCCGTACCCCTCCTGCTCGAGATGGAAGCGGACGAGCTCCCGGATGTCCTTCTCGTCCTCGACCACCAGAATCGTACGCTTCACACTCACCTAGGCGACTCGGGCGGGAGTATACCCCTGCCCGACAACGGGGACATGACGGGACGATGAAGTGATTTTGACAGGCTACCGGGGCGCGGTCGGGACGGCAAGCGTGCCTGCACCTTGACTGCGGGGGGAGCGATGGGAATAGAGAGGCCCCATGTCACGCCGGGGTGAGGAAGGGGACCCCTCGGGCGAGGGCACCTCGTGGCTGGTGCTGCGCCATACCCAGGCCGAGGGACTCGGCCTGCTCGCCAACGCGCTGCGCGAGCTGGGAGTGCACCATCGCGTGCTCGACCTGCCGCGCGGCGAGCCGCCGCCGCGCGATCTCCGCGGCGTGGGCGGCCTGATCGTTCTGGGCGGCCCCATGGCCGCCTATGAGGGCGACCGGCATGCGTTCCTCGCCACCGAGACCGCCCTCATCGAGCGCATGCTGACGGCCGGGCGACCCATCCTGGGGATCTGCCTCGGCGCCCAGCTGATCGCGCAGGTGCTGGGCGCGCGGGTCTTCCCCGGCGAGCGGCGCGAGGTGGGTTGGGCGCCGATCACGCTCACGGACGACGGGCTCGACGACCCGCTGTTCGCCGGCGGCGACAAGACGCTGAACGTGTTCCACATGCACGGCGACACGTACGAGCTGCCGCCCGACGCCCACAACCTGGCCCGCTCCGCCCTGTACGAGCAGCAGGGGTTCCGCTGGGGCGACCTGGTGTACGGCTTCCAGTTCCACCTCGAATTCACCGAGGTCATGATCGCGCGCCTGGTGAACGAGGCCGAGTCGCGGGCGTACATCGCCGCCGCGGGGGTCGACCCGCCGGCACTGCTGGCACAGAGTGCCCCGCAGGTGCGGCAGCTGGCGGAGGTCGCGCAGCGCGTGTTCAGCAACTTCTTCAGCCAGTGCGGGCTGTGACGCACGCTCAGTAGCTCGTCCCCGGCGGGAGCAGCTCGACGACCGGGGACGGCAGCGCCGGGAGCGCCGTGCCATCCACGCGCTTCGGGGGCGGCAGCCCGAGCAGGACGGCGATCGTCCGCCCGATGGCCGCGGAGGACGGCGGCGGCGTGGTCGCCGGGGCCACGCGTAGCCCCGGGAACCCGCCCGCGACGAAGAGGGGGATGGTCTGCTCGTGGGGACCGCCATGGTTGCCGCGATGCTGCTCGCTGTCGAGATCCGTGGCGTCGGCGAACTCGTAGCCACGGGCGGCGACCAGGAAGAGCTCGCCGGTGCGCTGGTGCGCCAGGTGCCAGTCGGGATGCGCCTCGGCGAGCAGGCGCACCCCCGGGAGTGGAAGGCGCGCCAACACCTCCGCCACACCGGGGAGGCCGCTGAACACCTCGGCGGCGCGCGTCAGCGCCGCCGCCGTGTCGCCGAGCGTGGTCGCCCCCGGACGCAGCGCCATGGCGTACACGTGCGCCACCGGGCCATCGGACACCACATGGACACCGGTCGCCTGCGCGGCCTTCGCGGCCGCCTCGAGATCGATCACCGGGTGGGGTCGCTCGGCGGTCGGCGCCACGCTGCTGAAGCCATGATCGGCGGTCACGATGAGCACCGATCGATGCCACCGCCCCGTGGTTTCGAGCCGATCCACCAGCCGGCGGATGGCGGCATCGGCGGCGCCCACGGCGCGGGCGTACTCGGGGCTCTCGGGCCCGTACCCGTGGCCGTGGCGATCGACCTCGGCCAGCTGGACGGCAGCCAGATCGGGCTCGTCCTTGGCGAACGACTCGAGGGCGGTGGTCATGGTGCCGTCGTCGCCGGAGCCGCCCATGGAGAAGAACTCGCTCCCGGGGGACCACAGGTGGTCCGCAGCCTGCTGCCGTCCCGGAACGGCGGCAAAGAGGCGGCCGAGCTTCGCCTTGCCGAAGACGGCCGTGGTCACGAGCGCCGGCGCCGAGGCTTCCGCGATCGTGAACAGCGTCTGCACTTCGATGAGGGAGGCCTTGTCGAGCTTGTCGGCGTCGTCGCCGGGCTCGCGGCTCCAGTACTGGTTGCCGGTGATGCCGTGCGCCTCGGGAAACACGCCGGTCAGCAGCGTGGCGTGATTCGGATTGGTCCGGCTCGGCATGACCGCCCGGGCGGTGAGTCGCGAGGCGTGCGCCGCGGGACGGTCGAGGACCTCGAACAGCTTCGGCATGTGCGTCGGGGTGGCGAAGCGGGCGTCGAGCCCGTCGACGATCACCAGATAGACGTGCGGCCGTTCGCCGGCCGGGACCGGGGCGACGACCAGGAGGCTCACCAGGATCGCGACCAACATCTGCATGGCCGCCGTGTGTAGACGGTTGTGGAACGAGACGCTACAACCGCGACGGTGCCGGACGCGCGCCTGACCGTGATCCCGGGGCCCAACTCGATCGTGCTGGTCGCCCCGCACGGCGGCCGCCGGGATCCGGTACGGCGGCCCTGGGGTCGAGGGCGCCTGCGCGTGAACGACCTCCACACGCCCGCACTGACCGCCGAGCTGGCCACGCGTCTCGGCGCGGCCGCCCTCGTCAATGCGGCCCACGATCGCAACGACGTCGACCTGAACCGCATCACCGAGACCCACACGCGGGCGCCGGAGTTCCTCGCGCAGCTCGCGGAGTTGCTCTCGATGGCGCTCGCACACCACCCGCGGATCACGCTGCTCACCGTGCACGGCTGGAACGTCATCCAGCCCGCACTCGACCTCGGCCTCGGGTGCGTCCCGCGGGACGACCCGTTCGCGGTCGACGACCATGCCGCCGTCTCCCCGGGCTTCGCCGCCGGTACCGTGCGCCGCCTGGTCGAGGTGTGCGCGGCGAAGGGCCTGACGGCCACGGTCGGCGCGCGCTATCCGGCCCGGCACCGCGAGAACCTGCTCCAGCTGTTCACACCCCGCTATCGCGACGACCCGCGCCCGCTGGTGCGTGCGCTCGCCGACCTGGCACCCCGCATCGACGCCGTGCAGCTCGAGCTCGGCATTCCGCTGCGCTGGCCGGGACCGTGGCGCGATGCGTTTCTCGCCGCCTGCGTCGACGCCCTGCCTGCCCTGGTCACGCCTCCGGCGGGGAACGACCTCGCCGCCGCGGCCCGCGCGACTGCGAGTCCGCAACCTCCCGTCCGGCTCCAGTTCACGTCTCCGACCCTGTGCGGGCTCGTCGCCCACGACGGCCCCGGCGGCGGACGGCTGCTCCTCTTCCCTCCGGAGGGCGGCCTGCTCCTGTTCACCGGAGAGCGCGTGCGTGGCGATCTCCCCGAGGCGATCGGGCCGCTGCACGTGTCCAGCGGACCGTATGGCGGCTGTCGGGTTCGCTTTCGCGGACCCGTGCTGCGCTTCGCGGACACATTCCCGTTCCTCGACCTCGAGCCCGGACTCGCCACCGCCCACCTGGCCGAGGCCGACGTAGCACTCGAATTTGCCGCCCGGGACCACCTCGACACCGCTTCCCGCTTCGGCGCGCTGCACGGCACGGTGCGCGTGGGCGCGACCACGATCACGGTCGACGGCAGCGCGTTCTGCGAGCACGATCCGCCCCCGACCCCGTGGCCACGCTTGCGCGCGCAGCTGCGCCTGGACGATCAGGCCTGCGTCACGCTCACGCTCGGCCTGCACGACGGCCTGGCGACGGGATCGGTTCGACAGCGTGAGCGCACGGTGCCGATTGCGACTGCGCACGCCGAGTTCGCGCCCGGCGACCACCCGCTCGCGCACCTCGCCCTCGAGCTCGGGCTGGCGGACGGCACGAGTCTCGGCGTGCGTGTCCGGGCCGTGCATCGACTGCCGGTGGTGCGCGGCCACGGCCCGCATCCCATCCGCCTCGACTTCGTGGCCGCCCGGCTCGACGACGGCCCCCCCTGGCCGGCGGGGTGGTGCGAGCTCGGCGGCGTATAGCGACCGGACGCTGGTCGCGCAGAGCTGCTCGAAGCGTGCACAAGCGCCACGGTATAGGGGTGCTCATGATAGAGAAAACCCTTGCATTTCATGGCATTGCCATTGCTCTTCAGCCTCTTCTCCGCCATGGAACGTCCCTGCCTTCGGTCTGGTCGCGGGCCCCGTCTCGACGCGTGCGCGGTCGTGTGCCTGGCGGCGCTCGCGAGCGCACCGGCGTGGGCCGCCTCCAAGGCATTGGTGGCCGCCATCGGCGACGCGGCCCCGGGCGGAGGACTGTTCGCCGGCCCGAGCTTCACGGGGTGGCCAGCCGCGGCGGGTACGGGGTGGATCGCGTTCCGGGGCGAGGTGTCGCAGGGAGGGACGAGCGAGGCGCTGATCGTCGCGCATCGCACCCCGCCGGCGACCCGCGTGCAGGTCGCGAGCATCGGCCTGACAGCCCCGGGCGGCGGCACGTTCAAGCAGTTCGTCGGCCGGCCAGCCGTGAACGCCAACGGCGACGTGGCGTTCCTGGCGCTGCTCACCCGCGGCGACGACGACGATGACGACCCGACCGGGCCCACGCCCGCCGGCGTCTTCCTCTTCCGCCACGGCGAACTGCGCGCCGTGGCGCGCTCGGGGGAGACGATCAGCGGCGCCGGGCGCCTCGACCTGGTGGGCCCGATCGGCCAGACCACCGACCCCGGCGAGGACACTCCGGAGCGGAGCCCGTCGATCAACGACGCCGGCGACGTGGCCTTCCTGGGGGCGGTGCGTGACAACCCACAGAGCGCGGCGGCCCTGTTCCTGGCGCCGGCCGAGGCCGCCGCGGCCGTGGTCCTGCGGCTCGGCGACGCGTACGACGGCGGCGTCTTCACGGCCCTCGGCTCACCGGCATTGAACAACACCCAGGTGCTCGCCTTCCACGCCCGCGCCACCACCGTCGATCCCAATGACGACGACGGGGTCGTCGACGGCATCTTCAGCTACGCCGGCGGCGCGACGGTGATGGTGCGCGACGGTATCCGGCCGATGGGTGTCGCCAGCCCACTGCGGGATTTCGGCGATGCCGTGGCCGTGAACGACCGCGGTGACGTGGCCTTCCTCGCGGGCCCGCTGTTCGACGACGACGACAGCAGCGCCGACGACGAGCGCTTCGGCATCCTCGTCTGTCGCGGTGGCGTGGTGATCCCGATCGCCGGCTCCGGCCGGGTGGTCGGGAGCGACCGCATCATCGGCATCCGGCTCGGCGCCGGCTCGGGTAGCCAGCTCACTGCCCCGGCCATCGCACCGGACGGCAGCGTGGCCTTCTTCGCCACCGTCCGGGGTGACACCGGCGGCGGCGAAGCGATCGTGGTCTGGAACGGGACCAAGTCGACCGCCGTCGTCTACACCAACGGGTCACGCGCCGACACGACACCTGCCGGCGGGACCTACAACGGCGCCGAGTCGGCGCCCGCCATCGACGCGAACGGGGCGGTCGTGTTCCTGGCCCGGATCGCTGCCGGGGCGAGCAGCGAGGCGGTCGTCTATCAGCCAAAGACCGGCGAGGGCGTCCCGGTGGTCGTGGGCGACGCCGCGCCGAGCGGTGGCTTCTTCGCCGGCCGGCCGTTCTCGAACCCGCTGCTGAACGACCAGGGCGACGTGGTGTTCCGCGCCTTCGTGGCGCGGAGCGTGGCCAGCGTCGGCATCTTCCGCTACCGCCAGGGCGAGCTCGAGGCCGTCGTGCGCGCGGGCGACCCGTCGCCGCTACCGGACGGGACGCCCTTTGACGACATCCTCGGGCAGCCGAGCGTGAACGCCGAGGGGGCGGTCGCCTTCTCCGCGCACATCCTCGACCGGGGCGTCGGCATCTTCGTCGCCGACGTAAGCGGCGTGCGGACGGTCGCACTCGTCGGGGACCCTGCTCCGGGGGAGAGCGGCACCGAGTTCCGGTCGTTCGGATTGAACCCCTCGATCAACGACGACGGCGCGGTGGCATTCCGGGCCACCACCCTGCTGCGCGCGCCGGATGGATCGGTCCGCCGCGAGCGCATCCTGTTGGCCGACCAGAGCGGCATCCGCATCCTCGCCTCGGCGGGCGACATGAACCCGACCGGCGTGCCGTTCCTGCGCCTGCGCGATCCCGTCCTGAGCAACGTGCCGTCGGTGGCCTTCCGGGCGTCGCTCGGCGAAGAGAAGGTGGTCGCCGGAGGCCTCTTCCTGGTCGACGACGGCGGCGTGGTCCGGATCGCCGTCGAGAAGGACGATCTCGGCGGCGGTGTCCTCCTCAGCGGGTTCACGGGGGAGCCTGTGATCAACGCGCTCGGCGACCTCGCCTTCCTGGCCAGCCGATCGCGTGTCAGCGGGGGCCTGCGCCGTTCGCTGGGCCCCGCCATCCTGCGTCACGCCACGTCGCAGCTCGCCTCGGTCATCGCCCAGGACATGCCCGGACCCGCGGGCGGGACGTTCCGCACCCTCGGGCAACCGGCGATCAACGGCCTGGGCCACCTGGCCTTCCGCGGCTCATTCCTGCCCTTGACGGGCGGCACCCCGGGGCTGTTCCTCGAGACGCAGGACGGGATCGAGCCGTATCTGGCCATCGGCGAAGCGACGGCGCTCAAGGGGCGCATCGCCCAGATCAGCTCGCGCCCGGCACTCAACAGCGACGGCGACATGGCGTTCACCGCCGCCGTCTCGGGCGGCACCGCGCGCAGCGGCATCTTCCTCGCCTCGCGCACGTCCCTCGAAGTGCAATCGCTCGCCGTGCGGCTCGGCCGCCGCGGGCGCGACCGCGTGAAGCTCCGTCTCCTGCTGCGTACCGGGCGTACGTCGACCGGGCTCGATCCCACGCACGAAGCCGTGACGGTATCGCTTGCCGACGCCAAGGGCAGCCTCTGGTCGGTCACCGTCCCCGCCGGCACCCTCAAGCGCAAGGGCAAGGGCAAGACGTTGATCGCCACCCCGCGCCGTGGCTCGAGTCTCGCGCTGTCCCTGCGCACGCTCCGCCTCGAGGTCCCGCAACCCGAGGTCGCGCGCGTCACCGCGACGTCGACCACGGTCGATCTCACCCGCGGCGGTGAGCGCCCGCTGGAGGCGCCCTTCACCGTCACGCTCCAGATCAACGACGACAGCGGCTTGCGGATCGCCCCGTGCGAACTGCGCAAGCGCGGCGTCCGCTGCAAGGTGCTCTGAGGCTCTCGTCGGACGCGCTCGATCGTGGCGGGCGTGCCGCGGGACGGCGGGGGCGACGTCTCCGGTTCGTTCGGCGACGAATGAGACGGGCAAGCACCCGCACACTGCACATCGTCGCCTCAAGGCCCTCCGACGTCGCCCCCGCCGTCCCGCGGCATGCGTCGGCCTCGGGGCACCCGGCGTGATCCCTTCGCGTGGCGAGAGGAGTCCGCTCGGCCGAGTGGGGGGGTGGCAGGGGGCGACGCGGCGGATCGCGCGCGAGTCGCGGGGCGGGGGTGTCCTCGTAGTGCCTTGAGGCGCCGTCGCGACACACGCCTTGGCACCGGTGCCTCAATCGGCGCCGAACGAAACGGAGAGGACACCCCCGCCCCGCGGACCGGCGCCACGGCGGCCGAGCCCTTGCCCCGCCGCCCGCGGGAGATCCCTCTCCCGCCACGACGTCATTCGACGCAGACGCGCAGCGGCTGGTCGCATATCTCGAGCGCGAAGCACCCGTCGCCGGCATAGCTGCCCGTGATCTGGCAGCGCACGACGCCGGTCCGGCCGAGTACAGCGCCGAGCACCTCGTGGGTGGCGCCTTCCTCACACACGAACGCGTGGCCACGGTACCCGAAACGGCGGAGCTCCCACTGCGCGAACGTGATGCAGCCGAGCGCGTCGTCACCGAAGTCGGTGGCGTGCGTCTCGGGCCGGATGCCGGGCTGGCCGCGCAGTTTGACGACCAGCGCGTGGCCCAGCCCGTACGGGTCGCGGGGTCGGGCCAGTGCCGGCGTCGCGCCGAGCGTGACCAGCAGGACGAGGGCGGCACCGATCCGGGTCTTCGTGCGTGGCGATCGAGGTGTCATGCCGGCACGAACACGCGCCCGCTCCGGTGCGTTACGGACCCGAACGCACGAAGCCCCGCAGGCTCGGCGAGCGTGCGGGGCTCCATAGCGTTCGCGGCAGCGGGCGATTACCCCTTGCCCATCTTCCAGTCGACCTTGGCCTCGCCCTTGGCCGGAATGGTCACTTTCTCGGTCTTCTTGCCGAGCTTCTCCTGCCAGATCTCGACCTCGTAGTCGCCGGGCGGCAGGTCGCTGATCTTGAAGGCGCCCTTGTCGTCGGTGACGGCGATGTACGGGTTGTCGGCGGCGATCCACCACGCCGTCATCCAGCCGTGGGCGTCGCACTGCACCTTGATCGGCCACTCCGCCTTGTCGATCTTGAGCTGGATCTTCGGCTTGAACTTCGGTTGCGCCTGGTTGGTGGGCGGGTTGGCCGTGCTGGTGGTGTGGATGTTGTGCAGGATACCGTCGCTGTTCAGGATATCCACGGTAGCGCCGGCCGGGAACAGCAGGACATGCGGCCGAAACTCGCACGTCTTCTGGTCGAACACCGGGTTCTGCGCCGGCAGGTCGAGCTTCTTGCCCTTGCTGACCTTCACCGCGACAACGACGTTGGCGATCCCGCCGTCGGCGCACACCAGGAGCTCGGGGGCGACCTTCTCCTTGCCGCACACCTCGGGATCCTTGCTCACTTGGATCTTGCCGGGCGCCGGCGGTGCACCGTCGAACTTGACCGTCCCGGCAAGCGTTCCGCCGTCGGTCACGGCGATGATTTCGTACGCCGCCGCCCGCCCCGCGATGCCCGCGAGCGCTGCCAGCGCCACGCACACTCCCATGCGCTTCCCTCTCATCGCACCCTCCTTAGCTTCGGTAACTGTTGCGGGGCACGGGGGCCCCTGCCGTTCTCTGCTTCGGTAGCCGTTCTCTACTGCCCCGCCCCCGGGTCCGCGTTCAGAACACGCACGGCCTGCTGCGGTGATGCGGTCGTCTCGGGCAGGCCGAGCGCGAGAATGTAGTCGCGCATGGCACGGATCTGCGCCGGCTCGTCACCCCCGAGGATGTCCGGCGGGCCGCCGGGGTAGTAGGACGGCATCTTCGTCCCCGGCATGAGCTTTTGCGGGTCCGTGATCCACTTGACGATCCACTCCGGGTTGAGACGCGCATACGCCATCGCCAGGTCGGGCGCCCACCCCTCGGGCGGTCCCTGCGGCTTCTGCGCGCCACGTTGGTGGCACGAGAAGCAGTCGAAGTAGTCCTTCGACATGAGCAGCTTGCCCGCCTCGACGTTCTCCGGCGTGAGCGCGGCGCGCGCGATGTGGACGTAGGGCACCTGGACGCGATCGAGCGTCAGGAAGTAGTCGACCACGCCGTTGGCCTGGCCGTCGGAGAGGCCGAACGTCGGCATGCGCACCTTGAGCCAGGGCCGGATCGGCACCGGCTGCTTGACGAAATTGAAGAGCCAGTCGGACTGCACCTTTTCCCCTTCGCCGTACAGGGTGGGCGGCGCGAGGGTGGGCTGCTCGGCGTACAGACGCCGGATGTCCCCGCCGGCCCCCTCCAGCACGTGGCAGCCGGTGCAGTTGTAGCGTGCCACCACCCGGCGACCCGCGACGATCCGATCCTCGCCCGCGCGCATGTACCGGTAGCGCGCCGGCACCTTGCCTTCCGTCCGGCTGGCGAGGAAGACCCGCAGGGCCTTGATGTCCTCTTCGGCCAGGTCGAACTGGGGCATGAGCTGCTCGATCCACTTGGTGGCGTACGTCCGGGGCGTGAGGAGCTTGTGGTAGGTCCAGTCGTTCCAGGTCTCGCGCAGATCGACGCGGTCGCCGAAGAAGAGCTCTTCTCTGGTCTTGGAGCCGAAGGTGGAGAGCTCGACACCGATGCGCGACTCCTTCTCCATGCCCGGGATGTCATGGCACCCCGCGCAGCCGTACTTGCGCACCAGGCGCTCGCCGGCGGCGACGTTGGCCGGGTCGGCGAGTCGGGCGGCGAGATCCGCCGGGGCGGGCTGGCGCTGCCCGAGCGTCAGCAGGAACGCGGTGGCGGCACGCGCTTCGTCGTCCGAGAGGCGCAGGCTCGGCATCCGGGCCACGTCGGAGTACCCGCGCGGGTTCTTGATCCAGTGGTAGATCCACCGGGCGCCCGTCTTCCCGGCGATCCCGGAGAGGTCGGGAGCGAGATCCTTGTTGGCCCCGAGCTGTCCCGCGATCTCGTCGGGCGCCAGCGCGTGGCATCCGCGGCAGCCGACGGAGTCGACCACCTCCCTGCCGCGGGCGACCAGCTCGTCACCTCCGCTGATGGCCGGTGCCGGATGGGTGGCCAGCCACGCCCCGCTCGGCTCGTTGGTGGTGGCCAGCAGATAGGCCACGATCTGCACGGCCTGCGTGTCGTCGAACATGAAGTTCGGCATGCGCGTCCGCGGCCGGACTTCGTGCGGGTTCTTCACCCAGCGCACCAGCCAGGCGTGATCGGCCTTGGCGCCGATGCGGCGGAGCGACGGTCCGATCGCAGGCACGCCGTCCTGCCGGGCCAGGTCCTCGTAGCCCTCGGTCAGGTGGCACCCGTGGCACCCGAGCTCTTCGAAGAGCGTCTCGCCGCGGGCGATGAACTGCGCCCCCTCGAGATGCTGTACCCCCTGGTGGCACTTGCTGCAGTTGGCGTCCATCTGCTCGCCGCGACGCAGGGGCTGGTCGATGAACTCGACGTTCTCGAGATGGCCGTGCTCATCGACGAAGTTGCCGTGCGCCAGCTCGGGGCTGTTGACCGCCACCCCCTGGCCCCCGTGACAGGGCGTGCAGCCGAACTTCTCGGGCTCGTGCTTGCCGAGAAACAGGTCGCGCTTGGGGTGCGTCTTCCAGGGATTCGGTTGGTCCTCGAAGCCGGGCTTGTTGATGCCGGTATGACACGAGGTGCAGCGGTCGACGCGGTCGATCGGCAGATCGAAGTTGTTGCGGCTGAACTCGGGAAGCACGACCTGTCGTATCTTGGGGATCTTGGGCTGCCAGTCCCAGCCGAAGAACGGCAGCGTAGCCTTGGGCCCGGGAAAGTACCCGAGCGACATACCTTCCAGCTTCTGCTGCAGCTCGTCGCGGGCGCTCGTGAGCGCCGCGGCCACGCCCTCCGCGGCCTCGACCCCGCTCTGCTCCCGCTTGATGTCGGCCTGGAGGCGCTCGATCAGCTGCTGGGATTCGGCGTAGATATTGTTGCGCTCGAGCCGCAGGGTCTCGCGTTCGTCGATCTTCCGTTGGATCTCGTCCGTGGGAGCGTGGTGGTGCAACGCATCGTCGTAGAAGAATCGCAGCTCCTCGAGCTCGCTCTTCACGAAGCGCAGGTTGAGGTCCTTGGTCTGGTCGGCCTGCTGGGCCGCGACCAGCTCGCGCTCGAGCGCCGCGATGCGGCGTGCGCCTTCCCCCGACGAGACCGCCGCCTGGGCGTCGACGAGGGCCCTGGAGGCCGCCTGGTAGGCGGCGTCGGCATCGAGCCGGGTCTGCTCGGCGGCGATCGCGCCCTTCACCCGTTCGATCTCGAGCCGGCTGAACACCGCCTGGTACTGCTTCCAGGGCCGGCGGAAGATGTTGTCGTCGGCCACCGCCCACAACGCGCCTACGAACAGGAGCAGCGCACACACCAGCCACAGCGCGCCGTAGGAGCGCTTCTCGTCGTCCAGCACCGAATCGCGACGCTTCGCCATCTACCCCCTCAGCTCCGCGGCTCGAGCAGCCGTCCCACCGCGAAGAACGCGAGCCCGCTCAACGCCAGGTAGAGCTCCTTCCACATGTCGTCCTGGGTGACGCCCAGGTAGAGCCCGATGCCGACGTGGGCAAATCCGACCGCCTGCAAGACCTTGGCGAACAGAAACACGCGTGGCAACCATCCGTGGAGCGCGCCGCTCAGATGTTGATGCTGAAGTACGGCGTTTCCAGCACCATGATGTACTTGATGTTGAGCAGGTGCCGCAGCAGCATCTTCACCACCACCGCCGCCATGTTGAGGAAGAGGAACCCGGTGAGCCAGAACCGCGGCCACCCCCACCGCCGCATGAAGTCGGGAAACTCGTCACCCTTGACCCACTTGCAGAACCAGTAGAACGCGAGGTAGCCGACCACGAAGAAGCCCAGCGACAGCACCCCCCCGACGATGGTGGCGACCCACTTGTCGCGCACGCCGAACAGGTACGGCAGGTCGACGTTGGTGAGCGCCTCGACCTTATGCGGATCCCAGCGCTCCCAGAACCAGAACCAGTTCCACCCCGGGCCGCGCAGGAAGGTGCCGATGATGATGAGCGACACCCACAGGATGTGGAAGCCGACGAGGAACGTCAGGATCTCCCACTTGCGGTCCTTCCAGCAGTAGTAGCCATTCCCCTTGGGGTTGATGTCGATGAAGGGGATCACCATCAGGCCGAGGATGATGAAGCTCGGCAGCACGAC
This sequence comes from uncultured Binatia bacterium (SeqCode), assembly GCA_964618895.1. Classification (GTDB taxonomy): domain Bacteria; phylum Desulfobacterota; class Binatia; order DP-6; family DP-6; genus CAZUDO01. The sequence continues at coordinate 76,185 of CAZUDO010000097.1, forward strand.
GCCGGCGTGCCACGGGTCGAAGAAGACCAGCATCTCCTGCAGCCCGAGAAAGTACCACGGCGCCTTGGAGGGATTGGGGGTCCGGGTCGGGTTGGCGGGCTCCTCGAGCGGCGCGTCGGAGAGCAGGGACCAGACCAGGAGGAGCAGGACGATCCCGATCGACATCAGGAACTCGGCGCGCACCAGGTGCGGCCAGGTGTGGACCTTGTCGTCGCCGGGGCCGGTGGCCTTCTTGATCGGCACCTCGATACGCTTGCCGGCGGCCAGCGCCTTCACCTTCGGTTCGGGCGTCGCCATCAGGAGTCCTCGTCCAGCTCGCGCTCGGCCGATCGCCGGGCCGACCAGAAGATCGCGATCAGGAGTAGGACGAACACGAACGGGATCGTCAGCACGCGCGCCCGCGGGAAGACGAATGTCAGGATGATCACGATCAGGCTGACCAGTATGCCTTTCAGTTCGGACGGCATGCGCGACTCAGAGCGCCGGTCCCGAGAACCCGTCGCGGCGGATGCGCCAGAAATGGACTGCCATGAACAGGGTCGCGACCAGTGGGATGAAGATGCAATGGAGGATGTAGAAGCGCAGCAGCGTGTGCGGCCCGATCTCGCCGCCGCCAAAGAGGAGCGCACGCGCGTCGTAGACGTTGTTCAAGCCGGGGATCAGCTCGTGGCCCGGGCCCTCGTGGCCGAGCACCGGCGTGGCGCGGCCCATGTTGGAGCCCACGGTCACCGCCCAGATCGAGAGCTGGTCCCACGGCAGCAGGTAGCCGGTGAAGGAGAGCAGCAGGGTGAGCACCAGCAGGATCACGCCGACGATCCAGTTGAACTCACGCGGCGGCTTGTAGGAGCCGGTCAAGAACACGCGGAACATGTGCAGCCAGACCGCGATCACCATACCGTGCGCCGCCCACCGGTGCATGTTCCGCATGAGCATCCCGAACGGCATGTCGAACTCGAGATACTTCATGTCGGCGTAGGCGTATTCCGCCGTCGGCCGGTAGTAGAACATGAGGTAGACGCCGGTGACGACGGTCACCAGGAACATCAGGAAGGTGATCCCCCCCATGCACCACGTGAAGCGCAGCCGCGTGGCATGGCGCCGCACCTTGGACGGATGCAGGTGCAACCAGACGTTGCCCGACACCATGAGGATGCGGTTGCGCGGCGTATCGTCGTAGCCGTGGCGGAAGATGGACTTCCAGACCTGCGACTCGGTCAGCTGCTCCTTCACCTGGTCCCACTTCGACATCGGTTGCGCCATCTGTCACACCTTGAGGAAGGCCCCGGGCTTGTTCCAGTCGCCCTTCTCGTAGAGGTACATGACCGCCTTGTCGACCACGAGCTGCCCGTCTTCCGATCTGGTGACGCGCAGGCGTTCGAGGGGGCGGGGGGCCGGTCCTTCGAAGTTGACCCCCGTCTTGTAGAAGCCGCTGCCGTGGCAGGGGCACTTGAACTTGTTCTCGGCCGTGAGCCAGCGCGGCGTACACCCGAGATGGGTGCACTTGGCAAACAGCGCGTAGATGCCTTCCTCGTTGCGGATGATCCAGACGCGCTGGTCTTTCTTGAACTTCTCGCTCACCTCGCCGATCGCGTAGTCGGTCGGCAGCCCCGCCTTGAAGGCCGACGGCGGCGTGAACAGCACGCGCGGGAACGCGGAGCGGACGGCCGCCAGCAGTGACACACCCGAGAAGGCGGCGAAGACGCTCCACCCGAACCGCCCGAACACGTCGCGGCGCGACCACAACCCGCCAAGCGCGGCCCGCTCGCGGGCGCGCTTGTCGCGTTCGTGCTGCTGCTCGACCTGCCGGCGCGCGGCCACGGCGGCCGGGTCCTCTTGCTGGGCCTCGGCTTTAGCCATTGCGTCGTTCTCTCCCTCGCCCCAGGCTGCCTGGGGGGGTGTGCCGAACCAAATGAAAAGCGCTCACCTGCAGCATTAGACGGGCTGGTTACCGGCGGCTGAACAGCGTGGCGAGCACGCCCCACGCCCCCATGAGTCCGGCCAGGCAGAGCACCGCCAACCCCACCGGAACGAAGACGATCGAGAGGAGCAGCGGAAGCGCGACCAGCCCGAGCAGCATTGCGATCGCGAGCGGGTTGAACTTGGCAGCATCTGTGATCTCGACCGGCGCCGGCGGCACCTCGGCGAACTCCGTCTCCTCCTTGAGCAACCCGATGGCGTAGTCGCGCAGGTCCTTCCTGCCGTCGACTCCGGCGCTCTTGACCACCGCCGCAATCTGCCGTGTCAGCTCTTCAATTTCCGAATCGCGTTGAGGCTGTTGGTTTGCAGGGCGGTCTGGCCGATCCTCTGCCAAGGCCGGCCTTCTAGGCCGGCCCGCGGGGGTTGTCAATTATTCCGGCCCGGGCTGGTCCGGGACGAACCGGACCACCAACTCCTGGCCTCCGCGGCGGACCGAGAGCCGGACCGGATCGGTCCCGGAACGGGCCCCCACACGTGCCCGGAGGTCGGTGACGGAGTGCACCGGCTCGCCGTCGAGCGCCGTGATCACGTCGCCGCGGACGACCTCGCGGGCCGGGGCCGCCCCCGCCACATCGGAGACCAGCACCCCCTCCCGGCCCTCGACCTGGAAGAAGCTCGCCATCTCGGGCGTCAGGTCCTGGACCGTGAGGCCCCACAGCCGGGCCGGCACCGGCACCGCCCGGGCCGTGCCGGTGCCGAAGAGCGCCTCCTCGACCAGGATGCCGGCCCGGCCGCGCAGCGCCAGCGCGATTGCGTCGCTCGGGCGTGCATCGACGGTCAGGGCTTTCCCGCCGGGTCCGTCCAGGTGCACGGTTGCGAAGTAGGTCCCCTCGCGCAGGTCCTCGATCACCACCCGGCGGAGCTTGCCCCCCAGGCGCTCCACGAGCCGCGTCATCAGGTCGTGGGTGAGAGGTCGGGGTAGCGGCAGCCCCTGCATCTCGATGACAATGGCCTGCGCCTCGGCGGGTCCGATCCAGATGGCCAGCTCGCGGCGTACCGCACCCTCTGCGGGGCGCTTCTCCACCAGCCGCACGACCGGGCTGCCGATGAGCGTATCGATCCCGAGGCCGCCGACCTCGACCTCGACCGGACGCGCCCCCGCCTCGAAGGCGACCAGCAGCACCCCGACGGCCGCGGGCAGGCCGCGCATGGCGCGATTCTACGCTCCCGTCCGGGTAGGGCAATACGGCAATTCACGGTCCACGCCCCGTTGGCCGAGATCTCCGGCGGAGACGCCCGATGCGTTCGGACCGACATCGCCCGCAGCGCCGGGCACTCGCTTTGGCCGGCGGCGGCATCGTCGGAGGGCTCTACGAGGTCGGTGCCCTGATCGCGCTCGATACGCTCTTCGACGGCTTCACCACCTGCGACTTCGACCTCTACGTCGGCACCAGCGCCGGAGCCTTCGTGGCGTCCCTGCTCGCCAATCAGGTCTCGCCCGAGCTGCTGCGCGAGACCATCGAATCGGATCGTCGTACCCTGCCGCGTCTCTCGGGGTCCCAGTTCCTCTCCCTCCCCTGGCGCTCGTACCTCGACACCGTCCCCCGCCTGGCCCGGGCACTGCCCCAGCTGACCCGCGACCTCTACGTGCACTGGCGCGAGGCCCTGGTGCTCGACACCCTGGCCTCGCTCCTGCGACACCTGCCCCGCGGCCTGTTCTCCCTCGACGGCCTCGAGAGCTACGTGCGCCAGGTACTCACCCAGGGCGGCCGGACCAACGATTTCCGGCGCCTGCGCCGCCGCCTGCTGGTGCCGGCCACGGCCCTCGACTCGGGCGGCATTCGCGTCTTCGGCGCACGCGCCGACGAGCGCACGCCCATCTCGCGTGCCGTTGCCGCCTCGGCGGCCGTCCCGCTCCTCTTCGAGCCGGTGCGTATCGACGGCATCGACTTCGTCGACGCGGCGATCACCAAGACCGCCCATGCTGGCCTGGCGGTGGACGCCGGCTACCAGCTGGTGGTGCTGATCAATCCCATCCGCCCGCTGGTCATCGATCATCCCCACGACGAGCCCATCCGCGACCGCGGGCCGCTGGCCATCGCCGGGCAGTCGCTGCGCATCGCACTGCACCGGCGGCTGCACGAAGGGCTGCGCCGGCACGCCCGCGAGCGCCCCGATACCGACGTGGTCCTGTTCGAGCCGTACGCGCACGACCTGCACCTGTTCGACTATCATCTGATGACGTACTCGCTGCGCCACGAGGTGATCCGGCGGGGCTACCGCACCACGGTGAAGACCATCCTGGCGGACTACGACCGGCATGCGGCGGTGTTCGGGCGGCACGGGATCCGGCTGGTGGGGCGGACGGACATCGAGGAGCGGGCGCGCCACTGGAGTCGTCAGCTTCGGGTCGCGTAGGCGTGCGGATGCCGGGGGGTCGCTCCGCGCGAGTCGGGTGCCCCTGCGGTCCGGTTGCCGGCGGCGCGGCCTCGGAGTCAGCGCCGGTGGTGCCCGCCCGGCGTCGCGCGGAGCGACCCCCCGGCATCCGTCGCGACGGGGTGGGGCGTGGGCGAGACCGCCGACAATGCCCCTTCTGGGAGGGAGCGCCGGGTCGGCGTGCCGCCATGTGGCCGAGGAACGCCCGCTGCGCAACCTGCAGGGGGAGGCGGAGCCCACCGCACAGGACACCGTCGTCACAACGGCAGTCGGGGGGCCTCTCCGCGCGAAGTCGGGCGGGCACCACCGGCGCTGACTCCGAGGCCGCGCCGCCGGCAACCGGACCGCAGGGGCACCCGACTCGCGCGGAGAGGCCCCCCGACTGCCGCCCCGACGCCAGGGCGTGGCGCAGCCGGCTGCCGGCGTTGCGTGTGACGCGCGATCCGGCGTATGAGCGCGGCGGTTCCCGTCATGATGGATGTGCGGCGTTTGCGGCTCGTGGGTGAGTGCGCGCTGCTGGCGCTGGTGGCGTATCTGGGCGCCTTCGGCGTGAGCGCGGTGCGCCGGGGCGGCGTGGATGACGTGCCCCCGGCGCCGGACGGGGAGGACGCAACCCCGGCGGGGGCCGCGGTGGAGGCGTTGGCGGCGTATGCGGTGATTGCCGAGCGGGATCTGTTCAATCCGGCGCCGGGCGGTGGGGCGACGCTCTCGGAGCCGCGGGGGCTGCGGTTGGAGGGGGTGGCATTGCACGGGGCGGAGGCGCGGGCAGTGATCGAAGAGACGGCGACGCGGCGGCAGGAGCTGTATCGCGTGGGCGACACCATCGGGGACGCGCGCGTGGCAGCGATCGACTGGGACCGGGTGACGCTGACGCGCGGCGGGCGGGCCGAGGTGCTGGAGCTGGCGCCGGCGGGGGAGCACGCCGACGACACAGCGCCGGCCGACGGCGAGAGTACGGCCGTGGCCGCGGCGCCCGCCGCCGGCAGCCGCATCCGGCGGACGAGCGAGAACGCGTACGTGGTCGACCGGCGCGAGCTCGCCGGGGCGGTCGACAACATGAGCGGCCTCATGACGCAGCTGCGTGCCGTCGCCGAGGTGCGTGACGGCCGGCCGGCCGGGTTCCGGCTGTTCCAGATCCGCGACGGCAGCCTGTTCGCGCGCCTCGGACTCCGCGACGGCGACGTCGTCCGGCGCGTGAACGGCAGTCCGATCAGCGAGCCCGCCGCCCTGCTCGGGTTCCTGCAGCGCCTCGAGTCCGAGCCGCGCGTGGCGCTCGACATCATCCGCGGCGACGCCCCCCGTACGCTGGTGTACGACCTGCGATGAGGACGCTCGCCGCCCTGCTGCTGGCCGTCGGTCTCGTCGGTCCCGCGCCGGCCGAGGACGAGACCGCCACCATCGCACTCAACTTCCAGGACGTGGAGCTGCCCGTGCTGGCCAAGTTCGTGAGCGAGGTGACCGGACAGAACTTCATCCTGGACGATCGCGTGCGCGGCAAGGTCACCATCATCTCGCCGACGCGCATCACCCCGACCGAGGCCTACCTGGTGTTCCAATCGGTCCTGCAGGTGAAGGGCTTCACCACCGTCCCGAGCGGCGCGTTCGTGAAGATCGTCCCGGCGCGCGACGCCCGCGAGACCACGGTGCCCACCGGCACGCGGCGCGGCGACGAAACCGTCACCCGCATCATCCCGCTCGCGCATGCCAGCGCCACCGGGCTCGTGCCGGTGCTGCAACCGCTGGTCGCGAAGGACGGGCTGCTCACCGCCTATCCGTCGACCAACAGTCTCATCGTCATCGACTCGGGCGCCAACATCGAACGCCTGGTCGGCCTGCTGCACGAGCTGGACGTGCCCGCCAGCGAGCGCAGCCTGGAGGTCGTCGCCCTCCGCTTCGCGGCCGCCGACGAGCTGGCGCGTCGGCTGCGCGAGGCGCTCGCCGGCGGCAACGACGACGGCGCCCCCGGCCTGCGAGTGGTCGCCGACCCGCGCACCAATACCGTCGTCCTGAGCGGCCCCCCCGACGACGTGCAGCATGCGCGCGCCATCGTCGCGCGCCTGGACACCGCGCCGCTGCCGGGCAGCGCGCGCGTGAACGTCTATCCTCTCCGCTACGCCGACGCCGGCAGCCTGGTGCGCGTGCTGTCGAACCTGCTCGGCCTGCCGCCCGTTCCGGAGCCCGTCCCGGCGCCCCACGGCAGTTCCTTCATGCGGGCGTCGGCCCGCCGCGCCGCCGGGCGCGGATACGACGGCGAGATCGGGGAGCCCGTCCCGCCGCCACCACCACCCGCGCTCGAGGCCACGCCGGCCACCGCCGGTGCGACCATGCCACTGCAGGCGCCCATCCGCGTCACCGCCGACCCGGCCACCAACACGATCATCGTGAGCGCCACCCCGGCCGACTGGGAGATGCTGCGCCCGGTGATCGACCAGCTCGACGTGCGCCGCCGGCAGGTCTTCGTCGAGGCCATCATCCTGGAGGCGACGCTCGAGAAGACGCGCGCGTTGGGCGTCGACTTCCAGGCCGCGGGCGCCACCGGCAACTACGTCGGCCTAGCGCAGGGCAACCTGAGTCCGCCGCCGAGCCTGCTCACCCCCGCCGCCAACCCGACGTCGGTCGCTGGCCTGCTGCTCGCCGCCGCCAGCAACACGATGGTCCGCCTGCCGAACGGCGACGAGGTGCCCGCCCAGACGCTGCTCCTGACGGCCCTCGAGACCGAGAGCGACGTGAACCTGCTGTCGGCGCCGACGCTGGTCGCCACCGACAACGAAGAGGCCGAGATCATCGTCGGTCGCAACGTCCCCTTCGTCGCCAGCCGGGCCACCAGCTCGAGCAACCTGGAGAACCTGTTCACCACCATCGAGCGCCAGGACGTGGGCATCACGCTGCGGCTGACGCCGCAGATCACCGGCGACGATTTCGTCCGTCTGACGCTGTTCGAAGAGGTGTCCGACATCGAGCCGGGCTCCGACGTGGGCGAGCACGCCGAGCAGCTCGGCCCGACCACCACCGTGCGCTCGGCCAGGACGGCGGTCGCCGCACGTCACGGCCAGACGGTCGTGATCGGCGGCCTCCTGGCGGACGCCAGCCGCAGCGCGGAACGGCGCGTGCCCTTCTTCGGCCGCATCCCCGTGCTGGGCGCCTTCTTCCGCTACGACGACGACCGCCGGCGGAAGACGAACCTGCTCGTGTTCCTCACCCCGTACATCCTCGCCTCCGACGAGCAGGTGGCCACGCGCGCGCTCGAGGAACGCGAGCGCATGCGGGCCGCCCTGCCCCCGAGCCGCCGGCGTCAGCCCGCGTTGACGGGTCGCTCCTGGCGCCCACCGGCGGTCGAACCCGCGCCCTGACCCGCCGGGGCGTTGCGACACAGCGGCTCCGGGCCTACAACCAGAGCATCCCGGGGAGGGAACGCCATGCCCAAAGACACGCTCACCGTCACCGACAACCGCACCGGCAAGCAGTACGAGATCCCGATCGAACACAACGCCATCCATGCCACGGAGCTCGAGAAGATCCGTGCCGGCGCCGATCAGCCGGGCCTGGTCAGCTACGACCCCGCCCTCCTCAACACCGCCACCTGCAAGAGCAAGATCAGCTTCATCGACGGCGATCGGGGCATCCTGCGCTTCCGCGGCTACCCGATCGAGGAGCTGGCCGAGAAGAGCACCTATCTCGAGACCGCCTACCTCATCGTCAAGGGTGAGCTCCCCACCACGTCGCACTTCCGGATGTGGGAGCACAACATCACTATGCACACCATGGTGCACGAGAACCTGAAACACTTCATCGAGGGCTTCCGCTACGACGCGCACCCCATGGGCATCCTGATCGCATCCATCGGCGCCATGTCCACCTTCTACCCCGAGGCCAAGCACGTCAGCCTGCTCGAATCGCGCCGTGTCCAGACGCGCCGCCTGATCGGCAAGATGCCGACCATGGCCGCGTTCGCCTACCGGCACAGCCGCGGGCTGCCGTACGTGTACCCGGACAACGAGCTCTCCTACACTGGCAACTTCCTCTCCATGCTCTTCAAGATGACGGAGCAGCGCTACCGACCCAACCCCGTGCTCGAGCACGCGCTCGACATCCTCTTCATCCTGCACGCCGACCACGAGCAGAACTGCTCGTCCACCACCATGCGCATCATCGGCAGCGCGTTCTCGGACCCGTACGCCGCCGTCGCCGGCGCCGCCGCCGCGTTGAGCGGCCCCCGCCACGGCGCCGCCAACGAGGAAGTCATCCACATGCTGCGCGAGGTCGGCTCCAAGGACCGCATCCCCGATCTGATCAAGTCCGTGAAGGCCGGCGAGCGCCGCCTCATGGGTTTCGGCCACCGCGTCTACAAGAACTACGACCCGCGCGCCAAGATCATCAAGCAGATCGCGCACCAGGTGTTCGAGGTGACGGGCAAGAACCCACTCATCGACCTGGCCGTCGAGCTGGAGACGATCGCGCTCGACGACGAGTACTTCATCAAGCGCCGCTTGTACCCGAACGTCGACTTCTACTCGGGCCTCATCTACGAGGCGATGGGCATCCCCGTGTCGATGTTCCCGGTGCTGTTCGCGATCGCGCGCACGTCGGGCTGGATGGCGCAGTGGGCCGAGCTGGTGCTCGACGACGAGCAGAAGATCACCCGCCCGAAGCAGCTCTACATGGGATACGACGAGCGGGCGTACGTGCCGCTCGATCAGCGCCGCGATGTCGGGCCGCAGGAGACCGAGGTGCTCGTACCGCTGTGAGGGGCAGGTCAGGGCTCGTTCGCCGGACGATCCTGCCGCGGCACGTAGTCGAACGACCCCTTGCGGAGATTCACGAAGGCGAGCTCGGGCAAACTGAAGACCGCCCCGCGCAGCCCCGCCATCAGGTGATGCCGTGCTCCGCCGCGAGCTTGGCGAGATCCGCCTGGAAGGTGCGGAGGTCGCTGCCGCCCGACCTGGCCCAGGCGCTCGTGTAGTCGCTCACGTCCTGGCGATAGGCGCGCTCGGCCGCACCCGGGGACGAGCTCGAGGACGAATCGGACGAGTGCGAGCTGCTTCGCAGATCGAGCACCCCGCGAGGGGGACGAGCGCGAGCGCCGCGAGCACCGAGGCCATGGCTGATCGCATGCCGTCCTGATCGCCCGTCGGCGTACCGGCTGTCAATAGCGCGGGGTGCTCTGATGTCACGGCGCTGGCTCGCCCGTGGCGAGCGCGAGCAGCAGGAGGGCGATCGCGGTCGACCAGCCTCGTCTCACCGCAGCCGGCGCCGGAGTCAGCACCGGCACGCATAGCCTAGCTTCAGTAATCATGATAATCAAAACCAGTGCTTTCGCGCCTCATCCAGCTCCCGAAGCGCCCCAGGGACTCCTTCTTCCTGTGGGGACCGCGCCAGACCGGGAAGACCTCGCTGTTGCGGGCGATGTATCCGCAGGCGTTCTGGGTCGACCTGCGCACGTCGGACCAGTTCGTGCGCTATCCCCGCCGCCCCGCTGCGCTCCGCGAGCACCTCGCGGCCGCCGGGCGCGTTCGGCTCGTAGTCATCGACGAAGTCCCCAAGGTTCCCCAGCTGCTCGACGAGGTCCACTGGTTGATCGAGAACCGTGGCGTGGTCTTCGCGCTGTGCGGCTCGAGCGCGCGCAAGGTCCGGCACGGACACGCCAACCTCCTCGGGGGACGGGCGCTGCGGTACGAGCTGTTCGGCCTGGTGTCGGTCGAAGTGGGCGCAGACTTCGACATCGTGCGCGCCGTGCAGCACGGCGCGCTACCGCGGCACTACCTGCACGATGCCCCCGCGCCGTCACTGCGCGCCTACGTGGCCGACTACCTGAAGGAAGAGATCGCCGCGGAAGGTGTCGTGCGCAACCTGCCCGCGTTTTCCGACTTCCTCGTGGCCGCGGCGCTCGCGGACGGCGAGCTGGTGAACTTCGCGACCATCGCGCGCGACTGCGGCGTCTCGCCGCCGACCGTTCGTGAATACTTCCAGATTCTCGTCGACACGCTGCTGGGACGCTTCCTGCCGGGCTACATCAAACGGCCGAAGCGCCGCGTGGTGCAGGCGCCCAAGTTCTACTTCGCCGATGTCGGGGTGGTGAACATTCTCGCCAAACGCGGGCGGCCCGAGCCCGGGTCGCCGCTCTTCGGGAAGGCCCTCGAAAGCTGGATCGCGCACGAACTGCATGCCTACCGGGCGTACCGGGAGCAGTTCGACGACCTCGCGTACTGGCGGCTTGCGAGCGGCATCGAGGTGGATTTCGTGATCGACGACGTCGCGCATGCCATCGAGGTGAAGGCCACGGCCAACGCGCACGCGACCCATCTGCGCGGGCTGCGCGAGATCGTACGCGATCACCCGCGCGTGAAGACGCGCACGCTCGTCTGTCTCGAGCCGTCGCCACGACGCACCGACGACGGCATCGACGTGCTGCCGGTCCGCGAGTTCCTCCGGCGGCTGTGGGCGGATGACCTGTTACGGTGATCGGGATGCGAGCTACGGGTCATCGCCCTCCAGTTCTGGCAGGGAAGCGCGATGGTGCCCGAGTCGTGCCCTGATCTACCAGCAGTAACGGACACCCCGCGGCCACCTTCAGCGCCCGCGCACGTCCTCGCCCGTCAACGGATGGCGCGGCCCGTACAGCAGGCCGTGGGTCTGGTCGAACACCATCACCCCGGTCGCCGAGCGCGCCAGGTCGTGCGCCGGATCGGTGAAGCTCGCGATCACCTGCGTGATCAGTGCCGCCACCAGCATGCCGATCGGGTCGCTCTGTCCCTGCGCCGACGACTGCTGCGCGAACGCGGTCCCCGTCCACACGGTCGTGCCCGTCGCCAGGTCCACCAGCGTAGCGCGCGCCTTGACCACCGTGTCGGACGAGATGACGCGGTACTTCTGGCCCCAGTCTTCGATGGTGACGTACAGCGCGGCGTCGGCGCCCAGCACCTCGCGCAGCTTCGCGTGCGACACGCCGTGCATCTCGCCCGCCGTGGGGAGGCCGTTCTCTTTCATGAACGCGTCCACCACCGCCACCGGGAAGACGTAGTAGCCGCACTCGGCGAGCGGGCGCGTGACCGTGGATAGGAATACGTACGGCGCGTTCACGTCGGTGGTCTCGTTGAGTGGCGGCAGGACGACGATCGAGCGCGGCACATGCGCCCGGAAGCCGGTGTAGTCGGGCGGCGGGACGCGGCCGCAGGCAGCCAGCAGCAGCGTCAGCCCGGCGGCGAGCGCACGCGTCACGGAGCCTCCAGCTTGCCGAGCAGGCGGTCGACGAACACGGCCCCCTCGGGGAAGAGCTGCTTCTCGGTTTCCAGCGCCGCCCGCGCCGCGGCGCCGTTGCCCTGCAGGACGTACATGTACCCCAGATGCGCGTACACCCCGGGCGCGATGCGCTCGCCCTTGGCGGCCGCCTCGCCGATGTCGCGCGTGAGACGCTCCACCTGCACGCCCGGGTCGGCTTTGCCGGGCTCGGTGTACATCTCGTAGACGAGGGGCTCGTAGGGCCCCCACCGGTAATACGGACCGGCGCCGCAGGCCGACAGACCGGCCACGCCGAGCAGCAGCGCCAGCCGGGCAAGCGTCCGTGCGCTCACCGCGCCCGCGTCGGCGACCACTCGTTCCGCTCGAGGCCGGCGACCAGGTTGTTCACGGCTTCGGTGATGGCCAGGTTCATCACCTTGCCGTTCAGCGTCGCGTCGTAGCCCGCCACCGTGCCGAAGCCGATCACTTCGCGGTTGCTCAGATCGAACTCGCCCGCGCCCTGCACCGCGTACACCACCTGCGACGAACGCACGTCGACGATGTTGAGCGCCACCTTGGCGTAGGCGAGCTGCTTCTTGCCGTAGCCCAGGATCCCGAAGAGCTGGGTATCCCCGGTCTCGCGCCGGCCGAACTCGGTCACGTCGCCGGTGACGGCGACCTGCGCCCCGGTGAGCTGCTGCTGCTCGCCGCGGATGGTGGCTTCGCGCGCGATCTCCTCCATGTTGTCGCGGTCGACCAGCACGAACCGCCCGGTCTGCTGCAGGTGCGTCTTCAGGATGGTCTTCGCCTGCGTGCCGAGCGGATCACCGCCGTCGGCGAACGCGCCGCGCAGATACTGCGAGCGGTTCTGGAACTTGCCCACCACCAGCGTGTAGCGCGGCCCCTGGTACGCCGTGCCGTGCGAGGCCACCGTCGGCGCCTCGAGGGCGCGGTGCGACTCGCGCACGCAGCCGGCCGTCCCCATGCCCAGGATGACCAGCATCGCCACCCAGCCGTACGCCTGCCCTCGCGATCTCTTCATCACGACCCTCCTGCTCACGACTGCCATCCCGCCGGGGGCTGGACGGCCTCACCCCCGCGCCGGACGGCGAACGCCTGCAGCTCGAACGACCACCCCGGCGTGCCGGCGTAGCCGCTCTCCACGTCCCAGTGGATGCTCACGTGCCCGTCCGGCGCGACACGCGCATCCAGCGTCCGCTGCATCCGCTCGAACTCGTTGGCGCGCGCATCCTGCCGACTCAGCAGCCGGAAGACGAGTCGGACCCCATCCACCGGCTCGGCGTACGGATTGCGCACCATGCCGCGGATGCGGATGCGCCGGCCGTCGCTGGAGAGCGACGGCGTGTACACCTGCAGCTGTCCCGGCGCGAGCGACGTCTCGGGCGGCCCGAACTGCACGCCGCGCACGTCGGGGGACGACGGCCCGGTCATGGCGCACGCCGCCGCCAGGACGACGATCGCGAGCGTCCATCGCCCTCGGGAACCCATCGGGCTCCCTCCATAGCGCGCCTCGCTGCCCGAGGAAACCGCCGACGACGAAGGCCGCGCGGCGTCGCCCTATTGGTAGATGCAGCCGTTCGCGGAGAGATCAGCCAGCGTATGGCAGCAGCGCGCCACCGTGTTGATGGCGACGTCCCAGAACGCGTCCTCGTAGCCGGTCGCGAGCGGGCACGGGAACAGGAACGTGACCATCGCCTTGGTATCCAGCTTGTCGAGCTTGTACTCGAACTTCGGTCGGGCCCCGACCGGCTTGCCCGTCAGGCTGACGCCGTAGAGGCAGTAGTCCAGATCGGGGTCGCGCGAGGGCAGCGGGGAGAGCAGCCATTTGATGTCGCACAGGCACGCCTTCTTGAGTGTCGACTTTTCCAGCGAGGCGCGCTTCAAGTTGCAGTACGAGACCAGGGGGTCGAGCAGCTGGCCCCGGCCGGGCTCGGGGAGACCGAGGAGCACGCTCGCGAATGCCAGGGCCGCAATCATCCGCTGCATGGCGTGGGGACCTCCGTGCCGTGGGCGGGTCGTTCGTGCGTCGTGGGTGGCGCGCATGTCAGGTCGTCGTCGTGGTAGAGGAGGTGGTGGTCGTGGTGGTCGAGCTGGTCGTGGTGGTCACGATCAGCTGATACGAATTGAACGTCGACAGCGCGACCGGGCCGGGGATGTCAGCCGTCACGTTCACGCCCGCATTGGCCGTCGGCGAGACGCAGAACACGGTGACCCATGTCCCGAGGTGGGAGAGGCCGTCAGTCAGATCGCCCGCCGGGGTGCCCGTCATGGAGATGGCGGAGATGGTAGGGTCGCCAAAGAAGCCTTCGGTATACTGCCGGCAAGAGGTGTAGGGCGACGCGGCACAGTCGGTGTCGAGCGCACACGGGCGTGGGGGGTCCTCGAACGTCGGCGTCGCGTCCCCGCAGAAGCCACAGAACACGTTGGTCTGTGAGCCCGTCGGGGCCGCGTCCCGCGACTGGGCGCCCGAGGTGACCACCTCGTCGAACAGGTACGCGGTCGCGATGGAGTCCGCCGGGCTCGGCTGACAGTCGACGCTGTGCGTATCCGGCGGACCGTCCACCACGCAGGCCCCGCCCGCGTTTGCCCCGCCGGTGCACGTTCCCCCGATGCACTCGGGGCACACGCCACTGTAGATGTCGGACTGGATCGGCAAGGCGATGTTGATCTCGCCCGTCTGGCAGTCGGCGGTGCCCGATGGGGCCAGGCGGAAACTGAGGACTGTACAGACGGTCGCTACGGGCGAATCGAACGGGGGGCCGACGAGACACCCGACGTCCGTACAGTGGCGGGACCCGACCTCGGCGGCCGTGGTCGCCGCGAGCTGCAGTCGGCTGTTCGTGCAACTGGCGACCTCGTAGTATTTGGTAAGCAGCGCGCTCCCGTACGGGAAGCTCAGGGTCACTTGCGAAGCCGCACCGCCGCCCACGTAGGCGGCCCCACAGGTGAGATCCAGGCTACTGACATCGCCCGTGGCAGTTCCGCACACGCCGCTCGGCGCCTCGGGGGTGACGGCAAGGAGCACCGGGGGGGTGGGGCCGCAGTCGCAGGTTGGACTCCCTGACGGCGGCAGCAAGGGCGCCACCTGCACGCCGAACACGTCCACCACGCGCGTGTTGGTGGCGTTGGCGTCACCCACCGTCACGCACCCTCCGAGCGCCTCCGCTTCTGCAAAGGCATCCCGCAGCTTGCGGCGCGCCTTCTCGAGACAGACCGGGTCGACCACCGGAGTCGGGTTGGCACCGACCTTCTTGTAGCAGTCGACCTGGGCCGCCGCCGACGCCGCCACGGCCTGGATCTTGAGCGCCGCACACCGCTGCGCTGGCGTGGCGCTGTCGAGATCGAGCGCCCAGGCAACGCCGAGAGCGGCGAGCACCCCCGGGGCCGCTGCGACGAATCGATATCTCATCGGACCTCCCTCACGCCGCGGATCTCGCCTGCCGTGTTACCGCAGGCCAGCCCTGGGTACAACATGATCCTCCAGGGTGCAAGATATTAATTTCATGGCTCCCGCGCATCTGCGCTCGATTTTCCGAGCGGTCTACATGGAACAATTGTGCCTTTGGAAGTCACCAGCACGACTCTGCTTGACTACCGAGGAAACGTCGGAGTAACGCTGCGCCCAGGGCGAAGACTGCGAGGTGCCCGACGGTGTGGTCCACTACGCGCCCCGCTGGCGAATCGATGGTGACGTTCCGGAGCTGGTCCGGGCGTGCACTGATCGCGGCGGCCGGGACTTGCGCGCTGCTGTGTCTGGTGCGCGGGCACGCTGCGCAGGCCTCGTGCAACGTCATTCCGGGCACGACCACCAGCTTCCGCGGGACGTTGGGCTCGGTCGACCGGCCGTTTGCCGGTCCCGGGGACTTCGTCGACCTCGCCCTCAGCCCTCGCTGCGACGGCGCCACGGCGCGCTTCCTGCCGGACGCGACCGCCCAGGTGGTCACGCTGGCCTTCACGCCGACCACGGGTGCCGCACCGAGCCTGGTCGTCCTGAGTGCCGACTGCGGACCCCTCGAGCCCGCGATCGCCGCGTGTCGCGCGGACGTCCCGACGGCACTCGTCCGGTGCGTCTCCGTCGCGACCCCCGGGGCCCCGCCAGGCCTCGAAGTTCTCGACGAGCGCCGGCTGCGCTTCCGGTTCCCGGACACCCGGGACCTCCTGCCGGGCCCGGACGGGGATCTCGGGCTGGCAGGCCCCGCGCGGCTTGCGGTCACGGCCGCCGGCCGGCCCCTGCCGTGCAGCCTCGCCACCGCGCCCTGCGACAGGGCCTCCGGGATGCTCGCCTGTATCGACGACCTCTTCACCGACGACGGGGGGTGCGGGCGGACGCCCGACGCGACCTTCCCCCGCTTCACCGCCTTGCCGCACGCGAACGACTACCAGGCCATCTGCACCGCACCGAGCCCACCGTGCACGGGCCGTACGCAGGAGATCCGGTTCGCGGTCGACGCCGCCGGCAACCTCCTCGTTCCCATGGACTGGCGCGGCGTCCTCGTGCGTCGCGACGCCGTCCCGGTACCGCGCCTGCTCCGGACCGTCACCTCCGTCGAAGCGTTCGAGGGCACCGGCCTGCCGATCCGCCTCCCGGGCCCGGCCTTCCTCGGGTCCTTCGCGCCCGAGGGGCGGCGCATTCCACCGATCTTCGACCCGCAACTGCTGGCGAGCGACGCCGCCGAGTTCTTCGGCTCCGCGGACGCGCCGCGTTCGGTGCTCCGCATCGCCCGGCGGGCGCCCGGGTTCCGCGCCTGTACCGCCGGCGCGCGCGCCGGGCAACCGTGCGCAGCCGACGAGGAGTGCCCGGACGGAGGCTGCGACCCACCCACATGCGTCACGGGGCCGCGCGCCGGCGCCGCGTGCGTCATGGATGCCGACTGCCCGACGAGCGAGTGCGGTCCGTCGCTGTTCGACTTCCGCTCACGTCCCTTCGCGGGCACCGGGCCGCTGGTGCTCCGCGTCGAGCGCTGCCTCGGCGGCGCGAACGCGTCCGGCATCTGTAGCAACGATGGCGACTGTCCAGGCGGGCAGTGTGGCAGCTTCCGTGCCGCCGCGCTCGACCCGGTGCCGCTCGAGGGGCTCAACCAGACGCCGCTCGCCAACGTGCTGGTCCAGGCCGAGGGCATCAGCGATCGGGACCTGAACGGGGACGGCGACCTGACGGACGACGTGGTGACACTCGCCTCCCGGCGCACCGGCCTCTCGCAGCCGATCGGAACCGGCGGCACCGACGGGCGTGCCGTCGTGCGCGTGGCGCTCCCACCGTTCAGCTTTCCGGCCGTGGCTGCCGAGGGTGACACGATCGCCTTCCTCGAGTCGGAGCCGGGGCAGGCGGCCCGCGACGCCAACGGCGACGGCGACGGGGCCGACACCATCCTGCGCGTCTTCCAGCTCGGCGACCACACCGCGTCCGAGCGGACGCACGCGCTCGACCTGACCGCGGACGCGGCCCCCGTCTTCGACGGCCGGAGCCTCGCCATCGCCGACGGCCGGGTGTTCTTCCGGGCCAGCGAAGCGGGCGCCGCACGCTACACCACCACGCGAGCGAGCGTCGGGGCGCACGGCGAGGCGGACGCCGCCTGCCGCCTGCTGCTGCCCACCCCCGCGCTGTCCGCCGACGGTCGGCACGTCGCCTTCAACAGCTGTGCCACCAACCTGGTCGACGGCGACCACAACGGCCCCGGCGACACGGGCGCGGACATCTTCGTTCGCGACCGGGCCACCGGCGTCACCACGCGCGCCAGCGTGAGCGCGGACGGTGGCGACGGCGACGGCCCGTCGTTCGATCCGTCGCTCTCGGGGAACGGCCGCGTCGTGGCCTTCGGCAGCGCCGCGCGCAATCTCGTCCCCGGCGGTACCGACGGCCGGCCGCACGTGTTCGTCCACGACCGCGACCCGGACGGCGATGGCACGCTCGACGATGCGGACTCCACGACCACCACCGCCAGCATCGACAGCCAGGGACGCCCGGCCGCCGGCGCGTCGATCCTGCCGGCGCTCTCGCCCGACGGCCGCACGGTGGCGTTCGCGAGCTTCGCCGACACCCTGGTGCCGGGTGACACGAACGACGTGATCGACGTGTTCACGCACGACCTGACCACCGGCGCCACGTCTCGCGCCAGCGTCGCCTCCAACGGACGTCAGGGGAACCGGACGAAGCTCGCCGAGGCGAGCGGGCCGTTCGTGAGCGCATCGGTCGCGGAGGCAGGACGTGTGGTCGCCTTCGCCAGCGCGTCGAGCAATCTCGTGCCCGGTGACCCGCGGCGGCAGGGGCTCGACGTGTTCGTGCACGACCGTGACACCGACCGGGACGGCATCCTCGACGAGCCTGAGACACTGGCCACCGCCTTGGCGAGCGTCGACCCCGCGGGCGCGCCGGCCAATGCGCGATCGTCGCATCCCACCATCGCCGCCGCAGGCGACGTCGTCGCGTTCGCGAGTTTCGCCAGCAACCTGGTCGCCGGCGACACCAACGGGACGCAGGACGTGTTCCTCTTCGATCGCGTCAGCGGCACCACCAGCCGCGCGACGCGCGCCACGACGGGCGATGAAGCGGACTCCTTCTCCTTCAACCCCGCCCTCTCGTCCGACGGTCGCTTCGTCGCCTTCGGAAGCGGCGCCACCAATCTGGTGGCGGGCGACACCAACGACGTGGAGGACGTGTTCGTCCACGACCGGCTGACCGGCATCACCACCCGCGCGAGTCTCGCCGCCGACGGCGCCCAGGCGGCGGGCTCGTGCAGTCCCCGGCTACCGGCGGTGGCCGTGTCGGCCGACGGGCGCGTGGTGGCGTTCGCCAGCTGCACGTCGAATCTGGTCGCGGACGATCGGAACGGCATTCCCGACGTGTTCGTGCGTGCGCCCGACCTAACCGATCGCGCGCGCGATCTCACCGGCGACGGCGATCTGGACGACACCGTGCTGGCCACCTTCGACCCCACAACGTCGCGCGTCACCACGCTGTGTCCGGCAGACGCGGTCGCGGTCCGGGGCCCCGTGGTGGCCTTCCTACGGCCCGAGGCGGCGGGAGCCGCGGTCAGATGCCCCGGCGGACCGGCGCGCGGGACGGGGGTGGATCTCAACGACGACGGCGACGCCGCCGATCGTGTCGTCCACCTGTGGCGCACGGGAGGCGGCGTCGACAATTTCGGGCTCGCCGCCACCGCCGTGGCGCTCTCGACGCGGTGGGTGGTGGCACTGGTGCCGGAGGTCGCACAGGGCGGCACGGACCTGAACGGCGACGGCGACGCCCGCGACACGGTGCTGGCCGTGCGCCGACTCGCACCACTGGGAGCCTGGCGCATCGAGCCACACGCAGCTGACGCAATCGCGATCGTCGACGGGGTGGTCGTGTTCCTCACCCCGGAGGCTGCACAGGGCGTGGACCTGAATGACGACGGCGACACGCGCGATCGCGTGTTGCAGCTCTACGACGCCGACGCGGCGCGGATCGTCGCCACCGGGCAGGCGGCCGAGGAGTTCGTGGCCGGCGAGCGACTGGTCGCGTTCCGCACCCTCGAGGCGGCGCAGGGCGGCGCCGACCTGAACGGCGACGGTGACGCCGCCGACGGGGTGCTGCAGGCCTACGACCTCGCGACGCGCGCGCTCGTCTCCAGCGGCCAGGCCGTGACGCCGTGCCGGCTGGCCGCCTGCGATCCACGGCTGCCGTACCGGGTGCTCGCCGACACCGTCAAGTTCCTCACCTTCGAAAGCGAGCAGGGGCAGGACCTCGACGACAACGGCAGCGCCGCCGATCTCGTGCTGCAGACGTTCAACGTCCGCGCTGCGCAGGCCACCGCCGGTCGCGGGGCTGCGGCCTCGACCGGTGTCGCGGTGCGTCACGCACGAACCCGCGTGGTCCGGGGCGTCGTCCACGCAGGGATACTCACGACGATCGGGGCGACCAGCACCGGCGTCTGCACCGACACCGGGAGCGGGTGCGCCACCGACGCCGGGTGCCCCGCGGGGGTGTGCTTCGTCCCTCCTGGTGGGTGCATCCGTGATCTCGGCACCCGGTGTGTTCCGGAGACTCCGGGGACCTGTGGCGCGGGGCGGTTCTGCGAGCCAGCGCTCGGGACGCCGGGGACGGGCACGTGCCGCGAAGTGCTCGGCCCCTGTCGCCGCGACGCCGACTGTCCCGCCGCCAGCACGTGCCACGACGCCGGCCAGCCCATCGAGCGACTGAGCGGCCCGCTGGCGGCGCACGAGGCGGGCGCGGACGTGTTCACGGCCGCGGGGCATTGCGTCGAGACGTTGGCGGAGTCGTGCACAGCCGACCGGCCCTGCCCGCGCGGGACCTTCTGCACCGCCGGCGCATGCGAGCGCGAGCACGGCACCTGCCGCACGGACGCGGATTGCCCCGGGGCGGCGCGGTGTCGCCGCGACCTCATCGTGGCGACGGCCGCCGACACCGACGGCGACGAGCTGTCGGATCCGTTCGACAATTGCCCCGGCGTCCGCAACGTCGACCAGGCCGACGGCGACACGGACGGCATCGGCGACGCGTGCGACCAGCAGACGTGCAGCAACGGGGTGCGGGAAGAGGGGGAGGCGTGCGACGAACACGATGCTGGCGACTGTGTCCGGGGCTGTCTCGCCGACTGCATCTGCGCCTGCACGACCCTGGTCGCCGACGCGCGTGCCATGGTGCGCATGAAGACGACTCACGACGTAGGGCGGCTCGCCGTCCGTCTCCTCCTGCCCCTCGACGCGTACCACGGCGAGCCGGTCACGTTGCGACTCGACGATCGCCAGGGACTGGTCGCGCGGCAGACCATGGTCGCGCCCGCGGGCGGAGGGACGCGCTGGACACTCCGCGGCCGGCCCCCCGGCGTCACGTGGCTCCGTCTGGCGGACCGCGGGCCGGGCCATACGCTGCGGTTCCGGCTCCGCGCCACCGCCGCGCGCTGGTTCCGCGCCGCCCGGGCCCGCGACACGGCCACCGGCACGCGGCTCACCATCACCGTCGGCGATCGGTGCTTCGCGCACCCGGTGACGGCGAAGATCGACTGAGCAGCGGCGGCGGAGGGAGCCCGTTGACGATCCGACGGGGTCCGCCTAGAGGAGACCGGCAGCACCCCCCCGGTCGGTCATGGAACTCCACAGCGAAGCGGCGGCCGCGCTCGGCATTCCCACGGACGTGCTCGCCCGCGCCCGCGGGCGCCAGCGCGAGGGGCACACCTGCGCCGAGGCGCTGGCGCAACTCGGCGCCGTCGAGGCGGCGGCGTTCACGGCGGCGCTTGCCACCGCCGCCGGGCTACCCTTCGCGGCCACGGTGCCGTCTCTCCCCTCGCCCGCGCTGACCGCCGTCCTGCCGATGCCGTTCGCACGCCGCCACCTCGTGCTGCCGCTCGCGCACGGGCCCGCGGGGCTGGAGGTCGCGATCGCCGACCCGGGCGCGCTGGCGCCACTCGACGACCTGCGCTTCCTCTACCGCACACCGCTCCGTCCCGTGGTGGTGCCCCCGGCCCCGCTCCGCGCCGCCATCACGCGCGCCTACGACGCCGCCGCCCGCTCCGCGGCCGACACCATGGACGCGATTGCGGGCGACCGGCTCGAGCTCGATGCGGCCGCCCTCGATGAACCACCCGACCTGCTCGAGGACGGCGACGAGGCCCCTATCATCCGCCTCGTGAACGCGCTCGTCTTCCAGGCCGTGCGCGAGGGGGCGAGCGATATCCACATCGAGCCACACGAGCGCACGCTCGCCGTGCGCTTTCGTGTCGACGGCATGCTGCACAACGTCCTCACCCCGCCGCTCCGCTTCGCCCCGGCACTCGCGGCCCGCATCAAGGTGATGGCGGGCCTCGACATCGCCGAGCGCCGCTTGCCGCAGGACGGCCGTATCCCCGTGCGCGTCGCCGGGCGCGAGGTCGACATCCGCGTGTCGATCGTGCCGACGGGCTTCGGCGAACGGGTCGTGCTCCGCCTGCTCGACCGCGCCGCCACGCTCCTCGACCTGGGCGACCTGGGCCTGGCCCCGGCGCACGCCGCCACCGTCGGGGGCCTGCTCGGCCAGAGCCACGGCATCGTGCTGGTCACCGGCCCGACCGGGAGCGGCAAGACCACGACGCTCTATGCCGCGCTCCGCCGTCTCGCCACCGGCGAGCGCAACATCATGACCATCGAAGACCCGGTTGAGTACCAGCTACCCGGCATCGGGCAGATGCCGGTGAACCCGCGCATCGGCCTCGACTTCGCCGGCGGCCTGCGAGCCATCCTGCGCCAGGATCCGGACGTGATCCTGGTGGGCGAGATCCGCGATCGCGAGACGCTCGAGGTCGCGATGCAGGCGGCCCTCACCGGCCACCTGGTGTTCGCGACCCTGCATACCAACGACGCCCCCGGCGCCGTGACCCGCCTGCTCGACATGGGCGCCGAGCCGTTCCTGATCTCGTCGTCGGTGCGCGCCGTGCTGGCGCAGCGCCTCGTGCGCCGCCTGTGCGCCGGATGCGCGGTCGGAGGCCCGCCCACCGCCGAGGAGCACGCCGCGCTCGGCGCCACCGCGCCCGCCCTCCTCCGTCATGCCGGCGCGGGCTGCGCCGCCTGCCGCGGCACGGGCTACCGCGGCCGACTGGCCATCCACGAGTGCCTGCTGGTCGACGACCGCGTGCGCGCGCTCGTCATGGCGCGCACCGACGCGGCCACGCTCCGCCGCCAGATCGACGTGCCGACCTTGCGTGCCGACGGCCTCGCCAAGGCCGCGGCCGGCCTCACCACCGTGACCGAGGTGCTGCGCGTGACCCAGGACGAGCGCTGATGGCGGTGTTCTCGTATCAGGCCCTCGCCGCGAGCGGCGAGACCCGACGCGGCGTGGTCGATGCCGACACGCGGCGCGCGGCGTGGCAGCTCCTGCGCACCCGGGGCGTCTACCCGACCGACCTGCGCGAGGAGACCACCGCTGCCCGCCCGGGCCGCGGCCGCGTCCCCGCCGCCGCGCTCGCCGCCGCCACGCGCCAGCTGGCCACGCTGGTCGGCGCCGGCGTGCCGCTCGCCGACGCGTTGGCCGCCGTTGCGGAGCAGGTGGACCACGCGCCGCTCGCCACCGCCTGCACGCTGGCACGTGCCCGGCTGCGCGAAGGGGCCTCGCTGGCGGATGCGCTCGCCGGCAGCCCGCGCGTGTTCGAGCCGCTCTTCCGCGACCTGGTCCGGGCCGGGGAGGCCAGCGGCGCGCTGGCGGCGGTCCTCGAGCGCCTGGCCGCCTACACCGAGGCACGCGCCGCGCTGCGCGCCCGCCTGCGCGCGGCGCTCACCTACCCGGCCGTCATGACGGTCTCCACTCTGGCGGTGCTCGGGTTCCTGCTCGCCTGGGTGGTCCCGCAGGTGACGCAGCTCTTCGTCGACACCGGCGCGCGCCTGCCGCTGGCCACACGCGTGCTGGTCGGGATCAGCCATGTCGCCGCCACCACCTGGTGGATCGTCGGGCTCGCGGGCGTGGTCGTTGCCTGGGCCGTCCGCGCCCGGGTGGCGACCCCCACGGGGCGCGCCCGGCTCGACGCCGCCCTCCTCCGCCTGCCGGTCGTCGGGCGCCTGGTGCGGACCACCGCCATGGCGCGCCTGGCGCGTACACTCGCCACCCTGCTCGCGGGCGGCCTGCCGCTCGAGCGCGCGCTCGGCATCGCCGCCGCCGTGGTCGGCAACCAGCGTCTCGCGGCCGAGGTGGAACGCGTCCGTCTGGCGGTGCGTGAGGGCCAGGCCCTGGCCCCGACGCTGGCCGCGAGCGGCGCGTTTCCGGCCCTGCTGGTGCAGATGGCCGCCGTCGGCGAGCGCGGCGGCGACCTCGCCACCACCCTGGGCCGTGCCGCCGACACGTACGAAGCCGACGTGGAGACCGCCGTCAGCGCGCTCACCGCGCTGGTCGAGCCGGTCCTCGTCCTCTTCATGGGCGCAGTCGTCCTGGCGCTGGTGGCCGCCATCCTGCTGCCCATCTTCGAGCTGAACGCGCTCGTGCACTGAGCCAACGATGACGGCACGACGCCCGGCGGGATACACGCTGCTCGAGATCATGGTCGTGGTGTTCATCCTCGGCTTGCTCGCCACCCTGGTCGCCCCGCGCATCCTCGGCCGGACGGAGGATGCCCGCCGCACCAAGGCGATCGCCGACATGAAGGCGATCGAGAACGCGCTCAACCTCTATCGCCTGGACACGAGCACCTACCCCACCACGGCGCAGGGGCTGGAGGCGCTCGTCCGCCGTCCCGACCTCCCGCCCGTGCCGCGCGGGTACAAGGCCGACGGCTACCTCGACCGCGTGCCCCTGGACCCGTGGGGGCACGCCTACGTGTACGTCCATGCCGGCGGCGCCAGCCGCTTCGCGCTCCGGTCGTACGGCGCCGACGGCGTCGAAGGCGGCGAGGGCAAGTACGCGGACGTGGACGGCCGTGAGTAGGCGCCGCGCCTTCACGCTGCTGGAAGTGACCGTCGCGCTGGCGGTGGTGGTGCTCGCCGCGCGCCTGCTGCTGCCGCGCCTGGCCGACCTGGACGCGGTGGCGCTCGACACCGCCGCGCGCCAGCTCGCCGACGCGATCGCCTTCGGGCGCGAGCGCGCGGTGCTCGGCGGGGCGCCGATGCGCCTCGTGCTCGCGGCCGACGGCGGCGGCGCAGCCGTCGGCCGCCCGACGCCCACCGGGGTGGGCAGCGACCGGCGCACGATCACGCTCCCGGCGCGCGCCCGGGTGCACGCGGTCACGATCGGCGACCTGCCCGCCCGGACCCCCGTCGCCATCGACTTCGCCCCCGAGGGCGACGCCCTCCCCGTCCACCTCGAGCTGCGCGATGCGCGCGGACGCGCGGCACGTGTGCTCGTACCGCCGGGCAGCGGGCGGGCGCGGGTCGTACACGCGGGGGACCAATGAGACGGCGCGGCTTCACGCTGCTCGAGACCCTGGTCGCCCTGACGGTGACGGCGATCGTGCTGGCGGCGCTCGGCCAGGTCGTCCTGGGCACGGCCACCGCACGCACGCGTGCCACCGCCGCCAGCGACCGCATCGGCAGCGCCCGCACGGTGCTCGTCCGCATGGCGCGCGAGGTCGAGGCCGCGTTGGCGGGCGAGCAGTTCGTAGTCGAGCCGCCACCGACCCCCGGCACGTCCTCGCAGCTCCGCTTCGTCACCGTCACGCCGCCGGGGGTTCCGGGCGGGATTGACCTGCGCGCCGTGGCCTACGCGGTCCCGCCGGGCCTTGCGACCCTGACCCGCGCAAGCCGGGACACCCGGAGCGGCCAGCCCGTGCTGGACGGGGTGCGGCGCTTCACGGTGCGTTGCTTCGACGGCACCACGTGGCACGATGCGTGGCCACCGGGCGCGCTCCCGCGCGCGGTCGCGCTCGGCCTCGAGCTGGAGCACGAGGCTACCCCGTTGACCACCACGGTCACCGTGGCGACGGCCAGGCGGTAGCGCATGCGACTCGTCGGCGTCGACATCGGAGAGCACGAGGTCCGGCTGGCGCACGCCGAGCGTACGCTCGGCTCTGTCCGTCTCACGGCCCTCGAGCGCATCCCGCTGGCGACGCTCGCCACCCGCACGCCGTCCGCACGCACGCACGTGCTCGGCGCGCTGCCGCTCGCCGCCGTCACCCATCGCACGCTGGTCCTACCCTTTCGCGACCGGCGCCGCCTGGCGCGCGTCGTGCCGCTCGAGATGCTCGGCCATCTGCCCACCGAGCCCGACGACGCGGAGATCGTGTTCACGTCGCTCGGCCGCGACGGCGGTGGCACGGCCGTCCTCGCCGCGGTCGCGCGCCGGGACGACATCGCCGGGATCGTCGGCGCGCTCCGCCACCTCGGCACCGGATCGGCGTCGGTCGACGTGGCCCCCCTGCCCGTCTGGAACCTCGTCCCGACGGCGCTCGGTGACGTGGCCCTGGTCCTGGCCGACGGCAGCCGCAGCACGGTGTCGGTACGCCGGGCCGGGCGGCTCGCAGGACTGCGTGCACTCGACAGCGGCCCGGCGACGGCCGGCGACTTCGCGGCGGCGGTACGCTGGGCCCTCGCCGCCCTCGGCGGTCGGCCGCCGACGATCGTGCTCGCGGGCGCGGATGCCGGTCCGGAGGTCCGTGCCGCCCTCGACCAGACCGGCGTCGCCGTCGTTCCCCTGACCGACGTGGCCTCGATTGCCTGGCCGCCGGATGGCGCGCTGACGGCCTGCGCCGTCGCCGCCGGCCTGGTGCTCGGTGCGGGCAGGCCGGTCCCGGCCCTGCACGTCGCCAGCGAGGGCGTTCGCGAGCCGGCGTCCGCGGCGCGGCCGGTCGTCTTCGCCGCCGCCGCCCTGGTGCTGGCACTCCTCGACTGGGGCATCGTCCGCGATGGACTCGTCCGCCGCGAGGCGGCGCTCGCGGCCGCCGTGCACGCCGAGGCGACCGCCGTCCTGCCCGGCGCCCACCTCGCGGCGCCGCGCGCGGAGCTGGAAGCCGCGGTGGGCGCGCTCGTCCGGCGCGACCTGCGCGCCGGCGCGAACGGCAGTGCGTTGGCGCTGCTGCGCGAGATCAGCACCCGCGTCCCGCCGACGCTCCGCCCGGACCTGGACGAGCTGGCGATCGAGCCGGACCACCTCACCCTGCACGGGCGCGCGGACAGCTTCGACGCCGTCGATGCACTCCGCCGGGCGCTGGCGGCGTCACCGCTGTTGGCCGACGTGACCGCCGACGATACCCGCACCAGCGTCGACGGACGCCACGTCGAGTTCCGGCTGCGCGCCACGCGGCGGCCCGCTCACGGAGCCGCGTCGTGACTACGCTCGGGCCCCGCGTTGCATCTCTCGTCGTCCGCTGGGGCGCGCTCTCGACGCGCGAGCGCGCCCTGCTGGTCGCCGCCGGGGTAGGCACCGTCGCGCTCTGCCTTGGGCTCGGCGTCCACGCCGCCGTCGACGACCTCGCCACCCGACGGGCACGCATCATCGGCCGCGAGCGCGAGCTGGCGCAAGTGCGCCGCCTGGCCACCCGGCTGCGCCGCGAGCACGCGACGCCCGCGGCGCCCGTCGATGGCCCCTCGTTCGTCACGCGTCTCGAGACGGCGGCCGCCGACACCGTCGGCCGCGAGCGCATCGCCAGCATGACGCCGGCCGGGGCGGCCGAGGCCGGCGAGCGCATGGCCCTCCGCATCACCGGCGCGTCGCTCGACGAGGTCGTGCGCCTGCTGCACGCCCTCGAGGGCGACCCGCCGCCGCTCGCCATCACCCGCCTGGAGCTGCGGAAGCATCCCGACGATCCGGGCCGTTTCGACGCCACCGTCGAGGTGGCGCGGCCGGACACCCCCACGGAGCCCTGATGCGACGCTGGATCGCGGGCACAGTCGCCCTGGTCGCCCTGTTTCTGGGGCTCCTCTTCCCGACCGACGCCGTCGTGCGCTGGGTGCTGCCGCGCGTGCTCCCGCCCGGGCCGTCGCTCACCTTCGAGCACGCGACGCTCCGCCCGAGCGGCATCACCCTGGACACGGTCACGGTGCGCTCGGCCGAGGGGGGCATGCTGCTCTCGGCCGGCCGGGTGACGGTCCAGCCGACGTGGAGTGCACTCCTCGGCGACGGCGCCGGGCGCCCGCTCACGATCGCCGTCGACGCGTGCGGCGGGCACGCGACCGCGCTGGTCGACGGCGAGCGCCAGGCCGCCACCGTCTCCGTCGAGTGGCGCGCCGTCGACCTCGCGGCCTGTCCGCGCCTCCGGGTCGCCGGCGGCGTCCTCGAAGCGGGTCTCGTCGACGGCGATGCGCACCTGACGCTCGCCAGCGACTCGCCCGACGGGACGGGCACGCTCACCCTCCGCGACGCCGTCTGGCAGGGCGTCGGTCGCCTGACCATCTTCGGCCCGCTCCACGTCGCCACGGGCAGCGCGCGCTGGCGGCTCGCGGGCGGCCAGCTGCACATCGAGGATGTCGACCTGAAGGGTCCCGAGGTGCTCGCGACCGGCAGCGGCACGGTCACGCTCGCCGACCCGACCACAGCCAGCGCGCTCGACCTGGCGCTGGCGGTGACGCCGGCGCCGGACGCGCCCGGCCGCATCCGCGTGCTCTTCCGCCTCAGCGGGGACGCCACCACCACCAAGCATCTCGCCATCGGCGGCACGCTCGGGGCCCCGAACGCGCGCCTGGAGCTGGAGTAGCATGACGCTGCTGGAGACCCTGGTCGCGGTCGTCGTGCTCGCCACCGGCGTGCTCGCCGTGCAACGGCTCGCGAACGACAGCGTGGCGGGGATCGCCGCCGATGGCGAGCGGACGCGCGCCATGCTGTCCGCGCAGCGCCTCCTCGCCGAGGCCGCGCTCGCCCCGCCCGAGCCGGGGCAGGTCAGCGGCGAGCTGCCCACCCTGCGCTTCACGCGGGACGTGCGCACCACCGCGCACCCCGGCCTGCGCGAGGTACGCGTCCGCGTATTCGCCCCCGATCGTCCCGGTGATGGCTGTGAGCTGCTGGAGCTGATCCGTGTTCCCACGTCGTGAACGTCGATGATGGCCGTGAGCTGCTGGAGCTGATCCGTGTTCCTACGCCGTGAACGTCGATGATGGCCGTGAGCTGCTGGAGCTGATTTGTTCCTACGCCGTGAACGTCGCCGAAGCGTGTCCCGGGGTCGGGAGCGCGGGGTCGCGCTGGTCGCGGCCGCGGTCGCGCTCGCGCTGCTCACCACCCTGGTCACCGGCCTCGCCACCACCAGCACGCTCGACCAGCATCTGGCCCGCAACGCGTTGGCGGCCCTGCAGGCCGACGCCCTCGCCCGCTCCGGGGTGGCCGCGGCGGCGGTCGCCTTGCGCGAGTGGGCCGCTGCCGACGCGCCCGACACACTGCGCGCCCCGTGGGCCCGCGATGTCGGCCGGCAGCCCCTCGGCGCGGGCTGGGTGCAGGTGCGGGTAGACGACGAGGCCCGCCGCCTCGACCTGCAGGCGATGGCCGACGCACTCCCGCGCCTGCTCGAGGTCCTGGGACTCGACCCCGGCCTGGCCGACGCGCTCGCGGACTGGACCGACCCCGACGATCGGCCACGCCCGTACGGCGCGGAACGGGACTGGTACCGCGCCCGGCCGGGCGCCCTGCTGCCCCGGAACGGCCCCGTCCGCACGGTCGGCGAGCTTGCCGGCGTGCGCGGCTTCGAGCCCACTGTCGTCGAACGCCTGCGCCCGTTCGTGACCACCGCCGGCGAGCCCGCCGTGAACCCCAACACCGCCGCGCGCGAGGTCCTGCTCGCCCTCGGCGCCACCCCGAGCGCCGCCGACCAGGTGCTGGCCGCGCGCACGCACCGCACGCTCGACGCGGACGACTTCGCCGCCCTCCTGCCGACCGTCCCGGGCGACCGCCTCACCACCCGCGCCCGGCACTACACGGCCCATGTCGTCGCCGGCGTCAGCGAGATCCGGCGCGCCGTCGACGCGACGCTCGACGTCCCTCCGGGGCTCGACGCCGAGGTGGTCGCCTGGCATCCACGGGTTCCGGACGTCCTCCGGGAGTGACCCGGAGGCGGTCGCGCGTTGTCACGCGCCGGTGAGCGGCGGGATGCCGAAGCGGTCGCGCAGCTGGCGGAGGAGCTGTACGTTGTCGGCGTGGCCCGTCATGCGCGCCGTCACCCGGCCGCGGATGGGGCGGCCGAGCAGGTAGAAGTCGCCCAGGATGTCCAGGATCTTGTGGCGCACGAACTCGTCCGGAAAGCGGAGCGGCGCGTTCACGACGCCTTCCTCCCCCACCAGGATGCAGTTGTTGAGGCGGCCGCCGCTGGCGAGCCCCATCTGCTCGAGCTGCTCGATCTCGCGCACGAAGCCGAAGGTGCGCGCGGGCGCGATCTCGCGGCGGAAGGCCTCGAGGTGCGTCAGGCGGAACTCGTACTCCTGCCGGCCGATGGGCAACGGGTAGTCGAGCGTGTAGTGCACCTCGAACTGGTCGGCCGGGTCGATGGCGATGCCCTTGTGGCCGGGATCGCGCGCGCCGACCGCATAGCAGCCGTCCACTACCAGCTCGTCGACCGTCCCCCGCTGCTCGACCACGCCCCCCTCGTCCAGGAGCGCGCACAGCTCGAGCGCCGAGCCATCGAGCGCCGGCACTTCGGACTGCATCTTCACCAGCAGGTTGGTGATGCCGAAGGCGTGCAGCGCCGCCATCAGGTGCTCGACCGTCTGCGCCACCATGCCGCCGCGCACCAGGCGGGTGGCGTACGAGGTGGAGTGCACGTAGTCGACCAGCGCCGGCACCGTATCGCCGGAGGAGATGCTGCCGAACACGATGCCGCTCCCGGGCGGGAGCGGCTGCAGGATGAGTCCGGTGCGCACGCCGGAATGGAGCCCCTGCCCGTTCACCACCACGCTGCGGCCGATGGTACGCTGCGGGAGCTGGCGGGCCGGCGCGGACACGACCCCGGGGCTGATGGCCGCCGACACGCCGCCGGGCCCGGGGCCGTCGCGGTCGCCGAGCGCCCGGCCGACGACGCTGAGCAGCGCCTCGAGCTCGAACGGCTTCTCCAGGAAGTCGAACGCGCCCAGGCGGATGACGCGCACCGCGGTCTCGATGGTGCCATGGCCGGAGATCACGATGATGGGCACGCCCGGCGCCTGCTCGCGCATGCGTGCCACCAGCTCGATGCCGTCGACCTCCGGCATCCATACGTCGACGATGGCGAGGCGCGGCGCCGTCTGCCCGAGCAGCTCGAGCGCGCGGCGCCCGTTCGACGCCTCCACCACCTCGAAACCCTCGTCGGCCAGTACCCCCCGCAGCGTCTGCCGGATCTGCTCCTCGTCGTCGACCACCAGGATCGTATCGGACATCCTCTCGCCTCCTCGGCCCCGCTCACGCGCCGGCGGCCGCCTCGCGCTGCGACCCGACCGCGAGCGGCGCGCCCTGCCGCCGCACCGGGAATTCCATCACGAACTGGCTGCCGCGCGGCACGTTGTCGCGCACCCGGAGGAAGCCGTTGTGGTCGGCGACGATGGCCGACACGATGGCGAGCCCGAGGCCGGTGCCGTCGGGTTTGGTGGAGAAGTAGGGCTCGAAGAGCCGCGCCTTCACCTCCGCCGTCATGCCGTCGCCGGTGTCGGCGATCTCGAGCCGCACGACATTGAGCCCAGGGCTGAACGTGGTCCGCAGCTCGACCTGGCCGCGCTCGCCCGGCGGGGCGAGGCGCCGGCTGGCACAGGCGGCGACGGCGTTGTCCAGGATGTTGATCACCGCGCGCTTGATGCCCTCGCGATCGAGGTCGACGATGGGCAGGTCGATCCCGGGCGTGAACACGAAGTCGATCTCCCGGTGCCCCTCGCGAAAGAGGACCAGGGCCTCGTCGATCAGCGCGTTGAGATCCTGCGGGGTGTGATCGCCGGCGGGCATGCGCGCGAAGGTGGCGAACTCGTTCACCAGCGTCTTCAACTCGTCCACCTGCTGGATGATGGTGCGCGTACACTCATCGAATACCGCGCCGCCGTCGCCCAGCTGCGCCGCGTACCGGCGCCGGAGGCGCTGCGCCGACAGCTGGATGGGCGTGAGGGGGTTCTTGATCTCGTGCGCGATGCGGCGTGCCACTTCGCGCCACGCCTCCATGCGCTGCACCCGCTGGAAGTGGGTCACGTCCTCCAGGAAGAGGACCAGGCCGCGCGGGCTGCCGGACTCGTCGAGCAACCGCGTGCCGGTGAGCAGCACGGCAGCTTCGTGACCATTCCGTGTCAGCTTCATCTGGCGCTCGACCGGCGCGCTGCCGCGCCCGCCGTTGCCCTGGCGCTCGATCAGGCAGACGGGCGCCCCGACCGTGATCGTGTAGCCCGCCGTGGCGGGCACCTCCTCGCGCAGCTGCTCCGCCAGCTGGCGCACGTCGGCCAGCTCGTCGCCCGCGCACACGGTGCCGAGCGGCTGGCCGACGCAGGCGCCGGCCGCCATGCCGAGCAGCGCCTCGGCGGCCCGGTTCATGGTGGTGATGCGCCCGGCGGCGTCGGTGGAGATGACGCCGGCCGTGATGTTGGCGAGCAGCGTCTCCAGGTAACGCCGGCGCGCGTCGAGCTCGGTGGCGCTGCGCTTGAGATCCTCCGTCATGCGGTTGAACGAGCGCACCAGGGTGCCGATCTCGTCGTCGCCCTCGCCCTGGATGCGGAGGTCGAGGTCGCCCTGCGCGACCGCGCGCGTGCCTTCGGCCAAGCGCTGGATGGGCACGGTGATGCCGCGCGCCATGTAGATGCCGAGCCAGAGCGCGCCGAACAGGACGACCACGGTGACCAGCACGAGCGTGATCGTGTACGCCGTCTGGATGGGACGGCGCTGGATCTTCAGGCGGAGGTACTCGCCGAACGCCTGGTCGATCTGCTCGCGGCGCTGGACGACGCTCTTCGGAACGTACGATCCGACCACCACCACGCCCACCTGCCGGTCCGCGACCAGGATGGGCACCGCCGCGCGGATCATGTCGGCCTCGCCGACCGCCTCGACCGCGGTCGTCTCCAGGCCTCCGGCACCGCGCTTGAGCAGCGACGACCCCGCATCGATGCCGATCCCGCCGGGCAGATCCGGGCGCCGGCTGCGCGCGCGCACCTGGTTGCCGCGCCCGAACACCTCGAGCATGTCGAGCTGGTATTCCTTGCGGTGCTCGTCGAGGAACTTCTGCAACGCCGCCCGTCGTGCCGGGACCACCAGGCCCTCGGCGCCGACGCGCGCGGCCACCTGGCGGGCGAAGCCGAGCGAGCTGCCGGCCAGGTCCTGGTAGTACGCGTGCGCGACCTCGAGCGAGCCTTCGAGCGAGGTTTCCACCTGACCGTTGAACCAGCGTTCGATCGAGTTGCCGACGAAGGCGAACGCCACCGCGAACATGAGCGCCGCGGGCAGGCACGCGATGGCGAAGAACGCCCCC
Organism: uncultured Binatia bacterium (SeqCode); assembly: GCA_964618895.1. GTDB lineage: Bacteria > Desulfobacterota > Binatia > DP-6 > DP-6 > CAZUDO01. The sequence continues at coordinate 108,554 of CAZUDO010000097.1, forward strand.
ACCAGCTTGGTGCGGAGATGCGAGCCCATCAGGCGGCGGCGGCGCTCGAAGAGCAGCTTGACGATGTTGCGTCCCACCAGGAACACCAGCAGGACCAGCAGGATGAGGTTCAGGTTGATGAGGCCGACCAGCATCACGTCGATGGCCGTCGACCCGGCGCCAGTGGACTGCGGGGCGAGGATCTCGAACAGCGCGAAGCCGAGCACGGCGATCGCGGTCGCCGCGATGACCCAGGCTTCCCGGCGGCGGCGACGCGCTTCAGGCGTGCGCTCGCGCGCGGGCTGCGACCACAACCGGCGGAGCATCGAGTGCGGCGGATGATAGGGGCAAGGTCGGCCGAAGGCAAGGCCGACGAGCGTACGGCGGACTCGGCGGCGTCCGACGAAAGACGCATCCGATCAGCAACTTACCTGCGCCAGAAGAGATTCAGGACGATGGTGACGACGATGCTGACCACGAGCGAGGTCACGAGTGGGAAGTAGAAGGTGACCGGACCGCGCCGGACCACCAGGTCGCCGGGGAGGCGCCCGAGCCAGGGAAGCCGGCCGGCGAGGAGGAGCACGCCGCCGGCGAGGACGGCGAGCACGCCGAGGACGATCAGGAGGCGACCAAGCTCCTGCATGAAGCTCCGATGACGCCACGATGGTCGTGGGGGGTCAACCCCGGGTGTGCGTCAGCGCCGCCAGGAACCCCTCCGCCCAACTGACCGCCGTCGACCCCGCGATGGTGGCGTAGAGTCGACGGTGACGCTCCCGTCGCTCGGCGGCCGGCATGCGCAGCGCCTGGTCGAGGTCACGTGCCATGCCGTCGCAGTGATAGGGGTTGGTCAGCACCGCGCCTTCCAACTCGGCCGCAGCCCCCGCGAAGCGGGACAGCAGGAGGACCCCGGGCGCGTCCGGGTCCTGCGCCGCCACGTACTCCTTGGCGACCAGGTTCATGCCGTCGCGGAGCGGCGTGACGTAGCCCACGTCGGCCGCGCGATAGAGCTGCGCCAGCTGGTTGCGGCCGTAGGCGCGGTAGAGGTAGCGGATCGGGGTCCAGTGCGCCTCGCCGAGCTCGCCGTTGACACGCCCGACGGCGGCCTCGATGAGCGCCCGCTGCTCGGCGTACTCCGGCACGTCGGCGCGTGACGGCACCGAGATCTGGACCAGGCTCACCTGGCCGCGCCAGTCGGGGAACAGCTCGAGCAGACGCCCGAAGGCATACACCCGCTCCGGAATGCCCTTGGTGTAGTCGAGACGGTCGACGCCCAGCAACAGCCGGCTCGGCGCGATCGACTGCAGCAGCGCCGCAATCTCCTCCGCGGCCCTCGGCTCGGGCGGCTCCTGGAACCCTTCGGGCACGATGCCGATCGGAAACACGTCCGCGCGCACCCGGCGGTCCCGGTGGCGGATCCCGTCGCCGTCGATGCTGGCGGGGAACAGCGCGCGGACGCACTGGTGGAAGTTGTCTACGTCGTGGAGCGTGTGGAAGCCGAGCAGGTCGAACTGCAGCATCTCGTCCAGGATCGTCGCCGCCCACGGCAACATCGAGAACAGGTCGATGCCGGGAAAGGGCACGTGCAGGAAGAGGCCGATCGGGCCGCGATGGCCACTACGCCGGAGCGCGCCCGCCACCAGCAGGAGATGGTAGTCATGCACCCAGACCGGCACGTCCGGCACGACCAGGGTGCGGGCGGCGGTGGCAAAGGCGTGGTTCACCCGCACATAGCAGTCCCACTCCTCGTCCACGAAGCGCACGCGGCTCGGGAAGGTGTGGAAGAGCGGCCACAGGCTCCGGTTGCAGAAGCCGTTGTAGTAGAGCTCGTACCAGGCCTCGGGCAGATCCACCCACGCGAGCGGCGGCGTGGAGGCGTCGTCGATCTCGACCGGCCCGGCGGTGTCGGCGGCGACCGTGCGGCCACTCCAGCCGAGCCAGAGGCCGCGGCGCGCCGCCAGCACCGGCTCCAGCGCGGACACGAGCCCGCCCACGTTGCGCCGGCGGGTCGCGTCGGGGGCGGTGGGCGAGCGCAGATCCGGGAGCCGGTTCGAGATCGCGAGCAGCCGATGCGACGGCGGGTCGGCGCGCGGCTCGCGCCGGATCGCCTGCGGCAGCATCGCGGACCGCCCGGGCGCGTCGCCCCGTCGCGCCGCCAGGATCCAGCCGAGGAAGGCGAGCACCGCATCGGGACCCGGCAGGGCCCAGCGCGCCAGCGTGCTGGCATGCGCGCGCGGGCCGACCAGCACGCCCTCGTCCACCGGCGACAGGACCCGGAACATGTCCTCGTCGGTCGGATCGTCGCCGAGCACGAGCAACGCCGCGCTCGGGCCCGCGTATGGACGTGCCCACGCCACCGCCGCCGATTTGCGGATGCGGGCCAGACGGGTCTCCAGCACCTCGGCGCCTTCCAGCAGCTCGTACCCGGCATGGTGGCGAAGCCACGCGGCGATGGCGACGTTGGCCTCGACGATGAGCCGCGGACGATCCCACTCCGGCACCCCGCGGAGATGCAGGCACACCGACCACGTCTTGCGCTCGACATGCGCCGGGCGGTGATGGGTAGCGATGAGCTCGAGTTCGGCCGCCAGCGCGACCAGGGCAGAGGGATCGTCGGAAACGAGTGCCCGCCACCCGGCGTCCCCGCGCAGCCACCCGCCGTGCTCGGCGGCCAGCCGGAGTCCGGGCACGTCGCCGAGGAGCCGTTCGAGCGACGCCCGCGGACGGCCGCTCACGATGGTCACGCTCACCGACGGCAGCGCCGCGAGGTCGCCGAGGAGCCGCGACACCTCGGGCGCGACGCCAGCGTCCTCCGGCCGGGTCGCGAACGGCACCAAGGTGCCGTCGAGATCGGTCAGGATGCCGAGCGGCGCGCGGCGGACCAAGGTCGTCCAGTGCTCAACGGGATTCAAGACGGCACCAGAGAACGGCGTGCGGGCCGAGGGTGAACGCGGCCGGCGCGTCCCCGATGCGCGGCAAGGCGGCGCCGCCGATCACCTCGACGGGCACCCGCCCGCGCCACGGCGCCAGGTCGACCGCCGCCGGCGCGACCACGCGGGAGAGATTGTGCAGGCAGAGGATGGCGTCCCCCGCGTGCTCGCGGACGAACGCCAGGACGCGCGGGTTGTCGACCGGCAGGACGCGCACCGTGCGCCCGCGAAAGGCCGGAGCGGCGCGACGGGTGGTGAGCAGACGGCGCAGCCAATGGAGGAACGAGGTCGGCGTGCGCTCGAGCGCGTCCACGTTGCGGCCCGCGAAGTGGTACGCGGGATCGGTGATCACCGGCGCCCAGAGCGCGGCCGGGTCTGCGGTGGAGAAGCCGGCGTTGGTCCCGGTCGTCCACTGCATGGGCGTGCGTACCCCCATACGGTCCTCGAGCGTGATGTCGTCGCCCATCCCGATCTCGTCGCCATAATACAGGACCGCGCAGCCCGGCAGGCCGAGCAGCACCGCGTGCAGCAGCTCGACCTGCCGGCGCCGGCCCTGCAGCAGGGGCCAGAGCCGCCGCCGGATGCCGAGATTGAGGCGCATCGCGGGCACCGGCGCGTACTGGTCCAGCATGTAGCCCCGATCCGGCGCGGACAGCAACTCGAGGGTGAGCTCGTCGTGGTTGCGGAGGAACATCGCCCATGCGCAGCCGTCAGGGATCGCAGGCGTCGCCGCCAGAATCTCGACCAGCGGGCGCGCCTCCTCCCGCCGGAGGGCGAGGAACATGCGCGCCATGAGCGGGAAGTGGAACGCCAGGTGGAACTCGTTGCCGGCGCCGAAGTACGGCACCAGATCCGCCGGCGCCTGGCACGCCTCGGCCAGCAGCACGCGGGGCGGGTCGTACGTGTCCACGAGCCGGCGCAGCGCGCGTACGTAGGCATGGGTCTCGGGCAGGCTCTCGCAGCTGGTGCCCTCGCGCTCGAACAGGTACGGCACCGCGTCGACGCGGAAGCCGTCGACGCCGAGATCGAGCCAGAAGCGGGCGACGTCGAGCATCTCCCGCTGCACCGCCGGGTTGTCGTAGTTGAGGTCCGGCTGGTGGGCGTAGAAGCGGTGCCAGTAGTACAGGCCGCACGCGGGCTCGAGGGTCCAGTTCGACGCTTCCACGTCGGCGAAGACGATCTTGGTCCCCTGGTAGCGATCCGGCGTCGGACTCCAGACGTAGTAGTCGTGGTAGGGATGCCCCGGGCCACGGCGCGCCGACTGGAACCAGGGATGCTGGTCACTGGTGTGGTTCAGCACCAGGTCGAGGAGGACGCGCAGCCCGGCGGCGTGTGCGCGCGCCAGCAGGCGGCGGAAGTCGTCGAGCGTACCCAGATCCGGATGGACAGCGCGGAAGTCGGCTACGTCGTAGCCGTCGTCGCAGAGCGGGCTCGGGTAGATGGGCGTGAGCCAGATGGCGCCGACGCCGAGGCTGCGGACGTAGTCGATCTTGTCCGCAACCCCGGTCAGATCCCCGATGCCGTCCCCGTTCGAGTCGTAGAAGGCCCGGACGGGGATCTCGTACAGCACGAGATCCCGGTGCCACCCCGCCGCCACCAACGTCTGATTGTCCGCGTCGAGCGCCGCGGATCAAGCCGAACGCCGGCGCACCGCAATGCGCCGCGGGTCCGCGCAGGCGAACGGGGCGGCCGACCCTTTCCGATCCGCCATGCACGGCGGCGATCCTGCGCCACCGCCGTTCGGGGGTGCACGCGCGTTCCCGCGACACACGGGAAACGGGGAGGCTTCTCCGTGCTGGCGTCGGGCTTGCATATGCGGGCAGCGATTGGCGACGATGATGACGATCGAAGCACTCGAGCGGCAGCCCCGGTGGACCACGCGTCCTCCGGCTGTCCCCACGCGGGCCGCCATGCCCGTGCGCAAGTCGCCGCCGGAGCGCTACCGCATCCGTCCCGGCGCGGACGGCCCCGTCCTCGCCTGCGTCGAAGCACCCACCGTCCGCGTCCGCATCAAGCCCGGATGGTCGCTCACCGCTGTGGCTGCCCGCAGCGCGGCGGCCGGGAGCATCTTCCTCGACGGCGCCGCGCAGGGCGAGCCGTTCCTCGACCCGAAGCGCGACGTCTACAACCTCGATCACCACGAAGGCTGCGTGCGCCCGTTCACGCTGGCGACGTGCGAGCAGGCCATGGTGCTGGTGCGCAAGGGGCTCGATCTGCGCCAGCGCGACTGGACCGTGTACGCCAACGACGCCGACCTGGACACCGTGCTGGCGATCTGGGTGCTGCTGAACCACATCCGCCTGAACGAGGCGAGCGGAGAGATACGGGCGCGCGTCATGCCGCTCCTGCGCCTCGAGGGCGCGATCGACGCCCAGGGGCTCGAGCTGCAGGACCTGTGCGCCCTCCCGCCGGCGCTGCTCGCCGAGACCACGGAATGGATCGCCCTCCTCCGCGAGCAGGAGCTGGCGCTCAAGACCGGGGGACGGTGGCTCGGCCACGACCTCGCCGAGCACACCGCCGCGGTGCTGCGCACGCTCGACGGGCTCGTCTATCCGCCGCAGCAGTTCGACGACCTGGAAGACATCGAGGAGCTCGCCCGCACCCGCATCACGGGCGGATCGATCGCCATCGTCTGTCGCTCGGCGGTCGGCATCTACGAGGTCGAGCGCCAGCTGCGCCGCCTGCACGGCAAGCGCCTCGGGGTAATCGCGCTCCGCACCAGCGGCTCGACCTACAGCCTGCGACAAGTGGATCCGCTCCTGCCGGCCACGCTCGAGCAGGTGTACACACACTTGAACCTCGTCGACCCGGCGGCCGGCGGGCATCGGTCTCCCAATCGCTGGGGCGGCTCGGCCGAGATCGGCGGCTCGCCCCGCCGGACGGGAACCCACGTGCTGCCCGAGCAGATCGCGCACGCATGCCGGCAGGCCTTCGACACGCCGACGCTACTCCAGCGTCTCACCCGTATCGCCGGAGCGGCGCTCCGGAGCGTCGACGTGATGGTGGCGGCGCTCGCCTCGGTGTTCGTGCTCGGTCTGTTCGGCGACCCGGTGGCGCTGCGGAGCCGCCTCGCCCCCAATCTGGGGACGGAGTTCTCCGTGCTCCTGGCGGCGCTCGGCGCGGCGGTCGTCCTCCTGCGCGGCCTGCACGCCCCCGGGATGCACGGCCTCAGGCGCCCGGCCGGTCTCGACTGGAGCCTCGTGGTCCCGGTGGCCGTCGTCGGCGCACTCGCCGGCGGCGTGTGGATCCCAGACGTGCATGCGGCGGTGCCGTGGACCGCGCCGCTCGGCGTCCTGGCCCTCCCGTTCGCCGCGGAGATGATCTTCCGTGGGCTCTTCCACGCCAGCCTGGTGACGCGCTTCCCCATCCAGCGCTGCGGCGGGCCCTGGTTCCTGTCGTGGCCGGTGCTCTTGTCGGCCGCCTTCTACGCGCTCTGGGGGCCGCTCCTCCAGCTTCCCGCGCTGTCGCTGGCGCAGACGATGCCGTGGGGAACGAACGCATGGGCGCCACTGCTCGGCGCGTTCGTCTTCGGCGCCGCCGCCGGCGTCGCCCGCGAGCGCTCGGAGAGTATCGCAGCGCCCGTCCTGCTGCACTGGGGCTGTGTCGCCGCGGTCGCGCTCGCGGACGCGTTGCTGGCGTGATCCCGGATGACCCGGGTCAGGCGACCCGGACGTTCTGCACGGTCACCCCGATCCCCGGCGCGCGTGACAACGGACCGTCCGCCGTGAGCAGCGTGGCGCGCCGCGATTGGGCCAGCGCGACGTAGAACGCATCGTACGCACTCACGTGCCCGCGGAGCGCCCAGGCCCCGGCGACCAGGCTGCGGTGCGCGACGCGCTCGATGCCCCACGCACACAGATCGTCGACCGCCTCGCCGGCGCGCCGCTCGCCGAGGCGACCGGCCAGCACCTCGCGCCGCAACACCGCGAGCACCTCGGCGTCGAGCAGCTCGGGCGCCGCGAGCCGGGCATCGCGGATGACCGCCGCCACGTGCTGCCCGAGCCCCGTCTGCAGGAGGTACTCGACCGCCGCCGACGCGTCCATGACGACGATCACCCGCCGACCTCTCGATCACGCGCGGCACGCACCTCTTCCAGCGTCCGTGCCGCCGGACGCCCGAGGTCGACGGGCTCCCGGCGCGCCAGGCGGGCACGGAACTCCTCGCCTTCGATTTCGCGCGTGACGGCGTCGAGGACCACGTCCCGGACGGTCCGGCCCCGGCGACTGGCGTACGCGCGCAGCTTGCGGTGCAGCGCCTCGGGCACGTTCTTCACCTGAAGGTTCGCCATGGCATGCCATTAGCATGCCATGGGCATGCCTACGAGCCGGATGCCGCGCCGCCAGGCGTCTTGTCCAACGTCAGCAACGTTGACGTGATCAACGTCATGAACGTTGACGAAGTGAACCATGCGCTCTTGCAGGGGAATCTCGACCGCGTGGGCACCGGAAGCGCCGCGCAGCGCGCCCGAGTTCCGGGCCATGGCGCCCGAACGGCAGGCGGTGTGGCAGGAGTGGGCCGTGGCGCAGGAGCTGCACCGGCGCGCCGCCCTCGCCGGGGCCGCCGAACCCGATCGGCTGCCGTTCTGGCAAGGCGGTGGCCACGAGATCGACTTCGTCCGGCCGACGGGCTCGGGCATCGAAGTGAAGCGCGGCAGCGCCACGGCGCTCGACTTCGCGTGGTTCCGTCGCAGCTTCCCGCGCGGCGAGCTGACGGTCGTGTGTGCGACCCCCTTCTCGGCCCCCGGGGTCCGCGGAGAAACTCTGCACACGTTCCTCGGCGGCGATGCCGACCCGGCCGCGGGATGAGCCGCACGCGAGCAGCTCGGGGGCGACGAGCCGGGCGGCGCGGATGACCGCCGCCACGCGCGCGTCCCCGCAAACGCCTGCCGCGCCGGCTTCGCCGGCCGCGGCACGCCGCCCGCATTCTCCCCGCGCCACACCCTCGCCGTCCGTCCGACCCGAGACAAGGTCTCGGGTCGCTACAGCAGCTTCTGCTGCGCCGGCACCGCCGGCACGGCCGCCGTGCGCCCGAAGTGCGCGTACGCCAGCGCCGTCGCCACCCGCCCCTTCGGTGTACGTGCCAGGAAGCCCTCCTGGATCAGATACGGCTCGACGACGTCCTCGATGGTGTCGCGCTCCTCGCCGATGGCCGCCGCCAGCGTATCGACGCCGACCGGGCCGCCGCCGAACTTGTCGACGATGGTGAGCAGCAGCGCGCGGTCCATCTTGTCGAATCCGGCCTCGTCGACCTCGAGCAGCGCCAGCCCATCGCGCGCGACGGGGCGCGTAATGCGGCCCTCGGCACGCACGTCGGCAAAATCGCGCACGCGGCGGAGCAGCCGGTTGGCGATGCGCGGCGTGCCGCGCGCGCGGCCCGCGATCTCGGCGGCGCCGTCGTCGTCGAGCGGCACGCCCAGGATGGCCGCCGAACGGCGCAGGATCCGCTGCAGGTCGTCGCGATCGTAGAAGTCGAGCCGAAACGTGGCCCCGAAGCGGTCGCGCAGGGCGGCGGTGAGCAGGCCAGCGCGTGTGGTGGCGCCCACCAGACAGAAGCGCTTGAGCGGCAGCTTGATCGAGCGCGCCGTCGGCCCTTGCCCCACCAGCAGATCGAGCTGGAAGTCTTCCATCGCCGGGTAGAGTGTTTCCTCGACCACGTGGTTCAGGCGATGGATCTCGTCGATGAAGAACACCTGCCCGTGCTCGAGATTGCTGAGGATGGCGGCCAGATCGCCCGGCCGCTCGAGCACCGGCCCCGCCGTCGGCCGGATGCCGACGGCGAGCTCGTTGGCGATCACATGCGCCAGCGACGTCTTGCCGAGCCCCGGCGGCCCGTAGAACAGCACGTGATCGAGCACGTCGCCACGCGCTTGCGCCGCCGCGATCTGCACGCGCAGGTTCTCGCGGATGGACTCCTGCCCGATGTACTCGTCCAGGGTCCGCGGCCGTAACGGCGCCTCGATGACGAGATCTTCATCCACGGGTGCAGCGACGAGCGGGCTCTGGTCACGCGCCATCGCTCACCCCGACAACCCCTGCAGCGCGGCGCGGATGACGTCCTCGAGCGGCGCCGTCGGCCGCCCCGCGCGCTGCACGGCGCGCTCCGCGTCGGCGCGCTTGTAGCCCAGGTTGACCAGCGCCGACACCGCCTCGCCGAGTACCCCGTCGAGCACCCCCACCGCCAGACGCGGCGGGCCGTCGGCGGCGAGCACGGCGCAGGCCTCGCGACACTCGACCACGATGCGCTCGGCGAGCTTCTTGCCCACGCCGGCGATGGTCTGCAGGCGGGCCGCGTCGCCGGCCGCAACGGCCGCGAGCAGATCGCGGAGCGGCATGCCGGACAGGACCACCAGCCCCGTGCGCGGCCCGAGGCCCTTCACCTTGCGGAGGGCATGGAAGAGCGCGCGCTCGTCGGCACTGATGAACCCGAACAGCTCGATGGCGTCCTCGCGCACCTCGGTGTGGACGAGGAGCCGGACGGGAGCGCCGGTCTGGGGCAGGTCGGCGAACGTCTGCAGCGAGACGTGCACCGCGTAGCCGACGCCGCCCACGTCGACTACCAGCCGCTCGGGCCGTTTCTCGAGCAGCACGCCGGACAGCGCGGCGATCACCGCCGCACCCCCTCGCGGACGAGCGCGCGCGTCACACGCGCGAGCAGCGGCGCGCGATGGAGATGGCAGAGCGCCAGCGCGAGCGCGTCGGCGGCATCCGACCGCGGCGGGCTCGGCAACGCGAGCCGCATCGCCACGCCCCGTATCATGGCGTCCTTGTCCGCGCGCCCGTAGCCGACGGTGGCGAGCTTCACCTCCGCCGGCGTGTACTCGTGCAGCGGCACGCCCGCCCCGGCCACCGCGGCCAGCACGGCGCCACGCGCCTCACCGAGCCGGAAGGCGCTCTGCACGTTCCGCGCCACGAAGGCGCGCTCGAGCACCACCGCCGCCGGCACGAAGCGTGTGATCAGCTTGCCGCACTCGCCGTGGAGGCGCGCCAGGCGCGCGCCGATGCCGCCCGCCGGGGGCAGCGTCAACGTGCCGCTGTCGACGTGCCGGAACCCCGTGCCCGCGAGCTCCACCACGCCCCACCCCGTCAGTCGGCTTCCCGGGTCGATCCCGAGCACCCGCACCACACCTCCGTCTCAGCCACGCTCCACCACCACCGCGTCGGGGCATCTCACGCCGACAGGCGCTCCAGCTCCTCTGCCGCGATGTCCATGTTGGACGACACGCTCTGCACGTCGTCGTGGTCCTCGATCGCCTCCAGCAGCCGCACCATCTGCTCGGCGTGCTTGCCGGCGATCGCGACGGAGGACTGCGGCAGCATGGTGATCTCGCCCGAGGCGATGGCGATCTTGGCCTGCTCGAGTGCGCCCTTGACGGCCTCGAAGTCGCCTGGGGCGGTGAGCACCTCGAGCAGGTCGCCGGCCTCACGAACGTCCTCGGCGCCGGCCTCGAGGGCGATCTCCATGACCTGGTCTTCGTCCACCCCGGCGCGCTCGACCGCCAGCAGGCCGCGCTTCTGGAACATCCACCCGACGGCACCGGCCTCGGCCAAGTTGCCGCCGTGCTTGGCGATGATGCTGCGGATGTCGGCCACGGTGCGGTTGCGGTTGTCGGTGAGCGCCTGCACCAGCATGGCGACGCCGCCCGGGCCGTAGGCCTCGTAGGTGATCTCCTCGTAGGTGACCCCTTCGAGCTCGCCGGTGCCCTTTTTGATGGCGCGGTCGATGTTGTCGGACGGCATGCTGTTCTGCCGCGCGACCGTGACCGCCGTGCGGAGCCGCGGGTTGGCGTTGATGTCACCGCCCCCCATGCGGGCGGCGACGGTGATCTCCTTGATGAACTTGGTGAACTGCTTGCCGCGGCGGGCGTCCTTCAGGGCCTTCTTGTGCTTGATGGTGCTCCACTTGGAATGACCCGACATAAGGCGACCCGCGCCCTGGTTAGCACAAGGTCCCAGCCGAGTAAATTCCCGAAACCCGAATCGGCTCGCGTGCTTGCGCCTCCGCATGCGGTCGCGTAAGGAGGATATCGGGGATGCGGGGGCGGTGGCGTGGTGGGCCGGCGCTGGCCGGCGGCCTGGGGCTCGGACTGCTCGTGGGCTCGGGGTGTGCGCTTGTGCGTCAGCCCGAGCCGCCGCCGGTCACGGACGGCGTGCAGGCAGGGATCGCCTCCTGGTATGGGCCGGGGTTCCACGGGCGGCGGACCGCCAACGGCGAGGTCTTCGACCAGAACGAGCTGACGGCGGCGCACCGGTCGTTGCCGCACGGCACGCGCGCCATGGTCACCAACCTGACCAACGGCCGCTCGGTCGAGGTACGCATCAACGACCGCGGCCCGTTCGTCGGCGGGCGGGTGATCGACCTGTCGTACGCCGCCGCGCGCTCGATCGCCATGATCGGCCCCGGCACCGCCCCGGTACGTATCGAGGTGCTGGACCCCGCCGGCGCGCCGGTCGCGGCGCGCGGACCGTTGGTGCCGCCGCCCACCAACGACCTGCCCACCACCAGCTACGCCATCCAGGTGGCCTCGCTCACCGACGCCGACAAGGCCGAGCATCTGCGCCAGGTGCTCGCGCGGCGCTTCCCGGACGCGTTCGTGAGCCCGCTCGCCGGCAGTCGGAGACGCTACTACCGGGTGCGCATCGGGCCGTATCCGCTCCGCCAGGTCGCGCTCGCGCGCGCCGAGCTGGTGAACCGCCTTGGCTACCCCGCCGTCATCATGGAGGACGAGGGGCAGTGAGACCGGCGCTGGCCGGGCTGGCGGCGCTGGTCGTGGTCGTCGGATGCGGGCCCGGTCGGATCGTCCGCCGCGGCCAGGTGAACGAGGATGCGCTCAGCGTCGTCGTCCGCGAGCTGCCGGACATCCGCGGCCTGCCGTTCACGGAACCGGTGCCGGCGTTCGCCATGATGCCGGAGGAGATCCGCGCGCTGCTGGCGTCCGAGCTCGAGCACAACTACCCGCCCGGCGATCTGGCCACCCTCAGTGCCGTCTACCAGCGTCTCGGACTCCTGCCGCCGGACACGGACCTGCGCGCGGCCGTGCAACGCATCTACGAGGAAGAGGGCGCCGGCTTCTACGACCCGCGCGGCAAGCGGCTCGTGCTGGCGACGCGCGCGCTCGGCAGCGCCGGCTTCTGGATGGGCCTGGCCGCCACCCTCACCGGCCGCGACCTGGTGGGCGAGTTCCTGGTCGCGCACGAGCTGACGCACGCGCTGCAGGATCAGCTCTTCGGGCTGCCGGTCGCGGCCGACCCGATCGTGAACGCGCACGGCGACCGCTTCCTCGCCCACCACGCCCTCTACGAAGGCGACGCCACCCTGGCCGGGTTCGCATACGTCGCGCGCCGCCAGCTCGACCGCGACCAGATCGCCGCGATCACGGACCAGCTCCACGCCGTCCCCGACCAGCTGGCCGCGAGCCATCCCGACCTGCCCACCCTGCTGCGCGCCTCGCTGGCCGTGCAGTACGACGCCGGCACCACCTTCGTCGGGCGTGCACTCGCCGCCGGCGGCTGGCCGGCCGTCGACCAGATCTACCGCGACCCGCCCGAGTCGATCGAGCAGGTGCTGCACCCGGAGCGCTACTTCGACCGGCGCGACCGGCCGGTGGCGATCACGCTCGCGGGCACCGACGAGCTCGAGGCCGACGGCTGGACGCGCGTCGTCGAGGACACGCTCGGCGAGCTGGGCGTGCGGGTGGTGGCCGAGCGCGCGCTGCCGGAGGCCGACGCGGTGCGCGTGGCCGACGGCTGGGACGGCGATCGGCTGCGGGCGCTGCGACGGGGGGGGGAGTTGCTGCTGGTGTGGATGACGGCGTGGGATTCGGTGGAAGATGCGGGCGAGTTCGTCGCCGCTCTGCCGGCGCTGTTTCCAGGTGCGCGGATCACGCACCGTGACCAACGCGCCCTCGTCGTGCTGGGGCCCGGGCGTGCGAGCACGGTCGACCTCGCCCTGCTCGAAGCCCGCCTCTGGAAGCGGACGCGAACGACCCCTGCCGACACTTCGCCCCGCTCATCCTAGCCGCCCCCCATCGACCGCCTGCACCACCGCCCGCAGATACGCCAGCGTCGCCTCCAACGCCGCCACATCCACCCGCGAGCGCTTGTCGCGCGCCGAGTGCAGCCCGCGCATGAACACGTGCCCCGCCACCTCGCTGATGAGCGTCGCCGCCGGCACCCCGTGGGCGAGGAACGACCGCGCGTCGGTGCCGCCACCGAAGCGCGTGCGCGGCAACGGCACTCCCCGCTGCTCGCGGTACACGGCATCGAGCAGCGCCACCAGTCGCGGATCGGGATCGAACCCGCGCAGCGTGAACGCCTCGCGCCGGAGGACGGCCAGATCCGGCGACGCGCCGATCGGATCCAGATTGACCACCCAGGTCGGCACCGCGGGCGGCGTCGCGAAGCGCGAGCGCGCGTACGCCCACGAGCCCTGCACCCCGATCTCTTCGCCGGAGAGGAACGCCACCTCGACCTCGGTGGTCGCCGGACGCGGCCCGCGCGCCAGGGTCTCGGCCAGACGCACCAGGACGGCACACGCCGCGCCGTCGTCGAGCGCCCCGGGGCTGCGCGCCCGGACCAGCGCGCCGGCGCTGAAGCTGGTGAAGGCCGCCACGCCGTAGACCAGCGCGATCGCCGGCACGACCCGCCGCACCCGACGCGCCGGCGGCCGGCGCCATGCCGTGAGCGCCCCGCCGATCATCAACAGTGCCACCGGCAGCCCGAGCAGCTCGACTGGCGCGCGCTCGACGTGATCGAGCATGTCCGTCTTGGTGTCGTAGTGCGCGACCAACACCAGCCGGCGCGCGGGCGGCCCCGCCGGCGCCAGCCGGCCGATCACGTGTGCCTGCGGCGTGGCGCCGATCCAGCCGAACACGGGCACGAAGAAGTCGAGCTCGGCGAGCAGCAGCACCGGCAGCGCCAGCGCGACGGCGAGCGCCGCCCGGGCCCGCCCCGCACGCAGCCAGCGGGCAAAGAGCACGCTGCCGGCGAGGATCACCACCCCGGCCAGGCGGAGTCGATACGGCTCGGCGCTGTAGAGCACGCGCTCGACCGCCCACCCCGCGCGCGCCAACGCGTCGGCCAGGAACGTCGCCGCCTCCGCCAGCGCCGCGGTGCCGTTCTCGCGCGCCGTTCCGGCCAGGGGACCGAGCAGCTCGTCCCAGCCCGGGGACGTCATGGGGCGTCCGGCACCGTCAGCAGCCCACGCGCACGCCGCACCAGCGCGCGTTCGTTCTCGTGCGCCGCCGTCGTCTCGGCGTCGGCGAGCGGGACCCAGCGCACGGCGTCCATCTCCTGGTCGCGGTCGCGGAAGCGGCCGCCCACGGCGCGCATCAGGAAGAAGCGGACCCGCTTGAAGATGCGGAGCGGCTGCCCGTGTTCGTCGCGACGGGCGTACCAGTAGGTCACGTCGCCGAGCGGGATCTCGACCACGGCCTCGATCCCGGTCTCCTCCCGCACCTCGCGCACGGCGGCGGCCTCGGTCGACTCGCCGGACTCGACGTGCCCCTTGGGGATCGTCCACACCAGCTCGCCCGTGTGCGAGTGGCGGCGGGCGGCGAGGATGACCGCGTACTCCTCGCCACGTCGCCGGTAGACGAGTCCTCCGGCCGAGAACTCGCGCACCAGCGGCGGGCGCATGGCGGGCGCCTTCAGCCGGCTCGGCGTGTCGCCTCGGCGAGCCATGCGAGATAGGGCGCGCTGCCGGCCTGGACGGGCAGCGCGAGCACTTCCGGGACCTCGTAGCTGTGCAGCGCACGTACGCGTGCCTCCAGCGCCGGCACATCGGCTGCCCGGGCCTTCAGCAGGAGGAGATGCTCGGCCGCGTCCTCCACCTTGTCCTGCCAGCGGTAGATCGAGCGCATCGGCCCGATCACGTTGGCGCACGCGACCAGGCGCTCCTGGACCAGCGCGGTCGCCAGCCGGGCGGCCTCGTCGGCACTGCCGGCGGTGACCAGCACGACCACGAACTCCTCCGGGCTCACGGGGCCTCCTTCGTCCCCGGCGCGGCGCCGCGCCGGCGGCCGGCCGGACGCTGCCGGTCGAGAATGGCGGCGTAGTCGAGCGGCGTCGTTGGCGCAACCTCCGCGGATCCCGCCGGCCGGGGCAGGCGGTGCCGACGGGCCAGAGCATGCAACGCCTCCCGCCATCGCACCCGCTCGCCGGGGGGCAGGAGGCCGGCGGCCCGCAGCGGGGCCGCCATTGTCGTCGCGGCCGCGGCCCCCAGATGACCGCGCCGCACCAGGTCGTCGAGCGAGTTCTCGAGCTGCCGCGCGCTCGCCCCGGCCCGCCCGGCGATGTCGCGGCCCACGCGCACCACGTCGTCGGCATCGAGATGCCCGTCGGCAGCCAGGACCACGGCCGCCTGGAAGTAGTTGAAGATGGGCACCAGACGCGCCCCGAACAGCCGGAAGGTGGCAGGGGGCGTCCGGCGCTCCAGGTTGATGAAGATGCGATCGACCGTCTCCCGCCCGTTGGCCGCACGCGCCGCCAGCGCCAGGATGTCGCGCGCCAGCGCGGGATCGACCCGCAGGCGGTGCAGGATGGGCGCGAGCGCCGCCGGCCGCAGGCGCCCGGCGAGCACGTCGGCGTACAGCGAGTAGATGATCGAGTCCGACTCCCAGTCGTCGCCGAACACCAGCTCGCGGCTTTCGAGCGGCGCCGCCAGTCGCCCACGCAGCAGCTCGGCCAGCTTGTAGCCCACGTGCTCGCGCAGATTGTGGAGCTTGCCGGGCCGCAGGTGCTGGAGCTGGTTCTTGAACACGATGCCGTCGTAGGGCACGCCGTCGAGGGCGAGCTTGTCGCGGATCGCCTTGCCGATCTGCGGCGGGCTGGCCGACACGAAGTACGCCCGCACCGTCCGCCCGTGGCGCTCGCCCGCCGCCTTCAGGACCTTCAGCAGCTCCGCGACCCCGGGCACGTCGACCTTGTCGGTCCCCTTCTCGAATACCGTCCGCACCATCTGCCGGAGCGAATCGAACTCGCTCCGCAGGTAGGTCTTGTCCAGATCCCAGCGGCACACGACCACGCACGGCAACGCCGGCACCGCCGGGGGACGGCGGCGGCGGAGTCGCAGCGCCGTCACCGCAGCCCCTTCACGGCATCGGCGATCTCCGCCGGCACGCGGTCGCGGATCGCCTTGGCCGCCACCTTGACCGCGTTGGCGTACGCGCGCGCGGTCGAGCGCCCGTGACACTTGATGAACAGGTGTGTGAACCCGAGGATGGGCGAGCCGCCGTACTGTGTGTAATCGGTGAGCGTGCGCAGGCGCTCGATGCCCGGCGCCAGCAGCTTGAGCCCCATGCGCCACGCCACGTGGCGCTCGGCCGCGGCGGCGGTGATCTCGCCCAGCACCTCGGCCACACCCTCCACCAGCTTGAGGGCGACGTTGCCGAGCAGCCCCTCGCACACGATCACGTCGGCGCGCCCGCGTACCAGCTCGTGGCCCTCGACGTTGCCGACGAAGTTGAGCGACGGCAGCGCCCGCAGGCGCCGGTGCGCCTCGACCAGCGTCTCGCCGCCCTTCGACGCTTCGCTGCCCATGTTGAGGAGTCCGACCCGCGGACTGGGGGTCTTCGAGATGCGACGCGCGTACGCGCTCCCCATGACGCCGAACTGGACCAACTCGTCGGCAGCGCAGTGGACGGTGGCGCCGGCGTCGACCAGGAGCGCCAGCGCGTCCTGGTGCGGAAACTCGGCCCGTCGCGGGTAGACGCTGGCCAGCGCTGCCCGCCGGATGCCGGGAAGCAACGAAAAGTGGCGTGCGCAGGCGAGCACGCAGGCGCCCGTGTTGCCGCCCGAGACAAAGGCGGCGGCGCGTCCCTCCGCCACCGCGCGCACGCCCACCAGGAGCGAGGCCTCGAGCCGCGCCTTCACCGCCTCGTGCGGGTCCTCGGCCATGCCGATGGCCTCGCGTGCGTGCAGGATGGCGATGCGCTCCGGGTTGTACGACACCGTCTCCAGCACCGCCTGGATGCGCTGCTCGGCGCCGACCAGCAGGCAGTCGATGTCGGTGGCGAGCGACACCTGCGCCACGCCTTTCACGACTTCATCCGGGGCGTGATCCCCGCCCATGGCGTCGACGGCGATGATCGGCATGTGTCAGGCGGGCTCGCGCGCCAGGCGGGCGCGCAGGGCGGCGGGGTCGACGCGGCCCGCGGCAACGCGCACCCCGTTCACCAGCAGGACGGGCACCTCGTCGCCGTAGCGGGCGACCAGGGCCGGGTCGGTGTCCACGTCGATCTCCTCCACCACCGCCGGCACGGCACGCACGACCGCGTCCACGACCGCGCGCATCTGGTGACAGAGGTGGCAGTCCTTGCGTCCGAAAAGGGTGAGCCGGATCATCGGGTTGACACCTGCGGGCCTCTCCAGTACAGAGCACGGCTTCGCGCGGCAAGTCGGCCGCGCCCCCTGCAGAGCCTATGGGATACGCCGTCATCCGCACCGGAGGAAAGCAGTACCGCGTCTCGCCCGGAGACGTGATCCGGATCGAGTACCTCACCGGCGACGTGGGCGCCCCGGTCGAGTTCCCCGAGGTCCTGCTCACCGCCGCCGACGGCGCCGTGCGCATCGGCACCCCGCTGGTCGACGGCGTGGCGGTCCGGGGCCAGATCGTAGCCCAGGAGCGCGGGCCCAAGATTCTCGTCTACAAGAAGAAGCGCCGCAAGAACTACCGCCGCCGGCACGGGCACCGCCAGGAGATCACGTCGGTGCGGGTGACCGAGATCGCCTAGGAGTCGCGCGCATGGCACACAAAAAAGGCCAGGGCAGCACTCGCAACGGTCGCGACAGCCAGGGGCAGCGGCGCGGCGTCAAGGTGTACGCCGGACAGCGCGTGCGCGCGGGCAACATCCTGGTGCGCCAGTGCGGCACGCGCGTCCACCCGGGCACGAACGTCGGCATGGGGCGCGACTACACGTTGTTCGCCCTGATCGACGGTACGGTGCTGTACGAGCGCATGGGCAAGGACCGCCGGCGCGCGCGTATCGTCCCGGTCGAAACGCCCCAGGCCTGACCCCGCTCACGGCACCGCGCCGAGCGCCCGGTTGAGCGGGCCGACGACGTAGAGCCAGAGCAGGTAGTACACGGCCGGCAGCGTCACGGGCAGGAGCAGCGCGCCCTGGAACCATCGCCCCTCGACGAACAGGAGCAGGTTGGCGGCGACGGCTAGCTGTACACCGAGCCCCGTTCCCCACACCCCGATACCAGGAGGCGATGCCAGCCGGGTGTAGAGCCAGTTCCACGTGCCCCAGGCCAGCGGCAGGAGGAACAGCGGCACGTAGGTGAGCTGATGGAAGTCCGGCGCCACCGTCGCCACCACCCGCTGTCCGACGTACGGGAACACGAGCACCGTGCCGGCCACGCCGGCCCCGATCAGATAGGCGAGCAGCGACCGCCGTGCGAGCGTGGGCGCCATGTCACACCATCCCGAGCATCAGGAAGAGAAGCCGCCCCGGCTCGTTCACCAATAGCGGCGCCGTGACCGTCACGACGGCGGCCACCGCCACCCCCCATGAGAACCCCGGCACGGGAAGCACCACGTGGGCCTGCATGTCCGCCAGCCGTTCCGCCAGCCGCGGCCAGAGATCCGGCACGGGCTCGCGTGCCCCGGCGCCGGCGACACGCGCCAACGTTGTCGCCGTGGCGCGACACGACGGACACGTCTCCAGGTGCCGGGCTACGTCCGGGGCGAGCGCGCGTCCGTCGCCCGCGAGCAACGGCGCGAGCGCGGCGCACTCGCGTTCCGTTGCCCCGCCGCGCAGCAACGTGCCGCTCACGTCGGGCCTCCGTCCGCGCCGTCGGGGGCGAGATCGGCGAGCAGCACGCGCAACCGGCGCTGGCCATAGAACAGGCGCGACTTGACGGTGCCGAGCGACGTCCCGGTGACGGCCGCGATCTCCTCCAGGCTGAGAGTGTGAGCAGGAATCGATGTCCCCGGCAGGCCGCGACGCGTGCGTGAGCGTGACCTCTCCGGCGGCGTGGGACGGTCGTCCCTGCCGTGACCCGGTGCGACCGCGGGGCGCGGCCGGTCGTCAGCGTGGCCGG
>CAZUDO010000098.1:0-25673 GCA_964618895.1 uncultured Binatia bacterium (SeqCode)
TCCGTAGTCGGGATAACCGGGCGAAGTTGACCGAGCGTTCCTTCCTCGCGCGCACGGCTGCCCACCGCCCGACGCACCCGAATCATCCCGCGCTACGCGGGCACGTCCGCGACCTCCGGCGGTCCGCGCGCAGGGAACGCCTCCCCCGCCTCCGTCGACAGGCCGAGGTGGGCCGTGAAGCTCAAGTGGCGCGCTTTGTACGCCCGCTGGCGTTCGTGCCGCGCCACATCGTGGTCGAGGGGAACGTGGGCGTGATCGAATGGGAGCACACGGCGACCACGCGCGCCGGCAACGCCTACGCCAACAGCGGGGCGCACGTGATCGAGTTCGCCCCCGACGGACGCATCCGTCACGTGCGCGCCTACATGGACTCGGCGCCGGTGGTGCGACTGAACCAGCTCGAGCGGGGGCCGGCGTGAGCGCGGGATCGGTCGCCGCGGTGCTGACGGCGGTGCACCGCCTCGAGCTGCAGGAGCTGCCGCTGCCCGCCATCGGAGCGGACGACGGGCTGCTCCAGGTCGAGGCGGTCGGCATCTGCGGCTCGGACTGGGCACAATTCGAGGGGAAGCTCGGCGCCGCGGGGGCGATATTTCCCACCATCCCCGGGCACGAGATCGTCGGCCGCGTCACGCGCGCCGGCGCGGAGGCCTGCCGGCACTGGGGCGTGCGCGAAGGCGATCGCGTCGCGGTCGAAGAGGTGCTCCGCTGCGGGCGCTGCCACGACTGCGCCAGCGGCAGCGGCCGCTGCACCAGCATCCGCATCTACGGCATGACCATCCCGACCACGACCCCGCCGGGCCTGTGGGGCGGCTACGCCGAGCACATGTACCTGCATCCGAACACGGACATGCACCGCGTGCCGGCGGGCGTGCCGGCGGCGCTGGCGATGCTCTTCGTCCCGCTCGCGAACGGCATCCGCTGGGCGCAGCACGTGGCGCGACCGCGGCTGGGCGACACCGTCGTCGTGCAGGGGCCCGGGCAGCAGGGGCTCGGGTGCGTGGTGGCGCTCCGCGAAGCGGGCGTCGGCCAGATCATCGTGACCGGCACGGCGGCCGATGCGCCGCGCCTGGAGATCGCCCGCACGCTCGGCGCCGACGCGACCATCGATGTTGATCAGGAGAACCCGCTCGAACGCGTGCGCGCGCTCACCGGTGGCCGCCTGGCCGATCTCGTGATCGACGCCTCCGCCGGGGCGACCGCGCCCGTCTCGCTCGCGATCGACATGGTCCGGCCGAAGGGCACGGTCATCCTGGCCGGCCTGAAGGACGGGCGGGACGTGACCCTGGCCAGCGACCGGATCGTGCTGAAGCAGCTCGTGCTGCAGGGGGTGGGCGGGCACGACTCCGCGTCCGTCGCGGCGGCGCTGCGGGTGATCGCGGCGCGGCGCTATCCGCTCGAACAGTTGTGCACGCACAGCCTGCCGCTCGCCGACGCGGAGCGGGCGGTGCGTCTGGTCGGCCGGCAGATCGCGGGCGAGGCGCCGATCCACGTGACGCTGATTCCGTAGTCGGCACCCGATTCAAGCTCCCGGGCTCTTCCGCCGATGATGTCGGTCGGACGGATTGTCATGCGTACCGTCACCTGCCTGCGGATCGCCCTGGCACTGCTCCTCACCGTCGCGACGCTGATCCCTCCGGCCAGTGCCGGCGGGCTCTCCTGTCGAACGGCGTTCGCCGGCTGCCGCACGCCGGCCCAGAAGATCCGCTTCTGCCGCGCCGCCTGCGTCACCACGCGGACCGTCTGCCAGAGTGCGTTCATCAAGGGTCGGCTGCAGCGCCGATGTGAGAAGCGGGCCCTGCGCGCCTGCCTCGGCGAGGGGGGCAGCTGCATCCGCACCTGCGACGCACAGCAGCCGTGCGCCGCGGAGCAGCGGTGCGTGAGCGGACGGTGCATCATGGCGCAGCCGTGCACGACCGTGTGCGGCACCGGCTGCTGCGGGGGTGACTACCCGAACTGCGGTCCCGACCTGCGATGCTGGACCAAGCCCTGCGAGAATCTCTGCGGCGACAGCTGCTACGGGGGCCACTACCCGAACTGTGGTCCCGACCAGCGGTGCTGGACGAGGCCCTGCGAGACCCTCTGCGGTGACACCTGCTGCGGCGGCGACGCGCCGCTGTGCGACGGCGGCACCTGCCGAACCGACACACCCGGGGGCGACGGCTTCCCGACCAACCTCCCACCGGGAAACTACGGCCTGACCATCTGCATCTCCGGGACCATCACGTTACCCTGCCAGAGCGCCGGGACCATCCCGTTGCAGGGCCTGGCGCAGTTCAAGGCGGCCATCACCTCCGCCCTCGACCAGTGGCTGGTCGCGACGGCGGGCACGCCGGACTGTACGCGCGGGGCGGCGACCTACTCCGGCTTCGACGGCTCCGCGTTCACCGCCACGGCCAGCGCCACCTGCGGCGATGCCACGGGGACGCTCAGGATCACCGTCCGGCGGTTGTGACCGGGGCGGACGTAGCGCGCGGCGCGAGTTCTCCGAACCGGTGTCTTGACGGGCGGGATATCGCGCAGTAGGCGTGGGCCGGGATGGCGACGCCCGAGGCGATTCGAGCCGGCCTGATGTTGATGAGTTTCCTGGTGACCCCCGGGATGGTGGCCGCCGAGAGGGTGCCCGTCGACCCGCAGGCTGCAACCGGCTTGCGCGCGGTGACCGACTGCGACGACGCCGCGTCCGGCGACTCCACCGCACGCCTTGCCTGGAGCGCAGCGCAATCCGCGGGTGAGCAGCAGCGTGTCGCGGTGACCGTGGTACGCGACGGGTTCGAGCGGGAGGACACCGAGCTCTCCGAGCCGCTGGCCGCCGAGGCGACCAAGTTCATGTGGAAGCCGAAGCGCCTGCGGACACCGCATTTCTGGCGCGTGCTCACCCGGCACGGTGAGACCTGGGTGCCGAGCCAGACGGCGCGCTTCAGCCCCGCGCGTTGCAACGACATGCACATCCCCACCCTGCTGCCGCCCTCCGGCGGCGCGGCCGCGGGCACGGAAGGCCCGATCCCGCCCGCGCCGCGCTGGTAGGTGCGACCGTCGGGCGTGTTTCACCTGGACCGCATACACTGGGATATTGACGGATCCCTACACCCGTGGTCTGACCCACAGGACGTGACCCGAGACGGCGGATGTGGGCGTCGCGTCACACTTGCAGGGGCAGGACGGTGAGTGCCGACGCCACGCGAGCCGAGGCGGTCCTGCGCGAGAGTGAGGCGCGGTTTCGATCGCTCGTGGTCGCGAGTGCCCAGGTCGTGTGGACGGCCGACGCGGCCGGCCTCGCGGTCGACGACTCGCCGAGTTGGCGGGCGTTCACGGGCCAGACCTTCGAGCAATTGAAGGGCTGGGGCTGGCTCGACGCCCTGCACCCGGACGACCGTGAGCGTATGGCGGAGACCTGGGCCCGGACGGTCGCGGAGCGGGCGCCCATCGAGGTGGAGTACCGTGTGCGCCGACCCGACCGGAGCTACTCGTGGACCGTCATGCGCGCGGCGCCGGTCTTCAACGACGACGGATCGGTGCGCGAGTGGGTCGGCACGAACACCGACATCACCGACCGGAAGCAGGTCGAAGAAACGCTGCGCGAGAGCGAGGGGCGCTTCCACGACATGGCCGACAACGCGCCGGCGATGATGTGGGTGACGGACGCGGAGGACAACTGCGTCTACGTCAACGTCCGCTGGTACGAGTTCACCGGCCAGACACCGGCGGCCGGGCTCGGATTCGGCTGGCTCGATGCCCTCCACCCGGACGACCGTGACTACGCGCACGACACCTTCGTCACGGCGAGCGAGCGCCGCGAGGCGTTCCGGCTCGACTACCGACTTCGCCGCTACGACGGTGAATACCGCTGGGTGATCGCCGCCGGCGCGCGCCGGGTAGGGCCCGATGGCACGTTCCTCGGATACATCGGGTCCGTCATCGACATCACCGAGCGTAAGCAGGTCGAAGCCGAGCGCGAGGCGTTGCTCGCGGGTGCACAGCAGGCACGCGCCGAGGCGGAGGCCGCGCTGGTGTCGCTCGGCCGGGTGCAGGCGATCACCGAGGCGGCGCTCGTCGATCTGCCGCTCGACCGCTTCCTGCACGAGCTGCTCGCGCGGGTGCGTGAGGCGCTGCAGACCGATACCGCCGTGATCCTGTTGCGCGAGGCGGACGCGACGCTGCGCGTCCGTGCCGCGAGCGGAGTCGAGGAGGACCTGGACGAGCGCCTCCCCTTCGGGCAGGGATTCGCCGGGCTGGTGGCGCAGCAGGGCTGCCCGGTGGTCTGGGATGCCGTCGACTCGGGGCGCGTCTTGCCGAGTCTCCGCCGGAAGGGGATCCGCGCTCTGGCCGGCGTACCGCTGCGCACGAAAGACGGCTTCCTCGGCGTGCTGCAGGTCGGCAGCGTGTCCCCGAGGAAATTCGTCGAGGACGAGGTCCACCTGCTCCAGCTCGCCGCGGAGCGCGTCGCGCTCGGGATCGAGCGCACGGCGCGACAGGACGCCGAGCGGCGCGCCCGCGAACAGGCCGAAGCCGCGGGCCGCGCCAAGGACGAGTTCCTGGCGATGCTCGGACACGAGCTGCGCAACCCGCTCTCCGCGGTGCGCAACGCACTGGTCAGCGCCCGCCTCTTTCCCGCGCTGCAGGAGCGTGCGCTCGGCATCGCGCGACAGCAGACCGATCAGCTCTGCCGGCTGATCGACGACCTGCTCGACGTGGCGCGTATCACGCAAGGGAAGATCGCGCTCCAACGGCAGCGCGTCCGTTTCGCCGGCGTGGTCGAGCGGGCCGTCGAGACGACGCGGCAGCTCGTTGAAGCGCGGGCACACCATCTCGTGCTGTCGCTGTCCGACACGGACCTGGAGATCGACGCCGACGCGACCCGGTTGGAGCAGATCGTCGTCAACCTGGTCTCCAACGCGGCAAAGTACACCGAGCCGGGTGGGGAGATCACGGTCGCCGTCCGGCGCGAGGACGGTGGCGCTCTCCTGCGCGTACGCGACAACGGCGTTGGCATCGCGCCCGGGATGCTGCCGCTAGTCTTCGACCTCTTCGCCCAGGGCGACCGGGCGCTCGATCGCGTGGGGGGCGGTCTCGGCATCGGACTGACCGTCGTACGGCGGCTGGTCGAGCTGCACGGAGGACGCGTGGAAGCCCGCAGCGAGGGCCTGGGGAAGGGGGCCGAGTTCCGGGTCTGGTTCCCGGACCCTCCACCGTCCCACGCCCCGCTGGCGTCGGTGCCCGTGACGACGGGCGTGCGCCAGAGGCAAACGCGCGTCCTGCTGGTGGAAGACAACGAGATGGTGGCCACGAGCCTGGTGATGCTCCTGGAGGGGATCGGGTACCACGTGCGTGCCGTGCACGACGGGGCGGCGGCCCTGGATGCGGCACACCTGGACGTTCCCGGTGTGATGCTGATCGACATCGGACTACCCGGGATGGACGGCTACGAAGTGGCACGCCGAATACGCGAGGACCCCAGCCTGCGTCGCACCGTCCTGGTCGCGCTCACCGGATACGGGAGCAGCGAGGACAAACAGCGGGCAATGGCGGCCGGCTTCGACTACCATCTCGTCAAGCCCGTCGACCCGGAGGTACTCGACGGGATCCTGGCATCCTGAGAGGCGCAGCAACCCGCTCAGGGCGCGAGCGTGATCGTCACCGTCGGCTTGCCCGTGCTCGCCTCGCGCGAGCTGTAGTCGGCGCCGTCGGTCGAGAGGCTATCCAGCGCGAAGCAGAACGTCCCGTCGCCCGGGATGCCCGCCGTGATGTCGAGGCTCACCGTCTGCGTCAGATCGACGGCGCCGAGCGTCGCCAGCACCGGACCGTCGATGAGGGGCTGGTTGGCCCAGGTCGTCGTCGCCTCGGCCCAGGTGCAGTTGGTGATGGGATGGATCTGTCCACCCGACACGCTCTTGGCGTTGGTCCCACTCCCGACGCGCAGGGCGAGCACGGCGCGACTGATCGTGCGCGTGCCGAGGTTGCCGACCGCGATCCGGAAGAACGTGCGCCGGATCGCCGGACCCGCGTCGACACCGATCTCGGTCGCGGTCCCGAGCGCGGTTCCCGGGACCGTCGAGTCCACGACCACGTCCGCCACGACCGTGGCCATCGGGGCGGGGGCAGGCAGGGACCGCCGCCGGTCCGGAGAACGTCGTCGACTATCACTGAGGTTGGATCGAACATGGCGAAGAACGGCATGCGGCCGGTGCACCCCGGCAAGATATTGCGCGAGGAGTTTCTCGCACCCCTCGGCATGAGTGCCAACGCGCTCGCACGGGCGCTCAACGTCCCGGCCCCGCGCATCAACGACGTCGTACGCGAACGGCGCGGAGTGACCGCGGACACCGCGATGCGACTGGCGCGCTACTTCGGAGGCGACGCACGTTCGTGGTTGAACCTCCAGGCCGCGTACGATCTCCGCGTCGCGGAGATCCGGAGTGCTAAGCGAATCGCGCGTGAGATTCACCCCGCGGCGTCGTGAGCGCCGACGTACGCGAGAATCGATCGGGAGTCCGGGAAGCGCCGGGCGAGAACCGCGGAGGCCTTCGCCGCCTTCGTCCTTAGCACAGCCGCGCGAGCCGGCGCGGGCCGATGTCCTTGAGCTCGACCTCCCCGCGGTCCTCGAAGCGGAGCTCCGAGATTCTGGCGAAGGTCGTGCCGCGGCCGGCGGAGCCGGCGGCATGGTCTACGCGTGATCCACACGGCGCGCTACGCTGCGGCGCAACGGGGTGTGTCCCGCTGCGACGGCTGAAACGTCGCACGCGTTGGCCGACGGCCCCTGGGGTTGGCACCATCCCCGCTTGGCGTGCTTCGCATGGCCGGCGTCTACGTGCCGCGGTCGCCGACGACGGGCGTGCTGTACGGGGTCGTGCGTGCGCACCTCGCCGCGTCCCTCGCGGTCGTGCAGGCCGATACCGACGGCCTGCCCGCGTTCGTCGTGCGCGAGTTCCGGAAGTTCCTCCTCCGTACCACGGAGCGAACTCGGTGGCAGTGTGACGGATCGCGTCCTCGTACGCGGCCATGTACTCCTTCCAGTACCCGCGCTCGTTCACGTCGTTCGGCGAGAATTTCCAGTTCTTCTCGGGCTCCTCGAGCCGCTCGAGGAAGCGGCGCTTCTGTTCCTTGCGCGAGACGTGCAGGAAGAACTTCCGGACCACGACGCCGTTGCGGGTGAGGTAGCGCTCGAAGCTCCGGATGTCCTCGAAGCGGTCCTCCCACACGTTCTTCCCGACCAGGCGTGGCGGCAGCTTCTGGTGCTGAAGGATCTCTGGATGGACCCGGGTGACCAGCACCTCCTCGTAGTACGTGGCGCACGCCCTCGTCGTCCGCAACGGCGAGAGGGCTCTACTTGATCTTCATGTCGACGCCGCTGCCGCCCAGGGCGAACTTGATGCCCTGTGTCGTGGAGACGAGCTCTACGGTGACCCCGTTCTGGTTCCGCATTGCGGTAACGCTGCCACCGCACGTTGGCGTCACGCTCCGAGGCGATCATCTGGGAAATCCGGGCTCAACTAAGTGATGGGCGTGGGTGTTGGAATGGATTCGGAGACGCGAGCGCGGAGACACCGAGCCCTCGCCGCAGTGGGTCGCTTCTACCACGACCGAGCATCAGCGCGACACGCGGAAGCTGGCCAGCTCCTCCACCGCGGTCTGCGGGACGACGTAGCCGGTCTCTCTGCGCACCGCATCGAAGTGGGCGCGCACGTCCTCGATCGTGGGCTCGGTCGCCGTGTATCCCGGCGTGGCGCCGAGGAAGGTTTTCGCGGTGCGTCCGCCGCCCGCCGTGAACAGTTCACCGTTCACTGTGCACGCCTCGTGGACCAGCCACGCCGCCACCGGCGCCAGGAGCCGCGGCGGACACGTGGCCGCCATCCACTCGCGGGGGGGGCACACCGCGTGCGTAGGTAGCTTCCAGGATGGCGTGATGCTACACGGCGCGTATGACGAGACGCACTCCACGGCTGGCAATCGGCTCACTCTTCGCGGCCACGCTGCTCGGCGCGTGCAGCATGACCCACATGAAGACGACCTGGACGGCGCCGGGCGTGCGCAGGATCCACTTCAAGAAGGTGGTGGCCTTCGTGGTGATCAAGGATGAGGCCATCCGCCGCAACGGTGAGCATCAGCTCTGCGAGCGGATCAAGAGCGTGCCGTGCGCGCCGGCGTTCGCGGTCGTCGGGGATGCGGACCGGGGCAACGTCGAGAATCTGGCTCGGCAGGTGGACGCCGCGGGCTTCGACGGTGCCATGGTCCTACGCTATGCTGGGCGGCGCACCGAACAGACATACGTATCACCCACACCAGCGCCGCTCTGGGGCCACTACGGCTATGGGTGGGGCATGGCGTACGACCCCGGCTACGTGCGGCAGGACGAGCTGGTCGACGTCGAAGCCGCCGTGTACTCGGTGAAGGATCGAGAGCTCCTCTGGGTCGGGACGACCGAGAGCATGAATCCGCGCGACGTGCGCCGCACCGTCGACGAGATCGTCGACGCCGTCGCCGCCGAGATGCGGAAAGAAGGATTGATCCCGTCCGATTGACAGGCGCGCCCGAGACCCAAGGGGCAGCTATTCTATGGGACGTCCAAGGAACGCTCGGTCAACACGCTGGGTAATCCTTCCTACCTCCTTCCGCCACCGGCTGGCGATGTGGGTGTAGGTCAGACCGTTCGGAGGTCGCAAACCCTGATTCTGGCCTTCTTCTTGGCGACGATCGCGAGGAGCCGCTCGTCCCCCGTGACGAGTGTGGCGCGCTCATGCTCGGCGAGGGCGAGATAGACGCAGTCGTACACGGGATGCGCGAAGCGGCCCGCGAGCACGAGCGCACGAGAGAGTAACGGCCGACTGGGGCGAATCACCACGCCGCTCGACAGGATGATGTCGAGCGCCCGGCCCGCCTCTGCGCTCGAGAGCTCGCCCCGCTCGGTCTTCTTCCAGAGCGCGTTCGCCACCTCCACCAGCAGGAGATCGGGCGCGAGGAGTTCCTCGGCGCTCGCCAGGATCCGCTCGGCCTGGTCGGTCAGTGCTTCGGGGATGACCCACTTGACGGCGACGCTTGCATCGATGACCCAGGTCATCGGCGGCGGTCTGCTCGAATCAATGCCGTGCTGTCGCTGTGTCGTCGACCCGCCAACGCCGTTCGCAGCTCGGCCGCCCGCTGCCGTGCGCTCGTGCGATCGTCCCGCGCCGCCTCGACGATGATCGTGCGGAGCTCACGCTCGAGCGACGTTCCCTTCCGGGCCGCTCGTGCTTTGAGGCGCTCGATGGCAGCCCCGTCGACGTTCCGGATGAGCACCTGTGCCATGGCGTCCTCCTCGATGCTAGCAGGACGATAGCGACCGACCTGCCCGAAGTAAAGGCGTGGCTGCGCTTGCATCGTGCGTGCGGTCTGCGACTCTGTGCCCCGCATGATTCGCCTGGAATCGGTCTCGAAGCAGCACGGGGGACGCATCCTCTTCCTGGACGCGTCCATGGCGGTCTTCCGGGGCGAGAAGGTGGGCTTGGTGGGGCCGAACGGCGCCGGCAAGTCGACCATCTTCCGGATGATCGTCCGCGAGGAGGAGCCCGACTCCGGGAGCGTGCTGGTGGAGAAGCGGGCGAGCGTCGGCTACTTCTCGCAGTCGGTCGGCGAGATGGGCGGGCGGAGCGTGCTCGAGGAGGCGATCGCCGGGGCGGGGGAGGTCTCCGCGGTCGCCCACGAGCTCCACCAGCTCGAGCTCGCCATGGCCGACCCGGCGCGCGCGGGCGACCTCGAGCGCCTCGTCGCCCGCTTCGGCAACGTGCAGGCGCGGTTCGACGAGCTCGACGGCTACGGCCTCGAGGCGCGCGCGCGGGAGATCCTGGCGGGACTCGGCTTCGCCCCCGAGGTGATCGCGCGCGACGCGGCCGAGCTCTCCGGCGGGTGGAAGATGCGGGCGGCGCTCGCCCGCATCCTCCTCATGCAGCCCGACGCGCTCCTCCTCGACGAGCCGACGAACCACCTCGACCTCGAGTCCATCCTCTGGCTCGAGCGCTTCCTCCGCGACTTCGAGGGCGCGCTCATCATGGTCTCGCACGATCGCGAGTTCATGAACCGGATCGTGACCAGGATCGTCGAGATCGACGGCGGCGAGCTCACGGCCTACACCGGCGACTACGACTTCTACGAACGCCAATGCGCCGTGAACGCGCAGCAGGCGGAAGCCCAGTACACGCGCCAGCAGGCGATGCTCGCCAAGGAAGAGGCGTTCATCGCCCGCTTCAAGGCGCGGGCGAGCCACGCGGCGCAGGTGCAGTCGCGGGTGAAGAAGCTCGAGAAGATCGAGAAGGTCGAGCCCCCGCGGCGCCGGCGCGTCGTGCAGTTCGATGTGCCGACGCCGCCGCGGTCGGGCGACGACGTCGCGAGGCTCGCGCGCGTCGACAAGGGCTGGGGCGACCGCCGGATCTACCGGAGTTTCGACTTCCTCATCCGGCGGCGCGAGCGCTGGTGCGTCATGGGCGTCAACGGGGCGGGGAAGAGCACGCTCCTGAAGCTCATCGCCGGCGAATCGGCGCCCGACGCAGGCACGGTGACGCTCGGCGGCAGCGTGAAGCTCGGCTACTTCGCGCAGCACGCGATGGACCTCCTCGATCCGGCCCGCACGGTGATCGAGACGCTCGAGATCGCCCACCCGCGGGCGTCGCTGGGCTCGCTCCGCACGGTCGCCGGGGCCTTCGACTTCTCGGGCGACGACGTGGACAAGACCTGTCGCGTGCTCTCGGGCGGCGAGCGCGCCCGGCTCGTCCTCGCGACGATGCTCTACGACCCGCCGAACCTTCTCGTGCTGGACGAGCCGACAAACCACCTGGATCTCGCCACCAAGGACATGCTGACGAAGGCCCTCACGGATTTCGACGGGACCATGATCTTCGTGTCGCACGACCGGACCGTGCTCCGGGGGCTCTCGAACCGGGTCCTGGAGATCGGCGGGGAAGGCGGGCCGCGGCAGTACGGCGGCGGCTACGCGGACTATGTCGCCGAGACGGGGTACGAGGCGCCGGGGCTCCGGTGAGGACGAGCGCCTCGGGCCTGTATGGAGGCCTCGGCGAGCACTGCGCCCCGAAATGTGTCAGACTTGGCCCCCGATGCCGCCGACCCCCCGCCATACCCCCGGACCCGTCTGACGAACCCCCTGCGCGAGTTTCACCTCAGTCCCCTGCTGACCGAGGCCGTCCGGGACATGGGGTACACCCGGCCGACGCCCATCCAGGTGGAGGCCATCCCGGTGGTCCTGGCCGGCCGCGATCTGATCGCCTGCGCGTCCACCGGCACCGGCAAGACGGCGGCGTTCCTGCTGCCGATCCTGGAGCGCCTGCACGGCGGGACGGCGCGCGGCAAGCTGCGCGCCCTCATTCTCTCCCCGACGCGTGAGCTGGCCCTGCAGATCGACGAGCAGGCCTTGGCGCTCGGCTACCACGTCGGGCTGGCGGCGGTGGCCGTGGTGGGCGGCGTCGAGATGCGCACGCAGGAGCGTGCGCTGCGCGCCGGTGCGGAGATCGTCGTGGCGACGCCCGGGCGGCTCCTCGATCACATGCGCTTCGGCTATGTCGACTACTCCGCGCTCGAGGTGCTCGTGCTCGACGAGGCCGACCGGATGCTCGACATGGGCTTCCTGCCCGACATCCGCCGCATCCTGGCCGCGCTCCCCGTCGAGCGACAGACGCTCATGTTCTCGGCCACGATACCGCCCGAGATCCGCACCCTGGCCGACGACATCCTGCGCGATCCGGTGGTCGTCATGGTGGGCGCGCAGAAGCCGGCGAGCGGCATCGAGCAGAGCGTCTACCCGGTGGCGCAGGCGCGGAAGGGACGGCTCCTCACCACCCTGCTGCGGCAGGAGGCGATGCGCTCCGTGCTCGTCTTCGTCAAACGCAAGAGCGAAGCCGACCAGCTCGCGCGCATGGTCGCCCGCAGCGGCGTGCGCGCCACCAGCATTCACTCCGACCGCCGACAGGAGGAGCGGATCGCCGCCCTCGAGGCGTTCCGTCGCCGCGAGTATCCGGTCCTGGTGGCCACCGACGTGGCAGCGCGCGGCCTCGACGTAGAGGGCATCTCGCACATCGTCAACTTTGACGTGCCGTTCTCCTCCGACGACTACATCCACCGCGCCGGCCGCACCGCCCGCGCCGGTGCCGTCGGTGCGGTCATCACCTTCGTGTCGCCGGCGGAGGAGGAGCGGCTCTGCGTCATCGAGAAGGCGATCGGCACGACGCTCCCGCGCGTGGTGCTGCCGAACTTCGATCACGGCACCCACGTGCACGTTCCGCCACCGGTGGGGGCGCCTGCGCGGACGGAACGCTCGCGGGGCCGTCGCCGCTCCCGCGGTTCCCGGGGTAGGGGCGCGTAGCTCCCGCGGGGAGCGCTACGCCGCCCGTGCCACGACGTTGCCGAGCTGCCGCGGCGTCATGCCCAGCACGGTGAGCGTTCGAAGCAGCAGGTCCACCGTGGCGCCTTCCCCGCCGTTCT
The DNA here is from genome assembly GCA_964618895.1 of uncultured Binatia bacterium (SeqCode). Taxonomy (GTDB): domain Bacteria; phylum Desulfobacterota; class Binatia; order DP-6; family DP-6; genus CAZUDO01. The sequence goes on from CAZUDO010000098.1 coordinate 12,460, forward strand.
CCATGGCCGCCACTCGGGCCTGGCTGGACTGAACCAGCCGTGCGACCGCCGCCTGCGTCAGCCCCTTCCGCCGCCGGAGATCCCGAAGCGCCTTGGCGAGGCGGACTCGGATCTCGACGACCCGCATCTCGGCATCGCTCAGCCCAAGGAACTCCTGCACCGTGGTGACCTTGAAGCCTGCGGCTTCCAGGGCCTTCTTCCGCTTGGGGGTCATCATGTGCCTCCTACGGCGTCGTACTGCGCAAGCCGCGTCCTTGCCACGTCGACGACAGTCTTCGAGGTGTTTGTCCGCCACTCCTTACTCCAGGCAGATATTTGCACGCTCGGGGGCCTCCGAACCGCATGTTACGCAGTTCACCCCGCCACCCACGCGCTCAGGCACGATGATCGTGATCAACAGCCGCCCGTGGAGTGGCCGAACCATGTGTAACCCTTAGCTTGACAGGCTGTCGTTGGCAACGCTACAGTACCGTCTCGTGATCAAGAGCTTCCGCAGCAAGGGGCTCGCCGAATTGTACAACCAGGGCAAGACCAACAAGATCCGCGCCGACCTCATCCCGCGGGTCCAACGAAGGCTGAACGCGCTGCGTGATGCGAACGCGCTTGCGGACCTGAACGTCCCAGGGTTCGACTTCCACCGTCTCCGCGGCCGGCCGCAGCGCTACAGTATTCACGTCAACGGTCCCTGGTGCATTGTCTTCGAGTGGACCGTAACGGCCGAGGCGGTACGGGTCGATCTCGTCCAGTACCACTGACTCATCATGCGAAAGGAACCCAGGGGCACCCGATATGGAAGCGATCAAGGCCAGCCACGCACCGAAGCTCCCGCCGACGCATCCCGGGCAGATACTCCGCGACGACGTCCTGCCGGCACTGAACCTCTCGGTCAGTGAAGCCGCTCGACAACTGCGGGTCACGCGGCAGACGCTGCACCGTATCCTCGCCGGTGTGGCGGCCGTCACGCCTGAGATGGCGCTACGGCTCGGCAAGTTCTGCGGCAACGGACCGGATCTCTGGCTGCGGCTACAATCGCGACACGACCTCTGGCGCGCGCAGCAAGGTTTCGCTGGCGAACTCCGGAAGATTCCCACCCGCCGCACTGTCGCGGCAGCCTAATCGCGAGATTTCACGCGCGCACCTCCCGGGAGGTAGGAAGGATCACCCGGCGCCGGGTAATCCTTCCTAGGTAAGCGCGCCGACCACGCCCTGTCCCATGAACTGCTGCGCGTGGTGGGCTCAGCAGGAGGGCCGGCCCCGGCCGGTCATGGAACCGTAGCGTCGTAGTACGATGGCAGGTCGCTGCCGAGATCGACGTCCTCCCCGAGACTCGCCAGCGCCGCCAGCCAGAAGCGCGGCAGGGGCAACGGGACCGTCTGGACGATACGGTGCAGCCGGCGCCGCAGGTGCTCGTCCGAACGCGCGAGTCGATACAGGGCACGCCAGGCGGCCATCTCGCCGCGCTCCAGCAGCTGCGCGAGGACCTCGTCGCTCTCGAGGTCGAGGGCAGTGCGGTTCCAGAGCGCGCGTGAGGATGCGAGGGCCGGGTCCTTCACCGCGGCTCCTCCAGCGCGGCGCGGGCGACGCGCACGGCCCAGAAGCGACCCCGCTCCGTCACATGCCGCCAGTCATTCCATGGGGGGCGCAGGCCACGGTATTGATGCAGGTCGCGGGTCGTCACGTCGCCCGGCGCCGCTGCCACGAGTCGTTCCGCCACCTCGGTGAGCGGCGACGCCCCTCCCGGCTGACGGTAGATGTCATCGAACGACGGCATGGCGGCCGCGACACCGACCGTGTCGAGGTAGTGCGCGCCATCTCGGCGAGCGTCGGGACGCGCAGGCCGGCGATCTCTTCGGTCTCGAGCGGGCGCGTGCGTCGCAGCTGGCGGATCCCGGTGAGGATACCATCGCGCTGACCGAGGCTGAGGACGGGTCGCTGGACGCGCTCAGTCTGCCAGCCGGCTACGGCCTCGAGTTGCGTGAGCACCGTGTCGAATCGGTCCCGCAGGTCCGCGAGCACGTGGTCGCCGTCCATGCTCCGCCGGTGTCCGACGTGGAGCGCGGCTGCGGTGCCGCCGACGAGGACCGTGCCCGGGACGAGGTGCTGCAGATGCCGCTCGGCGAGCAACCGTTCCCACTCGGGCAACGCCTCGTCCGGAACCACGCGGACATTGTGCCACGGGCCACCGCAGTCCACCACCGACGTGCGGGCCGCGCGCGACGTGCTGCTGCCGGAGCCCGAGTTCCGCCATATCCAGCGCTCGTAGTGCACGCGCGCAGAGCGTGCCGAAGTCATTGGCACCGTCGGCATCGATCTCGGGGCGGGCTCTGCGAACGCGAGATGGCGCGAAGCTCTTCGGCTTCGCGTGACCGTCAGGCGATGGGGCGCAGCAGGACCCCGTTCGCCTCAACGACGACCGGGTGATCCCACATGAGCGGCTCGACCGATTCGACGCGCAGGCGGGAGATATCCCACAGTCCGAGCGAGCCCCAGCGATTCCCGAACGTCTGGGTAACGGCGCCTGCCGGGTGGTCGGAGAGGTAGAGCACGCGGTAGTACTCGGGATTGTCCAGCCGGCCGGCGCGCGCACTGCCTTGCTCCGAGCGCGGATGATGCCAGGGGCCGGAAATCCACCAGATAGTGGTTTAATTCCGGCCACGTTGTGGTAGGATTCCGAACCATGGGACGGGGCGATCACTACCCTCGACAGCTCCGGGTCGTGCTGGAGGCGGCCCTCCGGGACAGTCCGATCGTGGTCCTGGTCGGCCCACGCCAAGCCGGCAAGACCACTCTGGTGCGCGAGGTCGTGCCCGACGAGCCGGCCTACGCCGACCTCGACGACCCGACCGTTCTCGATCAGGCGCAGCGCTCGCCCAAGGACTTCCTGGCTTCGCTCCCCCTCCCGGCAGCGATCGACGAGGTGCAGCGAGCACCGGGTCTGATCCTGCCGCTCAAGTCCCTGGTGGATCGCGACCGCCGCCCGGGTCGGGTGCTGCTCACCGGCTCCGCGGACCCTTTCGCGACGCACGCCGCGCCCGACTCGCTCGCCGGGCGGACCGAGGCGCTGACGCTCTGGCCGCTCTCGGAGGTCGAGCTGCGCCGCCGGAAGCCGACGTTCCTCGACCGTGCCTTCGCGGGCGAGTGGCCGCGCGCGAGCGTGCCGTTCTCGAAGAGCGAGCTGATCGAGATCCTGGTCCGCGGCCACTTCCCCGCGGCGGTAGCCCGGCCCGAGCCCGAGCGTCGCGCGGCCTGGTATCGGGACTATGCAAGCGCGCTCGCGCAGCGCGACGTCCCGGACCTCGTGCGCATCTCGTCGATCGGCGCGGTCGCGAGGCTCCTGCGCCTGCTCGCCGCCCGCACCGCCGGCCTCGTCAATCGCGCAGACCTGGCGCGTGATGCCGGTCTACCGCCGTCGACCCTCGGTCGCTACCTCGACTTGCTGCAGCGCCTGTTTGTTTTTCACCTCACGCCCGCGTGGTTTCGCAACGTGGGCAAGCGGCTGATCAAGATGCCGAAGCTCCATCTCGTCGACACGGGGCTCGCCACAGCACTCCTCGGGATCGACGCCGTCGGTCTCGAGTCCGACGAGACGCGTCTCGGCCCCCTCGCCGAGACGTGCGTCGCGATGGAGCTGCTGAAGCAGGCGTCTTGGCATCGAAAGCGTCCGGCGCTGCACCACTTCCGCACGGAGGCTGGCGCCGAGGTCGACCTGGTGCTCGAGAGCCCCGACGGCGCGATCGTCGGCGTGGAGGTCAAGGCCTCGGCCGATTTCGGCGACCGCGATCTACGCGGGCTGCGGGTGCTGGCCGAGATCGCGGGCAAGCGCTTCGCGCGCGGCATCCTGCTGCACGCGGGGCGATTGGTCGAGGCCGTCGGGCCACGCCTCGTCGCGGCACCGATCGCCTCGCTCTGGAAGTGAATGTGTGCCTAATGATGTCGCACTCTCGGGCATCGCGACATCAAGGAGTCTCCCGCCGCCGGGGTCGTCACTTACTGCATTGCTCGCCGCGCCGCCATCCGCGCCGCTGTTGCCAGCGGCGGGTCACGCCAGAACACTACGCTTCCTGCGACTTCGTCCTCTCGTTCGCCTCGTCGCCCTACGGACACGCGAACTGGAGTTGCCCCGCTTTCGTAGACGGGTAATCGGTTTCAGGCTTGGGCAGCGATGCGGGCTTCCTTCACCTTCTCTCGAACGTCAGCCCAGTACGGGTATTGCCGCTTCTCGTCGTCCTGCATCGATCGCAGGCTCTCCCGGATGACCTCGCTGGCGGACTCGTAGCGGCCACTCTCGACCTTCGCCCGTACGTAGTCTCGAAGCTGGTTCGTGAGAGAGACGCTCAACGTTGCTTCCCGTGCCATGCTCAAATTCATGACGCCATTCGGGGGGAGTGTCAACCGTTACTACTGCCCACGACGGGTGCGGTCACCCGCAGGCAGCGGTCATTATGAGACGAGTTGGCTGCCTGCGGGGCCGAGGGGCCCGAGCCGGGAGTTGGGCTGACCTGCTGAGCCCGACATCTCGACTTTGCGTTGGCATTCCTCGGTAGTCGCGACTACGGACGACACCCGTCTATGGGACGTCCCGGCCCCTGCGCCGCGCCACGTAAACCGTCGTGGCACTCGGCGCCTCCCGGACGAGTGGCCGAGCCCCTGCAACCAGCGGCCGCCTACTGCAAAATGGGCCGTTCCATTCTGCAGTCCGCCGCCATCGGAAGGAGGGGCCGTAGGAAGGGATCCGCCCCGGTCGGTCGCTGGCCCTGTCGCATCCTGGCGCGTCGCTCCCGCGGGCCTACTGCACCATCCACGCCCGTTGCACTTCGCGCACCAGATCGACGATCGGCGTGCCCGAGACGTCGACGGTCACCTCGTGCAGCCGGCCCGTGAAGCGGAACGGCGTGGCGTACGCCTCGGTGACCGGCGTGCCGTCGCTGTAGCCGCAGCACATGCCTTCGCCGGTCAACGCGAACCGGAAGGGTGCGGTGCGGGCGATCTCGGCCCCCGCGACCACGGCCCCGTCGACCACCAGCTCCGCGTGCATCCCGATGCCGCGTGTGGGCGTCATCTGCACGCCGACGACGTGGCGTCCGGTGGCGAGCGGCGCGCTCGACAGCGTGGTCTCGTCGAGCCCGGCGAAGTTGTAGGTGTAGTGGACGCACCGTTCGCGGACGTAGAGCGAGAAGCCGCCGAAGCGTCCGCCCTGCGTCAGGAGGACGCCCTGCGTCCCGGGCTCGAGCAGCTCGATACGGGCGACCAGGTGATGTGGCCGGAGCTTCAAGCGCGGCGCGACCTCCTCGGGCAATGCGGCGGCCCCGGGTCGGAGCACGAGGCGGTCGTTCGGCGGGATCGCCGGCGGCCGACCGTGACCGAAGAGGCGAATCGCCTGCAGCGGGAGTGCGCCGTACCGCCCGGCCTCGCGGAACCAGAGATCCTGGAGCTCGCGGAGCTTCTCGGGATGCTCGGACGCCAGGTCGTGGTACTCCGACGGGTCGTCGGCCACGTGATACAGCTCCCAGCGATCCGTCGACGGATGGGCCGAGGGATTGTCGCCGTCCTCGTAGATCACCATCGCGTGGTACGCCACCGCCTTCCAGCCGCGATGGTAGAGCGCGCGGCACGCGAACTGCTCGTAGTACTGCGTGTCGCGGTGCTCGGCCGCCCCGGCGTCCGTGAGCGACGCGGCAAAACTCACCCCGGCGAGCGGCTCCTGCGCCACGCCGCCGAGGACGGGCGGCATCTCGACGCCGGTCAGGTCGAGGATGGTCGCCGCCACGTCGATCGCGTGCACGTACTGCGGGCGCACCGCGCCCCGGTCGGGCACGGCGGGCCAGCGCACGATGAGGGGGTCGCCGATGCCGCCTTCGTGGGTCTCGCGCTTCCAGCGCCGAAAGGGGGTGTTGCCGGCGAGGGCCCATCCCCACGGATAGTGGCCGTAGGTGCGCGGGCCGCCGAGCTCGTCCAGGAGTGCGAGCGTCTTCTCGGTATCGTGCGGGAGCCCGTTGAAGACGAAGTTCTCGTTGAAGGTGCCGTGCGCGCCGCCTTCGGCGCTGGCGCCGTTGTCGCTCAGCAGGAGGACGAGCGTGTGGTCGAGCTCGCCGGTCCGGGTGAGGAACTCGAGCAGGCGGCCCACGTGGTGATCGGTGTGCGAGAGAAAGCCGGCGTACACTTCCATCATGCGCGCGTAGGCGCGCCGTTCGTCGGCCGGGAGCTGGCTCCAGTCCTGCACCCACGGCGGCCGCGGGCTCAGCCGGGTGCCGGGCGGGATGATCCCCAGCTCGAGCTGACGGGCGTGTGTGCGCGCGCGCCAGGCGTCCCAGCCATCATCGAAGCGGCCACGGTAGCGATCGATCCAGTTACGCGGGGCCTGATGCGGTGCGTGGCACGCCCCGAGCGCGCAGTAGAGGAAGAACGGCTTCGACGGGTCGGCGGCGCGCACGTCCGTGACCAGCCCGATGGCGCGATCCACGAGGTCGTGGGTCAGGTGGTAGCCCTCGGGTGGTACGAACGTGATCGGCGAGTTGTCGACGACGAGATCGGGGAAGCACTGGTTGGTCTCGCCGCCGAGGAAGCCGTAGAAACGCTCGAACCCCTGCCCGAGCGGCCAGCGGTCGCGCGGCGCCGCGGCGTGGGTCTCGTCGGCGGGGGCGAGGTGCCACTTGCCGACGGCGAACGTCGCCCACCCGCGCTGGCGGAGCGCTTCGCTCACGAAGCCGCACGATTTCGGGATGCGCCCGTTGTAGCCGGGAAAACCCATGGCGAGATCGGTGATACCGCCCATGGCGCACGTGTGCGGGTTCCTCCCGGTCAAGAGGCAGGCACGCGTCGGCGAGCACATCGCGGTGGTGTGGAAGCTCCGATAGCGAAGGCCGTCGGCGGCCAGGCCGTCGAACACGGGCGTCGCGATGTCGGAGCCGTAGCAGCCGAGCTGGGCGAAGCCGACGTCGTCGAGGACGATGAGGAGCACGTTCGGTGCCCCGGCGGGCGCGCGGCGCGCCACCGGCCACGCCGGATCGGAGTCGGCGACGGTGAGCCCGACGCGGCCGGGAAAGGGCTCACCGTCGTAGTAGGTGCGGGGGTCCGACATGGGCGGCATCCTGCATCAAGGCAGTGCCCGTCGTCGACCCTACCCGCCGACCCCCCGGAACTGCGGGGCCCCCAGGATCCGTTCGGTGACGATGGCGTGACGGGCGGCGGGCACGTCGCTCGGGAACTTGGCGTCGCTCCGCCGCCACCGCTCGAGCCACTCCGCGTCCAGGAGCACGCGCCCGCGTGCCGGGGCGTGCCGCGAGGCCGGCGGGGCCATCGCGACCGTCGTTTCGGGCTTCGTCCCGGTGGGGACGCCCCGGGCGACGTGAAAGCCGGCGGCCAGCAAGGCGGCCCGGACCGCGGTGGAGGCCGAATACGTGAACAGCTCCGTATCGTGCTCGCTGCAGGCGGCAAACACGCGTTCGAAGCACGCCAGGGTCCACATGTCGCGGTCGGTCCGGGCGGAGAAGGGATCGAAGAAAATGACGTCCGGCGTCGGGGCCTCCGTCAGGCGCGACCCGAAATCGCCCTCGAGGAGCATCCAGGCGACCGCCGCCCGTTCGGACCGCCATTCGCCGCGTCGCAATATCTGCGTGGGGCCGGCGCATTGCAGGTGGGGAAACCGCGTCGGGTTCCGCAAGGCGAGCCGCAGGGAGCCGAGATCGTGCTCGAAGCTGATGAGTCGCACCGGCCGCCGCGCCGCCGCCCCCGTCGCCTCGCAGCAGCGGAGCGCGGCCATGGCGTTGTGAGCCGCACCGAGTCCCACGTCCCACACCACCAGCGGGTCCGGCAGGGGTTCCCGCTGGCGGTCCGCCAATCGGGACTGGTCGACGTAGAGCGCGTGCGCTTCGACGGTCGGATCGAGCCCGGCGTGCATGATCTCTCCGGACGCCTTGTCGACCACGCTGGCGAAGCCGTGCGCCGACACCCGAACCTCGAAGCGGTCCATGGCGTGCGGATCGCGCCGGCGGCGTCGGGTGATCGGCGCCACCGACGGATGCTCGTCGTCGCCGCGCCCGAGCGTGTCCCGTTGCTCCCGGTAGTACGCCGCGAAGGTGTCGGCGAGCACGTGCCGGCGCATGGCGGCCGTCAGGCTGTGGTAGAAGTGCACGTTGTGCTTGGTCAGCAGGTGCCAGCCGAGCACCTCGCCGGCCTTAGTCAGGTGATGGAGGTAGGCCCGTGAATACCCCGCGCACGTCGGGCAGTCGCAACGGGGATCCAGCGGCTCCTCGGCCAGCTTATAGACGCTGCGATAGAGGTTCCGGCGGCCGGCCGAGGTGAACGCCACCCCCTGTTTGGCGAGGGCCGACGGGATGCTGCAGTCGAACATGTCGATCCCCCGATGCACGGCCTCCAGCAGATCGACCGGGGTGCCGACGCCCATCAGGTAGCGGGGCAGGGTAGCGGGGAGCAGGTCGGTGGTCAGCTCGGTGAACTGTTCCCGTTGCGCCTTCGATTCCCCGACCGCCAGGCCCCCGATGGCGAAGCCGTCGAAGGGCAGGCACGTCAGGCCGCGCGCGCTGTCCCGGCGCAGGTCGTCGAAGCAGGCGCCCTGCACGATGCCGAACAGCGCCTGCAGGGAATCGCCCCGCGCGGCCAGGCTGCGAGCGGCCCAGCGCTCGGTCAAGTGCATGGCCGCGGCCGCGGTCGCGTGGTCCGCCGTCGACGGGATGCACTGATCGAGCGCCATCATGATGTCGCCGCCGATGGCCTGCTGCACGGCGATGCTGCGCTCGGGGCTCAACATGATGCGCGTGCCGTCGACGTAGCTCCGGAAGAGCGCTCCTTCTTCGCTGATGGCACGCTCGCCGGCGAGCGAGAACACCTGGAATCCCCCCGAGTCGGTCAGCACCGACCCGCTCCAGTTCATGAAGCGGTGGATGCCTCCCACCCGGGCGAACACCTCGAGGCCGGGACGGAGCAGGAGATGATAGGCGTTGGCGAGCAGGATGCGCGAGCCGGCCGCCTGCAGATCCTCGACGGACAGTCCCCGGACGGTGGCCTGCGTCCCCACGGGCATGAAGACGGGCGTCAGCACCTCGCCGTGCCGCGTCTGGAACCGGGCGGCGCGGGCACGGGATGCGGTCGCCTGGGCGTCGACCTGGAATTGAAGACGCGTCATCGTGGTGTGGCGTTCGCGTACCGGCCCCTGGCGGGGCCGCCCGCGTGAGCGTGAGTCAGCGTGCTGCCAGCGAGCATCAGATGGCCGGATGTAGTGGGTGGCACGAGACGGTGCAAACGGCGCGTTCCAACGCCCCGCGCCGCGCCATCGAGCTCGCGAGCGATCTTCGAGAGCGGCGGTCGCGCCGGTCGCGCGGCGCGCGCGCCCTCAGTCCTGAAACACTCCGTTTCCTGGGCGGCGCAGATGAAACGGTGCATCCCCGGAAATCGTGCCACCGCGGCTGGCACCAAGCTCGCACCTGGCGCCCCACATGGGCGGCGTCTACGTGCCGCGCTCGCCGACGACCGGCGTACTCTACGGGGTGGTGCGCACGCATCTCGCCGCCTTCCTTGCCGAGGTCGAGGCGCGGACGGACGGGTTGCCCGCGTTCGTCGTGCGCGAGTTCCGGAAGTTCCTTCGTTGCGGGGTGCTCGCGCACGGCTTTGCCCGGGTGCGGTGCGGGGACTGCGCGTTCGAGCGGCTGGTGCCGTTCTCGTGCAAGGGGCGGGGTTTCTGCCCGAGCTGCGGCGGGCGCCGAATGAAGCACGCTTCATGATACGTCACCTCGCTATGTGCTCGGAATATCGAGGGAGAGCTGATCCGGCGTTGGTCCTGCGTCCTGGTTGTTGCGTCGTCCGCGCGCCCTTGTCGCGACGCGCTCGGCAGTCACGGTGCCAACGAGGTCGCTGCGCGCGAAGATCCAGGGGCCGTTGGCAAGGGGGCGGATGGCCGGCAAGTCATGGCGCGCGGCCGCGCGGCGCACCGTCTTCGGAGCGACGTGCAGCAGCGCCGCCGCCTCGTCGCACGTGAGCCAGCCCTCGGCGCGTCGCCGTTCCTCCGAGCAGGCCTCGATCCCCCGCAAGTGACGCACCGACGCCACCAACGCGCGCGTGTAGTGCGCGCCGGTGGGCGTACGGAGGCCGGCACGCCCGAGCCACGCCGCGATCTGTTGATCCGGCAGGATGCGGGCGAGCCCGCGAACGGCGTCGACGACGTCCGGTGCCGTCGTGTGACGGTGCTCACCGGTGCGACGCTTGCGGACGCGCAGCTCGGTGTGCGCGCCGCCCTTCCAGTGGATGGTGAGCGCGATGTCCCGGCGCCCCTCATCGACATCCGCCCAGATCTGCTCGACGATCGCCCGTACGATCCGTTTCTTCAGCGCGATGTCCGTCGTGTCGGCGGTCCACACCTGTTCGAGGTCCTGCCCCAGCGCCGTGTACGCGTTGACGTCGGGTGGCTGCGCCTCCGGGCGCTGGCGCGTCGCGCGCGCTTCGGTGAGCCGTTGGTCGATCGACTGTGCCAGCTCAAGCGCCGCGTTCCATCGCCGTTCGAGCTCGCCGGCGACGGTACGATTGTCTGGGTCGACAGCGTTGTACTGCCGCTCGGCGTGCCGCGCCTGGTAGTGCGCTTGCTCCGCCTGCCGCTCGATGGCCTCGAGCGCCTGGTCGCGGGCGCCGGCCTCGTTGATCCAGGTGCTGCGCGCCGCCTCGATCGCGCCGGGTTGGACGACGGCCAGCAGCTGCTGCGCCACGTGCGCATCGACATCCACGGCGCTGAACGACATACACTTCGGAAGGCCTTGTCGGCCGTTGGTGGCGTCGCAGGTGTAGCGACTGATCGCCGCTCCGCTACCGCTGTAGTTGACCCCCAGGCGGTGGCCGCAGCGCCGGCACCAGACCAGTCCGGTGAGCAGCGCGGACCCCCGTCGCGCCGCGCCGTGGCCTCCGCGATTCTGGGCATTCTTGGTGAGCATCTGCTCCACGCGTTCGAACTGGGCCCAACTGATGTACGCCTCATGGCGGTCATGCAGCAACACGGTCCAGGCACTCCGCCGCACGCGCGTGGCGGTGGAGCGGAGCTGGCCGTCGACGACGCGCGTGCGCTGCTGCGTCCGCCCGTAGGCGTAGGCCCCTGCGTACGTCGGGTTCGTCAGCACGTCGTACACGTAGTGCGCGGTCGGGTCCTTCCATTCGACGGTGCCCTGCCGATCGCGGTTGGCGGCGACTTGAATCCGGGAGGCCCGCAGCCAGAGCATCACTTGGCGCGCGCTCCCGAGTTCGAAGAACTTGGCGAAGAGCAATGCGATCATCTGTCGCACGCGCCGGTCCGGTGTGCGCTCGAGCCCGCCCTCGTCGCTCACGCGATATCCGACCGGAACGCCGGCGACGAGCTCGCCACGACCGGCCTTCTCGCGCCGCGCCTCCAGACCCCGCAGCCGCAACAAGTCGAGTTCGTATTCGTTGAGACTGCCTTTCAGGCCCAACAGGAGCCGATCGTTGCTCAGCCGGGGCGCGTACACCGTCTCCTGGTCGACGAGCAGCGTGTCGACGATGCGGCAAATCTCGATCAACTGCTGCCAATCGCGGCTGTTGCGCGCAAAGCGGGACACTTCGCGGGCGGCCACCACGCCGACCCGCCCGAGCGAGACCTCGGCCACGAGCCGACGGAAGCCACTGCGATCGACGGACCCGGCGGCCGACTTGCCCAGATCTTCGTCGATCACCTCGACGTCACGCCAGCCCAAGGCCTGTAGCCGCTCGCGCATCGCGTATTGCTGGCGACGACTCTCCTCGTTGTGAGCGAGTTGCTGCGCCGTCGACTGCCGCACATAGAGAATCGCGCGGCGCATGAGGTGGCGTTCCCCGATCTTCTCACTCATCGTCGCCTCCGGTCTCCGCGGCTTGGCCGCCCGTCTGGAGATGCTGCTTCAGCAACTCGACGAGCAGCGCGACGACCTCTTGGCGGCACATCGTGGGAAGGCTGCTCCACGCCGGCAGACACGGGCGCGGGTGCAGCAGGTCCAGTTGGAGGGCCTGACGGCGGCGACGGTGGCTCATGGGCTGCTGTCTGGCGCGACGTGGGCGCCCCGTGCAACGTGCGCGCTTCGACGAGCAACTGCCGCAACGCCTCGAGAGCCGCGATGGAGACGAACGCTTCGCCCGTGCGACGCATCGCGGCGCACGCCTCGGGATCGAGCATCCAGTTCGGCAGCACGATGCTCCCGCCACCCGGATCCTCCACGGCGACACAGCGGAGCAGGTCGCCGCGGCCATAGGCACGAACGACAACGTTGCGTCCTCGCAGCGGATGCCAGGCGTAGGTCACGGCGCGGACGTCAGTCCTCCGCGCATTATGTTGTGGGGTTGATGGCCGAACGGGCGGCGCACCTGGTCGACCACGTGCTGCCGCCCGACGTGCCTGTGCGCCAGTGGGTGCTGTCGGTGCCGCATCGGCTGCGCTACCGGCTGGCGTACGACCACCAGCTCTGTCGGACGGTGGTACGGGTCTTCGTGCGAGCGCTACGCAGCGCGTATCGCCGCCAGGCGCGTCGACGGGGGCTGGCCGACGGCGAGACCGGGATGGTGACCGCCGTGCAGCGCTTCGGTGGGGCGGTGAACCTCCATGTCCACTTCCATACGCTCGTGCTCGATGGCGTGTTCGTGCGGGCATCGGACGGGACGTTGCAGTTTCATCCGGCCGCACCGCCCACGGACGCGGAGGTGCAGTGGGTGGTGACGCGGGTGCGGCGGCGGCTCGGGCGCCTCGGGGTGACGGGAGCGTCGGAGCCTGACGCGGATGGTGATCCGCTGGCGGACGAATCCGTGGCGCTCGCGGGCCTGGCGCAGGCGGCGGTCGTGGGCCGCGCGGCGCTGGGCCGTCGCGCGGGCCGCGGGCCGCAGCGGATCGGGGCCGATCCGGACGCCCCCTGGGTCGATCGCCAGGTCCCGCTCCACGCGCACGAGGAGGGCTTCGATTTGCATGCCGCCGTGCACGTCGCGGCGGGGGAGCGCGGTCGGCTGGCGCAGCTCTGCCGCTACCTCGTCCGCCCGCCGCTCGGGCAGGACCGCCTGCAGCGCCTGCGCGACGGGCGGGTCGCCGTGGCGCTGCAGCGGCCGTGTTATGTGCAGCGCTGCGTTATGCGGAGATGGTGTGCCACGGGTCCGCGTCCACACGGAAATGCTCGGCGATCCACTCCGCATAATCAGCCCCCCCGCAGGGCCGCGAGCAGTTTGTCCGGGGGGCGGAACTTGCC